>JACZXQ010000036.1 GCA_022571515.1 Gemmatimonadota bacterium
GCCCTCAGAAAGCGCTATCGCGCCGGCCTGATGTGGCACTATCGTGAAGACCACCGGGCCCGGTCCTTCGGGACACTGCGGCGAGCACTGAGATGCTCACCTCCGCGTCGGGAGCCCATTAGCCCGTTAGACAGTGGTAGGAGGTTGCCATCGACCAGCTTCAGAAACTGCTGCGGCGCGTGGGCTGGCCCACCGCATCTCTCGTGGGCGTACTTATCGGCGCAGGTGTCACTCTTTGGGCGCTATACAGGCGAATGCCTGTTGATGACCAGGCGCGTGCCACGCTTGAACTCTGGAAGACCGTTTCCACCCTCGCTCTCCTTGGTATTGTAGGCGGCTTCATCTCCTTGATGTACAAACGCTTCGAGCAGCAACGGGCCGCTGCTCGGGCCCTCCACGCCTTCCGATCTGATTTCCTCCTGAAGCTCCAGGGGGCCTACCGGCTCACAAAGACCGTCCGCCGAGCACTGCGCGTATTGGCCTCACCACAATGAGGCGGGACCCTCTGAGGGTCCTTGATGAGTCGCAGATCACGGGCTACCGCGAACAGATGGGCTTGCTCAATGAAGCTCAGCTCGACTTTGAAGATCTCTACCTCGAACTAAAGGTCTTTCCAGATGCCTTCACCGAGGGAGACCAGATTCTGACGATTGTCCAGGGAATCGAGCAATATCTCCGAGCGATCCTTCGCGAGTACGAGGTTCATTGGAGACGTCTCGGCTCGGACGGCGAGGGTCGGTCATCCTTCGGGTCTTTGGATCGCCTTCGCGACTTCACGGGCTCCTTCAAGGTCGGTGATTATCGCCCCACCGTAGTACATGGGCGGAACGATGCTGTGAAGTTGATCCAAGCGGATCTGCTCCCTATCCACGTCGCCAAGGCTGCGGGGTAGATTGCCACCTGATAGCGTCTCCCGACTTGCGCTTCCGCTGCACACTGCCCACGCCGTTACCTCCCCTTTAGACTGCTCGGTTATCTCCAGAAGTTCAGTTGACCGAGCCTTCAACCTCAATGCCGAGACATCTTGTCCCAAGAATGCGAGCAACCCGCCGCTCGCTTGAGGTGCCCATGTGTCGCTAGTCTTGGCCCGTGCGAGCAGGGCTCCGCGAATGCATAGTTATGTGCGGACTGCTCAGGTAACCTTCTCCGAAGTGCACGCGATACATGGACCCCACCCTCACCTGGCTCGATTTCACCGCGGACGACCGCAACCGAATGAGGCGGGTCCTGGACCTTCTCACGGAGCAAGGCACGGTCGATGAGCTCGGCCTAGGCACCCTTCGAGACGCACTCTCTGACGCCCTGTTCCCCGGCACCTCGTCGATTCAGACCCGACTGCGCTACATCCTGTTCGTGCCCTGGATCTATCAGAAGCTCGAGCGCGACCGGGCCAAGGCCGCCGAGGTCCAAGACCGCGCGCGTCGGGCCGAGCTGGCTCTGATCGGCCCGCTCTCCAGGGCCGTGGACAGCGAAGGAGTCATCGGCGCTCGCGCCGGCGGGACGCTGCAGCGTCTGCCAAGCGCGGTCTACTGGGGCGCCTTGGTGCGGTGGGGGCTGTTCGTCCCAGCCAAGAGCCAGACTTGGTACCATGCGCGCTTCGATAGCCTAGTCCGCGGGCAGACTGATCTTCCACGCGCCGACGACCCTGGGGTGACCTGGACGAAGAGGCCGACCTGGAATCCTCAGTTGCCGGAGCCGCCGCACGACCTCGCCGAAGCAGCCACGTTTGAGCTTTCGCGGGACGAGGCGTCCTTCCTTCGCGATCAGATCACAGCCCGGTGCCCTGGGAGCCTGCTCGCCTGGCTAGCCGCCGAGGGGGAGGAGCCCACCGGGCCGTTCTGGGACGAGCCGGCCGTCGAGAGAGCGCCAGACTCGATCCGCACCACGGTTGAGCTCGCGCGACGCTTCTCGCTGCATTTGGAGGGGGCTCCGCTCATCTACAACCTGCTGCTCGCCGAGGAGCGTCATCGCAGACAGGGGCAGGACGAAGACACGGAGCAGATCGAGTCCTACCGCGGCCTGCTGGCCGAGTGGGCCGCGGCGGAGGACGCCGAGGCGCCATTCAACCCGATGGACCTGTGGTCGTTCGCGGCTGGCCGGGGAGGCCGGCCGATTGGCCCACAGCGGCGTTTCGTCGAGGGCTGGAACCGACGCGTCACCGACGTGGGGGCGGTCGCGATTGCGGATGACCAGCAGGTCCGCGAGCTGGTGCGAAATCGAGAGATGGCCCTAAAGACGGGCCGCTCGCGATTCAGCAATGAAGGCCGACTGCTGGATTGGAAGGGGCAATCTGGCGTGGGAAGGCTCGACTTCCGTTGGTTCCGGGTGCGTCAGCTCCTGGCCGACCTGCACCGCGGCCTGGAGGCCTGATGCTCGCACCGGATGTCCGCGTGGTCGCGATGGACCTGCTGCGTCCACCTCCCGGGTACCACCTGGACCAGGCGATCCTCACGACGTACAGCCTCGACCTCGAGACGCTGCTCGCCATACCCCTCGCCGTCCTCGCCCACGCGGACCAGGGGGTCGACGCGCTGTTGGCCGATCCCCTCCTGCTGGTCGAGGGCCTCAGAGAGGTGGGGAGCCGGCTGCACGTGTTCGTTGATGAAGGCGGCATGGCAGTGCCTCGTGCAGCTCGTGAGCTCTACTCACTGCTGGAGCCGTCTGTGCATCCAGTGCGAGCACCGAATGGTGGAGCCTTTCATCCCAAGGTCTGGATCGCTCGCTTTGTCGATGACCGCCACGATGTCCGGCTTCGCGTTGCGATCCTGTCTCGCAACCTCACTTTCGACCGCTCGTGGGACGTCGCGCTGACCTCTGAGGCGGTGCCCGCAGCGAAACGAAAGTCTCGACCTTCGCGCGATCTCGCGAAACTGGTGCGCGCGCTTCCGGATCTCTCAACCCTCGAATTGCCGGGTGATGTGCGGGCGACACTGGAAGCATTGGCCGGCGAGATCGAACGGACACGCTTTCCGAGTCCAGGCGGGTTCTCGGACCCCATCGTGTTTCACTCATTGGGCCTGTCCCAGTCTAGGAAGGCGTGGACTCCTCTGTCGAGTGGATCTCGGCTACTGGCGATGGCCCCCTTCCTCAGTCGAACGGCCCTCGACCAGCTTAGTCGAGTCACCGGTGGAGAACGCACCTTGGTGGCACGACAGGACCAGCTCGACGAGCTCCCGGCCGACGCGCTCGAGCGCTGGAGCGAGGTGCTGGTCCTTGCTGACGCCGTCGTCGACGAAGCGCAGGACGAGGGGCCGTCGAGCCCGTCCGGACTGCACGCCAAGCTCCTGGCCATTGAGCACGGCTGGAATGTCACCTGGTGGGTGGGGTCCGCAAACTTGTCGCACGCGGCGTGGTACGGCGCCAACGTGGAGGTGATGGCCGAGGTGACCGGCCTCAAGGGCAGGCAGAACGGTCGATCTGGCGAGGGGATTGACCGCTTCTTCGAGTCCGGCTTTCGCGGCCTCTGCGAGCCCTACCGCCGCTGCGAGCCGGCCTCTGAATCGGAAGGTGTGGCCGCCGCTAGACATGCGCTTCACCTGGCACGGAAGGAACTGGTGGATGCCGATCTGCGTGTCGTCTGCGTCGAGTCGGAGGATGGATGGTCGTGGGTCCTCCAGGGTGACGTCACGCTTCCGGAGGGAGTCCACGCCGAGGTCTGGCCAGTGTCCGTGCCCGAGGAGAGCGCTCGCACCCTTGAGCTACCCGTGGCTTGGATACTGCCTGTCGCTCGACTCACCGCATTCGCCGCGTTCCGGTTGCATGTGCCTGGGAGTGGCGTCGATGCTGAGCGGCTCACCAGGAAGCTCCCGGCCGAGGGGATGCCGGAGGGACGGATCAACCATGTGCTTCGTGGATTGATCGGCAGTCCGGAGCACCTGTTGCGCTTTCTGCGCGCGCTTCTCGGGGGCCTGGAGGCGCTGGTCGACTGGGGCACGGGGGATGGTGAAGGTGCAGAGGGGCAGTGGGGCTTCGGCCTCGGCGGTGATACGCTCCTCGAGGATCTTGTGCGAGCCGCGTCCCGGGATCCGGAGCGCCTCGAACCCATCCGGCGGATCCTGGATGACCTGTGCGCGACCGACGAAGGGCGCCGCATCATTCCCGAAGGCTTGTTGGATACCTGGAACGCCGTAGAACAGGCCGTGGACGGGACGGGCACATGAAGCGGCCCGACGTCGATGCGGTTCTGGCTCCACTCAAAGGTTTTCAGCGGAAGAGCGTGGATCACGCTTTCCATCGTTTGTTCGAGGCCCCCGACAGCGCGCATCGGTTCCTGGTCGCCGATGAGGTCGGCCTCGGCAAGACCCTGGTCGCTCGCGGGATCATTGCGCGTACCGTCGACCACCTGTGGGACTCGGTCGACCGTATCGACATCGTTTACATCTGCAGCAATGCAAGCATCGCCCGCCAGAATCTCCAGAAGCTGAGGATCTCGGGCGCCGGCGAGCGTTCCTTCACGTTGGCCACTCGGTTGACGATGTTGGCCACCGACCTCGCGCCCAGGGACGGTCAGCCCTCCATGGCCGACAGCAAGCTCAACTTCGTGAGCTTCACGCCACGAACCTCATTCGACATGGGCCACTCAACCGGCCAATGGCCGGAGCGCGAAGTGCTTTTTCACATGCTTCAGCCACACGTCGACCGCTGGACCGCTCTCGCCAACCTACTGCAGGGCAACCTCGGGAACACCGGCTGGTGGCGGGCGCTGCTCAAGAAGGGACGCATCCCCATCGAGGAGGGCATCAGGGCTCGCTTCGATGCGCGATTCTCTGCCGATACCGATCTGCAGAAGGATCTCCATGAGGTGCTGGACACGTGGTTCCATCGTCACCGGGAGTCCTGGCCCGAGGATGCGAGGTGGCGGCGCAACCAGCTGATCGGGCACCTCCGAAGGCTGCTCGCCAGCGTGTGCGTGGACGGCCTGGAGCCGGACCTGGTCATCCTGGACGAGTTCCAGCGCTTCAAGGAGATGCTGGAGACACGTCCGGAGGAGCGCAACCCCGCGGCGGAGCTAGCACAAGCGCTGTTTGAAGCCGAGACTCCGGAAGGAAATCCGGTTCGGACGCTCCTGCTGTCGGCAACACCCTATAAGCTGTACACCACCGACGCGGAGATCGAGCACGAGGACCACTACAAGGATTTCCTGGCGACCACACGGTTCTTGATGGGCGGCGATGAGGCGCGCGTCGAGCGCCTCCAGCACAGGCTCATGGTCTTCGGTGGTGCGCTCAAGCGGGCGGCGGCGGGCGGAGCCGATGACGTGGCGTCCGCGCGGAAGGAAGTCGAGCTCATCCTAAGGGGCGTGATGGCCCGAACCGAGCGGGTGTCTGCCAGCGAGGCGCAGGACGCGATGGTCGACGAGCCGAAGGTGGACGTCACCCTTTCGCCGACCGACGTGCGCCAGTACATGGCTGCGGACGCCTTGTTTACGGCGGTGGGGGACCGCGACCCTATGCCATTTTGGAAGTCTGCGCCCTACCTCGCGCACTTCATGCGCGGGTACCGTTTCGATCAACGGCTCGAGGAGACGCTCGAGACGTCACCCGAGCGTATTGCTGGTGTGCTCCGAAACCATGGTGACGCGTTTCTCGATGCAGATGCTATCCAGAGCTTCGAGAGTATCGACCCCGCCAATGCGAAGTTGCGCGAGCTTCTCGGCGATGTACTGGAGGGGGGCCTCTGGCGACTGCTCTGGATGCCGCCCACGATCCCGTATTGGCTCCTGGAGGGCCCTTTTGTGGGGCAAGAGGAGCGAACGAAATCACTCCTGTTCTCGGCATGGAACGTGGTGCCCGACGTGGTGAGCGCGGTGGTGAGCTACGAGGTGGAGCGGCGCATGGCGGGAGGTCGCCTCGTCGATTACGCCGACCCGGCGAAGCAGCAGCGGCCCCTGCTGCGGTTGGCGCAGACCGCCGAGGGCAAGCGCTCCAGTCACCGGATACTTCTAGTCCTCCTGCCATGCCTGACGCTTGCGGATCAGTGCCACCCCCTGACGGCTCCCCCGGGGATCGATCGGAGATCCTGGGTACGCGGGCGCGTGGACGCGTTGCTCTCCGAACTGCCGAATCCGACCGCCGGGGAGGTGGACAACCGCTGGGAGTGGGCCATCCCGCTGCTGTTGGATCCGGGCCTGAAGGACTTCCTCCGGCACTGGCGGAAGGATACGAAGCGGGACCGTCCGAACGCCGAGTACTTCAACGCGTATGTGGACGATCTGCTCGAGATCGATGCTGCGGATCTCGGTGTGCGGCCCCCAGGGCTGAACGAGCTGGTGACCGAGCTCGCCCTCGGTGCGCCCGGGGTCGTCGCATCCCGGATGCTGACGATGGCTGAAATCGACGATGCTACACGCCGGCGGCTGAGCGTCGATGTGGCCATGGCCTTCTGGAGCCTGTTCAACCGGCCGCCCGTCATCACCATGCTTCGAGAGCTTCAGGATGAGGACGTGCCCTATTGGCGAGCTGTCATCCGGTATTGCCGCGACGGCAACCTCCAAGCCGTCGTCGACGAGACTTGGCACCTCGTCTGGGAGCAACACGCCTGGTCCAGCGAGCGCTCACCTACGGAGCTCGCCGAACGAAGCGCCAGCCAGTTGGCGGACGCCATTCAGCCCAAAGCCTCGCGCGTTCATGCGCGGTTCCTCAGGCCTCGGGCGGATGGCGGAATCGAGCGCGATGAGATCCGCGTACGCACGGACCTGGCCTTGCGCTTCGGCGACGTTCGCGGGGACGACCAGCGGCTGATCAGCCAGGACGGTGTCCGCTTGGCGTTCAACTCCCCATTTCGTCCGTTCATCCTCACGAGCACGTCTGTGGGACAGGAGGGCCTGGACTTCCATCCGTGGTGTCACCGCCTTGTCCACTGGAACATACCCGGCAACCCGGTGGACCTGGAGCAGCGGGAGGGACGCGTGCACCGGTACAAGGGGCACGCCGTTCGTCGGAACGTGGCGGGTGCTCACGCAGAGGACGCACTGGCCGCATGGAGCCCAGGTCTCGATCTTTGGAAGCTCGTTTTCGACGAGGCCGATGCAGCCGCCCGCCGCCGTGGTGACAGCGACCTCGTGCCCTACTGGCTCTCTCCGGGACCTTGGAGGATCCAGCGCCACGTCCCGCTCCTCCCCTGGACGCGGGAGGTCGAGGCGTTCGCCCGGCTCAAGAAGCAGCTGGCCGCGTATCGGGTCGTGTTCGGGCAGCCGCGACAGGAGGAGCTGCTAAGGTTGCTTGAGCGCGCGGAGATCGATGAGGAAGTGCTGCGGGAGTGGGTGATTGATCTACGGCCCTGATCGAGGGGCACTGGCCAACGGTCTTCACCGCCCGCAAGTTACCCGCGCCGATGACTGTGAAATCGAGGCGGACACATGAACACGTGCGAAGACTGCATCACCTAAAGTAGGAGTGAAGGTAGGAGATCATGGGGTATCGACTAGTTGCGGCTGAAGCCCGACCCGACTTCAAGCTTTGGGTTCGGTTCGAAGACGGGGTCGAGGGCGAGGCTGATTTGTCGGATGTTGCTGGTCACGGCGTCTTTCGGCGCTGGGTGGACAATCCTGCGGAGTTTGCCGACGTCGAGATCGACGCTCTGACTGGAGCCCCAACTTGGCCGGGTGGCCTCGATGTCGCGCCTGATCGTCTTCACGCCGAAGTAGCCGAGCCAGCCAGCACTTCTTCCAGCTCATAAGCTTGATCCGGGCGTACACCCGATAACGCTGAGCATCCCGCACGGGCCCTTGGTGTATTCACTGCGGACACCATAGGTTGATCCTAACAAGGGCCCGGCCGCTTCGCGGACACTTCGTCCTGCGTACGTATGTTTTGGATCAGTTCATACGTATGGGTCGCGGCACTCCGGTCGGGAGCCCATTAGCCCGTTACACGACATGCCTTCATCGGAGCAACTGCAGACTTGGGGTCGCTGCTGAGTTCCGAACTTGGGACCGTCGATTACTCGCATTGGCGGGACACCGTTACACTAGCACTATTCGATGACAGTATGGCGATTCGAGCAAGAGTGACGACATGAAAATCGCGGTCACCCTTTTTCTGCTGTCGAGTTTCACGATGCTGTTGGTGCCTTGCGCTCAGGCGCAAAGCGACAAGGGGATTGTTGAACCGACAGAACAGCCCGATGATTCCGAACTGGTGTTTTCGAGTCTGAAAATCGACCAGACGAATCGTGGCACCATCAATATCAACGGCTACGATCGACATTTTTCCGTCACGTTTCCCACCTCGTATGACGATGGCGTAACGTATCCAGTTGTTCTGTTTTTTCACGGTTGTATGTGTGGTCGCAACGTCACCGACGAAACCGTATTGAGGTATTTGGATTGGAAACCCAGGTTGGAACCGTACAGAGAAGATTTCATCACCATCAAAGTGTCCGCTTTTTCCGAGAAGAAACCGGCTGTTCCCCAAGGGGTTGATGAAGGTGGAGCGCGCGGTATGTGGTTCTGGCATGAAGCTTTCGAGTCAGAGCGCGACGATTTCCTGTTCGTTCATGCGTTGCTCAAAGCATTACAGTCGTCGTCTGATATCAACATCGACCCGGAAAACATCTTTGGGGTCGGTCATTCATCGGGGGCGATCTTTTTGATCTCGTTCGTATTGGGTGGCCCAAGCGATCTAACCGATGTCAGCTTGAATGACACGTATGCCTTCAAGGCCATTTCCGTGACGGGAGGCTCAACGTTGCGGAAAGGGATTGTCGACTTCAAAGGAAACACGCCCAGCACACTGCCATCTGTCTTACACATGCAGGGCGAGCGGGACAAAGGACTGTGGTTCAACGGTCAAGAAACAGGTAAGACAGGCACCAATTTCTTAGAATTCGCCACTCCTTTCCCGCCAACTATTATTGACGGATTACGAGAAACAGCACATGGGCTTACGTACTCTGCGTGGGACGAGAATACCCCCTCAAATCCAAGTACCTTGGAAAGATGGGCCGAGCATCTCAATCTCGAGTATTCAGGGTACGAGGAATATTCCCAATATTACGTCTATGATTTCACGCCGGTAACGACTGCAGAGAATGTGCTCATCGGCATGAGGATCAAAGATTGCGGGCATGGTTTTAGGGCGGATCAATATCAGTCTGACTTCTTCAGAATATTCTCACAGCAGAATGGCGATCTGCGAGCGTACGACAGCGAGATATCTCGAGACACCGCTATGAGCTTTTGCTGACCCCGACGCGCGAGGAATTGCGAGACGACGGCTACGAGTCGGATCGCCCCAGCCAGCTGCCGGACCGCTCACATTGCACCCCGTGGTGAGCACGTGGGCTTCTCGACCAGGCACGTCCCCCGCTCGGTCCATCTGCATTTTGAACAGTCCATCGGGCCGTTGTCCGTCATTGTTCGAGCGTGAGGTGATGTCGTGTTGGGGTTGCTTATGCGACGGGCCTCGGCAACTCTATGCAGCAGCATCATTAGTTAGGTGGCCCTGGTAACGATCACCACGAGCTTGTCCGCAGAGACCATCATGCCCAAGTCGATCAGTGCTCCTCGTGTCCTTCTGGCCCTGATCGCGCTCCATGCGTGTACGACGGGGGCCATCCAGGATGGCGACGTGGGTCCTGGCGAGCCCGGTCGCTTGGTCATCATTGGAGGCGCGCTCCAAGCGGACAACGCGACCGTGTACCAGGCCATTGTGGAGGCTCGGGCGGGGGGCGGCCCGCTATGCGTGGTTCCGACTGCCAGCTCTGACCCCGCAGAGTCGATGGCCGGTGCGGTGCAGAGGTTGGCTGAGTACGCCGGAGTTGGTTCGGTAAAGGGTATCCTCATTTCGACTGAGGACCCCGCTCGGGCTCAGGATCCGTCCGTTGTCGCCGAACTGGCGGCCTGCTCCGGCTTCTACTTCACAGGCGGATCCCAAAGCCGAATCGTCGATGTATTCCTTCCGGCGGGGGATACCACGGAGGCGTATCGCGCGGTAAAGCAGCGGTGGCAGGAGGGTGCTGTTGTCGCGGGCTCCAGCGCCGGGGCGGCCATGATGAGCCGTGTGATGATCTCCGGCGGGAGCTCTGCTGAGGCCGTTTCCGACGGGGTCGCGGATGATCAGGACGCTGACGGTGTCCAGATCCGCCAAGGCATGGGTTTCTTCGAGCCGTTGCTGGACCAGCATTTCCTGGCGCGAGGCCGGATCGGGCGACTCCTCATTTCTGTCATCCAGACGGACTTGCCCCAGGTCGGGTTCGGGATCGACGAGAACACGGCTCTCATCGTTGACGGCGACTCCGCGGTAGTTGTCGGCGCTTCCGGCGTCATTGTGGTTGACGGCCGCAGGGCGAGGCGGACCGCAGCGCACCGCGCGTCGGAGTTGACGGTGAGTCTGGCTGGGGCGGGGGATGTCATCGACCTGCGGACACTTGAGATAAGGGTGCGAAGCGACAAGAGGGCGGTGCCCATTGTTGACGCGTCCGTTGAGCTGCCTGAAGACCCGTTTGCACGATGGGCCTTCCTTCATTTGGTGGCGGGACTGGCTCGCAGCTCGGCTCGGGAGGCCACCTTCGACTTGTCGGACGCGACTCTACGGGTCGTCAAAGATGCTGGCTTCTCCGCGTCCATGGTGGAGTCCACCGGTGGGGTCGAGATGACTCCGATGGGCCTGTCTGCAGGGCCCTTCAGAGTGGACCTGCTGCCATCGGGTTCTTGACCCCCTAGGGGTTGAACGACCGGGGCCACCTACAAGCAATTGCTGCAGACGCCGAAGAAGTAGTGGATACGCTGCGCTTGTATACGGGCTGGCCGCACAGCAGAATTGCGAGATGTTAGGAAGCTACCTCAATGGGCTATTGATGCGCCGCCTTAGATTCGTATCCGCCGCGATGGCTACATGTCTGGTCCTAGGGTGTGGAAAACGCGGGGGTGGGTCGCCTGATACACAAGCGAGCGTCCACCTGGTGATCCTCGGCCAGGCGCTCATTGAGCATGACCCCCGCGAGTACCTCGAGGCACCCCTGAGCTCGATCATGCCCATTCTCCGTGCGGCGGACGGCGTGTTCACCAACTTGGAAGTGGCAGTATCTGGGCCGGGGTGCCCCTGCGTCCGCACCCGGGATGACGTTTTCTTCCATGGAGCGGAACCTGACGTTCTCGACTTCCTCCGAGAGCTTGGGGTCTCGCTTCTGGCGCTGTCGAACAACCACTCGTGGGACTACGGGACCGAAGGCATCCTGTCCACGATCGCGGAAACTGAGATTCAGGGCCTCATTCACGCGGGGACGGGCGCCGACCTGACCGCGGCTACGGCACCGGCCTACCTGGATTTGGGTGATCTCCGCTTGGGGTTGGTCTCCATGGCGACGGTCAACTTGTCGGAGGAAGCTCGGGCCACGGACAGTCGTGCTGGAATTAACATGCTGGATCCTGGTGATTCCACTGACTGGGACAGGAACATTACGAGTGTCCGGACGGCAGCTTCCGCGTCCGACGTGGTGATTGTTTACCAGCATTTCCAGACTGACGCCGAGATCGGATGGCAAGAGAGTTGGGCACAGGCCACGATCAACGCGGGCGCTGACATCTATGTAAGTCATGGTGAGCCTACGCTGAAGGGCGTAGAGGTCTACAATGGTGGGCTGATTCTCTACGGCCTAGGCAACTTCATCTTCCACACCAAGACGGAGCTTGGTCGGTATCCGCCGGATGTGTGGGAGAGCGTCATCGTGGAGGTGTCGATCGCCGCGGAAGGCTGGGACGAAGTAACCTTCACTCCGGTGGTTCTCAATAGCGAGGGGGTGGAAGGCCCCAGTTTCTTTGAGACGCGTGGGTACCCTGAAGTTGCAGTAGGAGTACTCGGTCAAGACATCCTCCGGCGATTGATCGACCTGTCCAGTCCCTACGGCACGATGATCGAGCTAGGTGATGGCAAAGCCACGCTCAGAATTGGCGACCAGGGGTAGCGTTCTAACACCATTAAGAAGGACCGGGTCAAGCGGACGCAGTGGTCCTGGAGCGGCGGGCGCAGCCCCCCATGGTCTCCTCTTCCGAACCCACCACCAGCCAAGCCGTGTGGATCGTCCGCAGGTCCCGTCCCCGCTCACCGCAGGGCGGCCGGCGGCGTCTCAATCAAGAATCTCATCCCGGTTGCCCGTCATTTCCCAGCGAGCCAGCACTACCGGGATCACACCGGCGTCGAAGAACTCGTCGAAGAACCTGCGTATGGTGAAGTCTCCACCGAGCTGGAGCGCTCGTTCGGCGAGAAGTTCTTCAATCTGGATCTTGCCGGTGAGGTAACTCGTGCCGTACCCAGGCTGCCGCAGATAGAGGTGCTGCTCGCCTCGGACCAGGTCGCCGTCGGGGAGCCAACCCCTTGGAGTCCACGTCATCGCGTGCTCTACGGCCTCTTCCATGGTGAACTCGTTGCCGTGGAGGTAGAGGCCACTCAACGAACGCGCGGCCCGCTGAGCCAGCATGATCCAGACGAGTTCGCGAGACCGAGGTTTCGCGTCGAAGAGGCCCGCGTGCATCATCATCTCCTCGACGCCCGTGGCCAGGCCCTCTGAGCGGGCGTCCCAGATGTTGTAAAGCGACGGCACGCTCCGCACGGGGCTCGGATGCGGATTTTCTCTCATCCGCGCCAACTCGATCCAGTGATGCATGTGCGTTTCCATCACCACCGGGTCGCGGTAACGCACCTCGTTGAAGAAGTTCCTTATCTCATCCGGCTCCGCGGGGGTGAACTGCCCGTTCACGGCGCGGAGAGCAGGGTCCATCCATGTTTCGATCGCGTGAATATCTTCCGCCTCTAGGAACCGCATGTACTCGGTGACGGTCTCGTTGAGGCGCCGGTCATAGTCATCGGGCCCGTCGATGCGCTGCAATTCGGGGAGATGCCGGTTCCGGTTCTCCTCCAGCCGAAGGGAGGAATGGGCCCGTGCCAGCTCGCGTTGCATGAGCGTGACCTGCTCCTCCCAAGAGTAGGGCACGAGGTGGACGTTCCTCATGTACCACGTGTAGTTGTCCTTTCCGACACCGGACGGCCCCGTCTTGGACGGCGCCTGCTCCTCGAGCCAGACCCGAAAGGCGTCGCTCGCCTCTTGAGCCGAGACGATGGCGTCGTCGAGCCGCGCGCTCACACCGGCCACCTGTTCGCCGAACGCTTCCAGATCGGCGCTCTGCCGCATGAACGACCTGAAGCCAGCCTGCCAGAGGTCGCGCGCGTTGCCGGTAAGGTTGGTCCTTGCCTGCTCCAGCAAGGCAGGGGTCGACCCGATGCGGACGGCCAACTCTTCCGCACTCTCGGTGGAAAGCGGTTGATCGTAGGTCCAGAGGTCGATCCACCCGTGGATCACCGGGCCCTCGTGGGCGGGCACGTCGCTCTGGGACGGATAGATCGTGACGTAGAACGCGGGATCGCGGGCCCACGGCCTCCGAACACGGTGGTCGAAATCCAGGCCGTTCATCTCGGCCCTGATCATGTGCCAGTCGATCTGCTCGGCTACGGGGCCTCCGCCGGGCTCGATGGCCTCCAGCCTGGCCTTCCACGCCGGCAACTCCCGCTGCTGCACCGTCATCGCGGCCACGCTGTAGTCCGGAACGCCGTCCACGAACTCGGGCGCCTCGAACGCACGCCACTCGCGGAAGAGCGTGGCCAGATCGTCGTCACCCTTCGTGACGGAGTCACTGATCGGCGCCGAGCAACCGAACGCCGCGATTGCAAGGCAGCAAACCGAGAACCGAGGGCGGCTGTAGTTCACATCAACCTCCATCCTGGAGCGAGTTACGGATCGCCTCAACCGTCAACGCAGCCCGAAAGGCGGGGGATAGGAAAAACAAAGGCCCTTTGACGGGTCGCGATAACGTGGGGGGGGAGGATCGGACTGGTCAACATGTCCCAGATCTCGGCCCGAGAGCCGGGTCTCTCGGGGATTGCGGTCTCAGACCAAGTCCAAGTCGTCATCACCGACGAGTCGGGCCGGTTCGTCATGGACGCCCACGGATACGGACTGGTCTTCATGTCTCAACCCGACGGCTACGTAGTGAACGGGTCATATTGGCGAGTCGCCGACGGTGCTCCGATCGAGTTCGGACTCACATCGATGCCGAGCGTCTCATCGTTCACTTTCGTTCACGCCTCCGACACACACCTCAGCGATGATCTGTGGTACTACGGGCACGTGGACGACCTCCAACTCGGGTGGATCACCGCGGACGTCGGTGCGCTTCCTCCGGACATGCCGCTGGTGACGTTCAGCCATATCCCGTTCATCGGGGGAGGGGAGTCGCGGGGCGGGTTCAAGGAGGCCGGGGCTGCGCCATCGGTCATCGAGATCGATGGGCGGGCCTACTTTCGGCATTCGGTATACAACCATCGGGATGTGCTCGGCCCTATCCAGGACCGCCTCGAAGTCGCGCTCCAGGGACACATCCACATGCGCGAGGTACTGAAATACCAGACCCAAATCGGAGAGCTACGCTTGATCACCGCGGCGGCGGTAGTCGGCCCGCCCTCCGGGAGCCGCGGCGCATATGGTCCCGTGTCCGGAATCACGCTCCATCGAGTCACCGACGGGCACGTAGACGCTGGCACGTTCTTGCCCCTCGACCCTGTGCCTGGTGGGCGCTGAGGAGGCGGGGAGGTGGGGGTTGCTCAGTAGTCGGCGGGCAAGACTGGCGTGGGGGTGGGCGGATATGGGGTCATTCGGGCGCCGTTCGAGACACATGTCGTCAAGAAGCCAAATTAGGACAACTACGCGGCGGGCAGTTTTCTGTCAGCCCACCGAAACAGGCTTGATTCGACGAATCTGCCTTAACTTCGGGGACCGCATCGCGTGCCAGAGATCCCAGTTCCTTTGTCCATTGAGCCAAAACTCCGGTGTGGTCCCGAAGAGCTGCGAGAGCCGTAGCGCAGTATCCGGCGTGACTCCCCGCTTTCCATTCACAAGCTCGTTAATTCTCGGAAACGAGACCTCGATCCTCTTCGCGAGATCTGTTTGACTCATTCCCAACGGCTTCAAGAACTCTTCGAGCAGCATCGATCCAGGATGTGTAGGTGCCCGATTCTTCGGCAATGTCATTTCCCTATCCTCACTCGTGGTAGTCGACAATCTCGACGTTGACTGGTCCGCCGTCTGCCCATTCAAAGCAGATCCGAAACTGATCGTTGATTCGAACGCTATGCTGTCCTCTCCGGTCTCCACGCAACTTCTCCAACCGATTCCCGGGCGGCGCTCGCAGGTCCTCGATCACGGCAGCCCAGTTCAACTGATCCAGCTTCCTTCTCGCCACGTTCCAGAGAGCCGCCGGACATATCTTTGACGCCGCCTTCGACCGGACGCTGTCGTAGACGTCCGAGTGCCCTGATTCGAGAAGGATTGAATCATGTATGTAACGTATACCGTTATACGTTATACACCAAGTCTCCCATGAACCCGGGGCGGTTCACCGACTGATAGTCGATGCCGGGATGCGATCCCCCAATTCGATTCAATGTGCGCACGTATTCGTCCGCGATGGACGGTGATATGAGAAGCTCAAACCGACCGTCATTCCACGCCTCAAGCAAGGCCCGGGGCTTTCCTCCGAAGAATGCCCCAGAGACTACGATGTTCGTGTCTAGGACGACCCTCACCGTTTCCTTCGAACCTCCCGGATCGCTCGCTCAACGTCCTCAGGCGTGAGTCCGGCTTTTTCCGCCGACCGCTGAGCCCTGTCTAGGAGCTCCCCAAAATCGGCAATGTTCGGCGGGTCCAGCGCCTTGAGTACCACGACATCGCCTTCACCGACAACGACGAACTGGTCACCAGCTTCGAGCCCTAACCGATTTCGGATCTCTTCGGGAATTACTATTTGTCCCCGAGAGGAAAGTTTTGTGGTGGCAGCACGTACCATTAGTCATCCCTCCAATCTTATTAATAAGATTATCTGAAAATTCAAATCGGGCAACACCTACCGCTCACCATCAATTTTGAGTGAAGCAGACAGGCACGTCGTGTAACACCCGACCTCCCGCGCGAGCCAAATGCGTTTTCAACAGTCCGGCGGGATGGTATCGCGCACATTAGGAGCGAAGAGTACGTTGGTGGCTGGCCCGGCCGTTTTGCGGACCTACGCTTCGCTCCGGTCGGGAGCCCATTAGCCCGTTGTACTAAACCGCTACGCGGTGGGTGGTGCAGGCGGCGTGGCGAAGTCTCGCTAAAGGCAGGAGCCAGGAAGCTCGGAAGGCGGAAAGCAGTTCGCTCATCAGTCCAGCCGCCTGGAGGCGGCCTACGTTGGGGAATGAACGCACAACCCAACATAGGAGGGACTGATGAGCGAACTGAGACGGAAGATGCTGGCGGACCTGAAGGTCCGCAACTATGCGGAGCGGACACGAGTGATCTACATCGCGCGGGTCGCCGAGCTGGCCCAACACGTCGGTCGGTCGCCGGATCGCATCGGGCGCGAGGAGATCCGCGACTACCTGCGCTACCTGGTGGCGGAGCGGGGCGTGTCCCGGTCGGCGTTCGTGCAGACGACCGCGGCGCTGCGCTTCCTGTACCGGACGACGCTGGATCGGCCCGGTATGATCCCGCACCTGCCGTACCCTCGGCAGAAGCGGCGACAGCCGGTCGTGCTGAGCCGGGGCGAGGTGGCGCGGCTGCTGAAGGCGATCCTGAACGTGAAGCATCGCACGGCGGCCATGGTGCAGTACGGCTCGGGTCTCAGGATCAGCGAGGCGCTACACCTTCAACTGCGCGACATCGACAGCGAGCGGATGGTGATCACGGTCCGCCGGGGCAAGGGCGACGTGGACCGGCAGGTGATCCTGTCGGCGGTGCTCCTCCGTGCGCTCCGGCAGTACTGGCGGGCCTACAAGCCCACGTGCTGGCTCTTCGAGGGCAAGGACCCGGACGAGCCGTTGGGGGCCTCGACGATCCAGCGCGCGATCAAGGCGGCGCGCCTGAGGGCGGGGATCGCGAAGCCAGCTACCGCGCATACGCTACGGCACAGCTTCGCGACGCATCTGCTCGAGTCGGGCACGGACCTGCGCACCATCCAGGTTCTGCTGGGTCACCGCTCGCTCAGGACCACGCAGATCTACACGCATGTGGCCACGGACCGCCTGCGAGGTACGGTGAGTCCCTTGGACACGTTGGACGTTGAGTTGACGCGTCCCGAGTAGGTGGCCGAGCGACCTCGGCACGAGGTCGCGGAGATCTTCGAGAGGTATCTGAGGGGCCGGAGCGAGGGCGCCGGAGCATCGTGGAGCTGGGAGCAGGGCACGGTGGTCGGCCGGATCCTGGCCTGCCGCACGGCGAGGCTGGGCGGCCACGTCGACGCGTGCGACGCGTGCGGACACCACGAGATCTCCTACAACTCGTGCAGGAACCGCCACTGTCCGAAGTGTCAGGGCAGCGCCCAGACGGCCTGGCTCGAAGCGCGCCAGGCGGACGTGTTGCCTGTGCCCTACGCGCACGTGGTCTTCACGATGCCGCAGAGCCTCGCGCCGCTCGCGCTCCAGAACAAAAAGGTCGTCTACGGCTTGCTCATGCGTACGGTGGCCCAGACGCTCCAGGAGATCGCCCAGAACCCGAAGCACCTCGGCGCCGGGCTCGGGTTCTTCGCCATCCTGCACACCTGGGGTCAGACGCTCGTCCATCATCCGCACGTGCACTGCGTCGTGCCGGCGGGTGGACTGACCGAGGACGGGACCTGGCAGCCCTGCCGGCCCGGCTTCTTCCTGCCGGTTCGCGTGCTCAGCCGGCTGTTCCGAGGCAAGTTCGTGGCCGGGCTCCGAGACGCGTTCCAGAACGGTCGCCTCGAGTTGCACGGCACGCTCGCGCGGTGTCGATGCTCAGGTGGGTTCGAGCGCCTGCTCCGGGAGGCATGCCGAACCGAGTGGGTCGTCTACGCCAAGCCACCGTTCGACGGGCCCGAGCCCGTGCTCACCTACCTGGCCCGCTACACCCACCGCATCGCCATCTCGAACCATCGGCTCCTGCACGTCGACGACGAGTCGGTGACCTTCCGCTACAAGGACTACCGCGCTTGCCGCCCCCGGTCCCTCACGCTCTTCCTCGAGGAGTTCACGCGCCGCTTCCTGCTCCACGTCCTCCCCAAGGGCTTCGTCCGCATCCGGTACTACGGGTTCCTCGCCCATGCGGGTAGGGCCCGCCTGCTGCCCCTCTGCCGCCTCGCGCTCGGCCAGCCCCACTCTCCCATCGAGCCAGAGGCTCGAGGTGACGAGGCCAGCAAGCGCTTCCTCGATCTTCTGCCGCAGCGCTCGCGCCTGTGTCCCCGCTGTGGCAAGAACCTCCTCCGGTGCGTCGAGGTGTTCGCCCGGCCTCCTCCCGTCTCCCGGTGGCCTCATGTCGCGGCTTGACTCATGGCCCCGCGCTCGGGGGCCAAGGCGTCCGTGCGTGTCCACGCTCCGCTCGCGTCCTTGCCAGGCCAACCGCCGTGCTCGAATCCGGCCTGGGTCCTGCCCTCGCCGCTCCCCGACCCTAGGATCTCCCCATCTCAGCGCCATCCGCTCCAACCACCGGACCCTCCAATCTCCATAGCCCCACCCACCCCGTAGCGGTTCAGCACAACAGATCGTTTCCTCACTCTCCAGATCCTCGACCCCGCCTGCTTCCGCGTGTAGAGTGTGGAACCTAAATTGAGCGATTCAGGCCGGCGAGCCCCGATTGGCCGGTGCGATGGATGGCGATGACACTGCGGTGCGGCGGGTGGGAGCAGAGGAGGGCGTATCGTGCCAGAAGTGGCTTGGCGCAACGCCGATTTCGAGGCCAGCGGAAGCGGCTGGACGCACGGATCCCTTCACCGGCGGCCGTCGGTGTTCTCGTTCAGGTGGCGGACAAGGAGCGGGCGTCTACGCCCAGGCGAACCGGGGTGGAGCCCGGCTCAGTTCCCAGAGCTTGGGGATCTGGAGTTCGTTCCAGGTGGCACGTGTGACCTTGAGGATGGTGCGGCCTCCGGAGCGGACGATCTTGGCCGCGAAGTCGATCGCCTTGCGGCGCAGCGTTG
>JACZXQ010000005.1 GCA_022571515.1 Gemmatimonadota bacterium
CGAGGCGGGCTACGCGAGCGATGAACTCGAGCACGTGCTCCACGTCCAGGTGAAGGACCCGCTACGGAAGCTCGCCCTAGAAGGACGGATCTCGCGCGAGAAGATCGACGGGCGCTTCGTACATTTCGCCGCCGACAGCTCGGTGCGAAGCAAGCAACACCGAGCGCGGCACGTCTGGGAAGCGCAGCCCCAGGACCTCCCCTTCGGTGCAGGGCTGCGCGTGGTGCCTGACGAGCTGAGGGCGGCCATCGTACTGTTCTTCTCGCTACTCGATGAACGCCAGCGACGCTTGTATGCGGGCCTTGAGTCGATGAAGCTCGGCCACGGCGGGGATCGACGCATCGCCGAACTTCTGGGTCTCGACGCGGGCACCGTGGCCAGGGGACGAACGCAGCTTCTCGCTCAGGACGTCGAGCGCGAGCGCGTGAGACGATCCGGTGGGGGACGGCCTCCTGCGGAAAAAAAACGCCGGACGTGATCGCCTCCATCGAGGCGTTGATGAAGCACGATGTGGCGGGCGATCCCATCACCGGCGTGCGCTGGACCCGACGCACAACCGAGAAGATCTCCAACGAGCTTCGGGGCCTCGGCATCTACGTTTGTCCCAGGACCGTGGCCCGGATCCTCGGGGATCTCGACTACACGCTCCGCGTCAACCACAAGCGGGTCTCTCGAGGGTCGGGCCCGGACCGCAACGAGCAGTTCGAATACATCGCCAAGCAACGCACGAGTTTTGCCGAACGTGACCTGCCGATCGTGAGCATCGATTCGAAGAAGAGGGAGCTGGTCGGCAACTTCAAGAACAACGGCACGGCTTGGAAGCGCACTCCGGAGCTAGTGCGAGACCACGACTTCCGCTCCGAGGCCAAAGGCATTGCCATCCCCTACGGCGTCTACGACGTGCGCGCCAACCGCGGCACCGTCTTCGTGGGAACATCTCACGATACCCCCGACTTCGCCGTCGACAATCTCGTCCGATGGTGGGAATCCGAAGGACGCCAACGCTACCCCGGTGCTCGCGAGCTGCTCGTGCTCGCCGACAGCGGGGGCAGCAACAGTCCGCGCGTCCGGACCTTCAAGGTCGCCCTCCAGAATCGCCTCGCCGACACGCACCAGGTCAGTGTCACCGTATGCCACTATCCAGCCGGCGCCTCGAAATGGAACCCCATCGACCACCGCCTCTTCAGCCAGATCAGTAGGAACTGGGCCGCACAGCCGCTGCGCTGCTACGAGACCATCCTCAACTACATCCGCACCACAACCACCAAGACCGGCCTCCGCGTCACCGCCCACCTCATCGACCGGGACTATCCCACGGGCGTCAAAGTCCCCGATGACCAGTTCGCCGCCATCGCCCTCCAACCCCACGACATCCAGCCTCTACGCAACTACACCATCCGACCACGGTAATGACCACCCGACCAAATCAGGGAGTTATTCTTGCGCCGTCCCTTAGGTGACGAGGTCATGGCCGCTGCGCTCATCGACCGCCTGCTACACCACTGTCACATCGTCAACATCCGCGGCAACAGCTACCGCATGCGTCATCATACGGAGCTCTCCAAGGTACTCCACTCGGCTCCTGCGGAGCCGAGCCCCTCACCCCCTAGGAGAAAGAGGGCAAGATCAAAGGAGAGAGCGACGACCTAGAGGCCCGTCACCTCCCGTCGAAGTGTGACATTTTCAACCGCCACAAATGGGACATTTTCAACCGGCGTTGACACTGAATTCGGGATCAAATCGACGATATCGCACCCGATTTTCACGGGATTGCGCACCCAGGTGCGCACCCACACCGTCACTATACCTGATCGGGACTGCGAAATCCTACCGGGAAAGGGGGACGCGGGGATGGCACCTTCGTGGGTGCCTCAGCTGCCGTACGGATCCATTACTCGGACCGCGTCCTGTTCCAATATTCGACTGATTGATGAAACGGCCCCGTGCAGGAGCTTCACGACACCCCGCTAACTTGCCAACTAATGATGGGCTGAGTTTTGGAACAGGACGGGATCATGTCGAGCTTCTTGAGGCGCCGAGACAGGGTCGTGTGATCTGGGATCGGCAGCTCAACATCGAGCATCTCTGCCAGGCCGCAGAGAAAGCCCTCGGTCTGACGAAGCGGAAGGTGGAAGACCATGCGAATCGTCAGAGCAGCTTCGATCGCGAGATCAGCATACCTGCGTTGGCCGCCCGGTTTTCCGTTGGCCGGAGCTCGCCAGGAGTCGAGTGCGTCATCCGAAAGCCAGACCGTCAGATCACCACGCTTCTTCAGTCCGGCCTCGTACTCAGGCCAGTTCCGTACCCGATACTGAGACTTCGCATACTTGTACTGGCTGCGCTTCGGGTACTTCATCGGGTGGCGGCTCCGGCTCGAGGATGTTCGGTCCCCATCAGGTAACGAAATCCGGAGCCATGCACCAACGCCACCAAGAGGAGCCATGAGATCATCGTCCCATGGTCCGCAGCCGAAGATCAAAAAGTCAACAATTGCAGGGTGGATGAGGTTTTCGGGGAGCACGGGGATTCGAAGAGGTCGATGTGAGCGAAATGATGCATGCCAACCCCACCTTGGAGGCGGTCGCAAAGCTGTGCGCGTTGGACGCGACCGGCGTTGGCGGCGTGGCCGCAGTGGTTACGTACAACTACGACAATCTGCTGGAAATGGCTATCGTAGATCGACCCCATCAACCGATCTGGGACTCACAAGAGCTATCAGGGGGTAGCCTCCCGATCTACCACGTCCACGGTTACGTCCCAATTCACGACGGCCAGCAGTCGTGCTATGAGGACATCGTGTTCACGGAAGAGCAGTATCACGTAGCCTCGCAGGACGCCTACTCCTGGTTCAACCTCGTTCAGATTCAATGCATGTCCAGCACAACAGGACTGATGATCGGCCTGTCCCTGTCTGACCGAAATATCCGTCGTCTTCTCGACGCAATCATGAAGACACCGGTCGGCACCCGGAACTACGCCCTTCTCAAGAAGCCGCCGACTAGGACCCCAGATAGGCGGCAACTCGATGCGATCCAACAGTCAGCCGCTCGGTATCTCGAACGTTTTGAGCGAAGTGGGATAAAGCGCGCCCAGATGAAGGGACCTTCATGGGAGGACCAGGTCACAAGCATTGCGGAGGCGGTAAAGGCTAAGGGCCTCGCGGAGGAGGAGACCGTACTGAACCAACTAGGCGTCACTCCGATATGGTATGAGGATCATGAGGAGATTCCCCAGATTCTGGCTCAGATTTCAGGGTAGGGAGTCCTTCTCGGACCGCATGGTGACAACACTGGCGAGCAGAGTCATCGTGCTCGTGGATCCCGCACGCGTGTCGTACCTCTAGCAACAGGGTACCCGCCGTTGGCCCCGGGGCTACCAACTGGTGCGTTCAGGTGGAGCTGTTGGGCGTGCCCCCCTGCCCTGTTTTAAAGGACATTCGGGGTGTTGACCGGGAGATCGCCGAGTGGTCCGAGACCTGTTAACGGGACAGGTCAAATAGAGCGCTTCCTGATACAAATCCTGATACAGACCCCGACCAAATCGCCTCCCGTGACGCGAAAAAACTTCACGAATTCCCCTCAGCGCGCACCCACCTCAGCCGCATCATCGAAACGATCCCGCAGACCGGTCCGATCGCCAGCATTCCGTACGCCACCTGCCACCCCACCACGTCCGCCAACCAGATCGTCAGCTGGATCGACACGGCGGTCAGCGCGAAGCCGAGGGACGTCTGCAGCATGAGCGCCGTTCCTACCGCCTCGGGTGGCGCCACCTCGGTGACAACGGCGCTGTACTGCGCGCTATCCGCCACAATCGTAAATCCCCAAACAAGCGCGACGGGGACGACGATCCAGGCACTCGCGTCCATCAACCACCCCATCGCCAGCGCACAGGATCCGGAGATCGCCATCATCCAAATGGTCGTGCGTTCGCGCCCCCAGGTGTCCGCCCAGCTTCCCGCGACCACCGCCCCCACCAACCACCTATCGCGATCACACTGAAAGCCGCCAGATCGGCGCTGAGCGAGTGTACCTGGCCGAGTCGCTCACCGGTGAAAAATTCGGAAAAAAAGAGACTGACCGTAGCCCACGTGAAAAATGTGATGTCCACTTTACCCCGAAAGCGGACATTCTGAGAGCAGTCGAAAAGAGTCTGCTTATGACCCTGAACGGACATTTAGGATTGGGTCGTTCAACCCGCTGGGGGATGCAACCGGTCCATCCCATTTGCGGACGTTGACCAACAGGATAAATTTTGTTGTTGCTCTCAGTTGGGAAGCCATTAGTGCCTACCTGTCAGCCCACCATAAACACATCATGCCTTGTGGATTTGCCGGCTATCTGATGGGAGGGAGGACGGATACCTTCCATAGGATCGGCCCGCTGGGGCCACTTCAACACCACCCGTCTGCTGGCTGTAGTCAAAGCTATCTTCATAAGTTCAACAGAATCCTCATCCGTGCCCACGATCGCGCGGATCAGGCGCATTTCATTCTTCGCAAGGGCAGTTTTTTTTCGCGGTGGATGCATCGGGTCGACCAGCACCACTTCCGGCGCAAGGGTGGGCAGCAGGTCCCTGGCATCACCATGAAGAAGGGTCATGCGGTTGATTGTTTTTGCCACGTCGCCACCGGCTTCTCTGGCGCATGCCAGCCCTTCTTCCAATAGCCTATGCATGTCGGGGGAACGTTCAATCAGGGTTACCTCGGCGCCCAGCGATGCCAGCAAGAAAGCGTCCCGACCGAGACCGGCCGTTGCATCCACCACCATTGGGGTTTTGCCACCCTGCATTCCGATAGCCTTGGGCAGAGCCTGGCCGCGCCCACCGCCAAAACGAAAACGATGCCCGACTGCCCCGCCTGTGAAATCACAGATTAGCCTGTGTAGTTCTGGTGTTTTTTCTTTGCGTAACATCTTGTTCTTTTACTGGATGAAATAGGCACGGCAAACCAAAAAGAAAATCCGGCCTCAGTAAATTCAGGGCCGGGCAACAGAACCACAAGTTAACGAGCCTGTCTATCCGCAGCGGCTAAAGGACCACATCCTTCGTTCTGATAGCAAGGCTATATGACCACTCATCTCACCCAATCGCCTTGATTTGGATCAACTGCTGCCAAAGTTTCAATGTCCGCTTATGGCTGAGGCTGTTGAAAAACTCGGTTGAACACAATTGCCAGGCGTGATTCCCTGATTCCGCCGATATTGGACAGGGGAACGATGATGCTTGGCGAACAGGTTGGACTGCAAGACCGTCTGTCTTATGAGTTCAATCTCGAAGACCGGGTTCCGAACGATCACTTGTTGCGCCGTCTCGACGCGGTTCTCGATTTGAACTGGCTGCGCAGCGAGCTTTCACCGTTTTACAGCCACACGGGCTGCCCTTCGATTGATCCGGAACTGATGATCCGGATGCTGCTGGTCGGCTACTGCTATTCGATCCGTTCTGAGAGGCGGCTGTGTCAGGATGTTGAACTCAATCTGGCTTATAGGTGGTTCTGTCAAGGATAGGCGTTCCAAAGACGCTTTCCGAGTCCGGCGCCCTGCTGAGCGCGGCGAGATCCTCCGCTTGCAAGCCTGATCTCAGGCTAAGATGAACGCTCGTTGTCCGGCCATGCAAGGACAAGACGATCCGATGCGTGGATGGGCAGGCGATGGCGAACGGATCCGACCCCGCGTCGGGGACGGCAGGTCCGGGGTCCGTCGGTCTAGGTCTCAGTCGGGCAGCGACTGATCGAACTCGAATTCCGGAATGGGTTCCGGATCGGTGGGGTCGAACCCGCCGGTCTGATCGAATTCGAGGATGCCCTGGGGCGGTGCCCGAGCCGGAGACAGTGGAGGAGGTCGGGTGGGGAGATCGAGATAGGACAGAATGGAGCGAACGGGAACGGGAGCCGTAATGAACGCGATGATGCTCATCGAAGCACCGGACCACGCTTCGCGCGGTGCCCACGGGCAGACGAGCGGCAGCACATCATAGATGCGAGCGATGAGAGCGGCCCAGAGCGAGGACGTACGACGGCCCGGGACGCCACCTGACGAACCCGCGACCGATGGAGTGCCGAACTGCCCCGAGGGCGGCTCCTCTACCCCACCCTGCTCACGCCCGAGCGCGATGACCTGATACCTGAGCTTGGCATTGGGAGCCAGCACCCCGTGATACCGGTGGCGATGGATGCGTCGAGGGTGAATGAGCAGGGCGAGCCGCTCGAGGAACTCGAGGGGGGTGAGCGAGAGAGCGGTGGTACCGTCCGGTGCGGGATGGGGGAGACGATAGACGATGCGCTCGCCACCAGGCCCACCGTACCCGCTAGCCTCGAGTCGTTCGAGGGTGCAGGAACGGCCGGATGCGCTTCGGAACGGAGAGCACCCATTGCCGCACCGGAAGCGGCGGCAGGACATGATCGACGAGGGTGGCGGCGGTCTCGACCATACGACGGGCATTACACGACGGACATGCTCCACGACTGGCGCAAGAGAACGCGACCAAGAAGTCGTAGCCACAACCGGCACACCGAGCTCGTGCGAATCCGTGAGCGAGAATGCCACAACGCAGAGGGCACCGCGCGAAGCGTGGTCCCGGAAGTCGCGCTCGACCCATGAGGGCACGCCGGCTCCCATGGGATCGGACTCGGCGGCCTGTGCGAGGAAGGTCTCGAGGTGGTTCTGGACCAGCGGATAGAGCGGCGTCAGGGTGGGACGGCGCCGGCGGTAGACGGGCCCACAGCTTGGTGCGGTGGGCCGAAGGGGCGGCCCTGATCGAGTCCTGACCCGTGTACGCGCTGACGTGGTGTGCGTCCGGACGGTCAGTAGAGTCCGGTGGCGCCAACATGGCTCGTCGGGCCTAATGGCGACGGGCACGATACGGGCGAGCCGGGTCATCGTCCTCAAGCATTCCGCACGCGAGTGGTACTTCCGCCCGCAGCGTATCCGCCGTTGGCCCCGGGGGCTGGGACGGGCGGTGGTGGCGGCGAATTGATGGTACTCCCCTGCCCCGCTTTATTGGGTTTTCGGGGTGTTGACCGGGAGGTCGGCGAGTGGACTGCGACCTGTTAACGGGACAGGTCACGTAGAGCGGTTTGAGTGAATTTTCTCCCGGTTGAACAGCCGGGGGCCCACACCCGGCTCGGTCGGGCTCCAGCGCACTACCCGTCTGCCCCGACCCACGCGCACCCTCCAGGTAGAGATCCTCTCCATCGTGCCCCGCCACCTACCTGGACCCTACCATGCCCCCCCCACCCGCTCGCCCCCGTCGCCTACCGGATCAGCTCAAAGATCTCCAGATCCTGGAGGCAGCGGGACGCCTGGGCTCGACGACACCGGACCAGGTGGTGAGCCTGATGACGGGTCAGATCCCTTCAGAGATCTCGACGGTTGACGCGATTCGTATGCAGGAGCGCACGGCCAAATTAGTCCGCCAGGGGCTCCTTGAGTCCACCCTGACCTTCACGTCTCGGAAGCCTCTTCGCTCGACCGAGCGATACCTTTATCGCCTCACCGAGAGGGGGCTGTCGTTCGCCGCTACGCTCGCCGGACGCAAGTGGCGAGCTGTAAATGCGGTCGCCGTAAACGCTGACCCACAGCTAGACGGGTGGGCCGACGAAGAGGTGGTGTGGCGCGAATCTTACCCGAACTTTTCGGGGCGCTATCATTTCCGAAGCGCCCTGAACGTCGTCGTCAAAGATGCCTTTCTCGAACGAAAATCCGCGCTAGAACCGCTCACGGAACCCGGATATGTGCAGGTGATCCAACTCACTAAGGACGGTCGAGATCGGCTTGATGCACACTTTTTCTCACAGAGCATTAGTACACCGTTGTTCCCAAGACCAGCGCGCCAGGATCAGGTCGTTCACCACCTCATGACCGTCCATGTGGCGCTACATCTACTCTCGTTCTTCCAGGGTGAGCTCATCGTTTTGCGTGGCGAGTGGATTCCCCGGGGAGTGCGCGCCGCGAGTGTTGGAATGGAGCCCGAGGCTCAGGGGCGCGTGAGTGGTGCTCGAAGTGGAGGGATGGTGGGATGGGTCACGGGAATGTGTGGATGGGCACCGAAATCGCAGGGGAGACACGGCGTTGGTGCATGGCTCGGGGTTTTAGATTTCGATGTGAGATGAAGTCATAGACCCGGGGGCCGGCACAGATGAAGTATCCGAAGCGCAGCCAGTACAAGCACGCGAAGTCTCAGTATCGGGTACGGAACTGGCCTGAGTACGAGGCCGGTCTAAAGAAGCGTGGTGACCTGACGGTCTGGCTTTCGGATGATGCGCTCGCTGCCTGGCGAGTACCGGCTGAGGGCAAGCCTGGTGGCCAACGCACCTATAGTGACGTTGCGATCGAGGCCGCACTGACGATTCGCATGGTCTTCCATCTTCCTCTTCGCCAGACCGAGGGCTTCCTCCGGTGCCTGGCGGAACTCCTCAAGATTGACCTTCCAATCCCGGACCATACGACTCTGTCTCGACGTCTGAAGAACCTCAGTGACATTCAGTTCCGCAGGCTTCCGACCGATCGGCCTATCCACGTACTCATCGATAGTACAGGACTCAGGATTCACGTCGGCTACATGCAGAACCCGCCCAGGAACAGGGCTTGGCGCAAACTTCACCTCGCGGTGGATGCCGATACAGGTGAGATTGTCGCGTCGGCTCTGACCGCTCGTCAAACGCATGACTGCACACCGGTCCCGGCCCTGCTTGAGCAGCTTGATGATCCCATCGAGTCCCTTTCCGCAGACGGCGCGTACGACACCAAGGCCATTTACGAAGCTGCCCATGGGCGAGGGAGAGGACGAGCGGTACGTGTGCTGATTCCACCTGGACGTGATGCCCAGCTCAGCTCGAATCCTTCGACGGCGCTGCGGGAGCGGGATCGCAACATCCGCTCGATCCGAGAACTCGGACGGCGAGATTGGCATACATCCTCAGGCTACAGCAAGCGCAGCCTGGTCGAGAATACCATGTACCGCTACAAGACGATCATCGGTCGAAGTATGCGAAGTCGGACCTTCGATGGACAGCGCGTGGAGGTCCAGCTGGCCAGTAAGATTCTCAACACGATGGCCCAGCTGGGCATGCCCGACAGCTATCGAGTGGCCTGACTTTCGCTCGGGGGATGGGGGATCTGTCTACCAGATGGAGCCATGCAACAACGCCTTCCTGTGCCCCCGCTCCCCCCACCGGCTCCAATCTCCTCCGGCCTGATGCTTGGGGAGGCACTCGCCCAAGCGCTCGTGCCGGGCACGGGGCTCTACGCCACGAAGACTCCGCAGTGGCACGACATGATCCGCGAGGCCGGCAGGATCAAGCGCATCCTGCGCGCCGACCGACCGCTCGACGGGCTCGCCGTCGATGTATACATCGAACTCTGGCGTGGACTCGCCGAACTCCATGTGGACACGGGCGAGAGCGGCCTGCGGGCGGCCGAACGTGCGGTCGCGCTGTTGCGTAGAGTGCTCGGATGGCTCGCCGAACACGGCCGCATCCGCACCTTTCCGCTGCCTCCCACGCGCTGGAAACAAAAACTGGCGGAGGACTGGATGCAGACGCTCCGCGTTCACCGCCCCGATCAGGCTCTGCCCATCCTGCCCAGCGGAGAGCAAGGCCCGTCCTACGGTCCGGCCGAGATCAAGTTGATCTTCGATCACCTCGAAGACGTCGACGCCAGGTTCCGGATCTTGCTCGAGCTCGGAGCCGAATACCGTGGAGGTCAGGTGATCCGATGCTTCCGCTCGCACCTCAGGCTCGAGGCCACTGCGGCCGAGCCCCATGGCACGCTCAGCGTCCCAGGGGGTGGTCATCGCAAACCGGGCGGCGTCATCGTACTCGACGCCCACCAGCGCGAGGCTCTCGATCAGGCGCTCTCGAGTGAGGGCGTGCTCGGACCGCTCGAGGGTGCCCACAGGGCGGGTGCGATCACCGATTACCCGCTCTTCCCCGCAAATCGGCTGGTGCGGGGCCAGGTGCCGGTGCGTGAAGGAATAAAACCACTCCACCGTCGCACCCTGAACGACTGGCTCGGACAACTCGAGACATCGCTCGGCATTCCACATGTGAAGGGCCGCGGGATGCACGGACTGAGGCGCGGACTCGCCACGGCGGCTGAGGATCTCGTCGAGTCGCACGAGATCCACGAAGGGGTCGCTAACGCGCTCGGTGGCTGGAAGGGCGCGGGATCGGTGCGCGCGCGCCGTTACGTAAAGAAGCGGCCTGAGGAGGCCCGCAGGCAGGCCGCCAAGGTCCGGCAAAGAATTCGGCATCCACAGTTGCCGACAGTAGCGCCAAAAGCTCCCCCTTCCGACCCCCCGGAGTAACGTCGAAATGCGCACCCACCTGCGCACCCACTGCGCACCCAGCCCTTTTTCCCACTTCTCAGCACCAGACGCAAAAAAGCGGAAGGCCTTATGTCTAAAGGCCTCCCGCCTAGTCGGGGCGCCCGGATTCGAACCGGGGACCTCCTGCTCCCAAAGCAGGCGCGCTACCGAGCTGCGCCACGCCCCGTGTGTGGTGTGCACCAATAATTTACACCAGAGGAAGGTCGCGCTGGCGGCGGTGGGTGTCCAGCTTCGCTCGTCGTGGGTGTCGCGACGAGCGGGACTGTCCTGGCGGCGCCACCGGCCTAGCAGCGGATCACATTCTCCAGATGGCGTGCCAACGCTCGGAACGCTTTCCCGCGATGGCTGCGCCCGTTCTTGGTGTCCTGGGATATCTCCGCGAACGTCTTGCCGAGTTCCTCGTCGAAGAAGAGCGGATCGTAGCCGAACCCGCCTGAGCCTCGGGGGTCTGCGAGAATGACACCGTGTGCCTGGCCCTCGAAGGCCAGGGCCTCCCCTTCCCCCCCCGTGTCCAACACCGCAACGCACACGTAGTGGGCCGTGCGGGCTTCCCGGGGTGAGTTCTCCAACGACTCGAGCAGGTAGGCGTTGTTCGCTTCGTCCAAGTCGGCTCCATCGAGGTTACGCGCTCCGGGCGCGAATCGCTTCGAGCGGACACCTGGCGCGCCATCGAGCAGGTCCACGGCGATGCCGGAATCATCGGCGACGGTGGCGATGCCGCTGCGTTTCCGGAAGTAGGCCGCCTTGGACCGCGCGTTGGCCTCGAAGGTGTCGTACGGCTCGAGATCATCCTCTTCTGGCTCGGGCGTGAGGCTCAGGTCAGTGAGGCTCAACAGGTGCACGCCTCCCAGGTCACCGAGGATGCGGCGGATCTCGACCAGCTTGTGGACACCGCGCGTCGCGACCAGCAGGTCCATCTATCCGGCCAGCGCCTGGTCTTGGAAGGCCGTGAGCCGCCGGATGCCATCGAGTGCGATGTCGAGGAGGTCGTCCAGTTCCTCGCGTGAAAACGGCTCCTTCTCCGCAGTGCCCTGCACTTCCACGAGACGGCCCGAAGCCGTGGCGACCACGTTCATGTCGACTTGAGCCGACGAGTCCTCTTCGTAGTTCAGATCGAGGCAGGCGACACCATCGACGATGCCGACACTCACCGCCGTTACCATCTCACGGATCGGATTGCGGGCGATCAACCCTTCCCCCACCAGCTTGCGGCAAGCCGCCTCGAGTGCCACACAGGCACCCGTAATGGCCGCCGTACGGGTGCCGCCGTCCGCCTCGAGGACATCGCAGTCGACGATGATGGTTCTTTCGCCCAATGCGCGGAGGTCGATCACGGACCTCAGTGACCGTCCGATGAGGCGTTGGATCTCCTGGGTGCGCCCGCCTACGGTGCCCCGCTCGCGCCTGCTACGGGTGTGCGTGGCGCGGGGTAGCATGCTGTACTCGGCGGTAACCCAACCGGTCCCCCGCCCCGCCCTCCAGTCGGGCACCCGCTCCTCGACGCTCGCCGCACATAGGACTTGGGTATGGCCGGCGCTGATGAGGCACGAGCCCTCGGCGTGCCGCGCTTTGCCCAGTTCCATCGTGACGGGTCGTAGTTCGCCGGGATTTCGCCCGTCGGGCCGGCTCATGAGTCGCTCTCCCTCAGTTGCTGGATCAGTTCTGAGGTGGAGCGACCCTGCACGTAGGGGATGACGACCACACGTCCGCCCCCACGCTCTACGATGTCGGCCCCCACGATCTCCTCCGGCGTGTAGTCGCCGCCCTTCACGAGCACATCCGGCTGCAGGGCCGCGATCAACTCGGCGGGCGTGTCCTCGTCGAAGAGCGTGACCGCGGTGACGGAGGAGAGAGCGGCGAGAACGAGCGCCCGGTCCCCTTCGGGAACGAGCGGCCGCCCGGAGCCCTTGAGGCGTGCCACGGATGCGTCGGTGTTCACGCCGACCACGAGCGCATCGCCCAGCAGGCGAGCTTGCTCCAGGTACATCACGTGGCCACGGTGCAGGATGTCGAAGCAACCGTTGGTGAACACCACGCGCCCATCTCTCGGAGGACCGTAACGCGTGATGCAATCTGGCCCCGCGAGGACCTTGCCGGCGGCGGCGGAAGGTTCGGTCATGGGCCCAAAGCTCCGTCCGCCTCAGCCGCCTCGAGCAACGCATTCGCCCCTCGGTCTATCAGGGTCTGAGCGGTGCGCCGGCCCAACTCTGCTGGATCATGTGCGCTACCCGTGAGGTCGGCGCGCACCAGATGCCGTCCGTCCGGACTCGCCACCATGGCCCATAGGCGGAGTCCGTCGGCGTAGGTCAGCCCAAGGGCGCCGACGGGCACGTGGCAGCCGCCACCCAGCGCGGCGAGGAGTGCCCGCTCGGCGGCGACGGCCATCTCGGTCTCCCGGTGGCGAAGAGGCTCCAAGAGCGCGCGGGTCTCCTCGTCGTCGGTGCGTGTTACGATCCCGAGGGCGCCCTGGGCAGGAGCCGGCAGCCAGGAGGTGCGCTCCATCCACTCACCGATGCGCTCCTCCAGTCCCAGACGAAGGAGGCCCGCGCCCGCGAGTATCACCGCGTCGTAGTCGCCCGCATCGACCTTGGCCAAGCGCGTATCCACGTTGCCCCGGATGTCGCGCACTTCCAGGTCGGGCCGGAATGCGCGGGCCAGCGCCGCGCGTCGCAGCGAGCTCGTGCCTAGGATCGCGCCTTCGGCCAGGCCGACCAGCGTGGTACGCGATCCGGCGGGCCCGACGATGACGTCACGAGGGTCCACCCGCTTTGCCGTGGCTGTCACGCACAGCCTGGGGTCCATATCGGTGGGTAGGTCCTTGAGGGAGTGCACCGCAAACTGGATGCGGCCTTCAAGAAGGGCGCTGTCCAACTCCTGGGTGAAGAGGCCCTTGCCGCCGATCTCGGGTAGCGGCCGATCCTGGATGGCATCCCCGGTGGTCTTGATGACTTCCAACTCCACGCTCGCGGCGCCCAGGGCCTCGACCGCGGCGGCCACCGTTCGGCTTTGGGTGAGAGCCAGCTTCGAGCCGCGGGATCCCAACTTGAGCATGGTCGTCATGATCAGAAATAGAACACCAGATAGGCGCCCAGGAGTATGGCGACCCAAAGAACCATGCTGCCCGTCGGCCACGTCTGGGCCAGGACACCATGGGGTCCGTGGTGCCTGAACAGCTCATCGGTGAACGTCCGCGCGCGCGCCACGGTGGCGCCCAGCACACGTGCCCGCATACGCGTTGTGCGCACGGCGAGCTCTCGGCCTAGTGCCGTGCCGAAGCGCCGATAAAACCAGTCGAAGTCGAGTGAGATGGTCAGCGTACGCTGCATCTGAGGGAGCAGCACGAAGAAGGCCAGGCCCGCGAACAACAGCAACTGCGACTGGGCCACCACGTGCGAGATCGTGTACGGTACGAACTCGACCGCGTACGGCAGGATGTCGTAGAGCGGCTTCGGGTAGACGCCGAGTCCGACACACAGGAATGCGAAGAACAGCATGGGCACCCGCATGTTCATCGGGGGATCCGGGGGGCGTAGCCCCGAGTCCTTCTGGAAGAACACGAACCACGGGAACTTGATGCCCGCGTGCAGGAAAACACCGGCCGAGGCGGCGGTCAGAAGGAACCAGACAACGGCGAGGTGTTGGTCGACGGCTCCCTGCGCGATCATCGACTTGGACACGAAGCCCGAGGTGAACGGGAACGCCGAGATCGCCAACGCGCCAATGCCGCCACAAAGAGTCGTGAGGGGCATGGTCCTGAACAGGCCACCCAGGTCGGTACACTTCCTCCTTCCGGTCTGGTACATCACGCTCCCGGCCGACATCAGCAGTAGCGCTTTGTAGATGATGTGCGCGAACGCGTGCGAGGCCGCCCCGTTGAGCGCCATCTCGGTGCCGATCCCGATCCCGATGACCATGAAGCCCACCTGATTGACGATCGAGTAGGCCAGGATGCGGCGCATGTCGTTCTCGAGCAGGGCGTAGATAATCCCGTAGAAGACCATGTAGAGGCCCACAGGTATCAGGATCCAGGTGCCCGGGAAGGCGACCCACAACGCGAAGACGGCCGTTTTGGTGGTGAACGCGGAAAGGAACACCATTCCGCTCGGGCTGGCCTCTGGGTACGCGTCCGAGATCCACGCGGACAGGGGCGGCGCGCCTGCGTTGATCAAGAAACCGATGAGAATCAGGACTCGGCCGAACGAGTCGGGCTGCATCGCCTCGAAGGCGACCGACCCCGTGTCCGCGATGTGCGACACGATCCCGATCATCAGGATCACGCCCCCGAGGAGATGGACCAGCAGGTAGCGCATGCCGGCCTCGAAGGCCTTCGGCTGGTCGGACGCCCACACCACGAGGGTCGAGCCCACCGCCATGAGCTCCCAGAACACGAACACCGTGATCAGGTCGCCCGCCGAAGTGATGGCGATCGCGCTGCCCGCGTAGGCGAAGGCGGCCGCGAGTTCGAGCGTGCGGGCCTGGCGGATCGCGAAGAGGCCGCCGGCGAACGCCATGATGCAGAACACGGTGCCGAACAGACGACCCACGGGGCTGCCGTGTACGGGCGTGAGCTGGTAGTCCAGGAACGAGAGCGTGACCGCCGGTCCATCGGGGACGAGCCATACGGCCCAGAGCGTGAGCAAGGGCAGGCCCAGGACGAGCGCCTCCTTCACCCGCCCACGTACGAACGGGATCAGCAAACCCCCTGCGACCAGGATCAGCCCCGGTGGGAAGCTAGCCGTCAAAGTACGTATCCCGCCGCTTGAGGAAGACGCTCAAAACCTTGGATACGACGATCATGCCCACACAGGTGAGGAACCCGTACCACGCGTAGAATCCGAAACTACCCTCGATCCCGAAATCCTCATGCTGATCAATGATGAAGTCGGGCGCCACTGTGGCCGCGAGCACGCCGATGAACACGATCCGCAGCACGCGAATCGAGCCGGGGCGCACCAGCCAGTGGTCGTCGTGGCCGTTGCCGGTCATGGTCCGCCCCCTGTGAACGCGTGCGCCAGGGCGAGTGGCACATCCGGGAAGAAGAACAACAGCACGGTCAGGACCGCGGTGGCCGAGAGCGCCATGACGATGGGCAGTGGCGCCTCGCCGTGACCGCGGCTGTCGCCATTCCCGCCGATCGGAGCTTCCTCCTCCATGAAGAACGCCATGTATACGATCGGCACGAAGTAGGCCGCGTTGAGCAGGGTGCTCACCACCAGGATTCCCATCACCAGGAACTGGTCAGCCTCGAAGGCGCCCAGCAGGATGTACCACTTGCTGACGAACCCGCCGGCAGGGGGCAGCCCGATCATCGAGAGTGCGCCGATCGCGAAGGCACCCATCGTCCAGGGCATTCGTCGGCCGATCCCCTTGAGTTGGCCGATCTCCGTCTTGTGCGCCGCGGTGTAGATCGAGCCCGCCGCGAAGAAGAGCGTGATCTTCCCGAACGCGTGCGCCACGATGTGGAGCCCCGCGCCGGCGGCCGAGATGGGCACGAAGATGGCCGCCGAGAGCACGATGTACGAGAGCTGGCTGATCGTGGAATAGGCCAGCATGCGCTTGAGGTTGCCCTGCTCGAGGGCGATCCGGAGAGCGACGACGGACGCGGCGATCACGGTGAAGCCGGCGGCGTAGAGCAGCCACCGCGTGCTCGGCTCGGCCTGAAGCAGCTCGAACCCGAACACGTAGACCAGGACCTTCACCACGCTGAACACACCGGCCTTCACCACCGCGACCGCGTGCAGGAGGGCGCTCACCGGTGTGGGGGCGACCATCGCGGCAGGCAGCCAGCGATGGACAGGCATGATCGCGGCCTTGCCGATCCCGAACATGAACAGGAACAGCAGCAGCCCCACCTGGGCACCCTCGAGGTGGCCGGACAGGATGCCGCCCTCCGTGAACTCGGTGGTTCCGGTGGCCTGCCACGTCCACACGATTGCGAAGAACAGCAGGCCGATCGACGTCGTCATGAGAATGCCGAGGTACGCTCGCCCGCCACGCTTCGCGTCCTCGGTGCCCTTGTGCGTGACGAGCGGGTAGGTCGAGAGGGTCAGCGCCTCGTAGAACACGAACAGGGTGAGCAGATTGCCTGCGAACGCGACGCCGATCGCGGCGGCTATCGCAATGGCGAAGAAGACGTAGAATCGGGTCTGGTGCGATTCGCCGTTGCCCCTCATGTAGCCGATGGAATACAGCGAGTTCACGGGCCACAGCAGTGCCGCGACACCCGCGAAAATCATCCCGAGCGGCTCCACGGTGAACCGAAGCTGGATTCCGGGGACCCATTCGACCAGGTCGACGCTAGGCCGGGCTCCGGCCAGCACCTCCGGAACCAACGAGGCCACCACGAACAGCAGCGCGGCGCCCGTGGCCAGTGTCACCGCCTCCCTCAGGTTGGGCAGGCTCCCGGTCGCCGCGATGAGTACCGCGCCGGCCAGCGGAATGGCGAAAGCCAGGACTACGCTGGTCTCCGGGCTCATGGGCCCACCCCCAGCAGGCTACGGGCCGCCGCTCCTGCGACTCCGGCCGTGAGCGAAGCGTCGATCCCGAAATAGAGATTGATCAAGACCAAGGCCCACGTAGGCACCAACATGGCCAGGGGTGCTTCTCGCAGCTCGCCGTCATCGTCGCCCGGAAACTCCTGGAAGTACGCAGCCTCCACCACCCGCCAGATGTAGACCACTGCCATGAGCGACGTGAGGAGCACGAGAGCCGCCACCGGCCACCAGCCCTTCTCGAGCGCCCCCTGGATGAGGTACCACTTGCTGACGAAGCCCACGGTGAGCGGTACGCCGATCAGGCTGAGCCCACCCATTACGAACGCGGCCATCGTCCAGGGCATGCGCTTGCCCAGGCCTCGCATGGAATCGATGTGAACGGAGCCGACCCGGTACATCACGCACCCGAGCGCCATGAAGAGAGCGCCCTTCATCATCGCGTGATTGAACATGTGGAGAATCCCGGCGGTCAACCCGGTGACCGATGCCATGCTGATCCCCAGGATCATGTACCCGATTTGGGCTACGCTCGAGTAAGCCATCATTCGCTTGATGTTCGTCTGGAAGATGGCGACCAGGGACATGCTGAAGATCGCCACCAGGGCGAGAGGCAACAGCACGCGGTCCAACTGCATCACGTCGAAAGAGAATGCCGGTCCGAAGATCGTGAAGAAGAACCGAAGCAGCATATAGACCGCCACTTTGGTGGCGGTCGACGCGATGAACACTGTGACGGTCGAGGGTGCGTAGGTGTACGCGTTGGGTAGCCACAGATGAAGCGGAAAGAGCGCCAGCTTCAGACTGATGCCGACGGTGAGAAACGCGAACGCCACCGGAATGGTGCGAGAGGAAGACACCTGAGGTAGGAGTACGGACAGGTCGGCCATGTTGAGCGACCCGGTCATGACATACATCATGCCGATGCCGATCACGATGAAGGTGGCCCCCACACTGCCCATGATCAGGTACTGGTAGGCTGCGGTGAGCGCTTTGCGATTCTGCCCAATGGCGATCAATGCGTAGGCTGACAGCGACGAGATCTCGAGGAAGACGAAAACGTTGAAGACGTCCCCTGTTATCGTGATCCCGAGCAGCCCCGTCAGGCACAGCATAAAGGCCGCATAAAACAGGGCCACACGGGAGGCCTCCACCTCGCGCTCGATGCTCTTGAGCGCGTAGGGCGTGACGACCGCCGCGATCATCGAGACGATGAGGAGCACGAACGCGTTCACCGTGTCGATGCGGTATTCGATGCCCCATGGAGCCGCCCAACCACCCAGCTCGTAGCTGATCGTGCCGTTCGCCAACACGAGTGTCAGGAGTTGGATGGCGATCCACAACGAGGTCCAGCTCGCCACCATGGCCACGGCCCAAGCAGCGCGCCCATTCCGTAGGATCGCACACAAGGGGGCCGCCAGCAGCGGCACGAGCACCTGCAGTACGGGTAGGTGGGCGCTCACGAGCGCAGGTCCTCCGCCTGGATTTCGTCCTCTTCGATCGTGCCGTAGGCCTCCTTGATCCGAACCACGAGGCTGAGGCCGAGCGCGGTGGTGGCGACGCCCACGACGATGGCCGTCAGGATCAGCACATGAGGCAGCGGATTCGAGTAGACCGCGTCCCCTTCGACCAGGATGGGTGCGGTACCGCCCGTCACCTTGCCCATGCTGATGTAGAGAATGAAGACGGAGGTCTGGAAGATGTTCAGGCCTATGATTTTCTTAACCAGATTCCCGCGGGAGATGAGGATGTAGAAGCCCACCATCATCAGGAAAACGAAGATCCAGTAGTTGAAGAGCCCGAGAACGCTCACGAACGCCCCGTCCGGCGGCCCGCGAACGAATAGAAAAACGCCACCATGGATCCGAAGACTGTGGTGAAGACTCCCAGCTCGACCAGCAGGATGCCCAGGTGCTGTCCATGCACCGGATCGTGTCGAAGCACGCCGTACTCGAGGAACAGCCCTCCCTTGAGGAGCGTGACGATGCCGACGCCCGCGAAGATGACGACCCCCAGCGCGGCGCAGAATGTCGCGAGTTCCAGCGGCAATACCCGCCTTGCGTGGGCCAGCCCGTAGATCAGGGCGTACAGGATGAACGCGGAGGCGAAGATCACGCCTGCCTGAAAGCCGCCGCCGGGGCCGTAATCACCGTGGAACTGTACGTAAAGGGCGAAGAGCAGGATGTACGGAATCAGGATTTTGGCCCCGACCCGGAGGATGACCCTATCCTCCATCGTCGTCCCCCTTCCCTTCCCCCGGCCAGCGCCGCCTCCGCGTGGCCATGAGGAGCACCACCCCGACCACCGCGGTGAAGATCACCGTGATCTCCCCCATGGTGTCATAACCGCGATAGCTGGCGAGCACCGAGGTCACCACGTTGGGGATCCCGATCTCATGGCCCGACTCCTCCAGGTAGCGGGGGGCCACGTGGTGGTGGATGGGATTGCCGGGGTCGCCGAAGCGGGGCATGTCGAGCGTGCCATAGACCAACGCGGCTCCGGTCACCAAGACCACGAAGAGCGGGAGCACGGGGTGCCGGTCGGGGGCCTTTTCCTTTCGACCGACCAGGGCGAGCGTTCCCAGCATGAGGACCGTCGAAATTCCGGCTCCGACCACGGCCTCCGTGAAGGCGACATCCACGGCGTCCATCACGGTGAAGAGCCCGGCCGAGAGCAGGCTGTAGATGCCGGCGAGCATCACGACCGCGACGAGATTGCGGATCCGCAGCAGCGCGATCGCCGTCACGGCGAGCAGGCCGAGCAGCGCGAAGTCGACCAGGAGTTCTATGGTTTGTCCCCCTCCATATCGACTCGGAAGGGCTCTACTCCACCGCTCAGCGCCGCGCGAGCGAGCGCGTGCGTCGAGATGGGATTCGTGAAGAGCAGGAAGGCCCACACCAGCATGAGGCGTACGGCCACGAGGGTGGGTCCAGCTTGGAACGTGAGCCCGATCAGGATCAGTCCGGCGCCCATCGTGTCGGTCATGCCCGCCGCGTGTAGCCGTGTGTAGACGTCAGGCATGCGGAGTACACCGATCGCGCCGACGACCATGAAGAAGAGTCCACCGGCGATGGCGGCCCAACTGAGGATGTCGAGCACGATGGCCATCAGGCGCTTCCCCCGGTGGGGTCGCTCGCTCGGCCCAGGTCTCCCACCTCGAACAGCTTCAGCACCGCGATGGTGCCGATGAAGTTGATGAGAGCGTAGGCGATCGCCAGATCGAGGAAGTCGGGGCGCCCGCTCAGGAAGCCGAGGACGGCGATCAGGAGCACCGTCTTGGTACCGAACATGTTCAGGGCGAGCACGCGGTCGTACACGGTCGGGCCCAGAAGCGCCCTCAGCAAGGCCAGGACCATGCTGAGGATGATTCCTGCTGCTGCCGCCACGAACATCAAATGCCCTGCTCCAACCGTGTCACGCGGCGGTCCATCTCGTCTTCCTCGCGGCCGTCGATATCGGCCCAAGTAAGCGCATGGATCTCCAACTCGGACCCCTCCACGCCTGTGGTGATGGTACCCGGTGTGAGGGTGATCGAATTCGCGTAGATGGCCCGCCCCACGTCGGTCTTCTGGCTCGCTTGGAAATGCACCATGATGGGGCTGATCGGCAGCGCCGGATGGAGGATGATCCGGGCGACGCTGATGTTCGCCCTGAGAATCTCGAGGAGCAGCCACGGGATGTAGGCGAGGACTCGTGGCACGAGGTAGAGCGGGACGCCCTCATGGTCGACGACGTCCATCCGCATCGCGATCATGACCACCAAGATGCTGGAGCCGACACCGAATCCCAGGAGTAGTGGGGTGTAGTGGCCGGACAGCAGCAACCACACTCCAAACAGCATGGCACCCAAGCCGAATGCTCGGACCAAAGGGACTCCTGACGTTTGATTGTCTTGGTCTTGGTTACCGGGGTGGATCGGCCCCGGGCATTTTGGCGGCCTAACCTACCAGTTTGACTGGGCGCCGTCTATGATACGCTGGACCAGTAATTCTATGGCCAACGCCCGCCCGATGGCCTCGTCCTGGCTTTCCTCGAGAAACTCTCCCTGAGTGGAAAGCGAGCTGCTCTCGAAGAGGATCACGTTCTCCACCAGATCCACGATTTCGACCTCGACACGGAGGGACACCCGGCGCTGCAGGACAGTGATCTGGTCTCGCTGACCGGGCCTGAACAAGGGCGTGGAGAGCGAATAGCCTGTGATCCGTCCACGCACCAGAGCGTCGGCAGCTTCCTCTCCGGCGTTGACGATTCCGAGTGAGCGGGGCAACTCACGCAGCATCTGCTCGTGCAACTCCTGGGTCAGATCGAAGCGATTCGTGTCGTTTTCGAAGGGAAGGATGGCGACACTGTGGATGTGGGGTGGAAAGCTCCCCGACAGGAAGCTGTAGCTGCAGCCCTGAACAGCCAGAAGCGCGAGGACCCCTAGGAGGGCCCTAGCGGCGCGGATCCCAGATGCTTGCCGGATAGGTCTCAACGGTCTTCACCGAGTCGATTCGAACTTTCAGCTCACGGAATGCGGCGATGTGCCTGTACGTGGCCTCTGTGGGATGGTCGTACCCATCCTCCAGCGTCAGCGTCACACGATGGAGTACGTGCCCGTCCTCCCTGATCTCGACGCGTTGTACACGGCCGGCATCGATCCGATACCGCAACTCTGTGCCGTCGTCGAGCTCGTACCGCAGGCGCACGACGTCATCGCCGAGAGCCTCGCCGCCCAACAGCGTCATCGAGTCGTCGGGCCGGAACACCCCGAGTGCGGCCCAAAGTAAGGGTGGCGCCGGAAGCACGTTGAACATCTGTCCCGGTGGGACGCGGACCTCGCCGTCCACGAGAGCGATCGTGATGACGTTCGCGCCGTTGCGCAGGAACATGTCCAGCCGGGCCTTGTCCGGCTCGAGTCTCGCCACGCCCTTGCCCGCCACGCGCAGGCTCGGCTCGCTGAGCGACCACTCGAAATCGACACGTGACGGCGCGGTCACCTGACTGGTAGCCAACGCACGGGCCGCGGCTCGCTCGGCATCGATCCTCGGCACCGGCGTCCCGGCCGGCTGTCCTCCGCAGGCCTGGAGCGTGAGCACGAGCACGGCGAACGCCGCCCCCTGTGCCCATGGTACGGACCCGGCGGACACCTCGCCGGTCCACGTCGAATGCGTTCTGGTCATGCTTCTTCCGACACCTCTTGGTTTCGATCACCGAAAGCTTCCCCCCCGGCAGCCACTACTCTACCTTCTCCCGCCATGTCCGGAAAGCCGATCCTCCTCGCCAGCGATGTCCACCTGGGCATCGTTTCCGAGGCCACGGAGTCAGCCTTCGAGCGCTGGTTGGTCGAGGCGGGTAAGACCGCCTCGGAGGTCATCCTCAACGGCGATATTTTTGATTTTTGGTTCGAGTACCGGTCCGTCATCCCACGCGGACATACCCGGGTACTGGCACTGATCGGCGATCTGGTGAGGAGTGGCGTGCCCGTGAGCTTCATGGGAGGCAACCACGATTGGTGGGGTGGCAGCTTTCTCACCGACGAGTTGGGCGTAACCCTCTATCGAGATCCGGTGGTACTCGACCTCAACGGTTGGCGCACGTTCGTGGCGCACGGCGACGGGCTCGGTTCAGGCGACCTGCCGTACCGGATCCTGCGCCGGGTAATCCAGAGCCGGGTCACCGTCTGGGGGTTCAGGTGGCTGCATCCCGACGTGGGCGTGCCGCTCGCGAGGGCGGTGTCCCAAACCATCGATCGCGGCGAGGGAACGGGACCGACGGAGGCGGAGCGGGGGCGTTCGGAGCACCTCAAGAAATGCGGAATCGCCAAGCTGCGGTCCGACCCCGAGATCGATCTGGTGGTCTTTGGACACACGCACGTGCCGTTGCTCATCGAGGATACGCCCGGGCGGTTCTACGTGAATGCCGGGGACTGGGTCAACCACCGCAGCTATCTCATCCTGGAACGCGATCGGCCGCCGCGGCTCGAGGAGTGGGCCGGCTGACGCGTTGCTAACCGCCGGGCCAACCCCGTGGGACGGTGATTCTCAGGCTGGCCTCGAACCCGCCGTCCGGGAGCACCTGGAACCCCGGGGACAGCGGCTCGGGAAAGTCGGCGAGGTGCGCCGCAACGAAGGCGTCCGCTCCGCTGAGAAACAACATGAAGACGCCAAAGGCCAGCCAGTCCTCGAACTGCTGAGAGCGCACGTCTTCGAGTTCGCGCGCGTCGGTAACCGAGGGGTCCGCATCCATCAGCGCCAGCAAGGAGTCGGGGGCGGTAACCCCAAGGGCCATGTGAAAGGCCTCGACCTCGCCCTCTCTCAACGCCACGATGGCGCGCGCCGAGCGCTGCCGCCGGTTGGTCTTGAAGAGCATCCAGCCCACCGCGGACTCGGTGGCGAAATAGAAGCCGCCACGCCCGTACGATCCCACGGCGGCCTGTCCCCAGCCGGGCAACAGAAGAGACCGGAAGAATGCGCCTCCGGGAGACACACGCCCGGTCAGTGAATCCGTCTGCGTCCCAACCGGCACGTCGCGTTCCTGCGCCGAGACGGTGGCAGGCCATGGGCCCAACGCGGCGACGGTGAGGAGCGAGGCGGCTCCGACGATAAGCTTCAAGTGGTGAGTAGAAGTCATTCGGCTTCAAGCTTACCCAAGCTCGTGCGAGCGAGCAACGCGGCCCCGGGACTCCCATTGGAGCCCGGGGCCGCATGTTTGGCGGGAACGTGTGGGAATCGAACCCACCTGCCCGGGGTTCAGCCGGGCGAGCTGGTTTTGAAGACCAGTGAGGCCACCAGACCTCCTCCGCCCCCTCAAGGTAGAGAATTTTGCGCCGTTACAGGTAAAAGTCCACCCGTGTCAGGTCGTCCTACCGCCCAGTTTCAGGCTCCGATTCTCTCGATCTGGCCGACTGATGCCGGACGACGACAGGTACCGACCCCTTCCGGCGGCGCCGCAAGACGGGCGTCGCCGCCGATTGACGGCGTTTCCCGCCGCCCCGTACATTACCCTTGTCCGTCCCGACGGCCCATCCGCGGCCCCGAACGCAACTCACGTTTTTATTGTGGAGAACCGCCCATGCAACGCCCCCGGATCTCGATCCCCGGCATGATCGCATTGCTCGCTTCCCTCGCGATCTCAGCCGCCACTCCGCTTGCGGCACAGTGGACGCCGCTCAAGCCCGGCAGCGACAACATCGAGGTGCTCGGACACATCCCGCTCGGCCACCGTTTGAGCGTGGCCGACATGGACGTCGAGCAGGAGTTGTCCCGCCCCTATGTCTACGTGGCGCGCATGCAGTATGGCCCCGAGGGCCCCAAAGGCATGGACATCGTGAGCATTGAGGACCCGGCGCGGCCGGAGGTGATCTACCGGTGGAGGATCCAGGACCAGGATCTCCACCTCGGTAACGGCGGGATGGACGTCAAGCACTTCAAGATCGACGGTCGCTACTACGTGGTGCAGTCGCTCCAGTTCGGGCAGGGCGGGCCGGACTCCGACCTGGGTGCGGTCGTACTCGACGTGACGGGGCTACCCGACCCCTCCACCGTTCGAGAAGTGGCGAGGATCCACGCGCCGGAGCGCCCGGGCGGATTCCACAACATCTTCATCTACAAGCACACGAGCGGCCGCATCCTGCTCCTCACGACCACGCGGGGCCCGAGCGCCTACGTCTACGACTTGGGACGCGTGGTGAGCGGCGACGTCGACAACGCGCTCATAGCCGAAGTCCCGATACCGGAGAGTGGGGATGGCCAGGGGCGCGGCAGGGCCTATCACGACTTTTATGTGGGCTACCACCCGGACACCGATCAGGACCGTTTCTACGGGGGCGGCACGGGTGGCTACTACATCTACAACATCACGAATCTGGACGCGCCCGAGCTTGTGATCACGCTGACCGGGATCAGCGGCGTGCAGTTCGGACATACATTTACGCCCAGTCCTGATGGCCGCTACGTGGTCGCCGAGACCGAGTACCAGTTCGCGCCGCTCCGGATCTTCGACCTTCAGCCCGCGCTCGACGGTGAGGTGACCAACATCCGCCGTCCGATCTCGGGCTGGACGGCCGACTTCCAGAATCTCACGCACAATCACGAGGTGCGCTGGCCGTACGTGTTCGTGTCTGGCTACCTGGACGGTCTACAGATCTTCAGCCTCATGGATCCGGAGAACCCCGTAACCGTCGGCTACTACGACACGTACCTGGGCGCGCCCAACAAGGACCGTACGCCTGTCTTCAATGGTGCGTTCGGGATCGACGTTCGCAACGCCGACGGCCTCATCGTCGTGAGTGACATGTCCACCGGCCTGTGGACGTTCCGCATGGAGGGTTTCCAGGGATGGAACGGTGAGGATTGGGGCATGCCCGACGTGTCCAGCGCCCAGAAGTGGGATGTCCCGCTCCGGCGCCCGATCAGCCAGTAGCTTCGATGTTCACCTTACTCGCGACGCATCATGGATGCTCTCCTGACTACCCGCCCGCACCGGAGCCGAGGTCCGCTCTCTTTCCCGGCCCTCTTGTTCCTCGCACTCTTTGCTTTGCCGGCCGCCCCTTTGGCTGCCCAACAAATGAACCATGGTGCCATGGGCGACAGCACGGGTTGGCGCATGCCTCCCGGCGGGCCGAACATGGCCATGATGATGGCACTCTTCCGGGGCTTCCTGCCCGACGTGGCGCCGTTCCTGCCCGCGCCGATGCGAGCCGTAGAGAGCTTGCCGGAGGCATTGGGCCCCGAGGTGCTGGAGCTGGCGGATGGTGACACGCTCCGGCTCGAAGCCATGGTACTCAAACGCGAACTCGACGGGCGCCTGATAAAGGTCTACGGCTTCAACGGGCAGTCACCCGGCCCGACGCTCAGGGTGGCTCAAAATGCGTCGATCACGGTGGAGTTCACGAACCACATCGACTTCGCGACCACACTCCGCTGGCACGGTGTGCGGGTCGACAACCAGTACGATGGCGTGCCTGGCCAGACCCAATCTCCGGTTCAGGTCGGGGATTCGTATACGGCCGAGATCCGCTTTCCCGATGCGGGTGTCTACTGGTACCATCCGCATCAGCGTGCGCACATCGCGCAGGATCTGGGGCTTTACGGCAGCATCCTCGTGGAATCACCGGACCCGGACTACTACGGACCGGCCAACCACGAAGAGGTTCTGATCCTCGATGACGTGCTTCTCGACGATCGGGGCTCCCTTCCGTGGGGATTCGAAGCACCCACACACGCCCTGATGGGACGGTTCGGCAATCTGCTGCTGGTAAACGGTGAACCCGGTTTCCGGAGGACCGTGAAGCGGGGTGACGTCGTGCGCATGTTCATCACCAACGCGTCCAACACGCGTCCCTTCAACCTGAGCCTCGAGTCGGGCCCGATGAAGCTCGTTGCGGGCGATATGAGCAGGTTCGAACGTGAAGTGTGGGTGAACAATGCCGTCATCGCGCCCGGGCAGCGCTATGTGCTCGAGGCGCGCTTCGGCGAGGAGGGCGAGTTCGCGTTGACCAATCGCATCACGACGGTGGATCACATGCTCGGCACCTTCGTGCACGAGGTGGACACGTTGGGCATCTTCACCGTTTCATCCGATCGTACCGACGAGGATCACGGAGACGCATTCCAGATCCTGAGATCGAATCCTGAGGTCGCCGCCGAGTTCGAGGCTCTTCGGGCGCACCTCGATCGTGCGCCCGACAAGGAGCTTCATCTCTCGCTCCGGATCAATTCGTTGCCGGTGCCCATCATGCGCATGCTGGAGGCCGACACGCTCTACTATCCGCCGCTGGAGTTCAACGACCCCATGCCCATGATGAACTGGCTGACCACGGGACTGGGCGTTACATGGGTGATCCACGAGCCGGACCCCGAAGCCGAGCGTGGAGACCTGGGCCCTGCCTCCGGGTGGAGGTTCACACAGGGCGATATGGTGAAGATCCGCGTGTTCAACAGCCCGGACTCGCGGCATCCCATGAGCCATCCGATGCACCTGCACGGGCAGCGTTTCGTCGTACTGGCGCAGGACGGCGTGCCGATGGACAACCTCGTGTGGCGGGACACGGTGCTCATTCCGCTTGCCTCGACGGTGGATCTCCTGGTCGAGATGGCCAACCCGGGGAACTGGATGTTCAATTGCCAGATTCCGGAACACCTGGGGTCCGGCATGTCCATGAGTTTCTCGGTCGAACCTGCGGGCGCCCAATGATCCCACGACCCGGCGGGCTCCGAATGGGCAACCGTTCGGCAGCGGGCGTGGCGATGGCAGTCACGCTGCTTTCAGCGCTTGCTCCACACGTCCTGCTCGGTCAGGACGTAGGGACGGTCGAAGGGCGGGTCACATTTGAGAACGTACCACAGATCGGCGAGTTCCAGGTGAGTGACGCGGTCGTCTACCTCCAGGGTGAGGACCTCACGACCGAACTGGCCACCACCCTACCGGCGATGAAGCCGCCCGTGATCGATCAGCGGAACTACACGTTCGTGCCTCGGGTGCTTCCGGTCATGGCGGGTGTCAAGATCAGTTTTCACAACGCGGACGACGAGGTGCACAACATCCACACGCGGAGCAAAGGGCGGCGCAGGAACCGCGTGTTCAACAAGGCGCAGAAGCCGAACTCGATCCTTTCGACCGTCTTTCAGCGCCCCGACAGCATCCGAGTAACGTGCGACATCCATTCGCAGATGATCGCGCACCTCCTCGTGCTGCCGAACCCGTTTTTCACCAAGATCGAGGAAGACGGCACGTACTCGATCGCGGGCGTCCCGCCCGGTCAGTATGAAGTGGTGGTATGGCACGAGTTCTTCGACACGGTGATCTCGACCATCGAGATAACGGCCGGGGGGGTGACTACCGCCGACGTGACCATGTCACGCTGAGCTGGAACCGGCAGGACGGACGGTCCAACGCGTCTCGCCACCATCCCTGGAAATGAGTATTCTTTTTCAGTTTGCGCTCTTTCCCAAGGTGACCAAGATGACGTTTCGTACTGCGTTGACCGTGACCGCCACGTTGGCGCTTTCCTCTTTCGGCTGTGCCGATGCCGGATCTGAGGGTGATAATCCGTTTTTCGTGGAGAGCCCTTTGCTTTTCAATATGCCGGACTTCGACCGGATCGAGGATCATTATTTTGCGCCGGCCTTCGAGCGTGGAATGGCCGAGCAACGCAGTGAGATCGATGTCATCGCGAATCAAACCGAGGCGCCGACACTGGAGAACACGCTGGTCGCTCTCGAACGCTCCGGGCGGACGCTCCAGCGCGTCTCGGCCGTGTTTTTCAGCCTGGTGTCCGCCGACACGAACGAGGCCCTCGAGGCCATACGTAGCGAGATGGCGCCCAAGCTCGCGGCCCACAGCGACCAGACTTTCCTCAACAGCCGCCTTTTCGATCGCATCGAGACCGTGTACGAGCAGAGCGACGACCTGGATCTCGATCCCGAGTCGCTGCGACTGGTCGAACGCTATCACACGGACTTCGTTCGAGCCGGGGCTCAGTTGTCCGACGGGGACAAGGAGCGGTTGAAGGCAATGAACGCCGAGTTGGCGGAGCTGGGCACGCTGTTTAGCCAGAACGTGCTCAACGAAGTGAACGAAGTGGCGGTGATCATCGACAGCCGCGACGAACTTGCGGGCCTTTCAGACAACGCCATCGCCGCCGCGGAAGAGGCCGCCAAAGAACGGGGTCTCGAGGGCAAGTACGTCATTGCTCTCCTGAACACCAGTGGCCAACCGGTGCTGGCGTCTCTGGAGAACCGCTCGTTGCGCCAGCGCATCCATGAGATCTCGCTGTCGCGCGGCAGCCGGGGCGGAGACTTCGACAACCGTGGGGTACTGACCCGCGTCGTTGAGTTGCGTGCCGAGCGCGCCCAGCTTCTGGGCTATCCGAATCACGCTGCCTACGTCTTGGAAAATGAGACCGCGCTGTCCACCGACGCGGTCAATCAGCGGCTTGCCGAACTGGCGCCTCCCGCAGTAGCCAACGCGAGGCGAGAGGCGGCAGACATGCAAGCGCTGATCGATGCCCAGGGCGGCGATTTTCAATTGGCGGCTTGGGACTGGGCGTACTACACGGAGAAGGTGCGCAAAGCCCGCTACGATTTCGATGAATCAGAACTGCGGCCGTACTTCGAAATCGACAACGTGTTGCGAAACGGTGTCTTCTTTGCGGCCAACAAGCTCTACGGCCTGACCTTCAAGGAGCGCCTGGACCTACCCGTGTACCATCCCGACGTGCGTGTCTTCGAGGTCTATGACGAAGACGGCGAGATGCTGGCCATCTTCCTCGGCGACTTCTATGCCCGGTCATCCAAGCGCGGCGGCGCATGGATGAACGCGTACGTCTCGCAGTCGCACCTCCTCGAAGAGCGGCCTGTGGTGGCCAATCATCTCAACGTGCCGAAGCCGCCAGAAGGCCAACCCACGCTCATGACCTTCGATGAGGTGACCACGATGTTCCACGAGTTCGGGCACGCGCTGCACGGCATGTTCTCGGACGTGAACTACCCCTACTTCGCTGGAACGTCCGTACCGCGTGACTTCGTGGAGTACCCGTCACAGGTGAACGAGATGTGGGCCGTATGGCCGGAGGTGCTCGCAAACTACGCGGTACATCACGAGACGGGTGAGCCGATGCCCGGAGCGCTACTCGACAAGGTGCTCGCGACGCAGGCCTTCAATCAGGGATTCGCGACCACGGAGTATCTGGCGGCCTCGCTGCTCGATCAGGCCTGGCACCAGGTGGCACCGGGAGAGTCGCCGGACGCCGATGGGCTGCTCGCCTTCGAGGCCAAGGCGCTGGAAGATGCCGGCGTCGCTTTGGGCGCCGTGCCGCCGCGCTATCGCAGCACATACTTCTCGCACATCATGGGCGGCTATTCCGCCGGGTACTACTCCTACATCTGGAGTGAGGTGCTGGACGCCGACACCGTGGAGTGGTTCAAGGAGAACGGTGGCCTGAAGCGAGAGAACGGAGATCACTTCCGGGCGACGCTACTGTCTCGTGGAGGCAGCGTGGACGCCATGACCCTGTTCCGGAGCTTCCGCGGTAGGGATCCGGACATTGCTCCGTTGCTGGAGCGGAGGGGGCTGACGGGGCAGTAGTCTACCCCGCCGACTCGCCGTCCTGATCGAGGGCGGTCAACTGCGCGCCGATGTCCGGGTGGGCATGCCATAGGTAATAGCCCATGCCGGCTGCTGCGATGAGGTTGCCGACGGCCACGTTGATCCAGGCCAGCTCGGCCAACAGGGGCGCGAAGACGAGGCCCACCGTTGCGTAGAACGCAAACTCGAAGATCAGGAAAAACTCGACGACCAGCCAAAGGATGTTTAGCGACTTCTCGGCTTCGTGCGCGAGGACCGAGGCGACCACTCCAACCGCGAAGAAAGCAAGCAGGTGAAACGCGGTGTAGGCCCCAACGGACTGGATGCTGATCACCACCAACTCTGGATCCCTGAGGCCGATCGTCGCCGCCGACCCGAGAATGGCCGGCGTGTACAAGGGGTGGCCCGCAACCGTGTCGACCAGGAGAAACCAGAACGCCACCGCGCCGGCCCCGATCAGGCCGGTGATGAGTCCTTCCCACAGAATATGTCGAGGTCGGGGCATGTCGGGTCTCCCTAACGAGGATTCAACCCCCTCGACCGGGGGTCAGCATGGGATTTCAGCACCTTTCCGGGCGTAGAACCACCAGTTCACGCCGAGGCAGGTCACGTAATAGGCGGCGAAGCCGTAGAGGCCGTATTCCGGCGTTCCCGCTTCGATCTGCCCGCCGAAGATCCGTGGGATCAGGAAGGCTCCGTATGCGGCCACCGCGGAGGTCCAGCCCAGCACAGGGCCGGCCATCGAGGGCTTGAAGATGATCGGCACCATCCGGAACGTTGACCCGTTGCCGATGCCCGTGGTCACGAACAGCAGCATGAACAGCCAGAAGAACGGCCACCAGTAAATCTCAGGAGTCGCCGCCGCACCCGCGGCCTTCACGTAGTAGGCCACTCCAAGTGCCGAGCCGATCATCACGATCGTGTCCCAGTGGGTGACGCGGGCGCCCCCGAGCTTGTCGGACATCCACCCGCCGACCGGCCTGATCAGCGAACCCACTAGTGGACCGAGCCACGCGTACTGAAGCGGATTCGGCGCGTTCGGGTTGAGGCTTCCATCCGGCAGCGAGCCGAACACGTCCTGAATGAGCTTGGGGAACGCGGCCGAGTAGCCGATGAAGGAGCCGAAGGTCATGACGTAGAGCCACGTCATGACCCAGGTGTGCCTCTCCTTGAAGATCGCGAACTGCCCTTTCAAATTGTCTTTTACGACCCTTGGGCTCAAGTAACGCATGAGCATTAGGGTCATGCCGATCGTGAGCCCGAGGACCAGGAAAATCTTGAGCAGGTCGGGCAGTCCCACATCGACGCCCAGCAGCAGCCACACACCGAAGGCGGCTCCACCGAAGCCCATCAACTCCAGCCAAAGCACCTTCCCGATCGCGATTGGAGTCGTGCCGACCGAGTGCAGGTTGTTCATGAATGCGAACGCAAGGACCGTCAGAACCACCAAGGCCGGTACCCAGATCAGGCCGGCGTTCTGGATCCACACCAAGGCGCCACCAAGACTGTCCGGGAGTTGGCTCGGATCGCCGCTGAACGCACCCAGCACGGCGAAGCCCATCACCCAGGGCAAAAGCACCTGCATGACGCTCACGCCCACGTTGCCTAGACCGGCGTTGAGGCCGAGCGACAGCCCCTGCATCCGCTTTGGGAAGAAAAAGCTGATGTTGGACATGGACGAGGCGAACGCACCTCCGCCGATGCCGCTCAGAACCGCCAGTATGACAAACGTCATATAGGTCGTGTCGGGATTCTGAAGCGCCATGCCCACACCGAGCGTGGGAATGATCATGAGGGCCGTGGTCACCCCGATGACGTTTCGGCCACCCCCGATGGCGATCATGAACGAGTTGGGAATCCGCAGTGTTGCTCCCGCCAAGCCGGCTACGGCGGGCAGCGTATAGAGCTCGGTTGTTGAGAATGGGAAGCCCAGCGACCCCATCTGGACGATGATGATCGACCAGAAGAGCCACACGGCGAATGCCAGGAGGAGGCACGGGATGGAGATAACGAGATTCAGGAACGCGGTCTTCCTGCCCGTCTTGGCCCAAAAACTCGCATCCTCGACATTCCAGTCCGACAGTCCTGAGGGAGTCTCCGGGGATTCAGTGTTCTCTTGATCTACACCAACGGCCTCCACGTTTCGGCCTCCTAGATCTGGCGTGAGATGCGGCGGACGACGAAGCTCAGCCACACGAGGCAGGCGACCGTGACCAGGAACAGGAACATCCAGGTCGTGGTCCAGAGGCCTAGCGAATCGAGTAACGATCCGAAGATGATCGGGCAGACGAAGCCCCCGAGGCCGCCCAAGACACCGACGATGCCGCCCACGACGCCTACATCATTGGGGAAATAGTCCGGTATGTACTTGTAGACGGCGGCCTTGCCGATACCCATGGCGATGCCGATGATGAACACGAGTAGCGTGAAAATCCCCACGTTCGCCTGGAAGTAGATGTGGGTCATGCCGTCGGCGAGCAGTTGCCGCCTCACGACATGGTCGCCCACTTCGACCTGCGGCTCCTGCCAGCTCTTGATCACAGGCCAGGGCAGGAAACCCTCTCTTGGTTGATCGGGCGGCTCCGTGATGACCGTGTAGGTTCGGTCCTCGACCGTGATCATGGCTGGTGTGACTTCGGTGACGATCCCGGCGCCACGGGCCATCACTCCGCGCCCCGGCGACTCGATGTCCATTTTGGGGAAGATCAGCAGGAAACAGCAGATCCCCACCACGCTCAGGACCGAGTAGAGTACGAGGCGCGCGCCGAAAAGGTCGGAGAACCACCCCCCAAGGGCCCGGATCAGACCCGACGGCAGCGAGAAGATAGACGTCATCAGTCCGGCGGTGACCAGAGGCATGGCGTACACGTTGACATAGTACGGAACCAGCCACTGAGCGAGCGCCACGAAGCCACCGAAGACCAAGAAGTAATAGAGCCCGAAGCGCCACACCCTCATGTGCGCCAACGGGGCCAGCATCTTCTTGATGGTCTTGGTGTCGGCTCCCTCGGCCTTCTTGTTCTTCGTGCCGAGGAAGAACAGAACCGCCATGACGACGAGCGCGACGGCGTAGTACACCGGCAGCGTCCGCCAGCCCTCGAGGTTCGCCCCGTTGTCCGTGAGCCTGTTGAGCAACGTCGGCGCACCCATCACGGTTAGAGCGGCGCCCACGTTGCCCGCTCCGAAGATGCCCAGAGCGGTTCCCTGGCGTTCTCTCGAGTACCAGACCGAGGTGAATGCGATGCCGACAGCGAAGGAGCCACCGGTCAATCCGAATCCCAGGCTCAGCCACATGAACTCCCGGTAGGAGTCGGCGTGGCCCAGGAAAAACATGGGGACGGCCGCCGCCAGCATGAGCAGTGTGTAGACGGGTCGGCCGCCGAACCTGTCCGTGGCCATTCCGAGAGGAAGTCGGACAAGGGAACCAGTGAGCACCGGGATACCGATGAGCCAGCCCATCTGGCTGGCCGACCAATCGAAGACCCGGTTCTCGACCAGGAAGGTCACCAGCACGCCGTTCAGCATCCAAGCGGCGAAACAGACCGTGAAGGCGACCGTGTTGAGCGCGAGAATGGTATGCGCCCTTCCAGGCTCCTTGCTCAATTCGACTCCTTCTTAAGTGTGGTCCGGGTTCCTTGGGGAGGGGTGTGCTCCGGATCAGTTCGCTTTGGGCCGAGCAGCGCTCCACGCCGTGCTTGGGTCTCGAATCGCCTTCCTATCCCAGTTCCAAATGACTTGTTGATACGGCCGGACGAGATAGTTGAACGGCGCCACGATCACGTGTGCGAGGCGCGTGAAGGGCACCATGAAGACGAGTGCGAACGCACCGACGATATGGAGCTTGATGACCCATGGCAGCGCGAACACGGCCCCCGCCTCCGGCGAGAACTTCACCAGCGACCAGAGGTAGGGGCTGAGGTCAGCGGCGAACCAGGACGATCCCCAGCGATATCCCAACGCTATCCAACACCCGAGGATCACCTGGGCGAGGAGAAGCATCTCGATGCCGATGTCCATGGGGGTGGTCACGGCCCGTATGCGTGCGTTGGTGAATCGGCGATACATCAGCGCCGCGAGTCCGATCAGCACGGTGAGGCCGAATACGAACGCCGTGCCTTCGAGGATGATGAGGCGCAGGGGCTGACTATTCCATGCGAGCGTCGCCTGGGGGAGCATGAATGCCACGAGATGCCCGAGGAAGACCACAAGAATGCCGATGTGGAACGGGATCGTTCCCCAAAAGAGCATCTTCCCCTCGAGAAACTGGGAGGAGAGCGAGGTAACCGTGAAGCCCTTCCACTTCCACCGATAGATGACGCCAACCACGAAGGTGATTACGGCCACGTAGGGAAACGCTACGAAGAGAAACGTGTCGAGCGCGGTCATAGCATTCTCCCGGACTTGGTCGGCTTGCCGCGCGAGGCCTCGATCTCCAGTTCACGCCCGACGGACTGCAAGAAGTCGTTGTTATGTTCCGGCGGCACCCACTTGGCCAGACGAAAGTCTTCGCGCAGGACTTCGAGGACGGCCGTGAGCGGCTCGCGGAACATGGTCCCGCGCTCGGCCGACGAGACGATCAGTGTCTTGAAGTGCTTCTGGTAGAGGCCGTTACGCGCATCGATCCGGCGCACGCCGAACTCGGCGACCATCATCTGAACCGCCGGATGCAGGATTTCTTCGACGAACTCTCGGGCCAGGTCCCGGTCCTCCCAGCGCGCGACCAGGCGCAGCACATTGGGGAGGTGGTCGGGCAGTTCGGTGCCTGGGTCGATTCCGACTACGGCGAGCTCACGGTTCAGGTTCACCAACAATTCGCCGCGCTTGTAATCGTCACCGAACATCACGTAGCCCACGCCGAGCGTGGTGATGGCCTGGACATCGAAGGAGCGCGTGAAGATCTCCTGGACTTCGTCCAGTTCCTCTGGGGTGAATGGCCCCCCCTCGCTCGGCAACACCTGAGCGAGCGCCGCGATCTCGGCAGCGGCGAGAACGTACCGACCGGCGAGCGCGTCGTACGTGCCCTGAACCCACGTCGGGTAGTCGAGTTGGGGATAATCGAAGAGCACGGCCAGGTGCTCGTAGTGGGCGAATGGATGCATGGTCAGGCCCCCCTCGTGGCGGAGCCGACTTTGAATCCGAAGCCGGTGTTGCCCTTCACGTCCCCGGTGAACTCGATCATCTCGATGGCCTGTTCGCGGTGGGCGGCGGGAATCACGAAGCGGTCGTCGAACTTGGCCAAGGAGGTCAGATAGTAGATGTCGTCTGCGAGCAATGGTGTGAGGTTCGTATCGGCCAGCGCAGCATCCACCGTCTCTTTGGCCACGTCGCCGACCGTGACGAGGCGCCGGTGGAGGCGCACGGCCATCAACTTCTTCAGGCGGTCCGCCACGGCCACGGTATCCCCGGCGCTGAACAGGCTGGCCATGTACTCGAGGGGGAAACGGGAGTCGTCGATCGTGCCGAAGAGCTCCTTCGTTGTCGTGTCGTAGAGCCAGCTGTCGGGCCAGTGCTTCGCGATGTCGTGGAGTTCGCCGCCCCGTTCACTGTGATCCGCCTCCGACACGGTGGCCACCACCGGTAGGAGCGGCGGCACATAGAAGAGCATCGGTAGCGTGCGGAACTCCGGATGCAGAGGCAGCGCCATGTTCCAGATCTTCACGAACTTGTAGGTCGGCGAGTTCTGCGCCGAGTCGATGGTCGAGTCCGCCACCCCGTTCGTCTTCGCCGCGGCAATGACCTCCGGATCGAAGGGGTCGAGGATCATGTCCATCTGGCGCTGCACAACGTCGGCCTCGTCCGCCGAGGCGACGGCCTCGATCTGGTCGGCGTCGTAGAGCATCACGCCCAAGTAGCGGATCCGCCCGACGCACGAGTGCATGCACGCCGGTGCGAGGCCCGCCTCGATGCGCGGATAGCACAGGATGCACTTCTCCGACTTTCCGGTATTCCAGTTGTAGTAGGTCTTCTTATACGGGCAGGCCGTCACACACATGCGCCAGCCGCGGCACACGTCCTGGTTGATCAGGACCACGCCGTCTTCACCGCGCTTGTAGATCGCCCCGGAGGGGCACGAGGCCACGCACGCCGGGTTCAGGCAGTGATTGCAGATGCGCGGCAGGTAGAAGAACGCCATGCGCTCGAGCTCGAACATGGCCTCCTGCTCAGCGTCCGTGAGATTTTTGAAGTTGGGATCGTTCCGCGCGTAGTCGGGCGACCCGCTCAGGTCGTCGTCCCAGTTCGGACCCATCTTGATGTCCATCGGCTCGCCCGTGATCATCGAAATCGGGCGCGCGGTGGGCTGGTCGTCGCCGGCCGAGGACTCGATCAGGTCGAGGTATTTGAAGGTGAAGGGCTCGTAGTAGTCGTCGATCACCGGCATGTGGGGATTGTGGAAGATGTTGGTGAGGCTCTTCGGCTTGCCGGCCCCCTTCAGCCGTATGCCGTCACCATCCTTCTCCCAACCACCCTTGTAGATATCCTGATCCTCCCACTTGCCTGGATATCCGGTTCCCGGCTTGGTTTCGACGTTGTTCCACCACATGTATTCGGCACCCTTGCGGTCGGTCCAAATGTTCTTGCAGGCGACCGAACACGTGTGGCACCCGATGCACTTGTCGAGGTGAAACACCATCGAGATTTGTGAGCGAACATCCATGTCAGCGCTCCCGTCCCTGGCGCGAGTCTCTGATCATCAGAACACCACCTTGTCCATGCGTTTCACGACGACGTGCGTGTCGCGGTTGGGAGCGATCGGCCCCCAGTAGTTGAATCCGTACGAGAATTGTCCGTAGCCACCGGCGAGAAAATTCGGCTTGAGGTGGATCCGGGTGAAGCTGTTGTGGCCCCCTGCCCTCTTGTTGCCTCGGGTCGGGGATTTCGGAATTCCGATCGTGCGCTCCGGTACGTGGTAGACGATGCACACGCCCTTCGGAATGCGCGCACTGACGCAGGCACGGGCCGCATAGACACCGTGATCGTTGAAGACCTCGACCCAGTCGTTGTCCTGGATGCCGAGCTCCCTGGCGTCCACCTCGCTCAGCCACACCGGCTCGCAGCCCCTCGACAGGGTCAGCATGCGAGGGTTGTCCATGTAGGTGGAGTGGATGTGCCACTTTCCGTGCGGCGTGAGGCAATTGAGTATGCGGGCCTCGCCGTCCTTCAGCGTCTCCTTGAGGTCGCCGTAGGCTTCGGGCTTGGGTGACGGCTTGTAGGTCGGCAGGTTCTCGCCGTACGCCAGGTACATTTCGTGGTCGAGATAGAAATGCTGTCTTCCCGTGAGCGTGCGCCACGGCACCAGTTGCTCGACGTTGTAGGTGTAGGCCGCGTACGCCCGACCGTCGTTCATCAAGCCTGACCAGAGGGGCGAGGTGTTGTACCGGCGCGGTTGGGCTTGCAGATCCGCGTAATTGATGCGGACGTCCGCGCTGCCCGCTCCCAGGTGGGCCAATTCCAACCCGGTTTTCTTTTCGGCGTTCTCGTAGGCGCGCACGTTGAGCACGCCGTTGGTGAGCGTCGAAAGGTGCAGCACGGCGTCGGCGGCCCACAGGTCTTCCTTGAGCGAGGGGAGCACGCTGCCGTTGTTGCGCTCCACCGGGAAGTGGTTGGACTCGATCATCTCGTCGAAGGCGTCGGCACAGTCGTAATGGTTGCCGTGAGCGCCCAGGCCGGTCGTGCGGATGCGATCGCCCAGCGTGATGAATTTTTCGTAGATCTTCGTATAGTCCCGGTCCACGACCTCGATGCCGTGCATCGTCTTCCCGGGGATGGCCTCGCACTCGTCCAGGTACCAATCCTTGATTTCCGGCTGTGCGATTTCACCCGCGGAGTCGTGCGCGATGGGCACCGAGATGATGTCTTTCTGAACCTCCGGGAAGTACTCGGCCGCCGCCTCGCTCGTAGCCTTGGCGATGTCGCGGAAGATGTTCCAGTCGGTCTTGGACTCCCACACGGGCGCGATTGCGGCCGACAGCGGATGAATGAACGAGTGAAGGTCGGTGGTGTTCAGGTCGGCCTTCTCGTACCACGACGCGGCCGGGAGCACAATGTCGCTGTAGAGGGCCGACGAGTCCATCCGGAAGTTGAGGTCGATGATGAGGTCCATCTTCCCGACGGGTGCGACCTCATGCCAGTTCACATCGACGGGGCGTTCCTCGGAGTCCTCGGCGATCAAGTTGTGATGGGTGCCGAGGTAGTGCTTGAGGGCGTATTCGTGGCCCTTCATGCTCCCCATGATGGCGTTACCCCGCCAGATGTACCACACGCGGGGGAAGCTGGTCTCGGCCTCCGGATCGCTTACCGCATAGTTGAGCGTCTTGGCCTTGAGTTTCTCCAGCACGTACTGCTTGACCGCATCGTCGTCGGCAGCGCCGCTCTGCACGGCTTCCTTGCCCAGCTCGAGACTGTTTTGGTCGAACTGTGGGTAGAACGGCATCCATCCCATGCGCACCGACTTGTAGATCTGGTCGGCGGTGTGCTGCTTCGTGAGATCGTTGTCGGGGACGGTGTTGTACCGTGAGAACTGGCCGTCATAGCGGTACTGGCACGAATTCATGTAGTGCCAGATGGGCGCCTGCTGGAGCCGGACGGCGCCGTGCCAGTCCTTTCCGAACGCGATCGCACCCCAGGAGTCCGCCGGAGCCAGCTTTTCCTGGCCCACGTAGTGGTTGAGGCCTCCACCGTTCTTGCCCACGCACCCCGTGAGCATCAGCGCCATGGCTCCCGCGCGGTACATCAAGTTGGAGTGGTACCAGTGGTTGATGCCCGCGCCGATGATGATCATGCACTTGCCGCCGGTGATGTCGGCGGTGTTGGCCCACTCCCGTGCGAACTGGATCACCGTGTCGGCGGAGACCCCCGTAAAGATTTCCTGCCAGGCGGGTGTGTACGCGGCGGTCTTGTTGGTATAGTCGGCCGGGTAGTCGCCGGCCAACCCGCGAGACACCCCGTACTGGGCCATCATGAGGTCGTAGACGGTGGTCACCACGGCGGTGCCGTCTACGGTCTCGACCTCCATGACCGGAACACCGCGATATACGGTCTTGTCGAGCCCGAATTCGGTGAACGCCGTCTGGGCCACCTTTTCCGAGCGCCCCAACAGCGTCAGCACCGGATCGTACGCCCGATCGTCGGTCGCGTTCTCGGGCTTCATGTTCCAGTTGCCCGGCTTCTCGTCCCAGCGGGAACCCGAACTTCCCTTGGGCACGACGAAACCGCCGCTTGAGGCGTCGATGTTCAGGAACTTCCAATCGCCGTTCGAGATGTCGCGGTACTCGGCGATCTCGTTGGCGCGTAACAACCTGCCCGGCTTGTAGTTAGCTCCGTCTTTCTCAAGTTTCACGAGATAGGGGCTGTCCGTGTACTTCTTGACGTAGTCGAGGAAGTACGGGGTCTGTTTCTCGTGGTGGAATTCCTTCAGGATCACGTGCGTGGTGGCCATCCAGAAGGCGCCGTCGCTACCCGCGTGCAGCGGTACCCACTGATCAGCGTATTTGCAGACCTGGCTGAAGTCCGGCGAAAACACCACGGTCTTGGTCCCGTTGTGCCGGGACTCGGCGAAGAAATGGCAATCCGGCGTGCGCGTCATGTTCAGACAGGCACCCATGTCCGCGATCATCTTCGCGTTGAACCAATCAGCGCTCTCACACACATCGGTCTGCTCGCCCCAGATCTCGGGGAATGCCGTGGGGAGGTCACAATACCAGTCGTAGAAGCTGAGGTTGACGCCGCCGAACAGCTGCAGGAACCGGCTGCCGGCCGCGTAGCTCAGCATGGACATGGCGGGGATGGGGCTGAAGCCGATCACCCGGTCCGGGCCATACTTCTCGGCCGTGTAGATGTTGGCGACGGCCATGATCTCCAGGACCTCGTCCCACGACGTGCGCCGGAATCCCCCCTTCCCTCGCGCGGTCTGGTACGTTTTGCGCGCGACTTCGTCGTCCTGAAGCGCCTTCCACGCGGCCATGGGATCGCCACCCACCTCGCGCTTCTTGGCGCGGTACGCGTCGATCAGCGCACTACGAATCAACGGATACTTGATGCGGAGCGGGCTGTAGAGATACCACGAATACGAGATCCCGCGTTGGCACCCGCGCGGCTCGTAGGGCGGCAGTTTATCATCCAGGAGTGGGTAGTCGAGTGCCTGTGTCTCCCAGGTGACGATCCCGTCCTTCACGTGGATCTGCCAGGAGCAGCCGCCCGTGCAATTCACGCCATGCGTGCTGCGCACGATTCGATCATGCTGGAACCGATTGCGGTAGAACTCTTCCCACTTCCTCGTCTGGGGAGAGACGATGTCTTTAATCCAGCCCATGGTCACACGGCTCCGCTGAGCTTGAGTGCGTAGGTTCGAGGGTGTTGCGTCATGTGGAGCGGATTTGGCGGTCGAAGATTTCCTGATTCACCGAGCCTCGCTTCCGGCCGCTCCAGGCCAGGGAGTAGAGGCCGAGCAGAAGAGCGGCGCCGACCACACCAAAGCCGAACAGCTTGATGCCGTAGTCCCTGGGCTGGTGCAGCGCGTGCTCAGCATCCGCTCGTTCGAGAAAAGCGACGAGGCCGGCGACCTCGTCTTCCGTCAGGGGTCTGTCCTCATAGGCCTTCTGCATGACAGGAAACGGCGGACTGCCGATGATCGCCCTGACCCCCGCGCCACCGAGGCGTGTGAACACCGTGGTGAGCTCCGTGGCGAGGATCCCGCCGCCGATAACAGCGTCGTTGATCACATCGTGGCACGAGTTGCAGGTGGGGCCGCCGTTGGTGAGACGTGTATGTCCCTGGAATAGGGCCTGCCCCAAGAGGATTTGTTCCTCTGTTGCCGGGGGAGCCTCTTCTTGCGCGGGGCTCGGCGCGTCGGATGCCGCACCTCGGATGTAATCGAGGACGGCTTCGGCCTGTGCGCGAGTCGTGCCGAGGTTGGGCATGGGCACGATGTATTCTGCCAAGAGTCGTGTCGCGATCGAATCGCCGCCGGCGATGACCTGGTCGGGCGTTGTGATGAACGCGATCAGCCACTCACGGTCCCGCCGATCGTTGATTCCCTCCAACCCAGGGCCAACGAGCCGGTCCGCACCTGTCGTGTGACACGCCGCACACGTTGTTCGGAAGACATCCTCTCCGGCACTCTGGGCTTGTGCTTGGCTGGGGATGGAGGCTAGGAGGACCGCCAGCGCAAAGGGACGGCCCAGGGACGATGGCTTGGGCGCACGAGGTCTGCCCACTGTTCCCTCCTCCTGGAGACACGCACGTTTTGGTTAGCGAAGTATGGCGTTCACCCGACGGAATGACTGTGGGGTGCACCCTGATTATGTTGTCGGGAAATTCACCACACTCAGGTGCGCAATTATGGCGGGTAAGCTCGTGGCTCATTCCCGATGAGGGTGTCCCCACCTGTTCCACTCGGCTATCTTGCTAACGCTTCCTCATGGTCCGGACACTCCCAGGGCTGTTTACACGCCGCACGACGAGCCGCGCATGGTACGTACCGACACACAAGAAAGTGGGACCCTTACCGATCATGCCACCGAGGATGTCAGCCGTAACCCGGGCACTCCGCTGGAGCTCGACTGGGTACGGCGGGTCAGGGTCAACAGGAGCGCCGTGGAGCGTAGGGCGGGCACGCTCGGCACACGACGGAGTGTCAAGAAAGACCATCAGGCGGCCTGGCTCCTAAAGGCCATCACGTGCATGGACCTTACGACTCTGGCCGGAGACGACACCCCGGGGCGTGTGAGACGCCTGTGCGCCAAGGCAAGGCAGCCCGTCCGACGGGACCTTCTGGAGGCTCTTGGTGTGGCGCATCTCGATCTCACCGTGGGCGCGGTCTGCGTGTACCACACCATGGTCGAGACAGCGGTAGACGCTCTTTTGGGCTCCGGTATTCCGGTGGCTGCGGTATCCACCGGCTTCCCTGCCGGGCTCAGTCCGTTACAGCAACGTGTCGCCGAGATTCGAGCGTCCGTGGCGGCAGGAGCGGCCGAAATCGACATCGTCATCACCCGTGCCCACGTCCTCACCGACCAGTGGGAGCAGCTTTACGAAGAGGTCAGGACGTTTCGGGAGGCGTGCGGTGAGGCGCACCTCAAGACCATCCTCGCCACGGGTGAACTCGGCACCCTTCGCAACGTCTACCGCGCGAGTCTGGTGTGCATGATGGCGGGCGCGGACTTCATCAAGACGTCTACCGGAAAGGAGTCGGTGAACGCGACTCTCCCGGTTGGACTGACGATGGCCCGGGCCATCCGTGAATACGGCGAGCGCACCGGCCATCAGGTAGGGCTCAAGCCTGCCGGGGGCATCCGCACTGCGAAGGATGCCCTGCTGTGGCTCATCCTCATGAAGGAGGAGCTCGGCAACGCCTGGCTCGAGCCAAACCTGTTCCGGTATGGCGCGAGTTCATTGTTGGGCGACATCGAGCGGCAGCTGGAGCACCACGTCACCGGCCGCTACTCCGCCGCCTACCGACATCCCTTGGCCTAGCCATATGAACCAGAAAATCGCCGAGATATTCGAGACCATGGAGTACGGGTCTGCTCCGGAAAGCACGGAGCGGGTTGTCGAGTGGCTGGAGGCCCACGGCGGGACGTTCGGGCACTTCATCGGTGGAGCGTGGTTTGAGGGTTCGTCCGAGCCGCCGCAGTTGTTCGAGACGCACAACCCCTCCACAGGGGAAACGATCGCCAAGCTCACCCAGGGGAGCGACGCCGACGTCGGCCGCGCGGTCCAAGCCGCCCGCGACGCCCTTCCGGGATGGAGGGCGCTCGACGGTCACGCGCGGGCTCGCTACCTGTACGCGCTCGGGCGTGGGATCCAAAAACGCGGAAGGCTGTTCGCCGTACTCGAGAGCATGGACAACGGAAAACCTATCCGTGAGTCCCGTGACCTCGACATCCCTCTGGTGGCCCGGCATTTCTATCACCATGCGGGCTGGGCACAGCTCATGGAAGAGGAGCTGCCGGGGTACGGGCCGGTGGGCGTGGTCGGACAGATCATTCCATGGAACTTCCCACTGTTGATGCTGTCCTGGAAAATCGCTCCGGCCCTCGCGATGGGTAACACACTTGTGCTGAAGCCCGCGGAATTCACGTCGCTGACGGCCCTCCTCTTCACTGAATTGTGTCAGGACGTGGGGCTGCCGCCGGGCGTGGTCAACGTGGTGACAGGAGACGGCGACACCGGAGCGGCGCTCGTAGCCCACCCGGGCGTGGACAAGATCGCGTTCACCGGATCCACCGACGTGGGCCGGATCATTCGTGGCGCCACGGCGGGAACCGGCAAGAAGCTCACGTTGGAACTTGGCGGAAAATCTCCATTCCTGGTCTATGACGACGCCGACCTGGACAGCGTGGTCGAGGGTGTGGTGGATGCGATCTGGTTCAACCAGGGCCAGGTCTGCTGTGCGGGTTCGCGCCTTCTGGTGCAGGAGAGCGTGGCGGAGGTTCTCGAGCGCAAGCTGCGGGCACGCATGGAGACCCTGCGAATGGGGGATCCCCTCGACAAGGGGATCGACATGGGCGCCATCGTGGCGCCTGTACAACTCGATAGAATCAGCTCGCTGGTCGAGCAGGGTAAGGAGGAGGGCGCTCGCATTTGGCAACCTTCATGGAGCGCGCCTCGTGAGGGCTGGTTCTACCCGCCGACCCTGTGCACGAACGTGGCTCCATCGTCGACCATCGCCCAGGTCGAGATTTTCGGGCCGGTCGTGGTCATGATGACATTCCGTACGCCGGCCGAATCGGTGACGCTGGCGAACGATACGCGCTATGGATTGGCTGCCAGCCTGTGGACCGAAAGCGTGAACCTGGCCCTCGACATTGCTCCCAAGCTCAAGGCCGGGACGGTTTGGGTGAACTGCACCAATCTGTTCGACGCGGCTGCGGGATTCGGTGGCTATCGCGAGAGCGGCTACGGGCGAGAGGGCGGTAAAGAGGGGCTCTGGAACTACACGAAGCCTCTCTGGCAATCGGAAAAGGGCGGCGACCGGCCCTACGGACCGAAGCATGGCAAAGATACCGGAGTGGTCGATCCGGGAGTCGGCGCCACGCCTGCGGCGCCCGGATCGGGCAGAGATGGCATGCCGCCCATCGACCGTACGCCGAAGTTGTATATCGGTGGCAAACAGGCTAGGCCCGACGGCAACTACAGCTTGCTGGTGCGCGGCCGGGACGGCGACATCGTAGGCGAAGTGCCCCGAGGAAACCGGAAGGACGTGCGGAACGCGGTTGAGGCGGCCCACAAGGGCAGCAAGGCCTGGACCCCCCGCACGGCGCACAACCGCGCGCAGATTCTTTATTACCTCGCAGAGAACCTATCTCTTCGAGCCGACGAGTTCGTGTCGCGTCTGGTCCAGGTGACAGGGATGAAGACCAAGGAGGCCAAGGCGGAGGTGGAGGCTTCCATTCGCCGCCTGTTCTCCTATGCCGCCTGGGCGGACAAGTACGACGGCCGGGTGCACCACACTCCGTTCAGGAACGTCACGCTAGCCATGCCCGAGCCCATCGGAGTGATGGCGGTCATCTGTCCTGACGAGGCCCCGCTGCTCGGGTTTCTGTCGCTTGTGGCGCCGCTTGTCGCCATGGGCAACGCAGTCGTGGCCATACCGTCCGAGAGGTGGCCCCTCTTGGCTACCGATCTCTATCAGGTGTTCGAGACCTCGGATGTCCCGGCCGGCGTGGTGAATATCGTCACGGGATTGCACTCCGAACTCGCGCCTGTTCTGGCCGCGCACGACGATGTCGGAGGCATCTGGCATTGGGGTTCGGCCGAGGCGGGCGCCGAAGTGGAGCGTCTCTCGACCGGTAACATGAAGCGCACCTGGGTGAGCGACGGTCGGCATCGAGATTGGTGGGGCGCAACTCAGGGTGAGGGCGAGGAGTTCCTGAGGGAGGCCACGCAGGTCAAAAACATCTGGGTGCCCTACGGCGAGTAGCCTCAGTTGGCGCGTATGCTCGACCGGTTCAGGGTGCGGCTGACGTGGATGACTATGCTGGCCTGGGTGGTCAGCAGGAGGGGGTCGGTCGTGAAGGACCGCCCGGCCACGATCTCGATGCGGGCACGGATCAGGTTTTCACGCCACTGGACCCGGAAAGTCTCCGTTCGCCGAGACTCGATTCTCCCCAACTCGACGCGTCGCCCTCGGTTCCCCAGCAGAGTGACGTCCACGCCGTTCCTGCTCGCGTTTTGAACCCACACGTTGAGCTGCCGGTCCCGTGCCTCCGCGAACGGACTGGGTGTCGAACTGGCGCACCCTGCGGACAAGGCCACGCCCAACACCAGGCAAAGACGCCACGCCCAGGTCGCCGTCCAGCCACCCCGAGGCTCAAAGGTCATCTCCGGCCTCCTGCCGGAGACTGGATGGGATGATCAGCAAGAGGGTCTCTCCCGGGCTCGCGTTCATGAACTCTGTGGTAAATGAGCCACCCGCCAGCATCCGCACCCGTAGACGGATGTTGTCCGGACCGAGCAAGCGCGCGACGAAGGTCTTCACGGTCTTCCCCGGCACGATTCCCAGACGCCGTTCACCTGATCCGCTCAGCACGTAGATGGTCGCATCGTAGAAGTTGAGGTTATCCACCTCCACGTGCACCGTGCCGCGCTCGACACCGTCGTCGAAAGGGCTCGCACCCGGGCTCGCGCAGGCCGTCACCCCGAGCCCCAAAGAAAATGTCAGGGCCACGATCTGCGCGTTCATCGTACTCTCCCTTTTTATTCCACCGTACGTGGATGCCATCCCTCAGGTAATGAGGTTCTCCGTATCGATCGGGTCCATGCCGAGAGACCGCAGAAGCTCGTTCAACTGAGCGAGATCCTGCTGGAAAATAAGCGTCATCTGCTCCAACTCGGCGTCGAGCAGCCGAGACAGATGCTCGAAGACCTCATAGGCCTGTCGCGTCGGAGCCGCCTCGGCACTCTCTACGGTCCCCAGGAGGGACGCCAGCTTGTTGTTGAGCTTGATCGGGAAGTTCAGCGGGTCCTGGTTGCTGCGGTTACGTACCTGATAGATCTCGCCCTCCACGCCGGAGAGGCGTTCCTTGACGCTCTCCCCCCGCGAGTGGAGCTCGCCGTGGTCGGATGCCTCGAGGCGGTCATCCACCTGGCTCTTCACGTTGCGAATCTTGACGACCGCTTCGTTCGCCGCGGTCACACGATCGCGCACGCGCATCGCCAACTCGAACCGCTCTGCGAGCTCGGCCAGGGTGACGGCTCCCTCCAGGCGTGAGTCCAGAGTCACACGGAACTCCTCGCTCCTTGTTTCGCCATCCACGTCCAAGCGAACGCTGTAGGCACCGGGCACCGCCATGGGTCCCGAGTTACGGGCGGACCAGAAGATGCGCCCGTCGAAGTCGGTGAAGCCCGGATATCGAAGATCCCACGTGAAGCGGTGAGATCCCGCGTCCAGCGACGGACGCCGGGAGCTTCCGCCGCCGCCGAACCGCGGCGGGCCTTGCGGCTCGTCGTCCTCGTCCTCGTCCACTTCATCCGAGCGATCCGCCTCGAATGTTTGGATGACGCCTCCGGCGGTATCGAGGAACTCCAGGGTCACATTGTCTGCGTCTTCCTTCAGGTTGTAGTAGACGTCCACACCGCGCTCGACACCGCGCACGGCATCCTTGGGTGTGAACAAGTGGACGCTCGCCTCCGCTACGGCGGCGCTCATCTGCCTGAGCGGCTCGATGTTGCGAAGCACCCAGAAGGAACGGCCATGTGTAGCGATGACGATGTCGTGATCCTCGACCACCAGGTCCGACACCTGGACAGTCGGCAGGTTCAGCGTCAGGGGAGACCAGTGATCACCGTCGTTCCACGATGCGTACACCGTGCGCTCGGACGCCGCGAAGAGTAGTCCCGGCCGAGCGGGATCTTCACGGACGGCCCTGATGAAGTCGTCCTCCGGAAAGCCGCTTACGATCTTCGTCCAGGTCTGCCCGTAGTCGGTCGTCTTCCACACGTATGGCCTACGATCGTCGTCAACCAGGTACCGAATCCCCGAGACGTACGCCTTCCCCGGTGTGGTGGGTGACGCCTCGATGGTGTTGATGCGCACGAAGTCCGGTGCGTCGGGCGGTGTGACGTTGGCCCAGGTACCCCCTCCATCGCGTGTCACGTGCACGTAGCCGTCGTCCGAACCGGCCCAGATGACGTCCGGGTCGTGATAGGACGGCGCGATGGCGAACACGGTCGCGTAGGTCTCGACGCCGGTCTGGTCCTTCGTGATGGGGCCACCCGACGGACCCATCGTCATGGCGTCCGCCCGGGTCAGGTCGGGGGAGATCTGTTGCCAGCTCGATCCCTCGTCGAGGGTCTTCCAGACTTTCTGGGTTCCGGTGTACAGCACGCCGGAGTCGTGGTGCGAGAACACGATGGGGAACGTCCATTGTACCCGCTCAATGAGGTCCTCCGAGGATTGGCCCATGGGGTTCTCGGGCCACACGTTGATCTGCCGGCGTTGTCCGGTCGCACGGTCGAAGCGTGAAAGGCTGCCCCCGTAGCAGCCGGCGTAGAACACGTCCGTGTTCTCCGGATTGGGAGCGATGTAACCGGACTCGCAGCCCCCCACCGAGTAGAACAGTGGCCCTCCGGCGGAGAGGTGGCCCCACCCCTGCCCCGGCACGCACGCCGTGGAGTTGTCTTGCTGCGCACCACAGATGTGGTAGGGCTCGTGCTCCGTGGTGATGACCCGGTAGAACTGGGCCGTGGGAAAATCCTGCTCGGTCCAGGTGCTTCCGTGGTTGAAGCTCACGTTCCCGCCACCGTCGTTGGCGTTGGCCATGCGGTCGGAATCGTCCGCGGCGATCCACAGGTCGTGATTGTCGCCGTGAGGGACGCGGATTCGGGTCTCGAAGGTCTCGCCCCCGTCGGTCGACTCGAAGAAGGCCGTGTTCAGGGCGTAGACCACATCCGAGTCGAGCGGGTCGGCATAGATCCGCGAATAGTAGAAAGCTCGCTGGCGCAGTGATCGGTCCTCGTTCACACGCTCCCAGGTTTCACCCCCGTCGTCCGTACGGAAGACCCCCCCGTCGTCGTGTTCGATCAAGGCCCACACCCGGTCGTTGTTCGCGGGCGAGACGGCTACGCCGATCTTGCCGATGACACCGGTCGGGAGACCCTCTTTGTTGCGCGTGAGCTCAGTCCAGGTCTCGCCACCGTCTTCGCTCCTGAACAGGCCGCTGCCCAGGCCGCCCGACGACATGCCCCACGACTCCCGCCGCACCTCCCAAAGGCTCGCGTACATCAGTTGCGGGTTGTTAGGCGCAAACGAGAGGTCGATGGCGCCGGTCCACTCGTTGCCCGGCCGGTTGAGCACCAGTCGCCAGGTGTCTCCGCCGTCTGTGGTTTTGTAGACGCCCCGCTCGGAGCTCGCTTTCGAGTGCTTACCGAGCGCTACGGCCCAGGCCGTCGAGCAATCCTCTGGATGGATCCTCACGCGAGAGAAGTTCTGGGCTTCCCTGAGGCCGATGTGCGTCCAGGTCTCTCCGGCGTCCGTGCTCTTGTAGAGTCCGTCGCCCTGCTGGATGTTGCCGCGTAGCTCGGTTTCCCCGGTGCCGATGTAGACCACATCGGGATCGGCCTCGCATACAGCCACGGCGCCTACCGACGCGCTCGAGATTTTTCCATCGGTGACCGGCGTCCAGTTGTTGCCTCCGTCCGTCGTCTTCCAAAGCCCGCCGCCCGCTGCGCCGAAGTAATACTCGAAGGGCCGGGCGACGCTGCCCGCCACCGCCTGAGACCGCCCACCACGCGGGGGGCCGACATTGATCCACTCCAACGCGTCGTAGAGGCTCTCGTCGTACGTGTCTTGCGCCGTCGCGGCATGTGGATTCGCGACCAGCGCGAGCACGAACGCAGCCATCACCATCACGAAACGGGAAAGGAAAAGGCCGGCGAACAGGGATGGGCGCATCGGTTGATCTCCAAAGCTTCGAGGCATGACTGGAAAACTGCAGGGGTTCGGTCTGCTATCCGACCTTAGAATGCCCTCGCAAACCACTAATCGCCAGGGTGCGACACTTGCCGTCCCCCCAAAACGGAGTGCGCCCCTGGCGCCGGTCAGGAGGTCCGGGCGATGACGTCGATCTCTACGTCGACCCCCTTCGGCAGAGCCGCTACCTCGACGGTGGCTCTCGCCGGGCGGTGGTCCCCGAAGTGCCGGGCATACGCTTCGTTCATCTCCGTGAACGTGCCCATGTCGACCAGGTAGACCGTCGTCTTCACCACCGAGGACAGGCTCGCCCCGCCTTCTACCAGTACGGCCGCGAGATTCTTGAACACCTGGTCTGTCTGTTCGGCCACCGATCCCCTGACCAACTCCCCTGTGGCCGGATCGAGTGGAATCTGCCCCGAGGCGAACAACCAACCGTCGACGGTGACGGCCTGGGAATAGGGTCCGATGGCCGCGGGGGCGTCGTCGGTGTGTACAGTGTGGAGTTCACTCATCGAGAAATGGTCCTTTGAGTAGGGATGGTTTTCAGTGATGCTTCGACTGAAGCGCACGAATGTGATCAATGATGTCCGGCGGACGCACGGTCGCAACCCCGGCCCGGGCAACCTCGATTGCGGCTGCGTGGTTGGCCAAGAGTGCCGCCTCGACCTGTGACGCTCCCGCAGCGAGGCTCACAGCCACCGTTGCCGTGACCGTATCTCCCGCGCCCGATACGTCGAACACGGAGCGCGCGACGGTGGGCACCCGCACGTAGTCCATGCCCTCTACCTTGAGCGCCATGCCACTACCGCCCAGGGTCAGGAGGAGGCCCCGACAACCCAAGCGGGCCCTGGTGGCTTCCATCCAGTCCGGGTCTTCAGAGCGGAGTGGCTCGGCCAGCGCATCCGCCAGTTCCCGGGCGTTGGGCTTGAACACCGTCGAGCCGGCGTACTCGAAAAAGCGCGCCTTCTTGGGGTCGACCACGGTGGGTATGCCAGCCGCTGCCGAGGCGCTCAACACCGCCTCGATGACCGAAGGCACGAGGAGGCCCTTGTTGTAATCCTCCAGGGCGACGGCGTCGGCCTTTCCGAGCAGCCCTCGAACGGAGTCTCGAACGGCGGTGGCCTGGGCCTCCAGGATGTCGGTGGTGTCCTCACGATCGATACGAACCACCTGATGGTGCCCCGCCAACACACGGGTCTTGGTGGTCGTGGGCCGGTCCGCCGCCTCGACCAGCGAGCTGTCGTCGATGCCGAGGCGCTGGAGTTCGCCCCGCAGCCGGAGCGCACTCTCGTCCGAGCCGCACAATCCCACCAGGCTACAGGATGCGCCCAGCGCCACGATGTTTGCCGCAACGTTGGCGGCGCCACCGAGCGAGGCGTCCTCGCCCGAGACCGTCACCACGGGCACCGGGGCCTCCGGGGAGATCCTCTCCGCTGTGCCCGAAATCAGCCGGTCGAGCATGATGTCGCCCACCACCAGGACATGCGTACCGGCGATGGCATGAAGAAGTTCTTCAGCGCGTTCCGGCGTGAGGCGCTCCATCAGTTGGAGCTTTCTCCCGTCGCTTCGTAGGGGCCTCGACCCCGCGCTTCGAGGGGCCACCGCTCCACGTGCTCGCCGTCCACGGCGAGGAGATGGTCCTGAAGGTTGACCGAGACACACACGTGGTTGGGCACGATGCGCACTCGATCGCCCACCGAGGGGCGCCAGTCCGTCGCGGAAAGATCCAGAATACCGTGCTCCTCGGAGAGCGATTTGACCAAGACCTCCGGGCGATCCAGAAGGAAGCCGTATCCGTCGTCTCCGCCCCTGGCCTCCTTCGCCAACGCCTTTGAACCCGCATCCACCACGGCCTGACCCGAGACAGCCCGGCTCACGACCGTGGCGAGCACCGAATAGGCCAGATGGTCGGGTTTGGCCACATCGACCGCCAGGCCTTCCCGGTCGAAGAAGATGCAGGTGCCGGGGCGAATCTCTGTGAGGCCCGGTATCTCATGGCTCCTCCACAAGGTCGGAGTGGACCCACCACTGACCACCGAGGGAGACAGGCCCGCCGCATCCAGGGCGTCGTAGAACGAATGCAGCAGGTCGCCGAGCACAGCGAGATCCGCCTCTTGCTTGGCCGAGTGGGACCGAATGTGACCGGGATAGAACATGATTCCGGCATACTCGAGCGCAGTCGACTCACGTATCTCGCCGGCGAGTCGGACCGCTTCGGCTGGAGTCTGCAGACCCACCCTTCCGAGGCCGGCGTCGATTTCGACCAACACTCGCACGGACCGGCTCGTGGCTGACGCCGCGCGGCGCACCATGGCCAGCACGTCCGACGAGTCCAGGCCGATCATCAGGCGCACGGAACTGGGCAGCGCCATCAGCCGCTCGAGCTTGTTGCCTCCTACGACCGGGTAGGCCACGAGGAGGTCGTCGGTCACGGTGGCCATGACCTCGGCCTCCCGGGGGGTGGCGACCGTGAGCCCAGGTGCGCCGGCCTCGAGTTGCAGGCGGGCGAGTCGCGCGCTCTTGTGCGTCTTTACGTGGGGGCGCCAGGTGATACCGTGGTGACTGCAGTACGTCACCACGCGTTCGATATTGGCGCGAACCCGCGGAAGCTCGATGACGCCGACCGGGGTCTCGCAGGTGCGGAGCACCTAGACCACCTAGAAGGCTGTTGAAGAAATACAGCGGCCGCCGAGCAGCACTACGACTGCGCCTCCCTCGATAGGATCTCTTCCAGGGTCTTCAAGAATGCCGGGTCGTCCTCGAGAATCGGGCCGTACTGCATGAAGCGAATCACCCCTTCCCTGTCCAGGATGAAGGTGGCGGGCAGACCAATGGCCGCAAACACGTCCGTAGAGATCATATCGGGATCGAGGAGGATGTCGTAGCTCACCTCCATCTCTTCCAGGAACCGCTTCACCGCCGTGAGTGAGTTGTTGGAATCGACCGTGATGCCGACCACCTTGAACCCGCGGTCTGAGTACTCTTCGTAGATCGAGACGAGATACGGGGTCTCGAACCTGCAGGGGGCACAGTAGGTCGCCCAAATGTTGACCAGCAGTACATCTCCCCGGTAGTCGGCAAGGGAGACCTGCTCCCCGGTGTCGAGCAAGGTTGCCGTGAACGCCGGAGCGTCGTCACCGACGCGGGGCGGCAGCTCAGGGAGGTCGCATCCGAGGAAACCGATGCTGCCCCCGATCGCCGCGACGAGGGCAAGCCTTCCCGAACCGTGCATGAGTCTCTGCCGCATTTTCACTCCACTTAGTTTGTCAAGCCACTGGTCCGGGCTACCCGCACCCTCGTGGGGTTTCCGGGCTCGGTCCACGCGAACAGGATCCGACCTTGCGCATCCTGGAGCATCCTTGGAAAGCCGCTGTCCCGTCCGGCCGATGTCGGAGAGATCTCCATTGGCCGATCCACAGTACCGTCGGGTCGCACACGCTGAGCGAGGATCTTGGCGTCTTGCCCGCCTCCCTCGATCCAGCTGACCAGGGCGGATCCGTCTTCGAAGAGCAGAACATCTACCCGCCCGAGCGGGTTCCCCAAGTCGACTTCGGTCGGGGCGCCGAACGAGTCCCCGGCATCATCGGAGAAAGCCACCTGCACCGTCGGCTGATCGTTCGCGCCGGTGAACCATGCCACGACCACACGTTCGCCGTCGGCGTCCACGGCGGGTCCATTCACTGGGCAGGCTGGAAAGACCCATCCATCGTCATGCACGGCGTGCCCTGTGGTCCACCCGTCCTCGCCCATGCGCGTGAGGTAGATGTCACGGACCTCCGCATGCGTCCGATTGCGGTACACCACGATAGGGCCTCGACCCGTCACCGCCGCATCAGTTTGGCAACAGTCACAAATGAGGTCGTCCAGGAGAATCTCGGGCCCGGGCGTTCCGCCGAGAGAAGCGGTTCGGAAACGGAGGGTCATTTCGGCCAGGCCATCCTGGCCGTCCTCGGTCTTTGCCGACTTCCGCCCATCGAGCCAAACGATCCCGACCTCACTGTCGGACACGGGAAACATGGACACGAAACCATGCTCGGTGGGCGTGCCGTCCTCGTGTGGAGTCCAAGGTTTGCTCCAGCGTGCTCCCCCGTCGTTCGAAAACGCCACCCGCACGCCATAGTCGTATCCACCCTCGGTGCCCCGCTCCAGCCAGTGCGCGGCCAGCATTCCGGGCGATACGGCCCACACTGCGGGAAAATCAGCCCAGTTCACGAAGAATGGGCGGTCGCCCTCCGTGGCCACGGTCTTGACGTCGCCCCAGCCGGCGTCGTCCAAGCGCGCCATGCGCAAGGACCATGTGCCGGAAGCGTCCGGCTCCAGCCAACTCAGGATGACACCGTCCACATCGGAGGACAAAGCGGGCCACCGGCTGCCCTCCCCGGGGGGCGCTTCGAAAGGCTCGACCTGGCCGGGTCCGGGCGTATCCGAACCGCATGCGACCGACACCAAGACCAGCGAGAGAGCGCATGAACGAAAGAACATATCGAGGTTCCCGTAGGTTTCAGTGGTTGCACGATGGCGCACAGGCAGGAATCTTGCACATGGGCCCCATACCGTAAAGTGCGAGCGCCGGAGGGAACCCACATGGCGACCCTACGCGTTGATGCGTTGGGCGGGGGAGCGCGCTGGGCGCCGATGCCCTAATTTGAGGGACCAGATAAGCACGATCGAGGAAGGGCTGGTCTAACGAGTTCGGTCCCAGCCACGTCCATAACGGCAATGGCCTCAATCACAGGTGAAGGGGTGTGCAATGGTGTCAAAGGCTAGGACCAATCCAAGGGGTGTGCTGGCGCGCACGATGGCGGCCGTCTGCTCAGCGCTCGTTCTGCTGGCGCTTCCGACCCAAGTTGCCGCCCAATATTTCGGACGCAACAAGGTCCAATACGACAACTTTGATTTCAAGGTCCTCAAGACGCCGCACTTCGACATCCACTTTTATCCGGAAGAGGCCACTGCGGTCGAGGACGCCGCACGCATGAGTGAACGCTGGTACGAGCGCTTCGCGCGCCTCTTCCAGCACGAGTTCGAGAAGCCCAAGCCCATCATCCTGTACGCCGATCACCCGGACTTTCAGCAGACCAACACACTGAGGGGCTCGCTGAGCGAGGGCTTGGGTGGTGTTACGGAGTCGCTCAAGAACCGGGTCATCATGCCGCTGACGGGTTCGTACTGGGACACCGACCACGTCCTGGGCCATGAGCTCGTGCACGCCTTCCAATACAACATCGCCCAAGCCCGCTCCGGTGCTGGGATCCGAGGCCTGACTTTGCTCCCGCTTTGGCTGGTGGAGGGCATGGCGGAATATCTGTCCGTCGGCCGGGAGGATCCGCTCACTGCAATGTGGATGCGGGACGCCATTCTCCGGAACGACCTCCCGACGCTCCGCCAAATGACGAGCGAGCGGCGCTTTTTCCCGTATCGCTTCGGGCAGGCCTTCTGGGCCTACGTCGGGGGCACGTACGGTGACGAGGCCGTCGTGGATCTCTACAGGCGGGCCGTCCGGGTCGGTTGGGAGCCGGCCCTCGATCAGGTTCTCGGTGTTTCTTCCGACACTCTATCGCTGCGCTGGCACGAGGCGGTCGAGGCGGAGTATCTGCCGCTGATGGCCGGAAAGGAGGCACCCGGGGAGTCCGGCGCTCTCTTGCTGGCGCCGGAGACCGGTGCCGGACGCCAGAACATCGCCCCATCGGTGAGCCCCGACGGCCGCTTCGTGGCGTTCCTGTCGGAGAAGGATCTCTTCGGGATCGATCTGTTCATTGCGGATGCGCGCACGGGCGAGATCATCCGGAAGTTGGTGAGCGCGAACTCCGACCCGCATTTCGACGCGCTGCGTTTCATCGACTCGGCGGGTGACTGGTCACCCGACGGCTCGAAGTTCGTCTTTGTCGTTTTTGCCGACGGAGACAACGAGCTCGCCATCGTCAACACGGAGAACGGCGATATCGAGCGGAAGATCAGCATCGATGGCGTCGGCGCCATCACCAACCCGGCGTGGTCGCCCGACGGGCAGTACATCGCGTTCTCCGGAATGGAGGGCGGTGTCAGCGACATCTACATCTGGGACGTGACTACCGGCGCCCTGCGTCAGATGATGGATGACAAGCACGCCGACCTTCAACCGACCTGGTCGCCCGACGGTCGCACGATCGCGTTCGTGTCGGACCGCGGTGAGAGCACGGACTTCTCGCTGCTGGAATACAGTAAGCCGCGGGTCGCCTTCCTGGACGTGCAGTCCGGCGCGGTGGAGGTGCTCGAGATCTTCGGTGACGTGAAGCACATCAACCCGCAGTACGCTCCCGACGGGCGCTCGCTCTACTTCATATCCGACCAGGACGGCTTCAGCGACATCTATCAATACGCGTTCGATAACGGTGAAGTCCGGCGCATCACGCAGTTGGTGACGGGAGTGAGCGGGATCACCTACATGTCGCCTGCACTGTCGGTGGCTAAGGAGGCCGGCACGATCCTGTACACGGTCTTCGATGAGTTCGAGTTCCACATCTACAGTCTCGATGCCAATGAAGCGAATGCGGGCGGCGTCAGCATAGCGGCGACGTCTGAGCCGAAACCCGGCCGCATCCTTCCGCCTTCGCAGGTCACCCGCTCCAGCAGGATTGCGGGCTATCTGGCCGATCCGCTCACCGGACTCGTCCCCGAGAACACCTACAGGGCCGACCAGGCAGTCGCCTACGATTCCCGCTTGATGCTCGACTATGTCGGGCAGCCCTCGCTCGGAGTTGGTACCGACCGTTTCGGGAGCTACATCGGTGGTGGTGCGGCTGCATTCTTCAGCGACATGTTGGGCAATCGCACCCTAGGAGTGGCGCTCCAGGCCAACGGGACGTTCAAGGATATCGGTGGGCAGGTGTTCTACCTGAACCAGGAAAAAAGGCTGAACTGGGGTGCCTCCGGCCAACGAATTCCGTTCCTGGTGGGTGGATTCCAGTTCCAGGACATCGATCCCGAGACCGGACTGCGTTTCATCGGGGTGGAACGCAACCGAGTTTTCCTTTCGAACGCGAGCTTCCTTACGGCGTACCCATTCTCGACGACCAGGCGAGTCGAGGCACAGGTGGGTATCACGCGGTGGTCGTTCGACAATGAAGTGGATCGGTTCTTCCTCAACGATTTCGGGCAGATCATCGGTACCGATCGCATCAGCCGACCAGCCGCACCTGCACTGAACCTTTTCACGGCGTCGCTTGCACTGGTTGGCGATAATTCGTTCACCGGGTTCACGTCGCCGGTCGGCGGAGGTCGATACCGATTCGAGGTCGGGCCGACGCTCGGGTCGATCAACTACACGAACGTCACGCTGGACGTTCGCCGGTATTTCAGCCCAAACAACGATGTCACGTTCGCGGTTCGCGGGCTCCACTTGGGCCGTTATGGCAACGACTTCACGTCCGAGAAAGCGCAGGTCATCCAGGAAAACTATTTGGGCTTCGAGACCCTTGTTCGGGGGTATGCGTTCGAGAGTTTCAGCTTCGATCCGAGCGATCCATCGTCCGCTGAGTGTTTGGGTGCCCCAGAGGATCCCGACCTCAAGCCGATTACTGGGTGTTCCGTCATGGACCGCCTCTTCGGCCACAAGATCGGCATTGTGAACCTCGAGGTGCGTGTTCCGCTGTTCGGGACCTCGCAGTTCGGCCTGATCAACTTCCCGTTCCTGCCGACCGAGTTGGTGCTGTTCTCCGACGCCGGCCTGGCGTGGAACGACTTCTCGGACATCAACTTCGAGATCTCTCGCCGCCCGACGGGCGTCTCGCCCGTGTTCTCGACGGGTGCGTCGGCTCGGTTCAACATTCTCGGTGTGCTCATTCTCGAGTGGTATTACGCCATTCCATGGCAGCGACCCGAGAAGGGCGGGCACTTCGGATTCCTTATCGCACCGGGTTGGTAGGCGACACCACCGCCTGAGACAGAAAAGGGTCCGGCCCAATCCATGGGCCGGACCCTTTTCTGTCTGCGGCACGCCCCCGGAGGGGCGGTTCGGCCTTCTCTAGAAGATCGAGAGGTTGATGTAACGCCCCGGATTTTCCCGTAGGTCCACCATCAACAGCCGGACACTCTCCACAGCCGCCGTAAGCGTGTGGTACAGCGAGTCATTGGTGGAAAGCTGGCCCAGCGTGCCCTCGCCACGCTCCATACGGGCCATGATCACCTCCAGTGAGCCCGCGGCGTTATCGAGACGCACACTGGCCTGGTTCATGTGTTGGAGCAGCGAGTCCGCATACGTGACCGCGCTGGCCAACTCGGCGCCGGTCTCCGGGCTGCCGGACGTCATGCTCTCGAGGCCTTGGGCCGCCCGGTTGAGGCTGGCGATCATGTCCTTGATCGTTCCGCTCTCGGCCCGTGTCACGTCTGATAACTCACTCATGAGAGCCTGGAGGTCCTGGATACTCCCTCCGAACGCTGTGATCGTGGAGTCGGACAGCAAGGCGCCGATGCGATCCAGCACGAGCTCCCCTTTCTCCCCCAGCGCCTCGGTGTCGTCGAAGAGCCCTTTGACCGTCGAGCCCGGAAGGTGGGAGAGGCGCGCGACGCGGGGCCCGGTCCCCGGAACGATCTCGACGGTGCGTCCCCCTAGAAGGCCAGCGGAAACCAAACGCGTCCGCGACCCTTCCGGAATCTCCCACTCGCCCTCGATCTCGAGGATGACCAGGACTTCGGTGGTGCTCTGTGTCAGGTCGAATTGATGAACCCGTCCGATGTTGACCCCGCGCATCCGCACGGGATCACCATTGCGGAGCCCCATGGCGTTCTCTACCGACGTCGTCACCATGTAGCGGCCACGGAAGGTCGCGGGGTCGGTGAGCATGTAGAGGGTCACGAGTACGGCGATGCCTCCGAGGAGCACGAACAGCCCAACGCGCGCCTCCCGGCCACGCTTCTCCTGGGGTATCGCCTGCCTGATCTCCTGATCAGTCGGGGTGTCGGCACTCGGTGTAGCCAAAAGCCGGTCCTCCCTTATCTCACATCCAGGACGTCGAGGGCCGCGTACGCTGCTGCGCGATCCTGGAAGGCCTGGACTACTGGATCATCACTGTCTTTGAATTCCTCTGGTGTACCACAGAAGCGAAGACGTCCGCCTTCGAGCATGGCCACCCTGTCGCACATCTCGAGACCGCCCTCCACATCGTGGGTGACCAGGAGAGATGTCACCTGAAGCTCCTCGGAAAGCTGGGTGATCAACCGCTCCACCGCAGCCGTGTTCACCGGATCGAGACCGGTCGTGGGCTCGTCCCAAAGCAAGATCTCAGGCCGCCCCACGATTGCGCGGGCGATCCCCACCCTCTTCTTCATTCCCCCGGACAACTCGTCCGGCAACTTGGACAAGATCAGCCTGGGCTCCAGGTTGACCAACTCGAGGGCCTCCCAGGCCTTGTGGGCGACCTCTTTTTCGGTCATGCGTGTGAGCGTTGACTTGGGCAGCCCCATGCGGATGTTCTCGAAGACGTTCAGCGAGTCGAACAGGGCGGCGTATTGGAAGACATAGCCTACCTTCTCACGAATCTGCTCCAGTGTCCCGCGTCCGCCGTAGTAGGCCGACTGACCGTCGATGCACACGTCACCCATATCGGGCACGATGAGCGCGAGGGTCGTCTTCAATAGCACGCTCTTGCCGGTGCCGGAGGGTCCGAAGAGGGCGAACATTTCCCCGCTTTCCACGAGCAGGTCCACACCGGAAAGAACAGGCTCGTCGAAAGCCTTGTACACACCCTTGTATTCGATCATGCGGAGTGCTGACTTCCGGCCGCTTGGTTACGCATGGTCCTCACTAGAGGAACAGCGGTGGGAACATGGCGTCGATGATCAGGATCGTCAGCGTCATGAACATCACGGACTGAGTGGTCTGCAGCCCAACCCCTGCTGCCCCGCCACCCGTGCGCAGTCCCATGTGGATCGCGATGGTCGGAATGGCGAATCCGAACGCGACCGCTTTGAGGATGGAGTACAACAAGTCCCAAGAATGCCAGAAGAGGCGCGCGCCGTAGAAGAACGACTCGTAGCCCAGGCCCATGGTGAGCTGTGCCGTGTACATGCCCGCCAGGATGCCGAACAGGTTGGCGATCCCGACGAGAAGGGGCAACGCGATGATCCCGGCCAGGATTTTGGGGGCAGCGAGCATCTCGACCGGGTCTCGCCCTACTGAGTAGAGTGCGTCGATCTGCTCGGAGACCTTCATCGTACCGAGCTCCGCCGTGATGCGCGCGCCGACGCGGCCCACGAGCACGATGGCGGTCAGCACAGGCCCCATCTCGAGCACCACGCTCTCCGTAACAACGCTGCCCATTACGTAGAGCGGAATCGAGCCCGTAAACTGGTACCCACCCTGTTGACTCGTCACGATTCCTGCCAGACCGGCAGTGACCATGACGATTGGGATGCTCTGGACGCCCATGATGTAGACTTGGCGGGCGATCTCGCGCCCTGAGACCCGGAACTCGGTGTACGCGCGACCGACCGACCAGAGCAGGATGGCGATCTCTCCGGCGTGCTCGGCTACCGTGTGGGCCACCCTACCGATAGGGGCGAGCACCGCCTGAAGCGGTAGCGGGATGGCTGTATTTGCGCTCGGGTTGTTCCCGTTCACGAGTTTTCGTCCCTAAGTGTCGCAGAATCCTGTCGAAGAAGTGGGGCGACAGGCGCCGAAGCTTCAAACCTTTGGGGCCGAAAATCAAGCGTCGGCCCCAGGGCATCCTATGTAAGGTCCGGGAATGGCCGCGTGTTCCCGAAAACCGTGGCGCCATCTCGCCAACATCACAGGACGGGGTTACGCTGTTCTCCGAATCCACATCGGAGGGGACCCATGAGCATGAATCTTGGAAGCAGCCGTAGGATGATTGGAGTTCTCGCCACGCTCTTGATGGGCGTCGCGTGCACGGCGGAGCAGGCGGAAGTGGAGGACCTGGTCGTTGAGGGACGGATCGAGCTCAACCCTACAGCGCCGGGAGAGCTCCCCGCCGCCATCTTAGGTCGAGCCGCCTCCCCGCGTGGCGTGGACGTGGCTTACTTTCCAGAGGGCGAGGCCACCCTAGGGTATCTGGCCGTTCCGGATGGTACGGGGCCCTTCCCTGGCCTGCTATTGGTGCATGAGTGGGACGGGCTCAAGGACCGCGTCCGACAGGTTGCCGATGCCATGGCTGCCGAGGGATACGTGGCCTTGGCCGTGGATCTCTTCCGCGGCCAGACGGGCGACAACGCCACCGAGAATCGTGCCCTCACGGGCCAGGTCGGTGAGAACCCCGCGGAGATGATCGCCAATCTCGATGCGGCAGCGGCCTTCCTTAGGGCACGCTCGGATATGACGGGCAAGATCGCCGCGATGGGTTGGTGCTTCGGTGGCGGCATTGCGCTGAGCTACGGCTTGGGCGGCGAGCGCCACGAGGGTACCGCGATCTTCTACGGTCGCCTGCTGGCAGATCCGGACTCGTTGGCTACGCTGACGCACGAGGTATACGGTACCTTCGCGGAACTCGATCGGGGGATCTCACTCGAGGCCGTCAACGAATTCGTGCGAGCGCTCGAGCAGGCCGGGATCGAAAACGACGTGCATGTCTACGATGATGTCGACCACGGATTCTGGTTGCGCGTGGATCAGGATCCTGATGTGCGGAGCGGTCCCGCCCTGGATGCATGGACCAGGCTGAAGGCCTATTTGCGGAGGACTCTCAGCTAGACTGCCGGGTTTCCCTACTTCCGTTCGCGTGCGCCATGTCTGCGAAAAGGAAGCTGAGGCACGGAGTCCCCGGGGGCAACGATCCAGTTTTCGTACCGTTGATAGCGCTGGAAGTAGTCGCCGTTGGGCATCTGCCACCAAACGAGCGCCTCCGAGGGAAGCGGGTACGTCTGGTCCGGGCCGCGAGTCACGGGTGCGAACGAGACTCGCCCACCGGCGTGTTCCTGGGGCTCAGGTGTGTGAAACGCCCACTCGACCCACTGGAGGGTGGTGTCCGCGGCCATGGCTATTGTGCCCTTGATGAATGGTTTGTCATCATCCTTCGGGCAGAACCGAATCGTCCAGCCGTCGTCGGCCGCATCCAACATGATGAAGCGATGGTTGTCGCCGAAGAGCTCCTGGACGAAGTGGGAGGTGAAGTCCGCCTCCAGCGGGGCGTACACCCAGGAGTCGTACGGATGGTCCGCATCGGTGCGCTTCACCATGAATGCATAGCCGCTCCGCTTAATCCTGCGAGCCCAGCTGAAGCGCCTGAGCGAACTCGAGCTGCGTTGGCTGAGGGCCAGCTCGGGGAGTTGAAGCGGTCCTAGCTCTTCCCTCGCGACCACGGTATCCGCCTCAGCCAGATAGGTGGCGACCCCGAGCGTGTCCATTGCCCCGTGGTAGTGCGCTCGGGCACTCTCCCACAGGCTGCGCGCTCTCTTGTCGTCGCCCCTGGTACAGATGTCCCCATCTGCGCTGACCACGAGACCCTCGAGTGCGATCGGCTCGGCATGGAGTTGGATCTGGTAGCGAGTGACGCCAGGATCGACGGTAACGCGCACCGGCTCGAAGCCGAGCGCGCTGGCCCTGAGGCTCACCGTTTGGCTGGCCACGGTCTCGATGAAGAAGAACCGTCCCCGGTTGTCGGTCATCGTCGCGGCCACTCGCCGGTCGGTGCTCCACGCCTCAATGGCTACGGCCTCCATGGGGCGGCCGTCCTGGGTGGTCACCAACCCGAGTATTTGTGCTGCAGCTCCAGCCGGGAGCAACGCGGTGACCAGCAGTAGCAGGACAGCGGTCCATCCCAGAGACAAATCGGTACGCCCCATCACTCAACCTCCCTCTATTCCCTCAATCCTCTCAGACTCTAACGCGTTGCGCCTCTCCATGTTCCACGGTTCCCAGCTTCGCGCTGCACCAGGTCCTACTTACACCGAGAGGCCACCCGAAAGATTCCGGGCAGCCCCTCGGCGTTAAGCGTGAGATCGCTACCGAAGAGTGGCCGGCGATGCGGTGCCGTAGAAGATCGCGTTGAACAGAAGAGGGAAGGTTCCATGCGGCTGAGCACGGAAGGTGATCTTGGGCGTGAAAATAAAGAGCTTGCCTTCGCCGCGGTCCGCCTCGAGGAGCGCCGTACCTCCCCGCATGCGCTCTTGGCCCCACGCCCAGCCACTCCTAAGGGGCTGATCCGTGTCGAACCAGCCGATCCGCTTCACACCCTGGGCTTCGTGGTCGTCCGCCAAATCGAAGAGGAGGCTGTGGCTGATCATGACGTCAACGCGCTCTCCGAGGCCGTATGTGAGAGGGCTCCCGTGCTCGATCTTGAGGGAGTGGATCGAACCCGGGGTGTAGTATTCGTCGTCAGTCAGCGAGCGGCCGTCCACGGTCAAGTGGTTGGAGACCGGCAGGCCGGCGTGCTCGGCCAAGGAGGCGGAGCTGCCGATGGCGATGACGGTGCCCCCCTGGTCGGCGAATTCGAGAATGGCCGGAACCGTGGTCGTGACGGTCACGCTACCCAGCCGGTCGCGGAATTCTGAGGGGATGCTCTGGGCTTCGGGACTTCCGCCTCGGCCACCGCTGCCTCGGCCTCCGCCTTCGCCCCGCGCTGAGGGGACGGCACCGTCCTCCAGGATCAAGACGTCGTACTTGCCTGCCAACTCACCCCGGTCGATCTCCGGGGCGTAGACCACGTCGAAGTCGAATGCGAAGTCTTCCAGGATCTTCCTGGTCCATCCCGAGGGCATGGAGCCGCCGTACCGGTCCCAGAGGGCGATTCTGGGCCGATGGAGTTCCAGGGCTCCGCCCGTTGGTGAGGAAGCCACGCCGTGGAAGGTCAGGCCCAAGTCACGTGAGGCCTCCTCGAGAATAACTCGGGTGTCCCTATCCGACGGGAAGTAAAACGAGCCCTCGGCATAGGATACGCCGTCGTCCATGAGGCTCTGCTGCATCCAGAGCACACGGCCGCCCTCGGCGAGCACGCGATTCACCACCTGGAAGGCATCATTGACGTGTTCGACGATGAAGCCACGTGCTGCCTGGCCATTGACGAGCCGACCTCGCGGGGGGCTGACCAACTCCTCGGTGACGACCTGAAAGGGACCGTCGAAGGCGTCCAGCACGCGATCGAACTCCACACCCATTTGGAACGCGAGCGTCCAGCCCGCATTGTCATAGGGTGCGATGGGTGGACCACCCGGGTAGGCGAAATCGTTCGGATGATGCTGCGCCTCGAACATGTCGAGCACGTGCGGTCGGAACGCTTGAGCGGCCTTCACAACGTACGAACCAGCGGCATAACGGGTGCCCGCGACCTGGAAGTCCGCGGTGGCGCGGTGGACCTGTATGCCGTTCTTGAGGAGCGCATTGACGAACTTGGTCGCCGTCAGAAAGTCCCCGCGATCCGAGGGAATGATGTAGCCACGCGCGTCCCGCTTGGCCGGATCCCGCAGGATGCGCCGGTAGTCCTCCACGCTTCCCACGGCGTTCCGGTTTCCGCGGCCGTCTTCCGTACCCGCCAGTTCTGCGGAGGCGTCATCGATCTGGAAGGGCAAGACCGTCCAATTATCCCGGCTTCCGCGTTCGATGGAGTTGGCGCCCATGCGCCAGATGTTGAACAGCAGTTGGTCCTTGTGGCGCGACGCGTGGTCCAAGACGGCCATGTTCGCGGTCTGCGAATATTCGATGGACTGGCGGAAGTGCCAGGTTCCGGGCTCCACGGGCAGTGGAAGATCGCCGCTCGGGAGTTGGCGTGACGGCACGAACGGAATCTCCATCGGAGTGGGGTGGCCGCTCGTCTCGGTCAGCAGGCCGATCATGTTCTTGAAGTACGGCGTGGTGCGGAGTCCACCGTTCCACCACGTCGAATAGCTCGCCCCCGATCGCATGGTCGTACCGCCCTTTCCCTCCCGGACGAACCGGCCGTGCATGGCCGCTCCCACCGCATCGAGACTCGTGATGATGAGAGGGTCTAGATTATGATTGGGCGGGTCCCTGAATGGTGGCGCGAACATGATCGCGCCCTCGGGACCGGTCTGGTGGTGATTGTAGACGATCTGGGGAAACCACTCCCGGTACATGACTCGATTCATGTTCGTGGTTTCGGCCAACTCCGACATGTAGAAATCCCGGTTGTTGTCGTGACCGGCGTACTTGTTGTACAGGACCGGGACCCCGCTCGTGGTGCGTTCGAGCGGGTCATCGTGACGCATGTACCAATCTGCTACGAGTTCATGCCCATCGGGGTTCGCATGGACAGCCAGCAGAATCACGTCGTCGAGAATTCGCAGTGTCTCGGGGTCGTCTCGAGTCACCATACGGTATACGAGTTCGGTGAGTTGTTGTGCTCCCAGGACCTCGGTGGCGTGCAGCCCTCCATCGATCCAGACGACCGCTTTACCGGTTTGGGACAGCTCATGGGCTTCGGCTTCGGTGACGCCTTCCGCGTGGGCAAGCCGAGCTGCGATCTCCTGATAGCGCTTGATCTGCCGGTGGTTCTCGGGCGAGGTGATGACCGCCATGATCTGCGGGCGGCCCTCCGAAGTGAGCCCGAAATCGTGCACGGTCATCCGCTCGGACTCGCCGGCGAGCTCGTGCCAATAGTCGTAGAGCTGCGTGTAGTTTATGAGAACGTAATCGGCGCCGATCTCGTGTCCGAAATACTCCGTCGGCGAGGTCCCGCTCTGTTGCGCCGCCGCAGGCGCGACCAGCAGGGCCAGCGTGAAGAAACTGAGCTGTGGGATGAATCTACGGTGCTGCGTCAATGTGTTTCCTCCATGCGCCAGAAGATGATTCCGCCCGCTTGCTGCCCGACCTCGACGTCGGCGACCCGTTCTAGTGTGCGGAGGTCGTAGATGTCCACCTTGCCGGGCTCCGCGCCCACGCCCTCGACGCTGACGAACGCGAAACGTGAGTCGGGTGTGATCGCGACGCCGTGTGTGATGGTAGTCGACGATTCGACGATCCGCACGCTCGCCCAGCTCTCGAGGTCGAAGAACTCGACGCCGGCCCCCTGTTTCAGCGTACCCACCAGCATCTTGCCGTCGGGTGTGATATCGAGATTGTAAATGCCACGGCCCGTGGGGAGCTTTCGGAGGAGGACCCAGTCATGTATGTCGATCTCCAGGATCACGTCTCCTCGGTTGCACGCGACGTAGACCTTTGTACCGTCCGGGGAAGGCTCCGCCCAGGTGGGGGCGCAACTGGGGCTCTTGGGCTGCCCGGGGCGCATGTGGTCCTCTGGCCGGTAGGCCTCGTCCGGGATACTCCCCTCACGGCCGACCGCAACCGAGAAACGGCGGGACACCTCGAACGTGCGGGTGTCCACTTCGACCAGCTGGTCATCCTGGATGCAGTTCGTGTAGAGATGCGTTCCCCGGGGCCCGACCCTGAGGCCGTGGGGCTGCGTGCACGTGTCGATCTGGGCTACCTCGATCATATCGGGCGTGTAGACGACCGAGACCGTCGAGGGGACCTTCTCCCCGTGGAGGTTGAAATTCGCCACGAAGGCGTAGAGGCCGTCAGGCGTGAGGTCGACCGTCGCAGGGAAGCGTCCCAGCAGGATGGGCGCGTTGACCAGGGTGTCGGGACCTGCGTGGAACTTCCAGAGCTTTCCGTCGGGAAATCCGTGACCGGTCGTCATGTAGAAATACTCACCGTCCGGAGAGCGCATGAGCGCGTGCGGGCCCTCGGTCTCGACCGACAACTCGCCCACTATAGTCGTCTTGTCGACGGACGCGCCGTCGGGGCCAAACCGGATGCGATGGACCAGGTCCGCCGACTCCGCACCGACATATGCGTAGTAGGTAGCCATGGGGCCGACCCCGACCCGGTTGGCGGAGCCGGTCGCGCAACTGAGCATGAGGAGGGTGAGCGGGATCAATAGAGACTGTGAGCGAGGCATTCGTCCTGCTCCGTGGGATGGATACGTATTGCCAACTCGAGCATTCAAGGGAATAGTACCTGACCGCACGCGGCGCACCAGGGGGTGACCCCATGAGAGCCGGCGCTGCTCCTGCACGACAACCGAGGGAATGTACAAATGAGAGCCATTCGCACGAGCTTGGTGGCTACGGCGCTGATCGGGGCGTTCGCCACAGCGACGGTTGCCCAGGATTCCACCTTGCGGGCCGGGCTCCTGGTAGACAGCCTGCGCAGCGAGCCGGCCGAGCTGACCATGACGGCGGGTGAGAGAGTACCCCTCACGATCATGGCTCTCAACGCCAACGGCGACGTGGTCGACGCCCAGCTTCGCGTCGCCGGCCGAGGCGTCCGCTACGAAAACGGGTTCGTCACAGCGAGCACCGGCGGCGAGTTCAGCCTCATCGCCAGCGTCGTTCTCCCGGCGGATGCGAATCGGCAGCCGGCTACGCTTCGAATTCTGGTCAAGGTCAACTATCCCGCGGTGGAGCGGATCGCCATTCAGGCCGAGCCCGGCAGGCTGTATGCGGGGACAAGGCTCCGCCACGGGGCCGTTGCGTTCCACGGGGACGGCACGTTGCGTCCCGGGGCAACCTTCGGGTGGTCTAGCTCGGAGCCATCGATCGCTTCAGTGGACGCACGGGGAGTCGTGACGGCACACGCCGCCGGTCCCGTCACGATCACCGCCGAGCTCGAGGGTGCGGAGGGGTCGGCTCGCTACCAGATCCCGCCGTTCCCGGTCGCCAGCCTCGAGATCGAGGGAGGGTTGGATCAGGCGCGCACAGGGGACGTGCTGACGTTCGAGGCGGTGGCGCGCGATGACGGAATGGCAAGGATCCACGACGTGCCCGTCGTGTGGTCCCTGGCCTTTGTGCCTGACGACACGATCAACGCGCCCGGTGCGGCGGGCATCGTGCGGAACGGTAAGTTCGTCGGTGAGGTCCCCGGCACGTACACGGTCGTGGCCTCCGCGGGCCACCTGACCACGATGCGCGTAGTGGACGTACGTCCGCGGGACGTCGTGCAGACCATGGAGATCATGGGACAGGGCTCCATGAACGAAGTCCACACATCGGACCTGTGGATCTTCGAGGGCCTCGATGGCCGTGACTACGCGGTCACGGGCACATGGGGGGCCGATGGATGGTCGTTCTTCTGGGACGTGACCGATCCGACGAACATCGTGAAGACCGACTCCATTCAGATCGACGCTCGCACTGTGAACGACGTGAAGGTCTCGCCCGACGGACGGTACGCCGCCCTGAGCCGTGAAGGGGCGTCCAATCGTAGGAACGGCGTGGTCATCCTCGACCTGGCAAACCCGGCCCATCCCACGATCGCGTCGGTGTATGACGCCGACCTCACGGGGGGTGTGCACAACATGTTCGCTACGAACGACTACCTGTTTGCCCTGTCCGCCGGCGACAAGTACATCATTCTCGACGTGACCGATCTCCGGAATCCAACGTACGTAAGCGAGTACAACCATCCCAACAGCCGTATTCACGATGTTTGGGTGCATGACGGGGTGGCGTACTCCTCCGAGTGGGGCACTGGTGTCGTGGTGGTCGACGTCGGCAACGGCAGGTGGGGTGGCAGCATCGACAACCCCGTGTTCGTGACCAGCGTGCCCAACCCTGTTGGAGCGACCCACGCGGCTTTCCCGTATTCCCAAGAGTCGACCGGCAAGTTCTATCTGTTCCTCGGCGACGAGATCATGAACAGGGGCAACGCTGCTTGGGGCGGAGTGGGGACGTCACGGATTCCGGGCCCGGGGGGGACCCCTGGAGCGAACCGGGGCTACATCCACATCATCGACTTCACCGATCCGGAAAATCCCGAGGATGTGGCGCGCTACGAGGTGCCCGAGTTCGGGACCCACAACAGTTGGGTGGAGAATGACATCCTCTACCAGGCCTACTACGAGGGCGGGATGAGGATGGTGGACGTCTCGGGAGAGTTGATGGGAAACCTGGCGACGCAGGGCCGTGAGATGGCCGTGTTCAAGTCGTACGATCCGAACGGCCTTGCCGCCAACGCTCCCATGGTGTGGGGCGGCCAACCCTACAAGGGCCACATCTTCTTCACCGACTTCACCTCCGGGCTCTGGTCCGTGAAGATCACGCCTAAGACGAGGCCGGTGAGCTAGAGGCTAGAAGCTGCTCTAGTCGACACGCTGGAGGCGGGGGTTCGGCCGGGCTGACCGGCCGACCTTCGCCGCCGGCTGTCCCTCCAATAACACCACGTCAGCGGTGAAGTTGTAGCTCCCACGGAGCAACGATGACCCGACCCCGTAGGAATCGACCGGCACGGACGCCTGTTCGAACGCCCGGATCTTCTCGACGGTGAATCCGCCCGAGACGATGATTCTCACATGCTGGAATCCCTCGCCGTCGAGCGCCTTCCGCACCGCGTAAACCAGACTCGGCGTCACGCCTCGGTCCTCCGGATCCAAGAGCGATCGGTCCACGAGGGTCTCGCAGGTGTCGAGCCGGACACCGTGGAGGCGCGCCCCGAGCGATCGGGCTACGGCGAGCGCCGTGCCCACGGAGTCGTTGTCGAAATCCACCAGGGAGATTACCGGCACATCATCCGGCAGGTGGTTCGCAAGAGCCTCCGTGGCCTTGACGGTATCACCCGCATACGCGGCGATGAGCGCGTGTGGCACCGTGCCGATTCCCTCTGCGCCCCAGAGGGCACCCTGGGCGTCGGTCGAGACACTTGTCACACCTCCGACACGGGCGGCCCAGCCGTCGCCAGCCTGCGCGCTCCAGAGATCGTGGCGGGCGGGAAAGAAGAGCACCGGCTTGGGGGCTGCGGCCGCGACCGTTTCCTGCGTCAGGGTCGCCACCATGGTGCGCCGCCCCAGCACGCCCAGGTAGAGCGTTTCGAGGTGGGCGAACGCCCGGTAGGGGCCGGTGATCCACATCACGGTCTCATGGGGCTCGACCTCATCTCCATCATGGAGCGAAAAGACCTCCAGGTCGTTCCACGAGAATTCTGGAGTCAGGCAGAGCTTTAGGAGCGCGATGGCCTCGTCCGTGCCCGCCAAGAGCGCATGTTGCTTCTGGAAGACCTGCATGGTGACGTTAGGGGACAGACGGTTGCTGGCGAGCACGTCTCGGGCGCGTACGAAGTACTTGTCGGTGTAATGTCCGCGACGGATTGCGTCGACAGGGAGGTCAAAGGCGTTCGGATCGATACGGCTGGGCCGCTCTTCCCCACCCGACTCAGTGAAGCGACTCGGTCGGGACCCTGGGTCTGGAGTCGGAGTCACGGGAGTGCGCGTCTTCCAGGTATGGGCCCAGAGGCGTGTTGAAGGTCTGGCACGAGCGGTGTCGATGCGGACGCTGGGACCAGAGTAGGCGGGTGGGCATGAGCACGCCAGAGATCAAACCCCTTGTCCTGTGCACGACGGTCTCCGATACTCGGTTATCCATGGTGACGCTACTGCTAGTCCTGGGGACCTCCCTCTCGATTTCCTTTCTGTGCTCCATTCTCGAGGCCGTGCTCCTTTCGGTCAGCCACTCCTACGTGGCCCTTCTGAGAGAGCAAGGCGATCGCGCCGGAGAGTACTGGCACAGGATGCAAGAGTCCATCGACGAACCGATCGCGGCCATTCTGACGCTCAATACGATTGCCCACACCGTGGGGGCGACTCTCGGAGGGGCGATGGCGTTACAACTCTTCGGGGATCGATGGTTGGCGGTGTTTTCAGCAGTCCTCACGTTGGCCATTCTCCTCTTTTCCGAGATCATCCCCAAGACGATCGGGGCCACGTTCTGGAGACAGTTGGGGAGGCCTTCGGCCTACTTGCTCCGGGGCATGATCTGGGTCATGAAGCCCGTGCTGATCCCCCTCAACCTGTTCAGCTCCCTCATCAAGGGCGATCGGCCGTCGACGGTCACCCGCGGGGAGTTGGAAGCGCTGGCTGAGATGGGACATCGCGAGGGTACGATCGACGAGGACGAGTGGCAGGTAGTGAGCAACATCATCCGCCTGGATGAGGTCACTGTGGGAGAAGTGATGACCCCCCGTACCGACATGATCGCCATACAGGTCGAGGCTACGGTGGACGAGGCCATGGGACTGATGCTCGAGGAGGGCCACCTGCGACTGCCGGTCTATGAGCGGTCACCCGACAAGATCGTGGGCTTGTTGCTTGCCAGGGATCTGTGGCGTGCGGACCGTTCGGGTACGACACGGATTACGGATCTGCTCCATCCGATTCAGTTCTATCCGGCAACGAAGTCGGTGGAGGATTTGATCCCCGAAATGCGGCGGCAGCGCTCCAAGATGGCGATCGTGGTGGACGAGTTCGGAGGCACCGCCGGACTGGTGACCCTCGAGGACTTGATCGAGGAGATCATTGGCGAAATCCAGGACGAACACGAGAGCGATGAGCCCGTGGCCTTTCAGCCGCTGGACGACGGGCGCATCGAGATCTGGGGAGGCGTACCGGTGCGTGAAGTGAACGACAGCCTCGATTCCGACTTGCCCGAGGATGTCCACGACACAATCGGTGGCTTCGTATTCGGCGCGCTGAACCGGGTAGGCAAGGTCGGTGACTGCGTGCAGGTACGCGACGGCGAATTCCGTGTAGTGCGTATGAAGGGACGACGCATCGAGTACGTTGTATTCACCCCGGCCGAGACGAAGTCCCGGTAGGCTGGCCTCGATGGGCCTCTACGAGCCCTCCACTTTCTGGAGAAGCACCGTTTGCGTCGGGAACGCGAGCTCGATCCCCTCCTCTTGGAACCGGCGGTACAACTCCAAGTTGATACGCTGCCGCGTTTCCGCGTAGAGGCTGAAGTCCGGCACCTCCATGTAATAGACGGTCTCGATGTCTAGGGATGAGGGTCCGAACTCCAGGAAGTGGCACCGGTCGACACGGGTGTGTTCGTGGCGGTCGATGATCTCCGTGATCATGGCGGGGATCGCCTCGAGCTTGTCGGGCGGTGTGTCGTAGGTCACCCCAACCGTGAAGGTGACCCGCCGCTCCGCCCGGCGCTTGAAGTTGGCGATACGGCTGTTCAGCAGGTCGGTATTCGAGAAGATGAGTTGCTCCTCGGTGATTGAGCGGATGCGGGTGGTCTTGAGACCCACATGCTCGACTCTGCCCCTGAACTCCCCGACGCTGATGAAGTCGCCGACGACGAAGGGCTTGTCGAAAACGATCGAGCGAAGCGAACAAGTCCCCGAGAACGTTCTGGAGCGCCAATGCGATCGCGATACCCCCGATGGACATTCCTGCGACGACAGCCGTAACGTCGAAGCCGAGATTGTCCATGGCGAGAATCACGAAGACCGCCCACACACCGAAGCGGACCATGAAGCCCACAGCGCCCAGCGCCGTTGCGATTCCTGGGTCGACCTCGATCTGCCGCTTGGTATACCGTTCCAGCGCGTAGTTGACCACTCCGCCGACCCAGAGCGCGCCCTGGAACAGGAGTACCACGACCAACACCTTGGCAAAAACGTACGCCACATCGTCCGGCAGAGTCAGGGCCAGCGACCCCACCCAAGCGGCCACGATGAGAACGAACAGGCCCTTGGTCTTCTCGAGCAGTTCCGCGACCAAGTCGTCGAGATCCGTCTCGGTCTTCGCCGCGAGCTTCTTGAGACGGTTGATCGCGAGGGCGATGAAACCCCGGACCCCGACAAAAACCACAAGGGCGATGGCAACCGCGATCAGCCACTCGGTGGCGGTGATCTCGAGGAGTTGAGAGAATAGGGGCGCAGTGAGGCCACCAGACCTCGTCCGTCCCCATGTTGTTGTACCGCAAGGGATTCCAGCGCCGTATGTGCTCTATCTACCGTTTCTCGTCCGCCCTCACCGAACCGTGGAAAGACTGGTAATCTCAGGTCAGCCATCCCTGCATAAGGGCCTTGATTTCGTTCCACCAAAGCGCGCTCAGGAGTGCGACGGTGAGCAGAGCGGCCAGTAGGGAAACCAGGCCGACACGAGTCCAACGAAACGCGCGGTATCCGGTCTGACGTAGAAAGAGGGTGACCAGGTCGCGGCGTTCCTTGCGTGTCCCTTCTGGCAAGCGCGGCGTGTGGCTGAAGAGGTGGCCGAGCCGTCGCGTCATGTACATGCGGAAATTCACCGCCCAGCCGCACGCCTCCAACAGAGCGCTCATGTCCCGCTTGCGCAGCTTGCTCCAACCCGACAGTGCACTGAACAGGATCACCACCAGCACCAGGCTCACCAAGGCAAGGCCGGCGTTCACAAGGCCGATATCCGTAAGTGTCTTGATCAGGTAGACCAGCGAGGAACCGACGGCGGCGAAGGCAATGCCGCCGAACAGCAGCAGGTCGCGCATGCCAGAGCCGGAAGGGGGTGCCGCTCCCGCCGACGGCACCTGGGCGGGCTGCTGGAGCGACTCGCCTTTCTCCATCTTCGTCGTGATCTCGGTGGTGGCCTTTTCCAGAGCCCCGGCCCGGGTGCCTGCAAAGGCTTCAAGCTTATCGGATACCAGCTTTTTGGCTTTCACAAAAGGCGACTTGATCGCCTCCCCCAGGCTGATGGGGTTCTCGACCAGATCCACGACTCGTGCGTCCCACTCCTTGCCCCGCAGATCATGGAAGATGCCGCGCTTGCCGATCTTTATGGCCCCCTGGCCACCACGCGTGAGGGCGGCGGCAATCTCGAAACTCCGCCCCTGCTCCTGGGGCGCGGTGATCTCGGCGTACACCAGGAACATCTTGCTGGCCTGGGCGATCTTCTTGTGCTCGGCGCGGTTTCGGACCTTCATGGTGAAGGAAAGTTCACGGCCGTCGATGATCAGGTCGCCCAGTTCAAACAGGGCACGGCGACTGGGGTCGTACAGCGCGGAGAAACATACGAAGTTGTTGGCCAGTTCCAGGAGCCAGCGCTGGTACAGGATGAGCTTCTCCAGGTCGGTTACTTGCCGCACCTCATCCTTCACCGCCAGATCCTCCAGCAGGAGCCGGCGAAGTTTTTTCTGAGCCGGGCCATCCAAGTATTCTTTCAGCGTGGTCTCACTCAACTCACCCATGCCCTCCGACGGCTTATCCGCCTGCCACGCACGGTAGGGCTCGAAGATGGCCTTGACCTGCTGCCAGCCGACCCGTGTGAGCGATTCGTGGGAGTCCGGCCGGGCACGGGTGAGGACCCTGTCTTGTAGTTCGTCGATCCGATCCTGGTAGTACGGATTGATGGGGCCTCGCAAATTCAACACACCTTCAGCATTGGGCGTTTGCAGTGGTGCTTGCGCGAGCTGTCTTTCCATGGCTCGGAGGTCGGAGCCGTCCAGGTTCTCGAGAGCTTCTTCACTCAGGCGGATCCGTTCGGCGGTGCGGGCATCGAGTTTGACCAGGTCGCACTGCCAGAAGAACTGTTCGATCTTGGCATCGAATTCAGACGTGAGCCGCACGGCGGCCGCCGTGTCGTCGCCCCAGGGCAGAATCTCTTCCGCGCCGTCATCTTCGGCGAGTGCCTTCCAGGCCAGGTGCTTCCGCGCACCATCCAGGAATTGGCATAGGTGACCTTCGTTGATGCCGTCTTCGCCGCTTATATCCTTGGTGCCGCCCACCCGCTCCAGCACGTCCTTCGCCAACTGTGCGACAGCCGGATCCGAAACGTGCTGGGGGGGGAGCACCCCGTCGCCGTTGGGAGAGGTCATCCCGTACGTATTCCGAAAGATGCGCACCTGTTCGAGGCTGATCTCGTCCGAGTTCTTCACCTGGAGTCGTTCCAGGATGTGGATGGCGGCTTCCTTGAGCTTCCGGCCCTCCTCGTGGCTGATATCCAGATCCTCGAGGCGCAGGACGTCTGAGGAAGCGGCCATTCGGTCGTTTTTCGCCATCATGTGGAAAATCCACCTCACTGCCACCCGCAAATGCTCGGCACGGATGGTTCCGCTGCCGTCCTGATTCAAGTACTCGAGGAACGCGGGATCGCACTGTAGGCTCTCGACCTGTACGCTGGTGGCGGCCCAGCGAGCCGGGTGGAGTTGGTGGATGGAGGCGAGATCATCCGCGCTCTCGATGCGCAGTTGATGGATCCCGCCGTAATTTTGGAGGACTAGGGGCTTCATAGCGCACATTCTACTCTGTTGCAGGTAATGTACGATAGACGGGATCTGAACGGGTCAAGGCTCCGGCTCGGGATAGGACGTCGCTTTTGCCTACTCCTTAAGTATCCCCTTCGTACCGGAGGCGTCCAGCCAGTGCCCTAGAAGCCTGTTGTGGTCGGATCGGTGTCTTGAATCAGGGTACTCGACAGTGCTGGCATGGCTTCATGCCCCCGGTTGTTTGGCGCGTAGGTTGGTAGCGGGTCGAACCGTCGCAAGTTTCGCTCATGGGCAGCTCTTCGGCAACCCAGGGCACCGTCGGCCGCGGGATTCGGGTGCCGCGAGCGCACGAAGGTTGACGCCGCGCGACGACGGTGATATCATCGCGCGTGCAACACCGAGTTCATCCGCCCGGAGGGGCTCCGAGTGAGCCATGACGCTGCGGTCGGACCGACATCGACCAGGCTTAGGGGGAGTGTCTCCCCCGGCCTGGTTTTCGCATTCAGGGGCGCCGGATTCCCGGCGCCTTTTTCTGTTTTGATGTGGCAAAGGGAGGGAACGAGGTCATGAGCTTGGACGGACTCCTGTACGAGATCGAGGATTTTCGCGCCGAGATGGAGGACTACGTCGACGAGATGGATTCTCAGGGGCTATCGCTCCAAACCGCGGACGACGTGAAGAAGTACGTGGACGATTACGGAGTGACCTCCATCCGCATCTGGTTCACGGACATCCTCGGCTTTCTCAAGTCGTTCTCCATCAGTCGGGCCGAATTGGCGGGCGCATTCGAGGAGGGCATGGGTTTCGACGGATCCTCGATCGAGGGTTACCGACGCATCCAGGAAAGCGACATGGTGGCGGTGCCCATTGCGTCGACCGCCCGGGTGCTTCCCTTTCGGCCGGGTGGGTCGCGCTCGATTCGGATGTTCGCCGAGATTCGAAACCCGGACGGGTCGCCCTACGGATCGGATCCCCGTTTCATCCTCGCGAACAACCTCCGGCGCCTGGAGAAACAAGGCTTCTCGCACATGAACATCGGGCCGGAGGCCGAGTTCTTCTACTTCAAGGATGGGAACGGCACCAGCCTGCTCGACAAGGCTGGGTACTTCGACATCAACCCTGTGGACGTCGGCGACGACATTCGCGAGGTAACGGTGTTCGCGCTCGAGGCGATGGGGATTCCGGTGGAGTACCACCACTCGGAGGTCGGTCCTTCCCAGCACGAGATCGACATCCGCTACCAGGAGGCGCTGCGTATGGCTGACAGCCTCCAGACCTACAAGTACCTGGTCAAAGAGATAGCGAGGCGCTGCGGTGTGTTCGCGACGTTCATGCCAAAACCGATCGAGACCGAAAACGGGACCGGCATGCATGTGCACCTGTCCATCTTCAAGGACGCGACAACCAACGCGTTTTACGACAAGTCCGATCCGCATCACCTCAGCGCGACCGCGAAGCACTTCATCGCTGGAGTCCTGAACCACGCGCGTGAGATGGCTCTGGTGACGAATCAGTGGCACAACTCCTACAAGCGGCTCGTTCCCGGATACGAGGCGCCGGTCTACATCGCATGGGCCGAGGCCAACCGGTCGGCGGCGGTACGGATTCCGCAGTACAAGCCGGGTAAAGAGGTGGCGACCCGCATGGAGTTGAGGTTCCCGGACGCCACGTGTAATCCGTACCTCGCCTTCAGCGTCATGCTCTCGGCGGGCTTGGATGGCCTGAAAAACAAGTCCGAATGTCCGGAGCCGATGACGATGGATCTCTACAAGCTCACCACGGTGGAGCGTGAGGACATGAACATCGAGGCTCTACCCCACGATCTGTTCGAGGCAGTGCACGTTACGGACCACAGCGAGTTCATGAGGGCAGCGTTGGGAGATGACGTTCACAGAAAGCTCGTCGAGACCAAGTTGATGGAGGCCGAGAAGTTCCGGCTGCACGTTTCGGCGATGGACCTCGAGGAGCACTTGGTGTTGTAGGCCTACGAGAAACCTCCGGAGGCCTCGTTGAGTGACAGGGTGGGTTAGCCGGAGGGCTCGGGCACCGGATTGGGCTCGGGCTCTTCGGTTTCTCCAGCCCGTTCTTCCATCCAGAACGAGAGCGCCAGGAGCACGGCGCCGGTGGTGATGGCCATGTCGGCGACGTTGAAAATCGGCCAGTGCATGAAGCCCAGGTTGATCGGCCCGATGAAGTCCACCACACCGAGGACGTTGGTGATGCGGTCGTACAGGTTGCCCAGCGCGCCGGAGATCACGAGCGAAAGCGCCAAGACTCGCAGGTAGTCCCGCTTCCCCGCCTGAACCAGCAGGGCGCCCAGGAGAACCAGGGCAAGGATCGTGATCGGGATGAAGAAGACTCGTGGATTACTTCCGAGCTCGATTCCGAACGCGGCGCCGCGATTGTGAGCCAGCGTGAGCGGGACGAGGCCGTCCAGCAACTCCATGCGGCGACCCCCGAGCGAACTCTCGGCCCACCGCTTGGTCATTCGATCGAGCACGAGCACCACCGGCAAGATGATGCCGACCATCGTAAGCTTGGCTTTCAATGACCCTCTCTCGCTACCCTGTGAGATCTGGGGGTTGTTGCGTTTCGGTGTCTAGCGCCGCTGGATTTCCAGTCATGGCACACTCGGAATGCCTTAACGTTCCCTCTCTCTGGGCCTTCTAGACTCGTACGAATCTATGAACCGCTGGAGCAGGACCATGAAGCAACCTACGGCTATGCTCGCCAGCTGCGTACTCGCTTTGATGGCCGTTGTCCCCGGGGCGAATCTCAGCGGCCAGGAAGCGCTGTCTTCCCGCGACAGCGTGATTCACCTGCTCCAACGGGCGACCTACGGGCCTCGCCCCGGCGACATCCTTCGCGTCGAGGCCCTCGGTATCCAAGCATGGCTGGACGAGCAGATGCGTCCGGGCTCCATAGAGAGTCCTGGACTTCGAGCGCGCCTCGAGGCATTCCCGGCGGCCAGCATGGAGATCGACGAGCTGTTGGCCGAATATCCACCGGGGCAGATCCTCCAGCCGGTGAGGGAGATGGTGGCCGACGGCTCCTTGTCGCAGGAGGAGCGGCGCGCAGTCCAGCGACAACTGGCAGAGCGCGGCCCAGGACGAATCCCGGGAGATCTGGTGAGCTCTCGCCTCACGCGTGCCGTTTACGGTGAGCGCCAACTCGAAGAGATGATGAATGCGTTCTGGTTCGACCACTTCAACGTCTTCTTCGGAAAGGGCGCGGTGCGGTGGTTGGTCGGGGATTACGAGCGAAGCGCAATCCGCCCTCACGTATTCGGAAAATTCGAGGACATGGTGCTCGCAACCGCCCGGCATCCCGCGATGCTGTTCTACCTGGACAACTTTCGCAGTGTCGCTCCGGACTCGTCGCTGACGGCACAACAGCGAAGGCGGACCATGGCCCGTCGTGGTCGTCGCGCCCAGCCTCGGCCGGAGGAGGCCAGACGCCGACGTGCCGGGCTCAACGAGAACTACGCGCGTGAACTCATGGAGCTGCACACGCTTGGAGTCGACGGCGGGTACACTCAGGACGACATCGTGGCCGTGGCCAGAATCTTGACCGGGTGGACATTCCAGCCATTCCGGCGCGATCGAATGATGGCCGGCATGCAGGCGACGTTGGAGAACGGCATCGTGCTCGTTCCGACGGCGAACTACGAGGGTGTCTATCGATTCCGCTTCCGGCCGGAGCTCCACGACGCCGGCGAGAAGACTGTGATGGGACATCGATTTCGCCGCGGAAATGGTGAGGAGGAAGGTGTCGAGCTGATCCGGATGTTGGCCCGACACCCATCGACGGGTCGGCACATCGCGACCCAGCTCGCCACACGCTTCGTGTCGGATGATCCTCCCAAGGCGCTCGTCGATCGGTTGGCGAACGTGTTCATGGAGTCCGACGGGGATTTGGCGGCGGTGACGCGCGCACTCTTCACCTCGCCCGAGTTCTACTCCCCTGACGTCGTGGGATCGCGTACGAAGTCGCCGTTCACGTTGGTTGCGAGCACATTACGGCTTACCGAAGCCCGCGTCTCGAATCCCCGTGTTCTCGTGACCCAGCTGCGGACGCTGGGAGAGGCGCCCTACCTGGCCGAGCCACCCACCGGGTACGAGGAAAGCAGCGAGAATTGGGCGAGTAGTGGCTCGATGCTCAACCGTATGAACTTCGCCGCGGCTATTGCGTCTGGATCCATCAGGGGCGTGAGACTGGACGGTCGTGCCCTGCTGGAGCGCGTCCGAAATCTCGATGACGATCGGCTCGAGGGCATGGCCCGGTTGCTCCTGCCCGCAGGGGACAGCTGCGAGCTCTTGGGGCTCATCCGTGACGACTTGGAGGCCGATCCCGCGCCCTGGTGAGCGCGCCGCGGCGGTGAGAGAACTGAGTCTGATCCTGGGCTCACCCGAGTTTCAGAGGCATTGATCATGAAGCATCGAATCGGACGGCGAATCTTTGTCAAACAGGGTGCCCTGGCGTTCATGGCTCTGGGCTTGCCGCCGGACTTCCTTCTGCGGCCCCTCCTAGCCGGCACGCGCGGGATGGACCGGAAAAAGACGCTCATCTGCATCTTCCAACGGGGTGCCGTGGACGGTCTCAACATGGTGGTGCCGTTCGGCGAGGACGCCTACTACTCGGTCCGCAACTCGATCGCGGTCCCCCGCCCCACTCGTGGGCAGGACGGTGCGGCGCTCGATCTGGACGGCTTTTTCGGGCTCCACCCTGCCCTGCAACCGCTCCTCGAGCTCTATCGAAGCGGAGAGATGGCGATCGTTCACGCGGTCGGATCTCCGCATCCTACGCGCTCGCATTTCGACGCCCAAGATTTCATGGAAACAGGTACGCCCGGGGTGAAGACCACCACCGACGGTTGGCTGAACCGGGTACTCCAGGAGACCGCGTGTTCAGACTGCGGCGGGAGGACATTGAATGACGCGACCGCCCATGCCGCGGACCACGCCGCAGGCCAGACAGCGATGGCGACGGTGCCCTCGCTCCGTGGAGTCGCCATGGGTACGGTGCTTCCCAGGTCGCTGAGAGGTGACCACCCTGCGCTGGCGATCCCAGACTTGGCCGCCTTTGGCGTGCGCGGCGGTGACGCGCTGGAGAGGGGCTTCCGACGTGTCTACCGCACCGGCCGGGGAGACGCTGTCACGTCGGCCGCTGACGAGGCGTTCGAGGCGATCAAGATCCTCGAGAACCTCGATCCGAGCCGTTATACGGCGTCCAATGGCGCCGAGTACCCACGGGGCGAATTCGGCCGGTCACTCCAGCAAATCGCGCAGCTCGTGAAGGCCGATGTGGGGGTCGAGATCGCCTTCGCAGACATCGGTGGCTGGGATACCCACGTCGGCCAGGGTGGCGTTCGAGGTCAGCTGGCACAGAGGCTCAGGGAGTTGGGCTCAGGTGTCGCGGCCCTCCACCGGGACCTGGGTGATCGCATGGAGGATGTGATCATCTTGACCATGTCGGAGTTCGGTCGCACCGTGGCCGAGAACGGATCTGGGGGAACGGACCACGGGCATGCGAACTGCATGTTGGCGATTGGCGGCGGCGTGAACGGTGGAAAGGTCCTGGGCCGCTGGCCTGGCCTGGAGCGCGAACAGCTCTACGAAGGTCGTGATCTTGCACTGACCACAGACTTCCGTGATATCTTCGGGGAGATCGTGAGCGGGCACCTGGGCGTCGATCGCCTCGAGCGGATTTTCCCGGCGTTCGAACTCGACAAGACGCGTTACCGCGGAGTGCTCGGTTAGAGGGCGGCCACCGACACTGGGCGATGATGCCAGGCGCCCGGTCCACGACATCGGACAACCTGCCGAGCGTACGTATGGAAGCGATCGAGTCCCTACTAGGGGAGCGTAGGATGCCGAACGACTCCGCAGCGAAAAGCCCGCGCCAGCGCCCGAATCGTCGACTCCTCATGACCTCGGCGCTCCTCCTCATAGCGCTAGGAACACCCGCCGCCGTCACCGGGCAATGGGTTCGGGGCACCCTTGTGGAACAGGGTACTGGAATGCCCATCGAAGGCGCGGCAATCGTTGCGCTCGACCCCGACGATCGCCGTTTGGCGTGGACCCTCACGGATGCCTCGGGCCGCTTCTTCTTCCAGCTGATGACAGGCGGAAGCTTCAGTATTCGTGCCGATCGCATCGGGCACACATCCACGAGGTCGGGGCCTCTCGAGGTGGGGGCGGCGGACACATTGGTCTATCGCATGGAGGCACCGCTGGACCCGATACAACTCCGAGGACTTACGGTAGAACGTTCCTCACGCGACTGCCGGATTCGCCCCGAAGAAGGGGTGGCCACGGCCCGAGTCTGGGAGGAGGCGCGCAAAGCGCTGGAAGCCGCGGCGCAGACATCCAGGCGCGGCATCTACCAGTTCATGGTTCGCCGCCACGAGAGGGAGTTGGACAGCAGGGGTCGAAAGGTCCTGAAAGAGACGAGCCGGATCGACCGACGCTTTCAAACCACGCCCTTCAAGAGCCTGGAGGCCTCCAAACTCATCGAGGAGGGGTTCGTCCGGCCGAATGGAGCCGGGTTCTTCTATTATGCGCCGGACGCCGATGTCTTGCTCTCCGACGAGTTCCTGGACTCGCATTGCATGAAACTCCGTGAGGGTGACGGTGAGGACGAAGGGCTTCTCGGCCTCGACTTCGAGCCCACGGGAGACCGCAGCGTGCCGGACATCAGCGGCACGCTCTGGCTCGAACCCGTCAGTGCGAAACTGCAACGCCTCGAGTTCCGCTACGAGAACCTCGGTTACTCCGTCGGGCGAGCACCGATCGGCGGCACGGTTGTTTTTGCTGGCCTTCCAAACGGTACGTGGTTCGTGACCAACTGGGCGATTCGCATGCCGAACCTCGTCGAAGAACGTACGCCACTGACGTCGATTAGTGGGGGCTTATCCACCAGGTCGACGATACGCGTGGTGGGTATCCACGAAGAGGGCGCGCTCGTGCTGCAGGTGCGCAACGCGCGCGGTGATATCGTAGTCGAGGCGGGGGCCGGGACGATCACGGGCGTGGTCGTGGGGGAGGATGATGAGAGCCCTGTTTCCGATGCCTTGGTATCGGTGTGGATCACCGGGCAACAAGCCATTACGGGATCTGACGGACTGTTTCGGCTCGGCTCGCTGGGCGACGGCACCTATGACTTGCTGGTCACCCACCCCAGCCTGACCTCGCTCGGTCACGGGGGCGAGTTGACACCGGTGCGGGCTGTATCCGGCGAGGTCACGTCGGTTCGCCTCACCCTCCCGAGCGAGAAGCGCATTCTCGAAGAGGTATGCGTGGGGCCTGGACCCGATCGGGGGGGCATTATCGCCGGGTGGGTAAAGCACTCCGAGACGGACGAGCCGATTGGGGACGCCAGCGTATTCATGACGACCACGAAGTTCATGATCTTCGGTGGCGATGAGGGCCTCCTTGCGCGGAAGTCGGGCGTGGAGGCGTTGTCGCGTGACGATGGCTTCTTCATTTACTGCGGTACAACAGTGGAAGCGGACATCGACATCGAGGTCACGGCGGAAGGCATGAAGCCCTGGAAAGGGGTAGTAAAAATGCCACACAAGGGCTATGTGGCTCACGTCACGGTGCGGCTCGAGCCCAAGCGGAATGACCCGTGACGGATCGGTAACCTTTGAACGCCACCGCAACGGAGACACGATGAGTGACCTGGACGTACCCCACGATGCTTTCGCGGCCATCGAGCGTGAGATCGCCAGCGACACGAGCCCGGTCGGGATCGACGCCAAGAAGACGCACGTGATCATCCTGCACAAGCTTCAGGAGATCGAAGCGAGCCTGAAGCGGCTGGAGTCCCGGCTGGACGGGTAGACGCGCTAGCGCCTGGAAGACACGATCCTCTTCACGCCGACGGGCTACGAATTCCGATCTTTCCAAGCCCACCACTTCAGAAGCTCTGGATCTCGCCTCTGCGTCGAGGCGAAGTACACGGCGCAGCGGAAGACGTACAACACGCACCGATCCTGATACTCTCCGCTTAGCGTGATCAGCCGCGTGTACATCTCTTCCGGATCGGCATCGCGGAGATCCGAGACGTCGCGATACCCCAGATCCCGGAGGTCTTTGGCAATGCTGGGCCCGACCCCGGGGATCGACTCCAGTCCCGCCTTCGCCTTGGCTCCCAATATCACTCTCCCTTCGATCATCTTTGAGTATTCGCAACATTTTCTGGACGTTGGGTGGCATTGTCAACTTTCTGTGGCCGGGGTGAAGCTGCGGAAGCTTGGACGGAATCGATGGTACAGCCAGACGCTGTGACCGATGATCTCAGCAGGAAACCGGTAGCCGCACCGACGAGTAGTGGGGTTCGCTTCGTAATCTTCGCCCCACCTCCCTGTTCATCTTCTCTGTCCCACGTCCTAGTTGAGCAGCGCGACACCAGGCTGCCGTCTTCTAGCGCCCCGGTCGCAGGTCGATCCGCATCGCCGTCACCGCTTCGATCTTGTCCCGCGAATAGAACACGGGGTGGAACTGGTCGTTGGCCCACATCTCGAAGAGGTTTCGGTAGAACGGCGAGTCCGGGTCGCCGCTCTGGCCGGGCGTGTTCATGCCGACCGCGAGGTCCCAGTCCCCCGTGTCGACGATGATGCGGAAGGAAGCGCCGCTCGTTTGGTTGTCGCCGTTGCCGGTCTGGTTCACGGTCGAACCGTAGCCACCGCGCGGCACCGGGCCCACCTCGAGGCGCGCCCTCGTGCCAGGGTCGACCGACGTGCCGAGCGGGTGACGCAGGTAGACGTGATGGTAGTCCGGTAGGCCGTAGACCCAGCCACCCGAATCGGGCCCGAGCCGCTCGGTGAGGCTTGCCATTGCACGCACGAGAGCATCCATGAGCAATCTGTCACGCGCGGCCATGGGATCGGTGCCCAACTCGCCCGGTGGCACCATGATCGTCTCGATCGTCTTTTTCAGCCCAACGTTCATCGACACTCCGGCGGGCACGAGTGCCTGCGTGACGCCACGACGAATCTCTCTTTCCCACGCAGCGTAAAGCCCCGCCGCGGCGGATCGCTTGTCCATCACATAATCCCACGAGAGCAGCAGGCCCGCCGCCCTCCCGGTGCGGTTGTCGGGCGGCTCGATCTCCTCGAGCATCGGGACGAGCTGCCGCGCAGGAATCGAAAGCTCGTCGGTCTGCAGCCGCATCATGTCGGCAATCGAGAAGCGCGTCCCCCCTCCGAGCACCTCGACGATTCGGAGCCATCGGTACGGATCGGCCCACGTAAAGCCGACCGCATCCATATGGGGGTAGTCGCGCGGCACGAGGTCGTTGTTCGCGGTCGCGAAATATCCCGCGGGCGGGTTCGCAACATGCGGCTTGGCTTGAATGGGCAGATAGCCGTCCCACTCGTATCGGCCGTCACCCGGCACGGGAACGAGCCCGCTCCAGTTGCTGCGCACCGGAGCGATGCCCACAGCCTGCCATCCGATGTTCCCGGCTCGATCGGCCCACACCATGTTTTCGCCAGGGATGTTCGAGTACGTGCACGCCTCGCGGAACTCCTCCCAAGTCGTCGCCTGGTCCATGCGCAGCGACGCGAGGTACGGCGCGCCCCCGATCTCCATCCAACCGGCGCGTACCGCGTACGCGAGGTGCCGGGCTTCGTCCTCGAAGACGACCGGCCCGTGGCGCGTGTACTTGAGGTCCACGCTGTGCGGGCTTTGACCCTTCACCGGGATCTGCTCGGTGATGACGGTCATCGCTTCCCACTCACCACGGTACAGGTACTCGTTCGCTTTCGAGGGGTTGGTCTCGTAGACGTAGAGGTCTTCCGCGTCGGTCGCGAAGATCGTCAGGCCCCACGCGCCGTACTCGTTGTGCCCGATCGATACGCCCGGCAGACTCGGCTCACCGCCGCCGATGACGTTCCACCCCGGTCCCACCAGGTGCACCCAGTATCGCAGCGAAGGCGCGGCCTGAGCTCGATGCGGATCGTTCGCCATGATGGGGTATCCGCTCTCGCTGCGGCTCCCCGCGACCACCCAATTGTTCGAGCCGACGTCCTGCTCGACGTCGTACGCGACAGTCTGTGACGCGAGCTCGGCGGCCCGTTCGAGCATCGCAAACCCATCCGCGTCGCGGCGATGGTCGGGAGCGATGTCCTCTGGCCGAAAACGAACGCGGCCACGGAACGCGTTGTAGAGACCGAGGATGTTCTCGGAGAGCGCCGCCCCATCGAGCGCGGGATCGAGTTCGAGTAGAGGGTCGCCCGGCCCGTACGTGCTCAGGTCCTTTACCCTCTGAGCGCCTATCTGGGCCACCAATCGTCCCGTCCGCAGCTCCGCACCGATATTGCCCAGCAGTCCCTGGTGCCGAGAGATCACCACTTCGGGCGTCCACATGCCAGGCGTGATCCCGAGCAGCTCGAATTCGAGAGGCAGCAGGCTGGGATTGCGCTGCGTCCGCCTGATATAGGCGTTGATGCCCTCGACGTACGCACCGATGATCTCTACGCCGTTCTCGTGGTAGTGGCTCAACTCTCGCTCCAGATCTCCCCGGAACTTGAAGAGCCGGGTGCCGATGTCTCTTTGGAGCTCCCGGGGGCCCAGGATCTCCGACACCGTGCCCGTCGCCTGACGGCGCCAGAGCTCGAGCTGGAAGAGTCGGTCACGCGCGGCGTTCCACCCCTGCCCAAAGAAGAGATCGTGCTCGGTCTCCGCGTAGATGTGGCTGATCCCCCATCGGTCGACGAGGATTTCGACGGGCTGCTCGAGGCCATCGGCTTCGAGGCGGGTGGTCTCCTGGGCATGAGCGATCGGGCTGAACGCTAGCAGGGTCGAAAGCGTGAGCGCCGAGCAGCGGAAGCGATCTATGATCGTCATGGGACCTCCAACCTCAGTGAGCGTGGGGCAAGGATACCCTATCCGGTCTGAGGACCGGCACGCAATCTCACTCGTCGACGATCGTGAAGATGCCAGTCGCTCGCCGCTGAGCGAGCAGACGCTCCACCTCACGATGCCCCTCGAGAAGGCTCTCCAAGTCAGACGAGATCTCCTTGGCCGCCTTCAGCTCCATGGTCACGCTATGGAGCACGCTTTCGCCGGCATGCATGCGCAGGAGGCCGACCCGAATCGTCTCGAGCGCGGTGACGGCCTCCCGCAGCCGCGACTCGGCCTCGTCCCGCGTCGCAGACACGTCGGCACGGACCTTCGCCCGGGCTTCCTCCCCTGGCGCGGCGGGGTCGTCGCCCAGCTCGGCGAGGACACTGTCGAGCTCAGCGACTTGCCCACGAAGAGACCGGGCATCGGCTTCCAGACCGCGAACGGTGTCCGGTAGGCCTGACAGCGCCCGGCGCGTCTCCTTCGGGAGCTCCTCGTACAACCGGCTGGCGGCCAGTCCGATGGCCATCTCCGTGGGGCGATACGTGCTGGCGCCCAGAGCGGCTCGTCTCTCGAGGCGGAACCCCCCGAGCTTGAAGACCCAATCTCCGATCCGCCCGCGCAAGAGCTTGAGCCACCGCTCCCCGACGATGTCCGCCCGACTCCGCGCTCGCGTGAACCGAAGCGCGGAGGCACCGAGCCCTGTCACCAACCCCAAGGCGAAGCCCCCCCAAAGAGCACCCGGGGCACTGGGAAGGAGCCATAGCGGCACAATGGAGAGCGCTGCGGCACCCAGCCCTCCCACCGAAGTCCACTTCAAGAAGACGTCGACCCCGGTAGTCCTGGGCCCAACGTCGAATCGGAACTCTTCGTTGAGTCGGATCACGTCCTGCTGAAACGCGAGCCGCGCGTCCTCCACGGTGTGACCGGACTTGAGCAGCTTTCTGGCCTGGTGCGCCAGAAACCCTCCTGCGCCCAGACCGAGCAGCGCTATCACTGCCGCGCTGCCTGCGAGTCCGATCCAGTTCCCCGATGCGATCGAGCCGACGATGTTCGGGACGATGAAGAGAAGCGCGAACAACACGAGCGCCGACGTGGATCTAGCCATCTCGCGCATGTGCTTGATGAAGACCCTGAGCGGAATCGGCAACGGTCGATCGACTGCGGCCTCCTGCGCCAGAGCATCCGCGATCGCTCCTCCATCAGGAAACCGAGCGTCCGGGTCCTTACGCAGGCAACGGTCGATCGTTCGTGCCAGCGACGCCGACACCTGTGGCGCCCGCGAGGCCACCGGAGGGGGCGTTTCGGCTAGGTGCATGCCCAATACCGCCGCCGCGGTATTCGCCTCGAACGGCGCCCTACCCGAGACCGCGTAGAAGCCCACGACACCCAATGAGTAGAGATCGCTGCGCCCGTCTACCGGGGCACCCTTCGCCTGCTCCGGACTCATGAACTCGGCCGTCCCCAGGACGCGGTCGGTGTCCTCTCGTTCCATCTCCGCACTCACCTGGGCGATCCCGAAGTCGGTGACGAGTGCACGACCGGTGCCAACTTCGAGCAGAATGTTGTCGGGCTTCACATCTCGGTGCACGACGCCCTGCAGATGCGCGTACGCGAGCGCCCACCCGACCTCCCGCATGAGCCGTGTCGCCTCGGCGTCGGTCAGGGGCCCGCGGGAGCGGACGCGCTCCCCAAGCGTCTCGCCTTCCACCAACGCCATCACGAAGAATACGAATTCGTCGACTTGGTCCACCGCGAAGATGGGCACGATGTTCGGATGGGAGAGCTTCGCGGCGGTACGAGCCTCGAGCAGGAAACGGTCTCGTACGTCCTCCTGCTCCGCCATCTCGGGCGGAAGCAGTTTGAGTGCCACCGGTCGATCCAACGCCACCTCGTGCGCGAGGTAGACGACGCCCATTCCCCCGCGGCCCAACACGCGTTCTAGGGAGTACCGCCCGGCGAGCGCCGTCTGGAGGGCGACAAAGTGGGGGCTCTCCAAGCGTTACGCCTCGTGCACAGTCGTGCCGCCCATCCAAGGGAACCGTAGGCCCCTCTCTGCCAACATACGATGAGACAGATTAGCCTGGAGCATTAACTGAACTGGAGGGCGAGAGCGGAAGGGCTCAGAGGGTTCAGTCGGGTTCGAATTCATCGAGATCATGAGATCTTGCCGTCGAAGAGCGCGCCGCCGGGGCGGGCGACAAGCAAGCTATTTCTGGTATCTAGCAGGTTACATGCAGCCTACGGTCAGCGCCAGCAGGACCGTGGGTTCACGTGCTCCAGCAAGCCCATGCTTGCCTGGCCGCGTCATGACGTACATGGTGACCGTCCTTATTAGACGCTGCGCAATGGGGGTTTGATGGCCAACGGAGGAAATATGCGCTCGACCGCACGAATCGGTGTGTTGCTGCTGATCGGAGTGACGTCCGCGTGCCGGCAGACCTCCGAAACAGCCTCTGCGGAAACACCCACGCTGGTGGTTCTAATGGTGGTCGATCAGCTGCGGCCCGATCTCTTGCACAGGTATGACACACTCTTCGTGGGAGGATTGCGGAGGCTCCTGGATGACGGCTATCGCTTCACGGATGCGACCCACGAGCATGCGATAACCGAGACCGCGCCGGGACACGCGACGCTGGCCACAGGGGTCTACCCGACCCGCCATGGGATCGTAGCGAACACGTGGTCTGAGTTCGAGGGAGGTGAGTGGCGATCGGTCTACTCGATGGAGGACCTGAATCGTCCGATTCTGGGATACCCGGAGCTACCGGGGCGGTCCTCATCGAACCTGGACCGTCGAGGTCTTCCGGATTGGATCACGGATGCTGATCCGGATTCGAGGGTGGTGTCGATCTCCAGGAAGGATCGGGCCGCGATTGGGCTCGCAGCAAAGGCTGTGGGGGAAGTGTATTGGCTGGTCGATGGCGGAGGTGGCTTCGTCACTTCAGATTTCTACCACTCCGTATACCCGGCTTGGCTAGCGGAATTCAACGCGACGACCATGCCGCTCGTCTATTCGGACTCGGTGTGGGAGAGCACGATCCCACCCGGGGCTTCCTCCCTGACACGTCCGGATACCTCGAGATTCGAGCTGGATGGGGAGCATACCTTTTTCCCCCACCGGGCGAGCGAGATGGGGGATGCCACAGATCCGCGCGCGTTGAATCACTGGAGGTATCGGTATACTCCGTTCCCCGATCGCGTCGTTGTCGCCCTAGCCGGGGAAGCCATTCGGCAGCTCGAGCTCGGACAGCGAGAAAGCGTGGATTACTTGGGACTCTCTCTTTCTCAGACCGATCTCGTGGGGCATTTCTATGGGCCGCTCAGCCGGGAGCAGCTCGACAACCTTCTCCGGCTGGATTTGGAACTGGGACGGTTCTTTTCCCTGCTCGATGAAGCAGTCGGTCCCGGACGCTGGGTCCTCGCCTTTTCGGCGGACCATGGAGTTCTGGACATTCCGGAGCATCTCGTGGAGAGAGGCGTCGATGCTGCACGAATGACTGCCGGCGATCGCGAGGAGCTACGGAAGCGCGTCCAGGTGGCGCGTGACGGAGCTGGAACGGATGACGCTCCAGAGGACGCGGTCAAGGCAGCGCTCATGACCCTGCCGTTCGTCGCTGCCGCCTACACCTTCACGGACATAGAGGCGGAAGCGCAGGTCGATTCCTTCGAGGTGCTGTTCGCTCGCTCCTTCTCGAGGACACGAGCGGCAGGCCCGGCTGCGACGGCCGGGGTCCACGTGCGCCTCGGACCGAACGTTCTTTTTGGTTTGAGCGGTCTCCCAACGAGCCATGGCTCTCCATATTACTACGACCGTCACGTCCCCATGATCTTTCTCGGAGCGATGATCAGGCCCGGGGTCTCGAACGAGCGAGTCGCGACGGTGGATGTGGCTCCGACGCTGGCGTGGCTCATCGGCACCACGGCTCCGGATGACCTCGACGGCAGAGTTCTGGAAGGCGTGCTCCGGTGATCCCCATTTCGCACCGGGGCGCGAACATGACAAGCACTTTACGGGAGCCTCGGGAAGAACTCGCGGCCAGTCTGAGTCATGGCGTTGGCCTGCTGTGCGCCCTGGCGGTCACGCCGGTTCTCGTCGTCAGCGCCGTGAACCAGGGCAGCGCGGCGCAGGTGGTGGGCAGCAGCATCTTTGGTGCGTCGCTCGTGCTGCTATATCTGGCGTCCGCATGGTATCACGCTGCACCGGCGGGCCGACTCAGGGCGCGTCTTCGAAAGATCGATCACGCTGCGATATACCTTCTCATCGCGGGCACGTATACGCCGTTCACATTAGGGGTCTTGAGCGGGGCATGGGGGTGGACGCTGTTCGGCATCGTGTGGGGCGCCGCCGCGCTCGGAGTAGGTCAGAAGTTGATCGGCGGAGTCCGCTATCCTCGACTGTCCACGGCAGTGTACCTGATCATGGGTTGGATCGTGGTGATTGCCGTTCGGCCGTTGGTGCTCAACATGCCGCCCCATGGAATATGGTGGCTCGTTGCGGGAGGTCTGTGTTATTCCATCGGTGTGGTGTTCTACAGAGCCCAGAGCTTGCGGTACAGCCACTTCATTTGGCACCTGTTCGTGCTGGGCGGCTCGACCTGCCACGTCTTTGCGGTCCTTTGGTATGCGGCGTGAGCAGCGGTCTCATCTAGCCGAAACATAAGCTTCGCCACCCCAAATCAGCTGATCGGACGTGACCGCGGCTGGAGCTTCACGGCCCACAACCCCGAGTTCATGTCGGAGAAGAACACGTGCCCCTTGTACGGCTGCGGACCCCATACGCTGACTTGGTTCTTGTAGTACCCGTCAGGATCCTGAGACTTGTAGACGGCGACCTCACGGCCCTGATGCCCGAGGTTGCCCATGAGCTCGCCGGAGACGTCGACGACGCGGAGGCCACCCTTGTAGTAGGCCAGGTAGAGCATGTCGTGCTCGACCCAGATGTTGTGCGCTCCTGCCCCTGGGACCTCGTAGCGCGCCACGTCCTTCGGGTTCTCTGGATCCGTGAAGTCGATGACGTGCAGGTAGCCGTCCATGCGGCCCTGTACACCACCCCTGCCGGTTTCCGGGTCGTAGGGCTGATTGTCTGTTCCCTCACCGGCCCAGCTTCGCCCTCTCCCCCCGGAGATCTCGTCGCCCAGGAAGAGGTAGAACTTCCCGGTCGACTCCTGATAGTACGGGAACGCCGCGTGCGTAGCACCGACGGGGTACGCCACGTTGGTGACGTAGACAGGATTCTCGATCGAGCCGCCCCACTGTCCGTTCCCGACGTCTACGACGACCACACCGGTCTGCCACTCGGACGAGTAGGCGATTCCGTCATGAACCCACACATCGTGGATGCGGCTGTTGGGGTGGTTGTACTCGCTCACGAACTTGGGATCGTACGGGTCCCGTACATCGATGATCACGTACTTGTCTCCGTTCGCGAGCGCGAACAGATAGTCGTCGGTTGCGAACATGTTGTGGACGCCGCCGGTGACCCCGTGCGTGTCGAAGATCGACGCGATGGTCGGGTGGGCCGGGTCCGCCATGTCCAGAATCACCACGCCGTTACGACGGTCCGACGCCCCTTCCCTCGACAAGGCCGCGTACCGGCCATTCGGGGCCACCTTCACGTCGTTGACCGTACGTGCGTCGATCCGCAACGAGTCCGTTTTCACGATGCCGGTTGGGTCGGTCACGTCCCAGAAATACGCCCATCCGTCGGCGGACCACGTGCCCGTGATCGCGTAGTCACGCCCATCGACACCCTCGAAGACCCATAGGTCCGAGGTGTGCTGGTTCACGACTGAACCGCGGCCCTGGAGTTCCACCTCCTGGATCACGTCGCGCCCTTGGATGAGCACGGTATGACGCGCCGTGAGCGGGCCCGACAGGGCGAGGACCGTGTAGCGGCCAGGGACCTCGGCGACGAACGCTCCGTCCTCCACGATCGCGGATGCGCCAGGCGCGTTGATCGAATCGTCCGGAACGAATGTGTAGGCCCAGGTCATGGGCAGCCCCTCGATCACTCCCGACGGCCCCGTTCCAACAGCCTCGAAGCGAAGGACATCACCCGTGCGCGCGGCGTCGGCGCCGCCACGTATCGTCAGTGCGGTAGCAGGGAAATCGACCACCTCGTATCCGGTCGTCGAGGCCACGGCTCCGTCGATCGAGGCGGAGATGGTCACCTCCCCGGTCGAAGTGGCCACGACCGTCCCAAATCGATCTACCGTCGCCACGTTCACATTTGACGTCGACCAGTCCACGATGAGGTCGGGGCGAGGTGTGCCGTCCGCATGGAACGCCACCGGATCGTGCGTCAGCGTCGTCCCCACGTAGAGCCTCGCACCCGAAGCGTTCACATCCACACGCTCGACCGGTGGCCAGGTGACGGTGATCGGGATCCTCAACAGAGCCGGCGCACCTTCCGCGCCGGCCGACATGACCGCCGTTACGATGATCTCGAACTCCCCCGCCCGATACGCCTGGAGCACGCCGTCTCGAAACCGAAGCACGTTGCGCGGAGCAGCGAAACGGAGGTCGAGTGCGACGGTTTCTCCGTTAGCGTCGACGACCCGAACCGTGATCGGAAGGGTCTCTCCGACCTGCAGCGTCGCTGCTGCCGGCTCGGCCACTATGCGGAGTGCGCTGTCCTGGGCCGCGCCTGCGGTGGGCAGCGAGAGGAATGCGCTCAACACGAGCGCCTTCGGGAAGTGTCTAATCAACGGCATCGGTCGAGTCGCCTGCGGTCGGAGGTGTCATACGGGTAGGAAATCCTATATCCCTAGGGCTCAGGAAGACAAGGATGGCGTGGCGAGTGATCTCTAATGCACCTTCGGCACGCCCAGGAAGGATCAGCGAGTTCATCGTGACGAGGGGGCAACATCAACGACGCATTGATTGGAGGAATTGATGAGGGTCCTGGTTGTTGGAGCATCGGGGACTATCGGCCGCGCAATCGTCGAGGAGCTAGGACAGCGTCATGAGGTCATCACGGCCGGGCGATCGTCCGGTGAGTTGCAGACGGACATCACCGACAGCACGGCGATTCGGACGATGTTCGAGAGGGCCGGGTCGGTTGACGCTCTCGTCTCCGCTACCGGAAAGGTCAAGTTCGCTCCGTTCGAAAACATGGAGGCGGAAGACTACGAGATCGGCTTGAAGGACAAGCTCATGGGACAGGTCAATCTCGTTCTGATCGGTCGCGACTACCTGTCGGACGGGGGGTCGTTCACGCTCACGACCGGCGTTCTCGACAGCGATCCGATTCGTGAGGGCACATCAGCCTCAATGGTGAATGGCGCGATCAACGCGTTCGTTGCAGCAGCAGCAATCGAGATGCCGCGAGGGCAACGCATCAACGTCGTGAGTCCGGGAGTTATCGAAGAGGCGATGGAGGTCTACGCCCCGTTCTTCCGAGGCTTTGAGCCTGTCCCGGCGGCTCGTGCCGCGCTCGCGTACGCCAAGAGTGTCGAGGGCGCTCAAACTGGCCGGGTATATCGTGTGCTCTAGCCGCCCGGGCAGCGTGCGGAATGAGGGGCTGGTGCGCGTGATCGGAGTCGGCGCACTTGGCCTGGGCGTTGTGAACATGGTGGTCGGTGCAGGAATCTTCGTTTTGCCGGGCCGCGTCGCAGCAGAGCTGGGATCTGCCGCGATTCTCGCTTACCTCATCTGTTCGGTCGCCCTGGCGCTGATCTTCCTGTGTTTTGCGGAAGTCGGCAGCCGCATAACCCGCAGCGGCGGCGCCTACGCGTACATCGAAGAAGCGTTTGGACCGTTTGCCGGATTCATCGCGTCGATACTGTTCTGGTTCGGCTTTTCTGCCCTGGCGGATGCTGCCATCACCGTAGCCATGGTCGAAGTAATGGCCATCGCGTTTCCGGTTCTTGGCGAAAGCATTGCACGTGCAGTGTTCATCATCGCCCTGTTCATGTTTTTGACCGTCGTGAACATCAGGGGCGTCAAGGCGGGCGTACGACTATACGTGTTCAACACGCTGGCCAAGTTGATCCCGCTGTTGCTGCTGTTGGTCGCCGGACTGTTCGCCATAAACATCGAGAATCTTGCGATTCCCGAATGGCCTTCCGCTCAACAAATCGGAGCAGGCGCGATCATGCTGTTTTTTGCCTTCACCGGGGCGGAATCTGCGCTGAACGCCAGTGGAGAAATCAAAAACCCATCGAAGACCGTGCCGATGGGGCTATTGCTCGGGATCGGGGGTCTTCTTGTGCTTTACATTGGGCTGCAAACGGTCGCGCAGGGCGTGCTCGGGCCGGAACTTGCAAACAACACCGAAGCGCCGCTGGCGGCTGTTGCGGTCGAAGTCTTGGGCGGCTGGGGTGGCAAGATGCTGCTCGTGGGCGTTGTCATTTCGATTTATGGTGCGATCAGCGGAGACATGCTGGGCGCCCCGAGGGTCATATTCGCATCATCGCTGGACGATAACCTGCCGAAGGTCCTGTCGAAGGTACATCCAAAGTACAGGACGCCGTATGTGGCGGTGATTTTCTTCGCAATTGTGGTATGCGCGTTTGCGCTGAAGTGGCACGTTCAGGTATCTGGCTGTATTCGCGACCGGGTCGCTGCTGCTCATCGACCTCGGCGTGAGCCTTGCCGTGATGCGTTTGCGCCAGCGTGACGGTCTACCTGGAGCCGGCGAGTTCCGATTGCCATTCGGGCCTCTCATTCCGCTATCGAGCTGCTTCATCGTCGGCTGGCTGCTCCTGCAAGTGCCTGCCGAAGAAGCGTTCAGCATCGCCGGGCTTATCGGCGCCTCGGCCGTCCTGTACGCGGTTGGAGCAATAGTTCGTGGGTTGAAAGCTAGAGCGAAGCCTGGCGCCCCATTGTTGCCAGGTGCACCGCGTCTCTGACCATGGACGCCGCTGTCGGTACGGGTTCACGCTCCCACAATTTGTGGAACGTTCTTCCGTACATGTCACTTTGAATTTCGACTGCCATTTCCCAACCGCTGCAACCGCCCAGAAAGCTCGCGATCGGCACAGGCGTAGGTTCGACCCGGAAACGCCATTCGGTATCGACACGCTCGGCAGTAGCCACCAGCTTGAGCACTGACCCGTCCCGACGGCACTGCTGCAGCCGATCGGGCTGTACGTCCTCGATGCCAGTCACGTTCACGTCGGAGATCGTGATCATCCTGTCCGTGAAGCTATTCGCGGCGATGACGAGCTTGGCGGCAGTGTCCCAGCCGCCGACGTCGAGGCTCGGATCGGCTTCCGCGATTCCTCTTTCTCGAGTTTCGCGGAGCGCATCGGCATAGGCGCGCCCATGGAGCATTTCTTCAAGAATGAAGTTCGTTGTGCCGTTGAAGATGCCTCGGAGGCCCAACACTTCGCCGCAGACCATGTCACGCCGGATGATGTTGAGCACGGGAAGCCCGCCACAGAACGCTGCGCTGTAGAGGATACCCACGCCGGCGTCCGCCGCGAGACGATCGAGCTCCTCGTGAGCAAGCGCCAATGGGCCCTTGTTGGCCAACACCAGGTGCAGCCCGTGCTCCAGCGCCGTCCTGCAATTCGAGAGGCCCGGATCTCCCGTGTCGAGGTCGAGCGGTGACGCTTCCAGGAGAATTTCGCACGGGAATCTGTCGAGTGCCCCCGCCAGGGCTAGCCCTTCGCAAAACTCCGGTAGCTCGCAAAGCTTCAACCCACGCGCCTTGTGTTCCAGCAGGCGGTTGAGATCGAACCCATCATCACTGACCGCGACACCGCTGCTGTCGACAACGCAGTGGACGCTGAAAGCGAGGTCATATTTCTCGCTGAGGGTGTCGTCGCGCTCGATAAGATGCCTGAGAAAACGGCGTCCCACGTTGCCCAATCCGACCAGGGCCAACCTGACTCGCTTCACCTGGGACTCACTTTTGGGAATGGATTCATGGACCACTGCCTCGTCGTCCGCAGCATCCCTACCGAATGATCCGCTTGAAGACCGCCAGATCGACGTTCCGGCCGCAGACGACGGCGACGACCTTCTTGCCCTTGAATTGCTCCCTTCGCTTGAGGAGACCCCCGACGGCCAGCGCCCCTGAACCTTCCACCACCAGACGATGTTGCTCGAACAGCAGGCGGATGGAGTCCTCGAGAGGTGTGGGCGAAAGGTAATCCTCGCACCTCTTGCTGGCCTCCAGAACCAACTGGGGTATATCGAGCTGCTGCTGAACTTCGGTAATCATGAGTGTTACCCCGTTTGTGTTGATCCTACCGGAGAGCGCGGTCGACCATCTTCGCGATCTGAATGTCTTGGATCGCGACCCCGGTCAGATCCGCAACCGTGATCTGGTCCTCGCTGGTTCGTCCAATCGCGGGGTTCTTGATCACCTGGCCCAATTCAAGAATGGAGCCTTCCTCGATCAGTCCTCCTTGAATCGCATGATGGCACTCGCCGTACTGGCCACATTGTGAGATGCTGTCCGCGACCACCAGATCCGCCTTCGCCAAGAGCGCGGCTTCGAGTTCCTGCTTGCCAAGATCATCGGACCCCATTGCGGTGATATGCGTACCCTTTCTCACTTGATCGGCGCGGATCAAAGGATTCTTGGCCGAGGTCGTCGTGACGATGAGATTGCACTGCGACACCAGGTCATCCAGTGTCTCTGCCGCCCGGATATCCAATCCCCAAGCCTGAATGTTCTCGCTCGCTCGAAGATCGTCGAGCATGCCTTGCACTTTGGTCGAATCCCTACCCCAGATGAAGCAGCTCTCGCAGTCGACGACAGTGCGAAGCATGTCGAGTTGCATCCTCGCCTGCACGCCAGTTCCGACGATTCCGATGTGATGGATAGTCTTTGGCGCCAGGTGCTTCGCTGCGACCGCCCCCGCGGCAGCGGTGCGCATATCGGTGAGCCAGCATTTGTCCAGTAGAATCAGCTTGAGCTCTCCGGTCTTCTGACTGAAAACCAGGATTACGCCATCGGCGACCGGCAGGTCGAGCTCGGGGTTGTCGTAGAATCCGGATGCCATCTTCAAGACGTAGTATTCGCCACCGGATACGAAACCGTACTTGATGTGAACGTCGCCTGGAGGGTCGTCGAAGTGCAAGAATCCAACCGGCGGGACGGTCACCTTGCCTTCGGAATAGAGAACAAATCCAATCTCGATTTCCTGGATCAGCTGTGGGGTGTCTATTAGAGACTTGATCTCATCGAGTTCGAGTACGGTTGTCACCGGCATGCCTCGTGTTGGAAGTCACTGAGGGTCCACCCCGCTCACCCACCGCCGGACCGCCTCGTCCTTGAACTCTGGCGTGTAAATCCGATGGCTCATGACACCTCCTAGGTAGGTCTGGAATTCTAGACTCCCGGTGTCTACCAAACCATGGGAACTTCACTCGGTGCCCACCCCGGCCTCGAGGAGCTCGTGGACAAGAGCGTTCATGCTCAAGCCCCTCCGTTTAGCGACTTCAGCGAGCCTTCGGTGGAGCTCGGGTGGGCCGCGAAACTGGAACTTGCCCGAGAACGGCTTTTCGGGGTTCACGCCGTCCTCCGCACACATATCCAGGCAGTCCTCAACGGACGACTGCATCGCCGCGCGGAGTTCATCCACCGAGCGACCCTGAAAGGTGATGACGTCGCGCGTGTTCATGACCTCGCCGTGGAAGGCGTCGATGGAGGGGTCGAACTCGAACACCCCCACATATCCCTTGTGCTGAATCACGGTTTCACTCCTGCTGTTTCGAGGAAGCGACCCGCCGACCTCACCGCACCCTTCCCGGTCTCGGGCTTCGGGCGGTGGAACGTGGCCCTGCAATCGTTCAACGTCACACGGACGCGGGAGCCCCGACCTTCCCGAACGTCGGCGCCGAGTGCACGGATCAGACCCTCGATATCCACCCACCGGATATCGGCCGGAACCAGGTCCGTGAAGATGGCGTCCAGGGTCCTCCTGTGCTTCTTATTCATGATATGAGGATATCATCAGGTGATATCACACGTCATTGGGTCGGGCGGCGGCGGGAGTGATCGGCGGTTCGCCTGCGGCGAATCCTCGATCGTCTCGTCGGTGAGCATGAGGGTCTTCGACACCACGTGTGCTCCTCGGCTCGAACCCGCATATTTCGTCGCGGTCGATTCCCAGATGAGCCCTGTCGTTGTTGACTGTTCGGTGTCTTCCGGGGGGGGATGTGTGTACCGGGTGTGTGAGCCGGTCGCAACCTGCGATATCAGATTCAGGATGCTTCATACCCCTGCATATTAGGGAAGCTTGGGAATCGGCGATGGGATTCGAACCTCACGTGGTTGCTCGATGTGGATGCCAACGGCGACGCCCCTTCAAACGCAGGACTCTCACGCCAGGTTGAGTTCTGGAACAGGCTGAAACACGCGCCCCGAACAGGGTCAGGTCACGCGGTCTACCCCCGGAAGCGAGTCGAACCCGCGATCAAATGTCAGAATACGGGTGACTCCGTGGTGCTCCATGACGGCGACGTGAAGCGCGTCCCGGGCCGAAGTTGCGATTCCCCCGTCCAGCACGGTGCGCGCCCGCTCCACATCCGCTCGCTGGATAGCGTACACTTCGTCGACCACACCCAGGAGTGCATCGAAGGCGGGCTGGATGGCATCCCGTCGCTCAATCGCCACGTAACGATGGAGGATTTCCTGCAGAACCTCCGCGCTCGTAACGAGCCGCTCCTTGTCTGCGATGGCCCGCTCGAGCAGATGCTGGGCATCGGTCTTGTGAGGGTGCGGAGCGCCCACGAGGTACATGGGCACGTTCGAATCGACGAAAATCAAGGCTCAGTTACGTAGCCTTGTTCGATTTCGCGAAGCATCTGAGCGATGTCGGCTGTGGGGAAGTCGTGCCGTGCGGCCGCCCGGACCACGGCCAGCTTCTTGTGCGCGTCCGATGCCGGCTCAGCTGATCGGGTCTCCCGAAGCGAGCGTCGAACCCACTCCGAGACGCTAAGCCCCTTCCGCCGCGCCGCTCGACTCACTTCGCGGTACTCGGTATCGTCGAGGATGACCTGCAGACGCTTACTCATGAGATGAGTATAGATCACTCATACCCATGAGTCAACCTCACTGCAGCAGGGGGTGGGTGGTATTGTCAACTTGAGCCCGGCCGCGGCAGACTCCGTCCATGAAAACGAACCCCAACAGCTATCGCGGCTATCGGTTTCCTCCTGAGATTATCAGTCACGGCGTGTGGCTGTACCATCGGTTCTGCCTGAGCTTCCGCGATGTCGAGGAGCTCCTCGCGAAACGTGGAATCCTCGTCACCTACGAGACCATCAGACAGTGGTGCCGGAAGTTCGGGCCCGAGTACGCACGAAAGCTCAAGCGTCGACAGGGGAGGCTGGGCGATGTGTGGCATCTGGACGAGGTATTCGTGAAGATCGGGGGCGACCGGCACTACCTGTGGCGAGCCGTGGACCAGGACGGGGACGTGATCGACATCCTGGTTCAGCGATATCGCAACGCCCGCGCGGCCAAACGGTTCTTTCGCAAGCTGCTGAAGGGGGAGGGGAGCACACCGTGGAGGCTGGTGACGGACAAGCTGAAAAGCTACGGCGCCGCCCATCGGAGCCTTATGCCTTCCGTGGATCACAACACGGCACGCTACGAGAACAATCGAGCTGAGGTATCGCATCAGCCGACGCGACAACGCGAGCGCCAGATGCGTCGCTTCAAGTCAGCGGGTCAAGCACAGCGGTTCCTGTCGGTCCACGGAGTCATCCTGAATTTCTTCAGATTCGCCCGCCACCGGATGCGTTCAGAGAACTATCGGCTGCTGCGTGCCCAGTCTTTAAAAGAGTGGAGTGTGGCCACCGCCGCCTGAGCAATCCCGTCCGACCCGCTGCTTCGGCTTCACCCGGGACGCAGTAAGTTGACAATACCCTCGGTCCGCCTATCGTAGAAATCAACAGCCGAGCGGCCGATGAAATTTTCGCGGAGCGCGCCATTGGGATCGCATGGTTGCGCCATCAGCCGTGCGGGTGGGATGTTGACCTCGGTCTGATCCTCCCGTGCCGAGGACTACATGTTCGGTCCCGTCAGAGTTGTCCTCGCCCTTCGCAAGAATCCTCAGCTCGGTTCGCTCGGTGCCATCGTTGCGGTGTCGGCCTTATTTGCGGCCACGCCTTTTGTCATCCCGGCGGTGGCGCTCGAGTACAGCGTGTCGATCGGGCGGTCTGGACTCCTGTCTGCCGCCCAGGTCGGCGGCTTCGCGCTGGCCGCGTTCTTGGCCGGTCGCCACCTGCGGACCCATCGAGCCTACCTCATCGGCGGGGCGCTCGCGACATCGGCGCTCAACTTGCTCAGCGCCTTCGCCCCGACATTCGAGATCCTGCTGGTGCTGCGGGTCCTGGCCGGCGGCGCAGCCGGTCTGTTGGTCTGGCTAGCCTGGTCGAAGGCCATGCAGAGCTCGGGTGCGCTGCGAGACGTGGCGTCCGCTGGACCGGTGACCGTCCTCGTTTCTGCGCCGATCCTGGCCTATGCCGCCGCGGAAGGCGGGCCGAGCGCTGTGTACATCTTGCTGGCCGTGATCTCGTTGCCCCCCGCGGTCCTTCCCGCTGATTACGTCGGATATCGGACGAAGCGGTTGGGTCTCAGCCCGTCGAGGTCGAACGTGGTCCTGCTCTTCGCGCTGGGCATGGGCACCCTGGCCGGCTCCTCCCTTTTCGTGTTTGGTGGAGCGATCGGGATCGAGGTGGGCCTAAGCACCTTCGTCGTGTCACTCGGGTTCTCTGGCAACGCTCTGGCCGGGCTGATCGCCGCTCGCCGGACTGCCGGGGACCGACCCGAGGCTATCTGGATTCTCGGCACTGCTGTCTGCGCGGCGCTCGTCGCTTTTGGCGGGAATGCGGTGCTCTTCCTCGTCGGGCTTACCTTGTGGGGATTCTTTTTCTGGATGGCAACTCCGACCATCCTGCGCTCCATCGCCTCGTGGTCTCTCGCCCCCGACGAGCGAGTCGGAGATGCCCAATCATCGATGGCGCTGGGCCGCGCCCTGGGACCGGCCATCGGGTCGGTACTGGTCGCAGAGGGCTCGTATGGGGCGGTGGGGGCCATGGCCGTGGTCGGCCTCTTGGTCAGCGCCTTTACCGTCCTCGGGGTCGGCATCTATCGGCGGGACCGCCTTCCACCGCATGAGCGAGGCGTCTGAAGGGCGCGGTGGGGCGGCTCGGGGCTTCGCGCTGGCTACTACACTCTCCGCCCCCAGGGCCCGGTGATCGCGACGGTGAGACCCTGAAGCTGCATATTCACGAACAGCGTCGTGCCGTCCGGTGAGAAGCACGACCCGGCGAACTCGCCCTGCCCCGCCTGATTGTGGCCGAACTTGTACGTCTCACCCGCGGGTGTGACACCAACGAGATAGTCGTCTCCGGTGCCGTCTTCGCACACGATCAGGTCGCCCCACGGGGCGGCGGTCAGGGTGTCGGCGTTTTCGATCAAAGTGCCGTCGTTGGGCTCGATGAACAGCTCTACGGTGCCGGGCTCTTCGGACTCGCGCGACGTACCCTCGTACGGGCTGGGCACATAGCGCCAGATCTGACCCTTTCTCACATCACCGCCATTCGTACAGGCGAAATACACCGCGTTGTTGCCCCACCACATCCCCTCACCCCGCGCGAAGCGGGCGGCACCGGCCTCGAAGCCCCGTAAGCGCAGGTCGTCGTCCGGCGATTCCACATCGCTCATGTCGATCCAGTCCACCGCGAGGGGCGAGCCGGGCCAGACGGTCTGCCCCTCCCAGTTTCGCGTGTCCATCGAAGGCTGATCGAGGATGCGGAGCGCTTGCAGGCGGCCGCCGACCGCCAGCTCGCCCGGGCGGTCGGGAATGAAACGATAGATCAGTCCGTCCCACAGGTCTTCGGTTTGGTAGACGATGCCGGATGCGGGGTGCACTGCCACGGCCTCGTGCGTGAAGCGTCCCATCGCTCTGAGGGGAACGGGCGTGACGACCCCTGCGTCCCAGGTCGCAGGCACCTCGAAGTTGTAGCCGTGATCCTCGATGCGACCCTCGCCCACCTTGTCCAGAGTCTCCTCGCAGCTGATCCAGCTGCCCCAGGGGGTCGGGCCTCCGGCGCAGTTAACGAGCGTGCCCGCGAGGCTCAGCCGGTGCCCGACCAGGCGCTGTTCGCTCGTGTCGAACAGGAGCGTCGTAGTTCCGCCCAGCGCCGGCCGGCCGCTCTCTCCGATGTCGTAGACCGTCCCCGGGTCGAGGCGCTCGAGAAGCTCGTTATTGCGCCCAAACGGCCCAAACCGCCCGGGGGCACCCCAGTTCATCTCGTGATTGCGTACCAGGAGTGTGGATCCGTCGGGCCCGGGAAACGTGGCCATCCCGTCGTGTCTGAACGGCACGTAGAAACCGTCGTTCATGCGCTCGCCCGCGCGAGAGATGGATCGTGTAGCCAAAGCCCTCCGGCAGAGCAAGCAGGCCCTCGGGGTCGTCCACCAGGGGGCCAAAGCCGATGACAGGCGCGGGAAGCAGGCCGTCCAGGCCATAGGAACGCCTCAGACCCGCGAGGCCCAGCGAGATACCCGCTGCTGCTGCGAAGAAGCTCCTCCGCGAAAGCGTCGACTGCGACGCGGTCCTGGCGCGACGTGGCATGGTGTCTCGGTGATTAGGGGGCTGAAAGTGGTGGGTAACCTGATGCCCCCACCGATACTTGACCAGGGGTCCTCGTGCACGCGCTTCGTGGGTCCTCGGTCGCTCGGATCAGCTGTGGGATGTCTATCAGGCGCTTGATCTCATCGAGTTCGAGTACGGTGGTCACCCGCGTGCCTCCTGTCGGAATTGACGAAGCGTAGCCGTCCACGGATGATGCTGTCCATGCGAACCTCGGTCAGTTCCTCCGCCTGAAGTCGGCGTCCATGAGCACCCACATGTTCGGGTCGAGAACCACGGCGGCAGGCTCGCGGTCCACGGAGATCGTGAATCGGTTGGACATGTGATCGACGTTCAGTATCTCGATACGGGGCTCACTATTCCCCTCGACGTAGATCCCCAATTGGACCGGCATCCTGAAGGAGTAACCGTCGTCCTGAACCTGGTTCAGCTCCACCTCGATCGTCCCTGACTCGGGGTCGAAGCTCCAGCTTCCCTCATATTTCAGGCTGCCGCCCTGGTAGAGCCACTGCTGGAAAAAGCCTGAGAGATCTCTCCCCGATGCCTCCTCCATGGCCCGACGGAAGTCATCCGTGGAGGCGTTCTTGTCGCGGTACATGCGGTAGTAGTCCTGGATGCCCCTCCAGAAGGCCTCGTCACCGATGACGCCTCGCAGCATATGGAGTGTCCAGCCACCCTTTTGGTACGTCTGCGAACTGGTGACCCGGCTCATGTCGTCCAGGTTGTCGTGTACGATTCGGTAGTCGGGATTGTCCTCGTAGAACGACCGCACGCGGTCCCGACTCTGCTTCAGCCCCTCCACGAAGTCGTCGCGGCCGTATTGATGCTCGCGGAAGAGGAGTGTGAAGTAGGTGGCGAACCCCTCGCTGAGCCACACGTCGTCCCAGTCGCTCTCCGTGACGGCGTTGCCGAACCACTGATGGGCGATTTCATGGATGACGACGTTGCGCCAGCGCGTGGTGCGCTCGCCGGTCACCGAGTTTTCCCCATAGAAGATGGCACTGGCGGCCTCCATGCCCCCACCTACGCTGGCGGCCTGGATATTGGCCAGCTTCTCATAGGAGTAGGGACCCACCATGTCACCGTAGAATTCCAGGACCTGCTTCGTCGGGACGGCGAAGTCGTAGAAACCCGCGTCCCGGTCCTGGTAGTAGACCCATGTCTGGATGGCCTTCCCCTGGTAGTCGCCAACGTGCTGCACCGCGAAGCGGGCGACACCAAGGCTGTAGAGCCACGTGGCAGTAGGTACCGACTGTTTCCAGTGTGTCAGTCGCATCGCACCTGGCAGGTCGGTCTCCTCGATCATCAGCCCGTTCGAGACCACCTGATAGTGATTGGGCGCCGTAACGAGGAATTCGCTGGTAGCCTTGTCATACGGATGATCGATGGTGGGAAGCCAGTTTCTGGCCTTATTGGGCCAGTTGTCGCTGAAAAAGGTCCGGTCTCCATGCTTGTTGGGGCCGATGATCAATCCCGTGGCCGGAATACCCCGATAGCGGACCGTAAAGAGGGTTCGCTGGTCTCTTCGGGAGGGAGCTGAGAGTGCAATGAACAACTCGCCGTCCTGGTGGGTGAATGTGACCGGACCGTCACTCGATGTGATCTCACTCACAAACATTCCGCGCCCGTCCCCCCCGCGATCGGTCAGGTCCAAGCGCACCCGGAGGACTCCCTCCGCCAGGAACCGAATGTCGATGCCCGCCTCTCCCACGATCTCGTCGGTGTCATCGGCGAGCGTGATTCGAAAGCTGTAGTGAAGGACGTCGATCTGGAGATTCTTGGGATAGGGATCCGCAGGGTGGGGCTCTCCCCCCGCTCCGGTCAGGAAGGCCAGCCCAATCAGCAAGTGCTTCATATTTCGCCCTCTCTTCACAATCTCGGGACCCGGGTTCAGGCGCGGAAGGAGGGTAGATCGGAGGTCGGCCGGGGACAAGGAAGACTGGACGGCGGAGCGTTGATGGCTAATGCGGTCGAACCCCCACCAGCCAAGGAAGGAAGTCCAATTAAGGTGTAGTAGAGGACACTCCGAAGGTCCCAATAAGCAGAATAGAACCGGCCCGCTATGCGTCTCCGGCTTCGCCGGATCCGCGCGGGTTCGCCTCGCGCCGATGTGGGCACCGGGACCGGCTCCCGGGCTCGCATCTCGGAGCGTGGTCCGAAGGGCGCGTAGGAGGGCACCGCGCGGAGCGTGGTCGCGCAGCACAGCGCCGGCGATCGCGGGGTTGTGGTGAAGGAAGGGCCGGAGGCGCTTCGGAACGGAGAGCACCCATTGCCGCACCGGAAGCGGCGGCAGGACATGATCGACGAGATGGGCGGCGGTCTCGACCATACGGCGGGCATTACACGACGGACATGCTCCACGACTTCCGCAGGAGAACGCCACCAGGAAGTCGTAGCCACAACCGGCACACCGCGCTCGTGCGAATCCGTGTGCCAGAATGCCACAACGCAGAGGGCACCGCGCGAAGCGTGGTCCCGGAAGTCGCGCTCGACCCATGAGGGCACGCCGTCCCCCATGGGATCGAGCTCGGCGGCCTGTGCGAGGAAGGTCTCGAGGTGATGCTGGACCAGCGGATAGAGCGGCGTCAGGGTGGGACGGCGCCGGCGGTAGACGGGCCCACAGCGTGGTGCGGTGGGCCGAAGGGGCGGCCCTGATCGAAAGCTGACCCGTATCCGTCGCGACGTGGGGTGCATCCCGGACGGTCTGTAGAGTCCGGTGGCGGGGACATGGCTCGGCAGGCCTAATGCCGTCGAGTAGGACGACACCGATCGCCTGAGCCCGTAGCCTCAGGCCGAGGACATCCTGGCCCGGGGCCGCGGCTGATGCGGTTCGACCCCGTCCTGTTCCACTATTGAAGCGACAGGCCACCGCAACCTTCTCGCTGCCGACGAGGCCCCCCTTAGATGCAGAACTCCATGCTAGCCAGGCCGAGTTTTGGAACAGGACGTGGGCCATTGGCCCGCGTGCCGAGGGGACCAAAGTCCTGTGTATCCACTGTGTATCTGGAACCTCATTCTGGGTGATGGCACTCGTGCCGAACATCACGCAAATCGCGCCAAATGGGCGATTCCGTCATTCCAGTATCAATAACTCAAGTGGCGGCGCCGGAAGTGATCTGCGGTTCGCCTTCGGCGAATCCTCGATCGTCTCGTCGGTGGGAGGGAGGATCTTCGAGAACGCTCGTGCTCCTCGGCTCAAACCTCGCTATGCGTCCTCGGCTTCGCCGAGCCCGCGCGGGTTCGCCTCCCGCCGCTACGCACAGCCCTTGAAACCCAGAAAGCTCTGACCACCTGTGCGATGGTCAGAGCTTTCTGATGGAGGCGGCGGGAGTCGAACCCGCGTCCACGAGGGGATCCTAGTCAGTCTCTACGTGCGTAGTTCGCTCTTGGGTTCGCGGCCAGGCGGCGAGCGAGCAGCCGACCCCGGCGCTAGCTGTCGAAAACGTCGCTCCCCGCGTGACAGCGCCATGGGGAGCCGAGCCCGAATTATTGACGTCTCGGAGACCCGCCCCGGGCAGGCAGATCAGGAGACGGGCTGTCAACCGAAGTTACGCAGCCAGTGCCAGATCATTGTTGGCAGTTAAAAGTTTCCCGGAGGTTTAGCGAGGTCCCGGGAACCTCGGCACGCTACTTTCTGTTCACCCAACGCGTCGAAGCCGTGTCGCCCCCTTGTTGTGGTGTTCGTGTACTGGACGCTAACTACACTCTGGATCGTCGGCAGATCCGCTCAGGCTGCCGCGGCGCTCGCCAGATGTTGGTCGAGATAGGCGGTAAGCAGGGTCTCGATCCCGTCCAGGCTCGTTACCGCGAACAGCTCGCTCCTGAGCGAGGCGCCATCCGGAAGACCCTTGGTATACCACCCGAGGTGCTTGCGGAAATCCATCACCGCCCACTTCTCTTCCCCACCGAACGAGATGGCGTTGTGGGCGTGTTCGATGCAAATGCGAAAGCGCTCCTCCACTCCGGGGTCGGCCGGGACCGGTTCTCCCTCGAGGGCGGCCCTGGCCTGCTCGAAGATCCACGGGCGGCCGTGGGAGGCGCGCGCGATCATGATTCCAGCGCAGCCGGTCTCGTCCTTCATGCGCAAGGCGTCCGGTCCCGTGTGAATGTCGCCGTTTCCAATGACCGGGATATCCAGTGCTTCCACCAGGGCCGCGATTTCGTCCCAGCGAGCGAAACCCGAGTACATGTCCGTGCGGGTCCTGGCGTGAAGTGTGATGAGGCGTGCGCCGGCGTCCTGACACCGTAACCCGATCTCCACGGGATCCCGAGTCTGCTCGTCATAGCCACTACGGATCTTCACCGTCGTGGGAAGTGATGTGGCCTCGTCCACGGCCCGAATAATGCGTGCTACCAGATCCAGATCACGGAGACACCCTGAGCCGCCGTTGCGCTTCACGACCTTCTTGACCGGGCACCCGAAGTTGATGTCGATGAAGTCGGGGCCGTACTCGTCGGCTACGTAGCTGGCAGCCTGCGCCATGATGGCCGGAACCGAACCGAAAATCTGAATTCCGATCGGCCGTTCTTCGTCCTCGAAGCGAAGGTACTTTCGCGACCGTTGGCTGTTCTCGCAGATTCCGTTCGCGCTCACGAACTCGCTCACCACAACGTCGGCCCCGAACCTGCGGCACAGCCGCCTGAACGGAGACTCGCTCACACCGGCCTGAGGCGCGAGGAAGAGGGGCGTAAAGCCGTCCTCCAACATTTTAGATACGTCGTGGGTCATGGCAAAAAGGTATATGAAACATCCAGTTTTGACATGGGATTGCGGGCTGGAGATATTATGAGCACTTCGCAAAACCGAATACCGGAGGCATAGAACATGGAGCTGCGCGAGCTGTTGACGGCAGATGTCGTGAACCTCGAGCTGGAGTCCGAAGCCAAGGACGACATCCTCAAAGAACTCGTCTCGCTTCTCGCGATGGACGAGAAGTCCGAGGCCATACTCTTCAAGACTCTCAAGCGACGCGAGAATCTCGGGTCCACCGGAATCGGGAAAGGCATTGCGATCCCGCACTGTCGATCGCTGGTGGTGAGCAGGCTACGACTGGCCTACGGCAGGAAGCCTATGGGTGTGGACTTCAACGCCATCGACGACCAGCCGGTCCGAAATTTCTTCCTCATCGTCGCTCCCCCACTCGAGGTTTCGAACCAGTACCTTCCCGTCTTGGGCAAGATCGCCCAGTTCGCGAAGGATCCGGAGGTGCCGGCACAACTCATGGAGATCGATACGCCTGAAGAGTTCCTGGCGCTACTGGAGGCAAAAGCGACGTAGAGTCGAGGAGCGCTGGACTGCCTGGACCCCTACTTGGCCACCCACATCTTCATCACGGCGATCTTGCCGTTCACGGTGAGCTGCACGAAGTAGATCCCCGACGCCACCTGCCTTCCCGAGATGTCGTGACCATCCCAGTATGCCTCATGCCTGCCGGGCTGAAGGTACTCGAGATTGATCAAAGGAGTGCCGTCACCGGACGGATGGTTGAGGGCCGTAGGGGCGGCGACGAACTGCTGAAGCATGTTGTAGATACGCAACGACACGACAGCCGTCTTCCCTTCGACGAACAGATCCTCGGACAATTCAAAGGGGATCCGCGTCGCAGGGTTGAACGGATTAGGATAATTCTGTCCTAATGTGAATCCGCTCTCCTGCTGCCTCTCCTGACCGTACACGGCGGGGGCGGAGAGACCTGACAGCGCGAGGAGCAGAGACAAGACGCACACAATGCGTCTCATTCGCACCTCCGCACAATGACTTGTGCAGTAGCCGTGGAACTATCGCCCTCCCGGGCAAAAGAGAACACCTATACTCCTACGTAATCTACTATAACGTTTGGGTTTTGTTGGAATCAAGCACCGTCTTGGCGGGAGGAAGCGGCGGCCTCGACTACCCTGCCTTAGACGCATCATCGGTTCGAAAGGTTCCCCTCCCCTTTGGCCACCTCCCGCCCGTCATCCGTGCGGCTCGTGACACCCTTGCGGTCGAAGTAGGCCAGAATCGGTATCAGATGTTTTCTGCTTACCGGGAGGACCTTCTTGAAATCCGCGGGCCCCAACCCCCGACGACCGCCCAACTCGCCGATGACGCGGCTCTCGGCGTCCTCCAAGGTACTCGTGGCCATGAAGAAGTCCCCGTCCAGAGCGATAATCTCGGCGCGAGCCTCGAGTAACTTTAGAATCGGCCAAAGATCACGGTTCTTCTGAAGTTCGTCAGGTAATTCCTCGACGGCCGGCGGTGTCAGGCCCCGGTCGTGGTAAATGCGAAGGATGGCGTCGTAGACGGTGCGCTGACCCGGATTCAGCTCCGGCTCGAAGCCGGATATCGAGGCGAGTCCCGAGCTCAGTCGCAGCTTCCCTTCGGATTCCAAGGCTGCCAGCAGGCCGTCGGCCAGTCGGCTCTCCTCGTCGTTCGGGATCCGTTGGCGGAGCTCCTCGAGCGGAATGCCCGGCCGTAGGGGTGCCTCGGCGTGGAAGCAGGAGACGGCATCCAGAATGAGGCTCCGTCCGCTCTCCACCGTTTCACGGTGATACACCCTGCCTGCCACTAGGTACGCACCCGCCTCGATCAGCGCCGGGATGGCGGCGCTCGACACGGAGGCCGGAAGTCCGGTCATGATCGGGAGTCGGGCCTCCGGGGCGCCTGACCACTTCGACAGTGCAGCGCACGCTTCGACCGCCTCCATGGGGTCACCCTCGATCACTCGTTTCAAGGTCTCGAGGAGTGCCGGCTCCGCAGTACGTCGCTTGGGGGCGTTGGGCTCCGCCACGAGGCCTCCACCGATGGTGGTCATCGGCGAGTAGGAGCGGATCACGAACCGGTCCCGCGCCCGCGCCAGAATCGGTCGCTCGAGCCGGAACTGAACCCAGCCCTCCGCCCCGGGGGCCAGACCATCACTGTCGAGCACGACCGTCCTGGCCATCACCTCCGCCGTGCCGAGGTGGACCCGTACGCGCTGGCCGTGCTCCACCGACCAACCCGTATCGGGCAGCACGGTGAGCCAGACCGTGAGCATGCTCGACGCGGCCCAAGCGTCATCGGTGACCAGTACCTGGCCTCGATTCACCTCTTCGCGGCTCATGGCGGACCCTACGAGCGCCACGGCCGTGCGGGCACCTGCATGTGCGACGCTGGCCTCTCTGCCGTGGACCTGGATGCCGCGGACCCGGCCACGTTCCCCACCAGGAAGCAGGCGCACGGAGGCACCCTCCTGCAGGCTGCCGCTCCAGAGTGTGCCGGTGACGACGGTCCCGGTGCCACGCACCGTGAAGACGCGGTCGATGGGCAGCCGAACGAGGTCATCGCTACGGCGGTCGCGGGCCGACCTTGCCGCCGAGACGAGCGCATCGGTGAGCTCGGGCAAGCCCGCTCCAGTGGTAGCGGATGTGGCGATGATGTCCGCATCGCTGTACGGGGTGTCCGACAGAAGCTCGCGGACCTCCTCAGTAGCGAGCTCGAGCCAGTCTTCGTCGACCAGATCGCTCTTGGTGAGAGCGACCACCATGCGCTTGACACCGAGCAGTCGCACGATGGCGAGGTGTTCTCGAGTTTGGGGCATTACTCCCTCGTCACCCGCGATGACGAGGAGAACCACATCCATTCCGGTGGCGCCCGCCAGCATGTTGCGAATGAATCCTTCGTGGCCCGGCACGTCGACGACGCCAAGGTGCACGCCGCTCGCCGGAGTGAACTCGGCGAAGCCGAGATCGATCGTGATGCCGCGGGCCTTCTCTTCCTTGAGACGATCGGTGTCTATCGACGTGAGGGCTTTGACAAGAGCCGTCTTGCCATGATCGATATGGCCCGCGGTCCCAAGAATCAGGGCCTGGTCGCTCACATGCGCTCCAGCGTCCCGGAGTCGTCCTGTCCGAGCAGGTCGGCCAAGAACTTAAACGTGCGCAGCGGACGAGACCCGGCAAGATGATACGTGACGAAGTTTTCGAGGAGCCGCAGGTGTGCCCGTGGATGGCTCACCTGAACCGACGGGTCCGCGTCGAGCATCTGCCGAAGCTGGCGGCGTGCGTTCGGTCCCAGGCGTGGCCCCGGCCCGTCCTCAGCACACTGAGCACACCGGACGCCCCCTCCACCAAAATCGAATCGTCCCATTTCTCCCGCTTCCAGTGCGCGGCCACATTGAACGCAAGGATCGAGTACGGGGTGATACCCCAGGTCAGCGACCAATCCCCAGACCTCGCGTAGGAGCGTCGCCAGGAGCTCGGGTTCGTCGACCACCTCGACGGCATCGAGCCCGTGGTTCAGGCGCTCGAAAATCTCGGGTGCCGGTCCCTCTCCACTGTGTTCCAGGGCGACCTCGGCGAGTATCGAGGCACCCGCGAAACGGAGAACGTGTGCGGCAAGCGGGCGCCTGGGTCGGGTAGCTGAGAAGTCCTTCAAGGTCTGGAGATCCCGAGTCGGCCGCACGTAGGCGGTAAGCTCCCCCGTAACGAACGTCTCGATGCTTCCACCGTAGCGGCCGTGGGATTTCCGCGAGCCCTTGGCCATTACCGCCATGACCCCATGGTCTCGTGTGAAGAAGCGAAGGACCTTGCTCGTCTCGCTGTAATTGAACGAGCGAAGCAGAATCGCGCTGGTCGTGATCACACCCATGCGGATCGGCCGGGTGACGTCAGCCGGCGGCGGTCAGACGCTGCAGAAGTGACGCTCGCCGCGCCGAGAACTCCGTCCGCTCAGCGTCGGAGACGCCGCTGGCGTCCATCCGTTCGTCGAGCTGGGCGATCTCGAGCAAGAGGGCCGCCCGCCGATCCGGTAGAAGCCCCACGGGAACCGGCGTCGGGGCGATGCGTGGTCTGCGAAAGGCATAGACCCCCACTCCACCCAGAAGTACGGCCAAAAGCACCGCCAACCCCTGCATGGGGATACCACGCTCAGGCACACCCGCTACCACGGAGATCGTCGCGTCCACGAGGTTGGTACCGCCATAGCGGCGGAAGTTATTGCCGACCTCCAGGCTTACGACGTCCATTTCGTCCAGGCCGATCACCTCCAACGGAGGCGCCGGTTCACGCACGAGAAGCTCCATGGACTCGGTGATACCCGGTACTGGAACAGAAAAGGGTGGTCCGGGCAGTGTGTACTGCACCATGAAGAAGCGGTCCCCCGGTGGGACCGGTGCCTTGAGCCTGACCAGGTGGCCCACGAACTCCACCGCGTCGGGCGGCAGATCCCCCTGCCCCAATTGAAAGTCCGACGCCACGGGCGGAAACACGTACGACCAGACCACTCCGCCGTCAGCTGCGATCAGCGTACGCTCGCCGTCGTTCCGGACTTGCAGGACATCGGTCGCCCGCCACGTGTTCTCCGGACCCGGCTCCAGGAAGAGGTTCCGGACCGCCATTGTGAGCGTCGCCCCTTCGGCCGGCACCACCACCGACCGATAAGCCTGAATCACGTAGGTGCTGTCGAGCTGAGCCGCCCGTGCGACGGCCTGACCGAAGTAGAGAACACCCTCGAAGCGAACGGAGGCGAAGTAGATATCGTTGCGGCCACCAGGATCCGGCACCGTCGGCAACACGAAGGAGAACGTCCCATCTTGTGCGACTCGGGTCGAATCGATGTTGCCGGAAGAATCGGGCGACACACGGTGGAGAATGACCATCCCTTCGGAAAGAGGATCCGACCCGACCCTTACCGTTCCGCGTAGCTCCTGGTGCGCGGGAACCTGGGCGCTGGCCGTGCCGACCATCATGGTCAGGCAGCAGATCGCCAAGAGTGTGGGGCTGGTCAGTCGGGGCAGGGCGCAAGCAGGACTTGGACGCACCATTGACGTCGGGCTTCCGAGGGAGACGTCAGGGTGTGAAACGGCCAAAATCTTCCGGATTCAAATGACGCAAATACTCCTTGAGTTGTTCGGGATCCATCGTCTCACCCAACGCGGGCGGGGGCGTCTCGAACTCGACCATGTGCTCGTCGGCAATCTCGATGACGATACTCTCGAGAAGGCCATCCTGGGCAAAGATCTGCGCCTCTGTGCGAAGGGCCACCGCGATGGAGTCCGAAGGGCGCGCGTCCACGGTGATCAGCTCCCCGTTACGGTCGATGAGCAACTCGGCGTAGTAGGTGCTCTCCTCGACGCGACTGATGACCACTTTTTGGAGCGACCCACCCAGGCCACCGAGGACCGAGACGAGCAGGTCGTGTGTCAACGGCCGCGCGAACTTCATCTTCTCCAATTGGGCTGCGATGGCGTGGGCCTCCCCCGGGCCGATCAAGATCGGGAGCACGCGCTCCCCATCCGTCTCCTGTAGGATCACCACCGGCGTATTGTTTCGCCGATCGAATGCTACTTTCTGTACTTCGATCTGGACCAGCACGCTCTGTCACCCTCGATTCTGACGCCACGATCTCTACCTACCCGTCCCAATACTCCCTCACGCTCTCGGAGTTCAGTATCAGGTTAAAGGCCGAGCGCCTGTCGAACGTCGTCGATGCGGTCCGTGCGCTCCCACGTGAAAAATTCCGCCTCTCCGCCGTTGCTCAGCGGCAGCATTTCCGGTGTGCGCCCGAAGTGCCCATAGGCCGCGGTGGGCTTGAAGATCGGCTTGCGCAGCCCGAGTCGTTCGATGATCGCTTGGGGTCTGAAATCGAATATTTCACGCACCTTCGCCGCGACTTCCTCGTCCGGCAGCGCACCGGTCCCGAAACTGTCCACGTGGATGGAAACCGGATCCACTACGCCGATTGCGTACGCGAGTTGGATCTCCAAGCGCTGGGCGGCGCCGGCCGCCACGAGGTTCTTCGCCGCCCAGCGGGCTGCGTAGGCGGCCGACCGGTCGACCTTGGTGGCATCCTTCCCGCTGAACGAACCGCCTCCGTGGCGGCCTGTGCCGCCGTAGGTATCCACGATGATCTTGCGGCCGGTAAGTCCCGCGTCACCGTGCGGCCCACCGATCACGAAACGCCCGGTCGGATTGATATGGAACGTGCACTGGTCCGCATCGAGGAGCTCCTCCGGCAGCGTCGGGAGGATGACGGTCTCGATGATTCCCTGGCGGATGGTGTCTTGGTCCACGTCAGGCGAGTGCTGCGTGCTCACCACAACCGTGTCGATCGACACGGGTCTATCGTCCTCGTAGACCACCGTCACCTGTGATTTGCCGTCGGGCCGGACCCATGGTAGCGCACCGTTCTCCCTGACCTCGGCAAGGCGCCGCACGAGCTTGTGGGCGAACGAGATCGGCGCCGGCATGTAGTCCTCGGTCTCGTCGGATGCGTAGCCGAACATCATGCCCTGGTCTCCGGCGCCGCCCGTGTCCACGCCCATGGCGATGTGGGGAGATTGACGGTCGAGGGTCGTGATGACCGCGCACGTCGCAGCGTCGATACCATAATCAGCGTTGTCGTAGCCGATGGACTCCAGGGTGGCACGCACCACGTCGGGAACGTCGATGCGGGTCTCCGTCGTGATCTCGCCAGCGACCAGCACCATGCCCGTGGTCACCAGGCATTCACACGCCACTCGCGACACCGGATCACCGGCCAGCAGATGATCGAGAATGGCGTCCGAGATCTGGTCGGCGATCTTGTCGGGATGGCCAGCGGTAACGGACTCCGATGAAAAGAGATGACGGCGCACGAAATGGTCTCCTAGAGCGGTCGAGACTTATCCGGCAGTGACAGGTTCCACCGGCCGGCAAATACCGAAAGATCGACAGACTTGCCGAGTTCGTCCGCCAGCACCTTCATGACCTCTTTTCCGGTGGAGGCCGAGACGGCGGCCTTTGCGGCTTTTCGAGCATCCTCGATCCTGAACTGCCGAATCACGTTCTTGATCTCGGTAAGAGATGGCCAAGCTACGGAGAGCGCCGTGATGTCCAGGCCGAGCAGCAGGAACGCACCGAGCGGGTTGGCGGCCATTTCCCCGCAGACGCTCACCTCTATACCAGAAGCCCGCGCGACACGCGCCACCTGGTCGAGCTGCCGCACAACCGCCGGGTGGAACGGATTGAAGAGCTTGGCGAGTCGTGTGTTCGTCCTATCCACAGCCAGCGTGTACTGGGTGAGATCGTTGGTGCCGATAGAGAAGAAGTCGCAGTGCCTCGAGAGCTCCACCGCCTCGAGCGCAGCGGCGGGAGTTTCGACGAGGATCCCCAACTTGGTGCCGTGATTGTACGGAATGCCGTCACGGCGAAGGCCCTCCGCCTCTTCCTCGAGCAGTTCACGCACTTGCAGGATCTCTTCGACATCGTTGACCAGCGGGACCATGATGCGGACGTCACCGTGGGCGCTCGCCCGCAGCATCGCGCGCAACTGAGGGCGGAAGAGTTCGGGGACGTCCAAACACACGCGCACCGCCCTCCAACCCAGAAAGGGGTTCTCCTCACGGGGCATGTGCATGAACATCGGAAACTTGTCGCCTCCGAGATCATACGTACGGATGATGACCGCTCCGGTGGGAAACGTTTCCGCGATGCTCCGGTAGGTTTCGTACTGCTCCTCCTCGCTGGGCAGCGAGGTTTGCCCAACGACCAGGAACTCCGTGCGGAATAGCCCGATACCCTGGGCGCCGTGGCTGAGGGCATGCTGGGCCTCACCGGGAAGGTCGATGTTGGCCCTGAGCGTGACCGGCTGCCCGTCTGCGGTGACCGGGTCCATCTTGGCGATGACTTCGAACTTTGCTTCCCATGCCTGGATCTGACTATCCCGTTCACGGAAAACCACACGATCCTGTTCGTCAGGATTGAGAATCACCCGTCCGATTCGGCCGTCCAGGATGGCTTCCTGGTCGGGCTCGATGCGTCGGGAGATATCGCCCAGCCCGACGACCGACGGGATCTGGAGCGACCGGGCTAGGATGACCCAGTGCGATGTGCGCGTTCCGAAGTCCGTGGCGATCCCAAGGACAAAGTCCAGGTCCAGCTGAGTGACAAGGGACGGTGTGAGGTTCTTGGCGACGACGATGACCTCTTCGCCGAGCCTGCCCACGTCCGACGGATCCACAATGCCAAGCAGCCTGTGCAGTACCCTGATCTGGAGATCCTCCAGATCATTCAGGCGATCCAGTACCATGGGGTGGGCGGTCCGCGTCCACTGGGCCTGAAGCTCGAGCATCCGGATGTCGAAAGCTCGAGCGGCGGTCATGCGGTTTTCTCGCACATAGCGGAGCGCAGCATCGACCAGTAACGGATCATCGAGCATCAGCATCTGTGGCTCGAATATCCGGGCCTCCATGGGTCCCAGGCGTTCCTTCGTACTCTCCTGGAGTCGTGCGATGCGTGCCTTGGCCCAGGTACGAGCTTCGTGGAAACGTTCTACCTCGTGTTCGACCTCGTCCGGCGCGACCAACTCGTGAGGGACCTCCGGCACCCCCCACTCGATCAGCAGAGTCTTGCCGATCGCGATACCGTCTGCGGCGGCGAACCCGTCGAAAACCGTGGACACGGGCTCAGATCTCCTCGAAGCCACGATCAACGAGTGACTGGAGCGCGTCGAGCGCCTCCTCAGCATCCGTTCCTTCCGCTCGGATGACGAGGCGAGTGCCCTGTTCAGCGGCAAGCATGAGGACGCCCATGATGCTCTTGCCGTTGACGTCGAGATTGTCCTTTTTCACCCAGATTTCGCTCGTGAACCGGCCTGCCAACTTCACGAACTCCGCCGCCGGGCGGGCATGGAAGCCCATCCGGTTGACGATCTGTACAGTTCGTTCGACGCTACCGTTCGACGTCATGCGAGTCCTAGGATGGAAAGTGCGAGAACAGCCAAGGCTGTAAGTACAGCGGTGGGCCGCCAAGCAGCATAACCGACTCGGTGTCCCACCGCGAATCCCACCACCGATACGAGAAGCCACGGCCAGAGCCCGACTCCCAGGCTGCGGCCATCCACCACGAACACGCCGATGAGCGCACCTAGGGCGAATGACCCGGCGGCTAGCGTCTTCTTAGTGAGGCCGGGCAAATCCGCCGCTCTCAAACGCTCCACGACACGATGTCCGCCCTGGAGCCCGATCATGAAGCTCCAGATGCGTAGCCAGAGGTGCCCGATGTTGTAAAGGATGAGGAAGAGGCCGATCACAACGTACGGCGGCGCGCCGAGCCATCCCACAGTGAGCGCCAGGAGGAGAACCAGTGGCCGGAATCCCGCCCACACGAGACCGTCACCGAGGCTGCCGAGGCTGCCTCGAATGCCGTTCTTGAATCGCTCGATCATCTGGGGATCAGCGCCCTCCTCCTCCAGCCGAATCACCGCTCCGGTAGCGATTCCCGACAGATAAGGGTGCGTGTTGAACGGCTGCACATGTCGCCGCACGGCGCTGCTGAGGTGCTCCGGCTCTCCCCGGAACTTTACGCGGAGCATCGGCAACAGTGTGTAGGCCAGGCCACTTCCGACCAGGGACCGATAGTTCCACGATCCCTGGATCAAGAACGTTCTCAGGAAGGCCCTCAGGCAGGCGGACGTGACGAGAACGCTCACGACAAGTACGCCCCTACCAGGCCAGCCACGAGCCCCGCAACGAACAGCACCCGCTGTTTGGGCCAACCCCCGAATCCCTTGTACAAGATGCCGAGTGGAACGGAAGCTCCAGCCAGGATCAGGCCGACCGTCCAGGCCGAATCCAGCGGCCATAGGGCCGCCAGGCCCGGCACCACGGCGATGCCAATAAGGAGGCCGACCGCCGTTAGGAGCACTCCACGTACGAGATCACTGAGAATTGCAAGCGCGTGCGCGAGTTCGAGAACGGCTGGTGAGCCCCCCTCTCCCACCATTCTCCCGAGGATCAGGCCGTTCAGGCGGCGCTGAAGACTGACGGTCCAGCCGCCCACTTGGCTCCAAAGGATCCCCAGGGACCAGGCGATGGCGATGGCGCCAGGCGTACCCCCCGTCCAGACAGCCACGGTCGCGGCTACCACCGTCGCAGGGCCTGTGTCGGGAAAGCGCGCACCACCGGCCGGAACCGTCGCCAGGTGATAGAGTTCGAGTGTGGAGCCTATCAGCAGTCCGGTAACCGCATCGCCGGCGAGAGCTCCCGCGATGACTCCAGCCACGAGGGGGCGGGACACCATGAACTGACCTACGGCAGTGGTGTCCAGGGCGAGCAAGCCGCCCACGAGCGATACCACCAACACGTCGCTCAGGAGAGCAGGGTCTCCAGATCCACCCGCCGCGACCCGGGTAGATCCTGCGCTGTCACCGTTACGCCCTCGGACACAATCTCGCGGAGCTGTGATGCCTCGCCGGTGTTCAGGTGCAGGTAAGGAAGGCGCTCTACACGGTCCGTCGAGTGGTGAAGGCCGCCGAGATTGACGGTCTCTCCCTCCATGCAGCGGTCACGCGCAAGCTCCAACATGGACTCGACCTTCCGGGTGAGGATGACGGTAGAGATGTCGTCATCACGGAGTTCCGGAAGCCTCTGGCGGCATTCGGTCACGCTCAGGAACTCACCGTCGGCGTCCTCGGGGAGGCCCAACCGGTAGAGGTCTTGTTCCCAGTCGCTGCCGGCCAACTCGTCGTCCACGACGATGTAGCGGCGGGGCCTGAGTCGCGTGCCCCATCCGATCACCACCTGCCCGTGGATGAGGCGCTCGTCGATCCGAAAGAGTACGACCGTCATGTCACTCGAAGGTAGGCACGCTCCGAACCCCTGCTTGCCCTCTCTCGAGGAGCCGAGGAACCAACTCGTCGAGCGGAAGGCTGCGGTTGAAGACGAAGTCCAGAAGCATGGGTAGGTTGACCCCTGCCACGACGACGCGATGACCATTGTCCCGGCAGGTGATCTGCGCCGCCATCGTACAACTCCCGCTGGTCAGGTCGGTAAAAATTATGGCGGGCGCGTCCCCCACCAAATCGTTCAATCGGTCGACCATGACCTGAGGGTTCACGCCCTCGTTGCTCAGCGGGACGATGACGGCCTCGTCAGCGCCGGCGATCTTGATGACGGCGTCCACCATACCCCGGGCCATGGCGCCGTGCGCGAGCAGCACACCAAGGATGGGCTCGTCACTCATAATCCTGTTCCAGGTGTGCTTTGACCGGCTGTATCGCGTCTTGGATGCGCTGATCAAACGCGGCTGCCGTATCGACGCCGGAGTACTTGAGGAGGTAGTTCATCGCGACCACTTCTGAGATCACCGTGATGTTCTTGCCCGGATTGAGTGGGATAGTGACGGTGGGAATTCGCACACCCAGCACCTCGGTCTCGGACGTGTCGAGCCCGGTCCGAGTATATTCCTTTCCGTCGGCCCAGTGCTCGAGCTGCACGATGACCTCGAGGCGTTTTTGCTGCCGAATGGCTCGGATGCCGAAGAGTGCTCCGACATCGATAATCCCCAGGCCTCGGATCTCCATGTGGTGAGCCTGGAGCTCGTGGCCCCGCCCTATCAACACATCGGCTCCCCGGCGTGACACCATCACCAGATCGTCGGCGACGAGCCGGTGGCCTCTCTCGACCAGATCGAGAACGCATTCGCTCTTTCCGACTCCACTCGTGCCCATGAACAGGAGGCCTACCCCGTAGACGTCGGCCAGCGAGCCATGGAGCTGGGTCGTCGGGGCAAGGGCGCCTTCGAGATACGGTTTGACGCGCCTGTAGAACTCCCTGGTGGTAAGCATGGTCCGCACCAGGGGTACGCCATGCTCCCGGGCCACCGAGAGAATGTCATCCGACACCGGAAGTCCCTTGGTGACAAAAACGACCGGGATGGCGAAGGTGAAGAGTTCGCTGAGAAGTTCCTTGGCTCGCCCGGTATCCAACGAGGCCAGATAGCGCATTTCGGTCTCGCCGAACACCTGTGTACGGCCTTCGGGGAACCGCTCCGTGTAGCCCGACAATGCGAGGCCCGGGCTCGAGATATCCGAGTCGGCGATAATGCGGTCGAGGCCGACTTCGGGCGTCAGGAGTTCGAGCTCCAGGGTTTCACTTTTCCCCTCGAGAAGCTCTTGGACCGTTATCTGGGCGGTCGACTCGGAAACTTCGGTAGAGTCCCTGGTCACATTCAGTTACTCCTCCATGCCGGACACCGTCTCGGACAGCTTCGGTCCCTGATGGTCTCGCTTCTGGTCTCGGCCGCGCCGCAGCATACGTCCCAGACGATCGACGAGTTGATCCAGGGCACCCTGAAAGGTGTCTCCCTCACCTGTGGCGACTTTCGGCTCCCTGCCGTCGATGTGCAGGATGGCCTCCACCGACTTGTTACGCTTGTTCGAGTCGAAAATGACCTTGGCGGCACGCAAGTCGGGATCGTACCGGGTGAGCTTCTGTAACTGATATCGAGTTCTATCCATGACGCCGTCGGGCAGGTCGCTGTGACGGGAGGATATCTGTACTCTCATGCTTCCTCCATAGACGTTCGGCTAACCACTCCCCATAAAAACTAAACAGGGCGGTTTGGAAGGGCTACCCGGTCCAGCAACAGCGCCTCCATGCGGTCGGCTGATTCGTCCCACCTGAACCCTTCCGCGAACGACCTCGCTTCGCGCCCCATGGCCTCACGCGTTTCCTGGTCCCTCAGCAACCGCTGAAGCTCATCGGCCAATGTTCGCGAAGCTCCGTGTGGGACGAGCACTCCCGTCCGCCCATTGATCACGGAGTCCCGCAGTCCCGGCGAGTCACTCGCCACACTCGGCGTTCCACACGCGGCGGCCTCGATAATGATGATCCCCCAGCCCTCCTTGGGCGAGGTGAGGACGTGTAGCCAGGAGGACCGCAGAAACTGGAGCTTGTCCAACTCGTTCACGAATCCCGGGAACATCACCATGTCCGAGAGTCCCAGTTCCTGGCACTGACGCTCGAGCGCACCCCGATGGTCACCCTTCCCCGCCACGATAAGGCGGCAAGCCACGCCGCGGTCCTTGAGTTCAGCCAGGGCGAGGATAATCAGATCGATCCGTTTGTATTTCTTGAGGCGGCCTAGGTAGAGGAGCGTAGGCACCCTGAACCGTTCGCCGGTCGGGTCCGGCGTAAAGCGGTCGAGATCGACTCCATTCGGGATGACCGTGATCTGCTCCGGGTCCATGCCCCGCGCCACGAGGTCGAGCCGTGTGGAGTCCGAGACAGCTACTACCGGGAGGTCGCGGAAAGCGCGGGGTACGGGGCGCTCGAGAAGCCACGTTGCCGTGGCGAGCGGAAGGGAAGCCTCCTGAAAAGCCGTATTCCCGAACAGGTGGTGGACGATCAAGACCACCGGAATGGCCGACCACCACGGGGCGAAGACGGGCACCTTGTTCAGGTCCTCGACGATTACGTCGTACCCTCGAGCCTGGAGATGTCGCCGAAAATACCAGGGCGCGACCAGGCCAAAAGTGTACCGGCCCCCCGCTCTGTGCACCTCGATCCCGTCGAGCTCGCAGCGTGTAGCAGAACCCGGCCAGCCGGAACAGAGCAGAGTGACTTCATGTCCACGAGACGCCAGCCTGCCGAATATCTCATGGAGGTGTGCCTCTGCGCCGCCGGCTTGCGGATTCTCCCGGTCCAGCCAGTTGACGACGAGGATCTTCATGTCAGCGGTGGGGGCGACTCCTGTCGCTTATAGAGAGCGTCCAGCACGCCGTTGACGAACCTCGGCGACTCGGCACTCCCGTAACGCTCCGCAAGCCGGATCGCCTCCTGGATGGACACCTTGGGAGGCACATCGCTCAGGAAAAGCATTTCGGTTGCGGCGAGTCGGAGCACTCCACGATCGATGCCTGCGAGGCGCTCGAGCCGCCAGTTCTCCAGCGCGGCAACCAGGTGATCGTCGACGTCGGCGAAATGCGCGTCGAGTGTCCCGAGCAACCGGCGAACATAGGGCAACCGACGCTGGGCGATGGTTCGAGTCCTCAGCGTCTCATCGAGCGCGTCCAGGACAGAGGCGTCTCGCCCGGCTTCCCACAAATAGTGAATCTGCAGCGCCCAGGCCCTCGACTTGCTCCGGTCGACCTGGCTGTGTCCTTGCCCGTCGGCTTCGGGAGTCATCGGCTCCCGAACTCCGCGTTGAAGTCGATCATGGCGAGTGCGCTCACAGCCAACTCACGCCCCTTGTTTCCGCGAGCCCGTGTGGCACGAGCCTCGGCTTGCTCCACCGTGTCTGTCGTGAGGACGCCGAAAATCAGGGGCACGTCGATACTGCGCGCGACCGCCCCGAGCCCTGTCGAAGCTTCGCCGGCCACGTAGTCGAAATGAGAAGTCTCACCGCGGATGACACATCCCAAAGCGACGATCACATCGAAACGAGCGGTCGCGGCCGCGGTGCGCGCAGCCTGTGGAAGCTCCCACGCTCCCGGCACGTACCCGACATGAATGTCGGCCTGCCCCACGCCGTGCTCGATGAGCCCTTCGATGCATCCAGCACGAAGCTCCTCGGTGATGGAGGAGTTGAAGCGGGCGACCAGCACCGCAACGCGCACACCCGCCCCGCTTCGGGGAGTAGGAAGATGGCGCTCCGACCCTTTGGGTTGCACTACAACAGATGCCCCATCTTGGACCGCTTGGTGTCCAGGTATTCCTGGTTGTATTCGTCCGGGATCACCTTGAGGGGCTCTCGGCCCGTGACCTCCAGCGAATAACCCTCGAGGCCGACGATCTTACGTGGATTGTTCGTCAGCAGCCGAATGCGGTGCAACCCCAGATCCATCAGGATCTGCGCACCGATGCCGTAGTCTCGCAGATCCGGCTTGAAGCCGAGCGCTCGGTTGGCCTCCACGGTGTCGTGCCCTCGGTCCTGAAGTTCGTAGGCGCGGAGCTTGTTGTGCAGGCCGATGCCTCGGCCCTCTTGCTTCAAGTAGACGATCACTCCGAGGCCGTTTTCGGCGATGCGTGCCATCGCGGCGTGCAACTGTTGGCCGCAATCACAACGCATGGATCGGAACACGTCACCCGTGAGGCACTCCGAGTGCATACGCACGAGTACGTCGGACTTGCCCTCCACCTCACCGTACACGAGCGCGACATGCTCCCGATCGTCGATGGGGCTCTGGTAGCCGATCACCTTGAATTCCCCGAATGCGGTCGGCAGGCGGGCCGTGGCGACGCGTTCGACCAGTCGTTCCTTGGCCAGCCGGTGTGCCACAATTTGCGCGACGGTGATGAAGCTGAGCCCATGCTCCTCTGCGAAGACCCTGAGTTGTGGACGGCGCGCCATGGTGCCATCCGGATTCAAGATCTCGCAGATGACCCCAGTCGGTGCAAGACCCGCGAGGCGGGCCAGGTCGACGCCGGCCTCGGTCTGGCCCACACGCCGAAGCACTCCACCCGGCCTCGCTCGCAGTGGAAAGACATGGCCGGGCCGGCGCAGGTCCTTTCGACCGGTAGCCGGGTCCATCATGACCTGGATGGTTCTAGCGCGGTCCTGAGCACTGATCCCCGTGGTCACGCCGAAGCGGTTATGCGCATCGACCGAAATCGTGAACGCCGTGCCCTGGGGATCCGTGTTGTCCTCAGTCATCAGGGGCAGGCCCAGATCGTCGGCCCGGTCGGGCGTGAGTGCCACGCAGATGAGTCCGCGTCCGAACTTGGACATGAAGTTGATTGTCTCAGGAGTGATCAGCTCGGCAGCGCACACCAGATCACCCTCGTTTTCACGACCTTCATCGTCCGCGACGATGATGAGTTTTCCTTCGCGGATGTCCTCAATGGCTGTCTCTATCGGATCAAACCGCATGGCTTAGCCTCCGAAAGCGGTTAAGTCGTAACTCTCAGGATTCATTTTGTGACGCGCCCTCCCGAGCCGCGAGCATCTTACACACGTGCTTCCCTATCAGATCCCCCTCCAGATTGACCGAGGCACCGGGCTCGAGAAAGCGAAGGTTCGTGTGATCCCACGTAAACGGAATGATGCCGACACGGCAAACGTCCGGCGAGGGCATCGTGCTCACCGTCAGGCTGATTCCGTTGATAGCGATGGAGCCTCGGAGAACGGTGACTTCCGCGACCACCTCCGGGAGAAAGAAGTCCATCAGCCTTGTCTGGCCGTCCTCCTCGATGCCGACCAGGCTGCCCACCGCATCCACATGGCCTTGCACGAAGTGACCATCCACTCGACCGCCGAATGCGAGAGCCCGTTCGAGATTCAGGTGGTTGCCTATCTGGTACCTGCCGGCGATGGTGCGCGACAACGTGGTCGTCACGCTCTCCACGCAGAAGGTGTCTCCCTCCAGCCCCGTGATGGTGTGGCAGGCCCCGTCGATCGCGACGGAGGCGCCCTCCTCGAGCCCCGAGACAATCTCTGACGCCCGCACACACATTCGACGCAGACCCTCCCGGTCCTCCACGGCCGTGACTATGCCCAGTTCTTCGATGATCCCGCTGAACATCATTGACCCCGGTCCAGGACTACGAGCACGTCATCACCGAAGTAGGTGGACGCGCCGACGGCATCCCAGCGGCGGGGATCGTCGGCCGGCGCGAGGTCCGGGAATGCCGGTACCCCGCTCTCGCCGAGCACGACAGGTGCGACGAACATGTAGAAGCGGCGTGCGATACGTGCCGTGGTCAGCGCGGAGGCGAGCTTCCCTCCGCCCTCGCACAGGACCGACCTGATCCCACGCTCCCAGCACGATTTCATGACCGCCGGAAGCTCCAAGCCGTTCTCGGATCGGGGCACGCGTATGACGTGTGCGCCGGCGGACTCGAGGGCTGCAACCGAACCCTCGTCCGCGTCTGCGGAGGTGAAGATCAGCAGCGGAGTGGTCTCGACATCCCGGAACAACGCAGCCGACGGCGTCAGTCTGCACGTGGTATCCAGGACGACCCGAGTCGGCCGCACCCTCGGCGTGACCGCTCCACGGACGGTCAGCAGCGGGTCGTCCGTCAGGGCGGTATTAGAACCGACCATGATGGCGTCGAAGCCTGCCCGCAGGCGATGGACCTCCTGCTGGGCAAGCTGACCCGTCACGGTCGTGCGTTCGCCGGGCGCGGCGGCGACGTGTCCGTCGAGGCTCACGGCTAGCTTGAGCGCTACATAGATGGATCGCTCCTCGGCGTTGTGGAAGAACATGGGGTTTCTTCGCCGCGCTTCGACCTGCGTGTAGACGGGCCCCACCACCTCGACGCCCTCGGAGCTCAGATGCAAGTTGCCTCCGGCGGATTGCACTCCTGGGTCGCCCGCGCCATAGACCACCCGAGCAATGCCTGCCTCCACCAGCGCGGGTGCACATGGAGGCGTCTTCCCGTGGTGATTGCAGGGCTCCAGCGACACGTATGCCGTGCCCCCCTGGGCTCGAGCGCCTGCCGCCTTCAGTGCTCTGACTTCCGCATGGGGCCCGTCGAAGTATTCGTGGTAGCCCTCCCCGACCACCTTGCCGTCTCTTACGATCACACATCCGACCAGGGGGTTGGGATGAACCCTACCCCATCCTTCGCCGGCCAACGCTTCCGCCTGTTCGAGCCACTCGAGTTCCCCGGCAGAGAGGGTCGCGGGCGAGGTCAGCGTAGAAGACATCACAAGGTGACGCGCAGCGCAGCCGAAACGAAGAGCGGGTTGGACGACGCGCCGAAGTCGCCGGTTCGTCCCGGCAGATCGCCAAACCCCGACGACCAGCCCGCCTCGATGGACCCCTGGAGGACCAAGAACGACCAGGAGGTACCGCCGAAGTAGACTGTTCGCCGGTCCGTGAAATCGTCCGTCGCGGTGCTGATGGCGCCTCCGGGAGCCGTGGTGCGCAACGACATGTCCCCACGATGCCAATCCCAACCCACACCCGCGAAGAATCCGATGAACGGTAGGTCCTTCCCGATGATCGCCCGGACGGACGTCGTGGAGAGGTCGAAGGTGATCTCGGCGTTGTCCCTTGTCCGATCTCCATACGTGGCTTCACCGAAACCACGATGGACCACCGAGACCGACACCCCTGGGGCCGTGAACGATTCGCGCAGGAGGCCGAGGCGCGCGCCCACACCCACCGTCCCAGCATTATCGCCGAACTCACTCGGCAACCTCAGATAGCTGGCCGTGGCGAGGAGGTCGAGGGAGAAGAGGCCACCCACCGACGGTACCACGGAGAACCCGTCCAGGATCGAAACGACGATCGAGCCCTGAATCGTCGGTACCCAGAGCGTCTGATCGTCTACGTCCGAGCGGGATCTGCCTGTAACGCGGGGGCTCTTCAGGCGGCCGAGCGTGGTGCGTACGCTCGCAGAGACGCGCGGCATGGATCCCAGCTTCTTCCCGAGCGTGCTCGAGCTGCCAGGCACATCCGTGCCGCCGGCGTCCACGAACCCTACGCCGGCACGAAGCGCCTGAGTCGCGATCGCAACTTCTTCGCACCAAATGCGCGCAACGTTCGCGCCTGAAAGGCATTGGCTCACGAGCATTTCGGCCTCCTGCCCGGAGGCTCCCGAAACGCTGCCCGCCAACATGCCTATGGCGAGCATTGAGAACACCCGACCCCGCTTCATACCAAGCTTACTCCTGTCTCACTCCGTACACTTCCCAGTACCCACGCCGCAGTTCCCGCAGCACTGAGCCGGTCCACGATGGAGTCCACGTATTCAGACGCTACCACCGCGATCATGCCAATTCCCATATTGAAGACACGGAACATCTCGTCCCGCTCGACGCGCCCTGCTTCGGCCAAGAACCGGAAGGTTTCGGGGACGGTCCACGAGTCCAGCTCGATGGTGGCCCCCAGAGCCGGCCCGAGCGTACGCGGGAGATTGCCGGGCACGCCGCCACCGGTAATGTGCGCCAGACCTTTGATGATGCCCTCGCCCAGCAACGGACTCAGGAGTGCCTGGTAACTGGAATGGATCGTCAGCAGCACGTCGGCGACCGTCCTGTCCTGTCCCGGAAAGACATCGTCGACGTCAAGGCCCAGTACATCGAAGACAATCCGGCGAGCGAGCGTGTATCCGTTGGTATGTAGGCCCGAGGACGGAATGCCGATAAGGGTATCTCCGGCCACGACGCCGGAGCCATCCAGGATTCGATCCCGTTCGACGACCCCGACGATGAAGCCGGCGAGATCATACTCGTTGGCCCCGTAGAAGTCCGGCATCTGGGCCGTTTCTCCACCCAGCAGGGCGCATCCGTTCTCGCGACACGCCATGGCGATACCGCTTACGACGTCCTTCACCACGGCTCCGTCGAGGTCACCTGTGGCGAGGTAGTCGAGAAAGAAGAGTGGCCGCGCGCCTTGGACCAGGATGTCGTTCACGCAGTGATTCACCAGGTCCTGGCCCACCGTGTCGTGCCGTCCGGCGCGGAAGGCGATCTTGAGCTTGGTGCCCACTCCATCCGCGCTCGAGACCAGCACGGGGTTGGCAACCTCGGGCGGGACCGCATAGAGACCCCCGAAGAGGCCCATCTCTGACAGTGTGTTGGCGTCCCGGGTGGATTCGACGAGGCCTCTCAACCCCTCTTTCGTACGGTCGGCTGCATCCAGGTCGACACCTACGTCTCGGTAGCTGAGGCCCCGAACGTCAGCCATTGGTACTCCCGGCCGTGTCGAACTCGTGTTCGAAGGAGGTCATCTCCTTGAACTCGGCGACCCGCTCGAGCACATCGTCCGTGGTGAGTTCCTGCAAGCGATCGATGCTGAAGCTCTCGACCGCGAACGAGCCAGTGACCGAGCCGTAGATCATCGCCCTGCGGTAGTCGGCCTGTGTGGGATTGATCGTCTGGGCGAGATAGCCGAGAAAACCGCCCGCAAAAGAATCGCCAGCGCCGGTAGGGTCGAAGATCGCGTCCAACGGATAGCCGGGGGCGAAGAACGTCCAGTCCTCGGCGAAGAGAGCCGCGCCATGCTCGCCCTTCTTGACGACCACTATCGATGGGCCGTGCCCTCTGATCCACCGGCTCGCTCGTACGAGATTGTGATCACCCGCCAGGAGCTTCGCCTCCGAGTCGTTTACCATGAGGATGTCTACGCGCTCCAGCAGACGGAGCAGGGCCTCCCGGCTGCCTTCGATCCAATAGTTCATGGTGTCACACACGACGACGCTGGGCGCTCTCACCTGCTGCAGAACGGACGACTGAAGCTCAGGCGCGATGTTGCCTAGAAACACGAACTTCGCGTCTCGGAACTGTTCTGGAATTCGTGGCTGGAAGTCCGCGAATACCCCAAGCTGCGTGTCGAGGGTTTCGCGAGTGTTGAAGTCGTCGCTGTACCTGCCGGCCCAGAAGAAGCTCGACCCGTCGGCGCGTTCTACCCCGCTCAGATCGGCTCCCCGCTCACGAAGAAAGTCGAGTTTGGCCATGGGGTAATCCTGGCCGACGACGCCCACGACCTGAACGTTGGAAAGCAGGGTGGCGGCACCACTGAAGAAGACGGCCGAACCACCCAGCACACGCTCGGCCTTGGCGTGGGGCGTTTCAACAGAATCCAGGGCGATACTGCCTACCACGAGAATGGTCATTATGCTCGCAGTCGAGGGGTGACGTGATTCATGATGGAGCCTCTTTACGCTCCATGCGCTTGGGAGCGGAGAGGCCGAGCACCGCGAGGCCGTTCGCCAGCACGATCTGCACGGATCGCGTGAGCGCCAGGCGCGCGCTGCTCAGCTCTGGGTTGTCCACCAGCACCGCCAATTTTGGGTTGCGACTGGGGTTGCCCGCGTGATACCACGAATTCACCGCTCCCGCCAATTGTTCGAGGTAGTCGCACACCAGGTGCGGCGCCCTGAGTTCGGCTGCCCTTTCGATCAAACCCGGGAGGTTCGTGAGCCGCTTGATGAGTTCCAGCTCCGTTGGGTGCGTCAGCAGAGTCAGGTCCGCACGGGCGACAGCGCCGTCCTCGAGATCGACTCCGGCCTTCCGAAAGATGCTACACATGCGGGCGTGGGCGTACTGGATTTTGTAGACCGGATTCTTCTCCGACTGATCGAGTGCGAGATCGAGGTCGAACACGAGTTGCGCTTCGGGCTTCCTCCACTGGAACAGATAGCGCGTGACGTCCACACCCACCTGCTCGAAGAGTTCTCGGAGCGTGACCATGAATCCGGAGCGCTTCGAGAACTTGACCTCTTTCCCGTCCCTCTCCACCCGCACCATCTGGTGAAGGACATATTCCGGATAACCTCGAGGCAATCCCAGGGCCTGCAGGCCCGCACGCACGCGCGCTACGGTACCGTGGTGATCGGAGCCCTGGACGTTGATCACGTGCTCGAAGCCCCGTCCCCACTTGTCCATGTGGTAGGCGACGTCTGGGAGAAAATACGTCGGCGTTCCATCACTCTTGAGCATCACTCGGTCCTTTTGGTCGCCGAACTCGGTGGTCTTGAGCCAGACGGCGCCTTCGTGATCGTACACGAGGCCGGTAGCCCGGAGATCCGCCACCGTCGAGTCGACCGAGCCATTCTCGTAGAGTGACGATTCCAGAAAATACGTGTCGAACCGTACGCCGAAGTCCCCCAGATCACGGTCCTGTTCCTCACGCAGCCTCGCCACGGCAAAGATCCGGAGGGCCTCGAGAGCGTCGGGAGTAACCTCGCCGGCGTACCGGTCGCCCACCTCGTTTTCAAACTGGTTGGCGAGTTCTACGACGTACTCTCCGGGGTAGCCACCTTCGGGAATTTCCGCATCGTTGCCCAGGTGTTGCTGATAGCGGGCCCACATGCTCTCCGCCAGGCGATCGATCTGGACGCCGGTGTCGTTGTAGTAGTACTCCCGGCTCACGGACCATCCCGTCCATTCGAGAAGGCCGGCAATCGCATCGCCGAGAGCGGCCTGGCGGGCGTGTCCGATATGTAGGGGGCCCGTCGGGTTCGCAGACACGAACTCGACCATGATCGGGCGTCCTTCCCCCACGTCGGTACGCCCGTAACCGGTGCCGGCGACCATCACATCCTCGAGCACGGCGGCCACTTGGCGCTGATCGAGGCGGAAATTCAGGAATCCCGGTCCCGCGATCTCGACCGCCTGCACACCGGCTGCATCCAGGTCCAGCCGCTCGGCGATCTCTTCCGCGATGGCCCGAGGCTGTCGCTTCAGGACCGATGCGAGCGTGAGCGCGACGTTGGTAGCGAGATCACCGTGCGCAGGATCCTTGGGGCGCTCGAGTTGGATTTTTGCGGACTCCACACCCATCCCCGAGAGCACGGCTTCAATCGCGTCACGAATGGCCGACTCAGGCATCGTCCGGCCTACTCGTCCTTGGAGGACGACGATTTGGACTTCGACTTGGACCCGCCGGTGTCTCCGGTGCCACCCTTGCTTCCGGAGGCACCCTTGTCGGAAGTATCGCTGGACGATGAACTGTCACCGGCGACATCCGACGCCTTGGCCTTCTTGTAGTCATCACTCCGATAGTCCGTGATGTAGAAGCCATCGCCCTTGAAAATGAAGCCGGCTCCAGCCGAGAGGATACGTTCAGCCGCTGCACCGCACACCGGGCATGTGGCGCCCGGTTCGTCGGACATGCGCTGAAAGAGGTCGAAAGCGTGCCCCTTGGGGCAGCGGTATTCGTATGTCGGCATCCGTTGGCCGTGGAATGTTGGAATGTGGGAATGTGTCGCAAAGTGTGACGGCGAAATAAAATAACGCGCCGGGCCGGGCTTCAACACCGGGGAGGGTCAGGGATCGTAGGTGCCCCACTCTTCACGGAGCACGGCATGGATCTCACCCAGGGTCACGAGAGCCTTCACGGCGTCGATGATCGGTGGCATGAGATTGTCCCCGCTTGCGGCCGCCGCTCGTACAGCTTCACACGCCTGTGATGCGTTCTCCTGATCCCTGCCGGTCTTCAACTTCTGGAGACGGTGGGTCTGCCGTTCGGCAAGCGCACCGTACTCGGGACCCTTGATTCGAGGTTGGTCTTCGGGTTCCTGGAACGCATTGAGGCCGACCACGGTCCGACGCCCTTCCTCGATGTCCATCTGGAAGCTGTATGCGGCCTGGTGGATCTCCTCTTGCATAAAGCTTATGGCCTTCGACGCGCCCCCGAGCCGCTCGATTTCTTCGATGTAGGTGTTGGCCCGCTCCTCGACGGCATCAGTGAGCTCCTCCACATAGTAGCTTCCCCCGAGAGGATCGACGGTCTTCGTGACGCCTGCCTCGTGAGCGATGACCTGTTGTGTCCGAAGCGCCAGCTTGGCCGACTCCTCAGTGGGCAGTGAGAGGGCCTCGTCGTACCCGTTCGTATGGAGCGACTGGGTTCCGCCGAGCACGGAAGCAAGTGCCTGAATCGTGCTCCGCACTACGTTGTTGAGCGGCTGTTGGGCTGTGAGCGTGGATCCCCCCGTCTGGGTGTGAAAGCGCAGGCGGCACGACCGGTCGCTGGCGCCGTGCCGCTCCCGCATCAACCTGGCCCACAGTCGCCGGGCCGCTCGGAACTTGGCGATTTCCTCGAAGAAATCGTTGTGCGCCGCGAAGAAGAACGACAGCCGCGGTGCAAAGTCCTCCAACTCCAACCCGCTCGCCAGGGCACGCTCCACATACTCGAGGCCGTTCGCCAGCGTGAAGGCGATTTCCTGGGGCGCCGTCGAGCCCGCTTCGCGTATGTGATAGCCCGAAATGGATATGGTATTCCACTTGGGGATCTCGGTAGCACAAAAAGCCATCACGTCCGAGATCAACCGGAGGCTCGGCTCGACAGGAAAGATGTATGTGCCGCGGGCGACGTATTCCTTCAGGATGTCGTTCTGGACGGTGCCGGACAGCTCCGCGCGGGGAACTCCCTGCTCGTCTGCGACAGCGACATACAGCCCCAGGAGTGTCGCGGCGGTGGAGTTGATCGTCATGGACGTCGAGACTCCGTCGAGGCGGATACCGTCGAACAACAGACGCATGTCTTCCAGCGAGTCGATCGCAACTCCGACCCTGCCGACCTCGCCCTCCGCCATGGCATGGTCGGAGTCGTAACCCATCTGCGTGGGCAGGTCGAACGCTACCGAAAGGCCCGTCGTTCCCTGCTTGAGCAGATAGTGATAGCGCGCGTTGGTCTCTTCCGCCGTACCGAATCCGGCGTATTGCCGCATGGTCCACAGCCGCCCTCGATACATATCGGGATACACACCACGTGTGAACGGAAACGCCCCAGGGACGCCCCAGTGGGCGTCTTGATCGGTCGAAGTCGATTCGTAGAGACGTTCCACCGGAATCCCGCTGTCGGTGGTGAACTCCTCTGGGTGGTCGTTCGGTGACATCGTTTCTTTCCCCTACGCGTCGCTCAGCGGCGCGAGATCGATCAGAAGTTGACCCTTCTCGACAGCGTCGCCGCGCGAGACATGGATTCGCTCAACCCAGGCGGACGCCTCTGCCCTGAGCTCGTTCTCCATCTTCATGGCTTCGATGATGACCAGGCCTTGTCCAGGCTCGACTCGGTCCGCTTCGTCGACCTCTACCCTGACGACGAGCCCTGGCATCGGTGCCCGGATCGTCCGAGCACCATTCGAGGGCCCAGGGTCTCCCGTCATCTCGCGAATCACGGCAGTGCGCTCGTCGATCACCTCCGCGACCTCGTGACATCCGCCCACGTCGACGACCCAGCAACCGCCGTCCCGCCTGGCAACAACCCGGTAGGACGTACCGTCCATGAGGAGCGTGCTCATGTCCGTTCCGCGGATCCCGGCCAGATCTACGGAGACGGTTTCGTCGCCTACGCGCACCTCTCCCGTCCCGACCTCCACAGAAACCGTCTTTCCCCGGATCGTGACGAAATAGCGCATCAGGCCGGCCTCTCTCGTGACGCCAGCGTAACCAGCGTCTCCACGTGCGCCGTTTGAGGAAACATGTCGAACGCGAGAACCTGCTTGATCTCGTAACTTCCAGCCAGGCGTTCCAGATCGCGAGCCAGAGTTGCCGGATCACAACTGATATAGGCCAGCAAGGCTACCGGGCTCTCGGAGAGGAGCCCCGGAACCGGTTGAGCCAGGCCGCCCCTCGGGGGGTTGAGAATAGCCACATCCGCCGGCAGCGCCGCGCCAACCAACTCCTCCACGGGTCCCTGAAGCACCTCCAGTCCGGAGGGGGCTTCCTCGAGGGCGATGGCAACCGCAGCCGGATCGATCTCGATACCGACCACAGTGGCACCCTCACGTGCCAGGTGCCGCCCGATGATTGCTGTCCCGCAATAGGCGTCGATCACCCGCAGGCCCTTCGGTGCGGGCAATGCGGTAAGCAGGCGTTCGTACAGGGCTCCCCCCATGGCCGCGTTGACCTGCGAAAACGCCCCGGGGCCGACCCACACGCGCTCCCCCAAGCGGGTGTCATACACCGCCTCGTCACCTGCCACCAAGCGGGGCGGTCCGTTCTCGCCGGCTCGCCACACCGATACGATGCCGGACTCGGCGTCCAACAGCGCTCCCAGGTCCCCTTTGCCTTTCCCTCCGGCCACGACCAGCACGACCCCAACGTCGGCGGCCATCAGCGTGAGCCGCAGTGTCCGCCCGCCCGGCAACTTCCGGGCGCCCGGTCCCCAAGATCGTCTGAGCGCCCTCCACGCGCGGTTGATCCGCGGATCGGCGATGAGGCAGGCGTCCGGGATGTCGAGGACTCGGCCGGGGGCGTCGATCTTGTGAAAGCCCGCCACGACGCGGTCGCCACCAACGCGCAACAGCGTGAAAGTCACTCTGGTGCGGTAGCCCAGTTGCTCGGGGGAGGGTTGCACCTCGGGAGCCGTCTCCTCGAGACCCCCGATGCGGGTCAGGGCGTCCGCGACGAAACGTCCCTTCCACCGCAACTGTGCTTCGTAGGGGATGTGCTGTAGCGTGCACCCTCCGCACGCGTGATAGTGCGGACAGGGGGGGGTCGTGCGCTCACTGCTGGGCTCGAGTAATTCCCGTAGCCGGGCCCGGGCCCAGCGTGCCTTCTTCTTCTGAACCACGACCCGCACCCTGTCGTTGGGCGCGGTGCGGTGCACGAAGACGACAGAGCCGTCAGGAAGGTCGCCCACGCCGGATCCATCGGAGGACAAGCTCCGAATGCGCACCTCGACCGGGGAGTCGTTCGCTCCGGAAGTGCTGGCTATTCTTGCCTCCACGGCCATCCTGCCTGCTGCCATGCTGAGAGGGTGTTGGCGCCGTTGTCACCGACGCGCGGAATCTGGCGATGCTGGCGATGGTCGTGTTCCAGAAGCGCCACCGCGACGAACGCTGCCCTCAGGTCCTCGTCGGCGGGCCCGTCGAGAAGCTGAGGATGTTCCTCGACGAATCGGATTGAAAGATCACCGTTCACGAAATCCGGCTCGAGCATCAGGCGGCGATGGAACGGGACTCCCGTATCGACGCCCGTCACGACCAGCTCATCCAGGGCACGAGCCATGCGGCGGATGGCGTCCGCCCGAGACGCGGCATGCACGATCAGTTTCCCCAGGAGCGGGTCGTAGTGCAGCCCGATCTCGTATCCCGCCCTGATTCCGCCGTCCCACCGTACCCCTGGGCCCGAGGGTAGCTCAAGATACGAGATGTGGCCCGTGGAAGGCAGGAAGCCTCGGCGCGGATCCTCGCTCGTGATCCTGCATTCGATGGCGTGTCCGGTCAGGGCCACGTCGTCCTGATCGAAGTCCAGAGACTCCCCGCAGGCCAGTCGTATCTGCCACTGCACCAAATCGATGCCGGTCACCATCTCCGTGACAGGGTGCTCGACCTGTAGACGAGCGTTCATTTCCAAGAAATAGAAATCCTCGCCCTCCAGCAGGAACTCCACCGTTCCGGCCCCCACGTAGCCGACCGCCCTCGCGGCCTTCAACGCCATGGCGGCCATGCTCTCCCTGAGGGCGGGCGTAAGCACCGAGGAAGGCGCCTCCTCCACGAGTTTTTGATGACGCCTTTGGATGGAGCACTCTCGCTCACCGAGGTGGACGAGATTGCCGTGGCTATCGCCTAGGAGTTGGATCTCGATATGCCGAGGGCGCTCGAGGAATCGCTCGAGGTAAATCGTGCCGTCCCCGAAGGCGGCCTGGGCCTCTCGCTGGGCCGCGGCGAAGCTCTTGGCAAGATCCTTCGGAGCCTCTACCACCCTCATACCCTTCCCTCCTCCACCGGCAACCGCCTTCAACAGAACGGGATAGCCGACGTCCTCCGCCATCGCCCCGGCCTCTTCAGGGTTGCCTGCGGGTTCCGTCACCCCGGGAACGACCCGCACACCAACCTCTTGCATGCGACGCCGCGCTTCGGTCTTGTTGCCCATCGTAGCGATGGTCTCGGCCGATGGGCCGACGAATACGAAGCCGGCATCGGTTACCGCCCGCGCAAAAGCCGCTTGTTCGGACAGGAAACCGTAGCCAGGATGGATCGCCTGGGCCTTCGCGCGCGCAGCGACGTCCAGCACGCGGTCCGCGTTCAGGTAGCTCTCGGCCGCCGGCGCCGCGCCGATCGGGTAGGCCTCGTCCGCTTCCAGCACGTGGGGAGCGAGTCGATCCGCCTCCGAGAACACGGCGATCGAGCGCACGCCGAGCTCCCTGCATGCGCGGATGATGCGCACGGCGATCTCCCCACGGTTTGCTATGAGTAGCGCTTCGAACACGGGTGGTGCCGGTGGTCAGGGGTCTCGGACTGTCCTGAAGGTACCGAATCTTGGCGCCATGGCCTTAGCGAGTAAACCCCCGCCGAGAAGGCGACTTGCCCCAACGAAAAGGGCGGGCGCCCACTTGGACGCCCGCCCGCGGCGGATCGACCCGCTCTCTCGTGCGACTAGCGGAGTGTGCCGTGTAGTATCTCTTCGCTGCCCTTCCGAAGGATCCGCACGCTCACTGTCTCATCCTCCTCGTACGATCCAAGAATGCGCCGGACCCGCGCGAGGCTGTCTACCTCGCGGTCACCAACCGCCAGGATCACGTCGCCAGGCATGAGCCCCAGCGGATTGTCCTCGTCGACATCGATCACGAGAATTCCGGTTTCGGTGCCGAAATACTCCCCGAGCGTGGGGTTGAGCTCGCGCAACTCGACACCTGCCACACAGCCACGCCCCTCGCCGGTGCTCCAGAAGCGGTTGGAGCCACTGGGGCACTCATTGAGGAGTCCGCCGAAGGAGACTTGGAAATTGGAGTTCCCAAACGATAACACCCTGCGGTGCCGCGCCGTGTCGACCCCACCCTGGAAAATGCCGAAAGCGTTCGGCGCTATGGTGAGCCAACTGCGGGAAGGCGAGGCTTCCGCCTCGACTTCTATGACGTGCCGCTCACCGTCCCTGGTATACTGAATCTCGATGAGCTCTTCCGGGTCCATCTCGGCGGCGAGCGCCAGAAGCCTCTGAACCGGCAGGGCGTCGCGGTCGTCGAAGTGATCTTCCAGGCCGGCATCCAGCGCCTCGGTAAGCACGTGGCCGTGGAAGGACGTCACGACGTCTCCTTCGCGAAGCCCTCCCTCCCATGCCGGCGAGCCCCGCAGCACGTCGGTTATCAGTGCGCCCTGATCGTCGAATCTGCGGCTCTGCCTCACGTCGAGGGAAATGCCGACCCGCGCCCTCGCGCTCGAGCTCGCCGACTCCACGATCCTGACGAGATCGCGACGAGTGATGTTCTGTCCCTCCGCCACGGTCGGCAGCGCGAGCCATGCCGCTACCAGGAGGGTGACCCAACGTGTAGTCCGATTCGCTTTCACTGTATTCCTCCCGTTCTCGCTCTCAACCGGTGACAAATCACCGGACTCCGATGATGAGATGCGGGTAGTCCCATTGGAGTTGCCCGCGAATGGAGGGTACGGCCACCACGTCAAAGCGGGATGTTGCCGTGTTTCTTGACCGGGTTGGCGTCACGCTTGTTTTGCAGCATGTCCAAGGCATTGATGAGCCGGGGTCGGGTCTCTCTCGGATCGATCACATCATCCACGTAGCCCCGGCCTGCCGCCACGTAGGGATGCGCGAACCGCTCGCTGTACTCGGCGATGCGGGCTTCGGTGAAGGCCTCGGGATCGTCCGCCTCCGCGATCTCCTTTCGAAACAGGATCTCGACGGCACCCTTGGGGCCCATCACCGCGATCTCGGCGGTCGGCCACGCGAGGTTGACGTCGCCTCGAATGTGTTTCGAGTTCATGACGTCGTAGGCGCCACCGTATGCCTTGCGCGTGATCACTGTCAGCTTGGGCACCGTGGCTTCCGCGAAGGCGTACAGGAGCTTGGCCCCGTGACGAATGATTCCGGCATGCTCCTGTCCTACCCCGGGCAGGAACCCCGGAACATCCTCGAAAACGACGAGGGGGAGGTTGAACGCGTCACATAGCCTCACGAACCTGGCTGCCTTGACCGCCGAGTCGATGTCGAGTACCCCCGCTAGGAACGCGGGCTGATTCGCGACGATCCCGATCGAGTGGCCTCCGAGGTGGGCGAATCCCGTAAGAATATTGCGGGCGAAGTCTCGGTGGACCTCGAAGAACTCACCGTCGTCTACTACGGCCTTGATAACATCCTGCATGTCGTATGACTGACTCGGGTTATCCGGGAGGATCTCTAGTAGTTTCTCATCCTGTCGATCGGATGGATCCGCACTTTTCCGTGACGGCGGTTTTTCCGTGTTGTTCTGGGGGAGAAACGCCATGAGCTGTCGAACCGCGGCGAGGCACTCCGGTTCCGAGTCGAACGCGAAGTGGGCGACGCCCGACTTCGACGCGTGTACGTCCGCGCCGCCGAGTCCCTCCATGTCCACGTCCTCGTGTGTGACGGTCTTCACTACGTTGGGGCCCGTCACGAACATGTAGCTGGTTCCCCGCACCATGAAGACGAAGTCGGTGATAGCGGGCGAATAAACGGCTCCACCCGCGCACGGACCGAGAACCACGCTGATCTGCGGAATTACCCCCGACGCCATCGTATTCCGAAGAAAGATGTCGGCGTACCCGCCGAGCGAGACGACGCCCTCTTGAATACGTGCTCCACCCGAGTCGTTGAGGCCGATCAGGGGCGCTCCATTCTTGAGCGCCAACTCCTGGAGCTTGACGATCTTCTCGGCGTGAGCCTCCGACAACGATCCGCCGAATACTGTGAAATCCTGCGAGAAGACGTAAGTGAGTCGCCCGTGGAGAGTGCCGTAACCCGTGACGACTCCGTCACCCAGGATCCGCCGGTCGGCCAACCCGAAATCCGTGGCTCGGTGCACGACGAAGCGGTCCAACTCCACGAAAGAGCCTTCATCGAGCAGCAGGTCGAGGCGTTCCCTCGCAGAAAGCTTGCCTTGCTCGTGTTGGGTCTTGATCCGGTCTTCCCCGCCACCCATCTCGGACTGGGCACGGAGCCTGTTCAGCTCATCGAGCTTCTCGCGCATCGACATCAGCCCTCTCCTTGCCCAGACGGGTCACTACGGACGTCCACGGAATCGACGATCATGCCGAACTCCGGGCACTGGAACCCGACAATGCGACCAGGACCCTCGGGGTCGGGTAGCGGATCGACCCGTATCGGCACGGAAATCATGCCTTCGGGAACAGCCCGTAGCGTTCGGTCCTGTATACACGCGAGATAATGCTCTCGGACGATCCGACCATCGGACACGGACAGCACCCCGGTCGCACCCTCGAACCCGTTGATGGTGGCCAAGGTTTCGGTGAGTTGGGCCGGCGTCCGAGCTCCGAGGCGAACGGCCTCGAGCAGGAGACTCGCTGCATCATATCCCAATGCCGGCACTCGGCTGCGAAGGGAGTGCTGGTGGAGATCCTCGTAAGCATCGACGAAGCGCTCCAATCCGGCCATTCTCCTCTCAGCGGGCTGTGGTGAAGCGACGATGACGCCGTTCAGGTGGCGCGGATCGACATTCTCCAAGGTCTCAGGTCTCGTCCACGCCGCGGTGCCCATGACGCGGACCTCCAACGAGTCCAGCCCAAAGAACGTCACCTGAGGAGCCAGCAATTCGACGTCCTGAACCGGGAGCGGAAGCACCAGAACGGACGGGAGAAGGCGCTCGATATTGCGCAGGTGTGCTTCGAAGGAGGTCGTTCCTGGCGGGTACGTGAGATCGCCAACCACCGTGCCGCCGAGCGCTTCGTAGGCCTCACGAAACGCCTTGGCCTCGAAGGTGGCGCCGCGATTGCGCGGATACAGCAGGGCGGCCGTATTGAGACCGTTGTCCATGGCATACGCGGCCAAGGCCCTTGCGGCACCGGGCTCGGCGGCGGCCAGGGAATAGACGCCACTCGCACCCGCGGGCACCGCGGGCGCGGTAGGTGAAATCAGCACAAGTGGTGCACTCCGGCCCTGTGCGACCAGCTCCAACGATGCCTCCTGAAGGGGGCCGATCACTCCCAATGCACCGGCGGCCTCGAGATCCCTCAACAACGAGGTGCCCAACGCCGGGTCGCCCCGGTCGTCCAGCACGGTGAGTTCCACCGCAGCACGATTGCCTATCGCACCTCCGTGCAGCCGCAGGGCCACGCGCATCCCTTGTTGGATGCGCTCGGCGAACTCCCTGAGCCGGGGTGAACCGCTGGTGGGCAGGATCGCACCAATCACCGGGGTGCCCGCGAGGTCCCCCAGGTTTCCCGACAGTACCGCTTCCGCCCGCTCACGTGCTCGGCCGACCGCACCCAGCCCGATCGCCCTACGAGCCAGACGCTCAGCTTCATCCTCGTCGTTCCTCACGTAACGGTCGACCGCATAACGGGCGAGGAGCGGAGCGAGCAGGGCATGGTTCGGATCGGCCCCGGCGATCAAGGAGGCCAGCGCCACGTCATCGAGTTGGGACAGCCCGGCCTCGAGCCCGTCTCGAGCAGGGTCGAGGATCTCGGCGCTCTCATTTGGAGCGATCGAGAGGAAGTACCCGAACGCCTCCTCGACGCGATCCAAGGACTGGGCTGCCTGGCCCAGAAGGAGGTTCGTGGCCGCCCGGCGAACATCGTCCGGGCCCATCAGGTCCAGATAACGCGTGGCTGCGGTAGTCGCTTCGTCGGCGTCACCGAGGCTGAGAGCAGCCTGCGCGAGGACCCACAGCACCCGAGAAGAACCCCGCGCCTGTGGATAGATGGCGGCAACCTCACGGGCGGCCGACCGGGCGGCCGACACGTTTCCGTCCGCAAGAGCCGATTCAGCCGTAGCGATCAGGCGGGCGGCCACCTCCTCCCGCCTTGGAGACAGTGTGCCCGCGACGATGGGGGTATCGCTTCTCTCAGTGGGAAAGGCACCTTCCGGAGGCCCCGCCACTGAGGCACAGGTGGCAATCCAAACGCATAGACACACCAACACCGCGTGCCGCATCGTCTCACGCAAAAGGGAACGCCCGGACGCTATGGGCATCCGGGCGCTATTCCTCCATACGATCATTGAGGTCGTCCCTCAGGCATCTTCCTTGGAGTCGTCGTCCTCAGCGGCCTCGGATTCCTCCTCGGGCTCGGCCTCGGATTCGTCGGACTCCGCGGCCTCCTCCTCGGGCTCGGCCTCGGATTCGTCGGACTCCGCGGCCTCGGCCTCGGGCTCAGTCTCGGATTCGTCGGACTCCGCGGCCTCCTCCTCAGGCTCGGCCTCGGATTCGTCGGACTTCGCGGCCTCGGCCGAGTCATCGGCGGTCGCAGGCTCACTGTCGCCCTCCGCATCCTCGTCTTCCGGATCGGGCTTCGGAGGCCGCGGGGGTTTCTTCTCGGGCGTGGAGGTGATCCCCAGCACGATCCGGCGGTTGGCGGCGTCCGACTCGATCACCTTGAGCTCGACGGCGTCACCGGCCTCGTAATAGGCCTCCGGATCCACCTCTTCTTCCGGCATATTGGCGTGGGACGCCGGAACGAAACCTTCGATGTCATCTCCGAGGTCGACCACCACGCCTTTTTCCTGTACGCGGACGACCGTTCCAGGCTGCTCCACGCCCGGTGTGAACCGCTCCGCGATCTCCGGCCATGGATCGTCGTGCAATTGTTTGAGTCCGAGCGAGATGCGTTTGTTCTCGCCATCCACGTCGAGAACCATGACCTCGACCTCTTCGCCCTTCTGGACAATTTCAGAGGGGTGCTCCACGCGCTTCGTCCAGCTCATGTCCGAAACGTGGACCAGCCCGTCGATCCCAGGCTCGATTTCGACGAACGCGCCGAACGAGGTGAGGTTTCGGACCGTACCAGTGAGTTGCGTACCGGCCGGATACTTGACCGGAAGCCCGAGCCACGGATCCTCTTCGATCTGCTTCATCCCGAGCGAGATTTTCTCGTCCGACGGATCGACCTTGAGAACCACTGCCTCGATCTCATCTCCAAAGGCCACGAGCTTGGAGGGGTGCCGGATATTGCGTGTCCAGGACATCTCCGAGATATGGACCAATCCCTCGACACCCTTCTCGAGCTCGACGAACGCACCGTAGTTGGTGATCGATACCACCCTGCCCCGGACACGGGAGCCGACCGGGTACTTCTTGTCGATGTCGGTCCACGGGTACGGGAGAAGTTGCTTGAGTCCGAGCGAAATCCGCTCGCGGTCCCAATCGATATCCAGCACCTTCACGTCGATGGTGTGGGCGATCTCGACGACTTCAGAAGGATGCCCGACCCGACCCCAGGACATGTCCGTGATGTGGAGAAGTCCGTCCAGGCCGCCGAGGTCGATGAACGCACCGAAATCAGTGACGTTCTTCACGATGCCTTCTCGGATCTGCCCGACGAGGAGCTCCCGAACCAGCGTCTCCTTCTTCTTCTCGCGCTCGGCCTCCAGAATGACCCGGCGCGACACCACGATGTTACGCCGCCGCTTGTTGAGCTTGATGATCTGGAAGTCGTACGTTTGCCCCAACAGGTCTTCGATGTTCGGGACCCGGCGCAGCGCGATCTGAGACCCGGGAAGGAAGGCATCGACACCCATGATATCGACTGTGACCCCACCCTTGATCTTCCGTGACAGAATGCCCTTGACCGGCTGGTCGGCTTCGTGCGCTTCCTTGATCTTCTCCCAGACTCGGAGGAAGTCCGCCTTCTTCTTGGAGAGGACGACGATTCCGTCATCGTCTTCGAGGCTTTCGAGAAGCACCTCGACTTCCTGTCCGGGCTCGATCTCGCCCGGCTCCTTGAACTCGTCCAAGGAGACCGAGCCTTCGCTCTTGAACCCGAACTCCAGGATGACCACTGATTCCTCGACGCGGAGGACTTTGGCCCGGACGATTTCGCCTTCGCGAATCTCGCCCATGACATCTTGGTGATCGGCGAGTATCTGTTCGAAATCCTCGCGTGAGATATCCAGGACCTCTTCCCCATACGTGTCCATCAGCAGCTCGGGTGAGATGCCTGAACCGTTGGGCGCCGCCGCGGTGGCTGGGGCGGTCGAAGCGGTCTCGATGTCGTCGTTGTCGGGGGTATCCGCCGAGGGATCGTTGGCGGTGAGGTCGGGGTCCTGGATCTCTTCGTTCGTGTCGCTCATGGTTGCCTGAATTTCCGTCCAGCCGGACGAAAACCTTGTGCGCCAGGTGGCGGCCGGCCGCACCCGGGTTGGGTCAAGGTGACAAAAAAGGCCGGAGGAAGCCGGGCTCCTCATGGCCGTTTGGCGATCTGTCGGTTTCTCCGCACTGGCGGAGGCCTAGCAAAGAAAAATACCGGGAGCCCCCTACTCGGTCAAGTCGATGACCCGCGTCAAGATGGCCAGTACCTGTTCTTCGAACTCGAGCTTCGTCGTGTCGATCTCGAGAGCGCCTTCCGGGCAGCGTAACGGAGACAATTCTCGCGCGCTGTCGATGGCGTCGCGGGCGTGAATTCGGGCCGCTTCGGCCACCACTTCGGACTCTGTGGGATGAAGGCCGGTATCCTGAAGGAGGCGTCGCCGGGCGCGCTCTTCGAGGCTGGCAACCAGGAAAACCTTGAGGTCGGCGTCCGGAAACACAACGGAACCCATATCGCGTCCGTCCGCGACAAGAGATCCGTGAAGGCCGAGATTCCGCTGGATGTCCAAGAGCCAGATGCGCACCACCCGCAGCTTGGCGACCGCGGCCACGTCTCGCGTAACCTCCGGTGTGCGCAGTTCGTCCCCAAGGAGGGCGCCCCCCAGATAGAGATCGACCACCCCAACGGATGCCTCGGCGCGCACGCCAAGGCCAGAAAGATCGTCGGACGTGAGCCTGGGCCAGTCGGATTTGCGGATACCGGCCTTCAGGAGCGCGTACGTCAGCGCCCGGTACAGGGCCCCGGAGTCGAGGTGCCTGTACCCCAGCCGCGCGGCGATTTCCTTCGCGGTCGTGGTCTTTCCCGAGCCCGCGGGGCCGTCCACAGTGATGATCAGCCGGGTCTTCGGAGTTTCGCCCATGGGCACGCCGGTCCGTGTCAGGCGGAACCGGCCCGGGGAGCGAGGCGATCCAGGGCGTTCCAGAATCCCGGAAAACTCACGTCCACGATGTCACGGTTCCGTATGGTGATGTCGTTTCCAGGCAGTGCTCCCAGGATCGCGAAGGCCATGGCAATCCGGTGATCGTCATGGGCATCCACCTCTCCTCGAACAGGCCGGTCGCTGCCCTCGATTTCCAGGCCGTCGTCGAGTTCCTCCACCGCCAACCCAAGTGCTCGGAAGTTCTCCACGAGCGCGGTGATGCGGTCCGATTCCTTGACGCGCAACTCACGCGCACCGGTCACGCGGGTCAGGCCCTCGGCACGCGACGCGGCTACGGCGAGAATCGGAATCTCGTCCAGGATCGCAGGAGTGCCGGCCTCGCCGAACTCGATGCCCTTCAGAAGAGTGGGCCGCACGGTGAGATCTCCTACCGGCTCCGCAGCTGAGTCGGGGGGCACGTCGTACGAATGCGTGAGGTAGTGAGGAGACGCGCCCATGCGCGCCAGGACGCCCAGCATGCCCGTGCGAGTCGGGTTGAGCCCCACCTGGCGTAGGGTCAGTTCCGGGCCGGCTCCACCAAGAAGGCCCAGAACGAGAAAGAAGGCCGCCGAAGAGAAATCGGACGGCACCGCGAAGTCGAGAGGCGAAATCGCTTCGGGAGGGTCGCGCAATTCCACCTGCCAGCGGCCGTCGACCTCATGGCTGATCACCGGTGCGCCTACCATTGTGAGCATGCGCTCCGTGTGATCTCGCGAGGAGCTCGGCTCCGAAACCAACGTGACAGCCCCGCCCGTCAGGCCGGCAAACAGGAGCGCGCTTTTCACCTGAGCACTTCCCACGGGAGACTCGTACCTCAAAGGGTTCAGCGGTCCGCCTGTGATCCGGATCGGGAGCCGGTCGGGCTTCCCCAACTCCCGGAAGGTGGCCCCCATCTCCGAGAGCGGCTCGGTCACGCGTCGCATCGGCCGGCTGCGGAGGGATGCGTCGCCGGTGAGGATGGCCGATATGGATTGGCCCGCAAGTACGCCCATCATGAGACGAGCGCCCGTTCCGCTATTCCTGAAGTCCAGATCTCGCTCGGGAGACTCGAGCCCACGGAGTCCCACCCCGCGCACACGTACCTCGCTCCCGTCCGCGGGCGGCGGCGGCACGTCGGCACCAAGAGCACGCAGAACCGCGGCGGTCGCCTGCGGATCCTCCCCCGCAAGGAGTCCAGTGAGCCGGCTCTCACCCTCGGCAAGCGCTGCGAGGATGAGCGCCCGCTGCGTGATCGACTTGTCACCGGGCAACAAGATTTCGCTCATCCCTCGCCCTTCCACTCCTTCGTTCGTGCCATCAATCCCGTGATCGCAGCCAGGTCTCCGGATTCGAGAGCCGCAGCCATGCGTGCAAGCTCGACCCCGGCAGCCTCGAGCGCCCCCGCCAACTGCGGCGCCGAAGCCTCCAAGAGGTCTCTCCACATCTCGGGCGAACTCGCCGCGAGCCGGGTCATGTCCTTCCCGCCGGGGCCGAGATCGGCCGGCGTGTAACCAGCCTCGGCAAGCGTCGCAGCGAGACCGTTCGCGACCAACTGAGGAAGATGGCTCACCCAGGTCATTCGCCGATCGTGCTCGACCGCATCGGTCCACAGGGGTGTGGCACCGAGAGCACACCACAAACGTTCGACGCCGTTGGCAGCCCGAGTCGCACCTTCTCCCCGGACCAGCCACACGCGAGCATCCCGGAAAAGCCCATCGCTCGACGCCGCGAAGCCCGAGCCTTCCCCGCCCGCCATGGGATGTGAACCGACGTAACGGGAGGCCTCCGAGAGCTCTTTCACCCTGTCCATCACGGAAACCTTGAGGCTCGCCACATCGGTGATCGCGGCTTCTCCCCAAACCGCGGAGTGCTGACCCAGAATATCCAAGGTCACCCCGAGGGGTGTCGCGTATACCACCAGATCCCTTCCGCGCGCGGCCTCGGCCGAGTCCGTCGCCAGCTCGTCAATGGCACCGCCTTCAAGAGCGAGACGTCCGTCGGCAGGGTCGAGAGAAAACCCGACCACGTGGGGGGGTGCGTTCAAGGCCTTGAGCCCTCGTGCCATGGAACCGCCCATGAGCCCTACGCCCACGATACCGATCCGATCGAACCCGCAGCCCGAGGATCCCTCGGTCACGAAACGCTCTTCTCTTCGGGTTCCGGCACCGCGGTCAGGGTGTCTTCCTCTTCGGAATACGGCAGCTCGATCACGAGACCGTCCTGGGCCACCACCGCTCTGGGGAAGATCTCGCGCGCCTCTGTCTTGATGGCACCCGGGTCGTCCGAGTAGCGCGCCGAGAGGTGCGTCAGGACGAGACGCCGCACGCCTGCGACAGCCGCGACTTCCGCAGCATCCCTGGCGGTGGAGTGGAACGTCGAGAGAGCCCGGTCCCGCTCGTCCTCGGTGAAGGTGGCTTCGTGGATCAAGAGCTCCGCGTTGTGAGCGGCCTCGATGATGCTCGCGGTCGGGCGCGTATCGCCGGTGTACACCACGGTTCGTCCGTCCCGGTCCGGACCGACCACGGCGTGGGGCTCGATGGTGCGTCCGCCGACCTCTACCGGCTCACCCCGGTGAAGCTGTCCGAAAAGCGGACCCTCGGGGACGCCCAGGGCACGGGCGGCTTCGACGTCGAAGCGCCCGGCCCGCCTGTGTTCGGCCAGCGCGTATCCCAGGGCCGCAGCACCGTGATCCACCTTCAGAGCGACCACATCGTACTCGTCCCGCTCGACACGAGCGCCGACGGCGAGTTCTTCTATGATGACCTCGAATGGAACCCAATCGACACCGAGCCCCGCTGCGGTCTTAAGGATTCCCCGTGAGCCACTAGGCCCGTAGAGCGTTATCGGCTCTGTGCGGCCCTGGAGACCCATGGTGCGCAGGAGTCCGGTGAGGCCAAGAATGTGATCGGCGTGCATGTGCGTGAAGAAGATCGAGTCGAGGCTGAACCCGGTCTGGAAGCGCATCATCTGCCGCTGCGTGCCCTCGCCGCAATCGAACAGCATGAGATCGCCCTCGCGCTGTACCGTGAGGGCGCTCACCCCGCGACGAACGGTCGGCCGTGCCGCAGCCGTCCCGAGAAACGTGACCCGGATCATTTTCGTTCAGAAGCCAGCTAGAAGAAGCGAAGCTGAAACCTAAGCGTGCGGCCGGGTTGGGGCAGCCCGCACTGATCGAAGGCCAGGCCATCGGTGACATTGGATAGCACAACCACGGCGTCCACCTTGCCGAACACTCCATCTGCTCGCTGGAAGATCCGCCTCAACTCGAGGTCGAAGATGTGGCTGTCGGTGAGCCGGTCGAGTTCCCCACGATCATTGTTGAGGCAGTACTGGTCGCCGACGAAGCGTACCTCGCCGTCGAGTGTGGTCTTCAGGGCGAATGGAACGGCCACGTTCATCTTTCCCGTGACGCGCGGCTCGTATTCCGGCCGAATCCGCGTATCGGAGTCGCCCTCGAACTGCCACACGCGTTGGACCGTGAGGTCTCCGGCATACGAGACAAACCCGATCGACCCAGCCCCCAGCAACTCGAGCCCGGTACTCTTGACCCGGTCCCGGTTCACGCGCTGCCGAAGTCTGCCCTGCGGCGTTTCTATCGAGACCCGCACGATCCCGTTTCTCAGCACCTGGTGGAATCCGACGAGTTGGAGTTGCTGACGGCCGAATGTCCACGTGAGACCCATCTCTGCGCCGGTGAGGACTTCTGGGTTCAGGTTCGGGTTGGGGAGGAAGCGGCCCAGGGAGCCGGAGTACAACTCCCTGAGTGCGGGGAACCGAGCACGGCGGCTGATTCCCCCGTGGAACAACAGGTTGCCATCGTAGGCCGCAGTGGAAGCACCGAGGCGACCGCCCCAATCCCATAAGCGGCCCAGCGGCGGTTTATCCCCGGATTCCGGCGTGTCCGCCCCATCGATCGCGACCCCGGCGCTGATGCGTGTAGGGCCGAGTCCCAGGATTCCAAGAAGGTCGTCGAAACGCCACTCCACCTCGGTACCGAGGCTCCAGAGCCGCTGGCGGTAGGTGTTGGCCTCACCGGGGATGAACAGCTCGTCATGGGAGACATCACCGTACGTGAATGCCGCCCTGAGGTCGCCCCGGTCACCGATGGTATGATCGGCCACCACCCGGAGCGTGAGTGTCCGATCGTCCCCCCTCTCGGTTTCCTCGACTGTTTGGAACGCAGGCGTTTCGAACTGCTGGATCTCGAACGAGCCCACGTCGACCCCGACGCTCACTTCGACGTCGCCCGTGCCCCAGCGCGTGTTGCGTTGACCCGTGCCACCGGAGATCGCAGCTAGGAGCCGCGATTGATCGGGGTACCGCCAAAGCCTGGGGCCCGACTCGTGGAATTCGGGCGCCACGCCGCGCTCCGCCTTGTAGGCGCTGGTCGTCATCGACAGCCAAGCCCCGCCGGCGCGCTCGTAACGTGTCGCGATGAACGCGTCCCAATGATTGACGTCTGTGTTGAGACGAAGATTGCCATCGTCCGTGAACAGCAACTGCTGTGGGGGCGAAAGTTGAACGTCCGGCACGTTCACGCCGGGACTATCGCGTCGCGTCAGGCCGGCACGGATGAGCCATTGGGCTCCATCCAGCTCGACGAGGGCGCCTCCAGTGGCAGAAAGCGTGTTCGCCCCGGCGTCGTCCACGGCGGTGGAGAACGTCAACGGCGGGGGTGCGCTGATGCGGCCGCTCCCTTTGGCGACGTCCACCTCGATGACACCACCGAGAACGTTGGGCCCGTGGAGCACCGAGGAAAGGCCCCTGAGTAGCCTGATGGAGCGCGCAGCCGTCAACGGAATCAGCGACAGGTCCGTACGGTGGTCCCACCCGAGCGTTAGAGGCACACCGTCCACGATAACGGCGATCTGGCGGTCATTAGCCCCTCGGAGCGCCGGCTGAGCCTCCCCACGCGAATTCCTGCGGATCTGGATGAGCGGCATCTTCCGGAGGAAGTCCTCCGCCGTGGCGGCCGGGATGACGCTCATGGAATCCAGGCGGACCTCGATGGCGCTGACACCGCCGGCGTCGGTCAGGGAGCGTGGGACCGTGACCCTCACACCCTCGACGATGAGCGTGTCCGGAAAAGTGCTGGTGGAGTCCGGCGCGACTTGAGCAGACGCGTCCACGCGGCCCTGCACGACGGCCAATCCACCGAGCAGTAGCGCCACGGCTTTCCGCCTGTTCATCACCCGACTGACCCGGATCCGCACAAGTGTCTTTCGCTGGAGACAATTCGGTGTACTCTGACGGCAAGAGATAGGACGCCCCCCCGCCATTTGTTCCGGCTCTGAACCAATGAGGCCGTGGACAGCGCTCTTTCCGGTGCCTATAGTGAGTCTTCTCCCACCTAACGGACGATCAGGGAGGTAATCATGTTGAATCGCCGTGACTTCCTGGGCGCGATCACTCTCCCCCCTGCTCTTGCAACCGCAGGCCTCGAGCTCTCCCCCCCATATCTGAGTCGCACCGGTGCCGAAATCGTCGATGACCTGGCGAGGTATCGTGGGACGGCCAGTGAGATTGCTCGGGACGAGGATTTCTGGTTCGAGGTGGCGCGCGCGTTCACAGTGGATCGCACACTGGTGAATCTCAACAACGGTGGCGTCAGTCCCTCCCCGGCCTGGGTTCAGGACGCGATGAAGCGCCACCTGGACTACTCCAACCTCGCCCCGTCCTACACCATGTGGGACATCCTCGAGCCCCAACGCGAGAGCGTTCGTAAGCGCATGGCACGAGAGTGGGGAGTGGACCCGGAGGAGGTGGCGTTTACGCGGAACGCATCCGAGAGCCTTCAGACGTGTCAATTCGGCTACGATCTCGAGCCCGGGGATGAGATCCTGACCTCGACGCAGGACTATGGGCGGATGATCACCACGTTCAAGCAACGTGAGCGGCGAGAGAGGGTCGTGCTCAAACAGATCGAACTGCCCGTTCCGGCCGAAGACGTGGCTGAGGTTGTGCGGCGTTTCGAAGAGGGCATCACAGACCGCACCCGTTTGATCCTCATGTGCCACATGATCAATCTGACGGGTCAGATTCTACCCGTCAGAGAAGTCGTGGCGATGGCCCGGGCGCGCGGGATTCCCGTGATCGTGGACGGTGCCCACGCCCTGGCACACTTTCAGTTCACGATTCCCGAGCTGGAGTGCGACAACTACTCCACGAGCCTGCACAAATGGCTCTTCGCACCCCACGGAACCGGCCTGCTCTGGGTACGGCGGGACCAGATCGCCGACCTTTGGCCACTGATGGCCGCACCCGAGCGGATGGACGACGACATCCGAAAGTTCGAGGAGATCGGCACGCACCCGGCGGCGAACTACCTCGCGATCGCCGAGGCTCTCACGTTCCATCAGGGAATCGGGCCCGAGCGCAAGGCGGAGCGGCTGATCTACCTGCGAAACCACTGGGCGGAGAGGCTTCTCGAGCACGACCGCGTTCGCCTGCACACGAGTTTGAAGGCAGGGTTCGCGTGCGGAATCGCAACGGTCGAGGTCGAGGGTATCGAGACGGCCAAGTTGAGAGATTGGCTCTGGGGCGAACACAGGATCCTCACGGTCGCGATCAATCACGCGCAATTCACCGGTCTGCGTGTCTCTCCGAGTGTGTACAGTACCCTTGAAGAGATCGACCGCTTTTCCGAGGCCATGGAGCAGGTCATCCGGCACGGACTTCCGAGCTAACCACCCACTCGACAGGGGCAGCACGTGACTGTTTTCTCGTTGGCCGTAGCCTCTGCCGTCCTTCAGGGCGTCGCCGGTGCGTGGACCGGAGGCCCTCCCCTGCCCCACCCCATCGCGAACAACGCGGTGGCTGTCACGATGATCGCCGGCGAACAGACTGTCTTCTCGTTCATGGGCCTGGATTCCACAAGGGCGTGGGACGGCGTGACCAGCGCGGCGTTCTCCTGGCGCGTGGGGAGCCTGGCGTGGCGTGAGATTCCCCCTGTCCCCGGCCAGGGGCGGCTGGCCGGCACGGCGCAGGGTCATGGCGGCAAGGTCTACGTGATCGGCGGGTACACCGTGGCCGAGGACGGATCGGAGAAGTCCGCGCCAAACGTCGATATCTACCATGCCGCTCTCCGGACATGGACGAGCGGCGAGGCCATGCCTGTGCCGAGCGACGACGCGGTCTCGGGGCTGTGGCAGGACTCGCTGATCTACGTGGTGTCGGGTTGGCACGACACCGACAACGTGAGCGACGTGCAGATCTACGATCCGTCGACCGATGAGTGGAGTGCCGCGACGCCCATTCCCGGGCCACGAGTCTTTGGCCACGCCGGGGGGATCGCCCGAAATACGATCGTCTACCTGGATGGTGTGCGCACTCGAACGGAGACGCCTCGATTCGTGATGGAAGCCTCCAGTTGGCGAGGTGACATCGATCCCAACGACCCGTTGCACATCGAGTGGAGTCGGCTGCCACCGCACCCGGGGCCGCCGCTCTACCGAGCCGCGGCCGGCTCGGTGGGCCCCTGGGTGATCTTCGCGGGCGGCACCGACAACCCATACAACTACAACGGGATAGGCTACGATGGAGAGCCGTCCGTGCCCCGGGCACTCGTGTTCGGCTTCAACGTAGAGACCGGCGAGTGGAGGCAATTCGGCCGTCTCGCGGAGGCCACGATGGATCATCGTGCTCTGGTGATCGCCGAGGACGCCCTGATAATCGTGGGTGGGATGGAGGCCGCTCAGCGCGTCAGCGACCGGGTGTCCATCACGACGCTGGTCGACCTCTTTGCGGGAGGGCGGTGAGAAGCCAGTAGAGGACGACTCGCCGCCGCCTACCGAACGACGAGTCCCGAGATTCCCACGGTCAGGCCCACGTCGGTCGAGCGGTCGTTCAGGCCCAGCGAAAGGGCGGTGTCCAACTGCCAGAAGGCGCTCACCTGGTAGCTGGCGCCGAAGCCCACCGCGCCCAGTGTGCCTCCGTGGCTGTCGCTGGCGATCTGCTCCAGCGCGATTTCGACGAAGGATGCGAATTTCGGAGTCCATCCCTTCCCGATCACGACTCCCAATATCCCCGACACGAAACGGTCCGCCCCGTCCCTGTCGGATCGGATGCCGGGCATCACGCCGAGGCCGACGTCATTCCCAAGATCCCACTCCCCGGTCACCCGAAGAGAAGGCCTCGTCCCAGGCGAGCCGGTGTCGTCGGACCCGGTAGGTAGGTCGGCGTGGACCAATATGGCCATCGCCGGCGCCCCGCGATCCTGATCTCTAACGTGCCACTTCAGGCCGAGCGAGAAGTCGGCGAGGCCGGTGACCGTGCTCGACGACCCGGCTGCCGGGGTCACCTCTTCCCGGACCAGCCAGTCGGACTCCCACCGGAGCTCCAGCACCTCGCTCACACCGACCCTGATGGAGGGTGGGTGTGGTCCAGGTGGTGACGTCGATGCCCCCGAGATTCATGTCGCTCAAGGCGACGCTGGTCTCCACCTGTATCCGGCCCTTACCCACGGTGGCCGCCGCCTCCACGAAGTCGGGCCGGTCCGTGGAGATCCTGTGGGCGGTCTGCGAGAGGACGGGATTCGGATTGAGGAGCGTCCAGAAGGCTACTGCCATCAGGGCTGTGAAGCGTGTGGAGCTAGATGCCCGCGAGGTGGCCATGGTAGAGTCCTCCGGGAAAAGGTTTAGGCGAGCCTAAATCTCCCTGCCGCGGTATCCGCAGTCAAGGGCCGGCGATTCCCATCCGTCCACGGGGTCGAGTTTGAAGCGGAAGAGCGTGCGCTTCGTTTTCGAGGCTCCATGTAGTGTACGTATGATTTCATTGTGTTTATACGTATACCCAGTTGGGCGCCGAAGCGTGGGTTTGCTGAGTGGTCGTGGCTGAGCGCATGTTCAGGGACTCTGGGTGCTCCAATGGACGAAATCCGGGCGCAGCGCTCTGACGAGCAGGCTCGCGATTGGAGGTGGGCTGGCTTGGTGAACCGCGATGGCGCGGCTAGGTCTTAGAGCAGCTGCACGTCATGAGGGCGCACTTCCTGCTAAGGAGCACCGAGATGCGTGCCGGTCTAGGGCTGACGGCACTCTATCAGCGAGGTTGGGGGGCTGTGCCTCGGCGCCAGAACTGTCACGGACCACCGTTGAGCACTTGAGAGGAGAAGCAGATGACCATGCGAAGTAAGGGGGCCGAGGAAGCGATCCTTGCCACAGAGCGGGATGCACTGGATCGCTGGTCGATGGGCGATCCTGTCGGGTACGTGGAGGCCGCTGCCGACGACATGACGTACTTCGATGACATTGGAGCCCACGCCCGGGTGGACGGAATCGAGGCAGTGCGGGACTACCTCTCCACGTTGGAAGGGCAGATTCCGCCGCATCGCTACGAGATCGTGAATCCAAGGGTTCAGGTGTACGGAGACGTGGGGATTCTCACCCTTCGATATCATCCGTCCTCTTTGGACGGCGAGACGCTGACCCCCTGGAAGGCGACAGCGGTTTACCGTCGGGTCGACGAGCGGTGGCGAGTGGTTCACACGCATTGGTCCATGGTCAAAGAGGCCTGATCCGATGGTCCCGGAAATGCCTCGAGAGAATCAACCGACGGATAGTCGTCATCCTCTGGGGGAAACCTCAGCCGTCACCGACACTCCACCCGTGGGAGGAGGAAGGAACCGGGGGAGCTGGGTCAACTCCTCCCCACGTGGCTCAGTGAGTCGGGCGACACAGCACGCTTAGACCTCAGGGCGAGCTAAACCGCCACGCTGTGGCAGCTGTGCTGGTGGGTGGCGACGCTCACCGGTGATGCGATCGGCTTCGTCCCCTCCGTCGAGTCCCCAGGCATTACACCGTCGTCCGGAGGCGTTTCTCGGCAGTCCGAAAAAAATCCCTCCGCCCAAGCGTGGGAAACCGGTCGAAGGCTCCCGAGCCAGTCACCTGCGGTTGCCGTCATCCTGACGACAGAAATTCACCTGTGACGTTCAACTCCCCTCCCCTGGCAGAACACGCTGGCATGGAATGTCCTATTTTCTGGACAAATCTATACATTTCCCCCTGTGTGCGTGGGAGTCCACCAGCGACTGCTTGGGTGCCCCCCTAGGGCGAGGGTGGCGGAACTAGCTTCCTCCCTCCGGCAGCCCTTGGTCTTATTGGCGTGCCTGTAGGCACTCACAATCCAAGACCGACAAGGCCCGGGCTCTGAGACCTGAATGAGACCCAAATAAGACCATCGGAAGGCCAGCAATGGCAGGGGGTTCCGATTAGACGAGGACCAGAAAAATGTCGAGCAGCAGGTGGATCAAGGAGAGTCGAACCAGCAGGACGAACAGGGCGGCGAGGCCGGCCCACCCGAAAAAGATGTGGAACCAAGCCAAGCCGAATCGGGGTTCCAGGGTTTTTCGAATCCCCTTGTAGGTCAGCCCATGCGAATTGACCAGGGTCGACTTGTCCCTTCTCTCAAACAACTCGTCCGGCATGGTGGCTCACCCTCCGTTGGCGCGATCGAGTCCTAGGTTCGTCGCCCGGATCCGTTTGGCCTGGGGCGGCGGGGCCGGGATATCTTCGAGCATGAGGCGGATGAACTCCTCCTCGTCCTCGAGCGCGAACGCACGGTTGAGCCGGCGCTCGAATCCGATCGTCGAACTAGGATTCCCGCTGAGTCCGCGGCCGCACACCGACCCGGAGAACGCCCCAGGGTATACTCCGAGATGGTCGGGCAGTCTCCGTAGCTTCTCCGCGCTCTGGAAGAGGGCCCTCGCCCCCACCTCGGCCGAGGTGGCCAATTCCGTCCGCCCCATGTCTCCCACCATGAGCGTGTGGCCCGTCACCACGAACCACGGCTCGTCGCCCCGCCGGTGGTCGGTCACCACCAAGGAAATATGCTCCGGCGTGTGCCCCGGCGTGTGGAGGACCTCGACCTGGGTGTTCCCCAGATCTAGGACCTCGCCATCCTCGACGCCTCGGTACGAATAAGCCGCCTCCGTGCCGGCGAGAATCACATACTCGGCTCCGGCCGCCTGGGCGAGTTCCCGCCCGCTGGAGATGTGATCGGCATGCACATGCGTGTCGATTACGTAGCGGATCGGCAGGTTGCCCACCTCCGACTCCTTCAGGTAACGCCCAATGTCTCCGATGGGATCGACGACGGCGCCGATCCCCTTCGTCGGACATCCGAGAAGGTAGGAAGCCGCGATCACGGGTTCTCTGTCCAGATACTGACGAAAAAGCATCGTTACTCCCTCAGGGAAAGGGTTACAAAGGTCCTCTTCGAGTCTGGCACCCTGCTTGAGCGAGCCGAGACACCCCGAGGACATCCCCACGCGACAGCTGGTGCCAGGGCAACATGCACGCTCGCCGTTCGCTCATGCAAGGACGCGACGAGCGGATGCAAGCGCGCCACGTTTTCCTTGCGTATAAGACCTGGCAGTCGCAGCCTTACTCTGCTATCTCATGGTCGAGCGGCGGGTCCACCGTCTGCCCCCAACCCGTTGTTCCATGCCCGCCTCCACAAAGGTGGATAGAATGGCCTCGGAACCGATCCGCACGCTCGTCGTCGAGGACGACCCCTCCTCACGCCACCTCATCCAGGAGATCCTCCAAGCACGCGGTCACGAGGTGGAGGCGTGTGCCGACGCCGAGACGGCGTGGGAAATCGCCCAGCGGGAACGGTTCTCCCTGGCCGTTCTGGATCTGCGGCTTCCCGGAATGGATGGCGTCGAGCTGTGCCGCAGGCTGAGAAAGCTCCCGGACGGTGGGCAGATGGTCGTGATGTTCGTTACGGGCGCGGATCGTTCGGAGGACTTGGGCCGGGCGCTGGAGGCCGGGGCCGACGACTACGTTCTCAAACCGATCGTGGACGCCGACCTCCCCCTCCGATTCGCGCTCGCGGAGCGCAAGATCTACTTCCTGCAGGACCGAAAGCGCACCGAGGAGGGACTGGCCCGCGACGCGCTGCTCGACACCGTCACGGACCTCGTCAACCGGACGCTCTTCACCGAGCGCCTGCATCGCACCGGCCGGAGGGCGCAGCGGAAGAACCACAAGCCCGGGCAGGTGACGAAGTACCTGTACGCGGTGCTCTTCGTGAACCTCGACGGCTTCGCTCGGGTGAACTCCCGTGTGGGATACGAGGGTGGGAACGAGATCCTGCGCCAGGTGGGCCACCGTCTGGAGGACTGCATCCGGGGTGCCGACACTGTCGCGCGCTTCGGTGGCGACGAGTTCGTGATCCTGCTGGACGACATGAAGGACGTCAGCGACCCTACCCGTGTCTGCAGGCGCATCGCGCAGGCCTTTATCAAGCCGTTCCGGGGTGGTGGAGAGGACTTCCGCCTCACGGTGTCCGTGGGCGTCGCGTTGAGCTACGGGAGGCCAGTCGATTCTGCGGCCATCGTGGACGAAGCGAGGAAAGCCCTGATTCGAGCCAAGGAGGAAGGGCCGGCCTCCGTGGTGATGTTCGACGCCGTCGTCCACGCGCGGGCGATCGCCCGGATCCAGCTCGAGTCGCGCCTCAGGTCGGCGGTCGAGAACGGGGAGATGGTGCTGCACTATCAGCCCATCACGCTCATCGAGACGGGTCGGGTCGCAGGGTTTGAGGCGCTGGTCCGCTGGGACGAGTCCGAGCGCGGCATCGTGGGTCCGAACGAGTTCATCCACGTGGCGGAGGACACGGGAGTCATCATCCCACTGGGGCGGTGGATCATCGACGAAGCGGTGCGCCAGCTCTCCGAGTGGCGAGAGGCGCTGCCAGAAGGTGAGCTACCGTTTGTCAGCGTGAACGTCTCGGGCAAGCAGTTCACTCTGCCCGACCTCGCCGAACAGATCACGGGATCGATGGACAAGGCAGGTCTTCCCGCGGGCTCCATCCACATCGAGATCACGGAGACCGCTCTGATGACCGATCTGGACACCGCCAGGAGGACCATCGAGTCGCTGAACGAAGCGTCGGTGGAAGTCCACGTCGACGATTTCGGCACGGGGTACTCGTCGCTCAGCTACCTCAGCCGGTTGCCCATCGCGGGCCTGAAGATCGACCGCTCGTTCGTGACCCAGATCACGAACAGCCGGGAGGACAGGGAGGTCGTGCGCACGATCACGAGTCTCGGCAAGAGCCTGAACATGGCCGTCATCGCGGAAGGTGTGGAGACAGAGCGGCAGCTCGAGGAGCTTCGCGCGCTCGGCTGCGAATACGGTCAGGGCTTCCTGTTCGGCCGGCCGCGGCCCGCCGCCGAGGTCACGAAACTCCTCCACGGAAAAGAGGCCCGGGCCTGAGGCCCACCCGCGAGGGATTGCTCCCGGGTGATTTTGAGTTACTCCCGGCCCTTTTCAGATCTTGTCATGAGGTGACCAAGCCGACGGTCCGCGAACTCTTCGCGACAGGCGAAACCGAATGATCGAAGCCGTGCTGGCGAATCTGCGCGAGTACTGGATGGTCCACTCCCTTCTCGCGCTCTACACCGTCATGCTCGCGCACCACGCATGGGCCGGTAGCCGACAGACCCGGGGACTCGCCGACTACTATGTGGGGGGCCGGAAGATGGGCGGCTGGGTAATCGGCCTCTCGTTCTTCGCCACCTACGCGAGCACCAATTCCTTCGTGGGCTTCGCCGGACGCACGTACGAGTGGGGCGTCCCATGGATGCTCTTCATTCCCACTTCCGTGGCCTTCTGTCTGTTCGCGTGGATCGTCGTAGCGCCGCGGCTGCGAAGATTCACGGAGGCGATGGGCTCCCTCACGATCCCGGACTTCATCGGCTTTCGGTTCGGGAGCACGCCGGCACGGGTCTTCGCCGCTCTGATCGTGATCGTCGCGTCGCTGTTCTACATGACGGCGGTATTCAAGGGGATCGGCAACCTGATCGAGCAGTTCCTGGACATCCCCTACACCGTCGCTATCGGCATCGTCTTCCTCATCGTGGTGCTCTACACGATGATCGGAGGCTTCATCAGTGTGGTGAAAACCGACTCCGTCCAGGGCGTCGTCATGATCATCGCCGCCGTGCTCCTCTTCTTCGGCACCGTCAATGCGGCAGGCGGATTCGGCGCGATCCACGAGGTTCGGACCCAGCCGGGCGGAGAGGCGCTCTTCACGTGGGGCGGCGGCGTCGCGGTACCCGTCCTCATCGGAACGATGTTCGCGGGGCTCGTGAAGTTCGCGGTGGAGCCTCGACAACTCTCGCGTTTCTTCGCCCTGGAGGGCGCCAAGGCGATTCGCACCGGAATGATCGTCTCGTCGCTCACTTTCGCAGTGGTGTTCTCGCTCCTCCTCCCCGTTGGCCTCTACGCCCGCCGCATCCTGCCCGCCGGTCTCGACGATACCGATCTCGTGGTGCCCACCCTGCTCACCGAGGTGTTCGGCCCGGGCACGGGAGCGTTCCTGCTGGTGGCGATGGTCGCGGCCGCCATGTCCTCGCTGGACTCGGTGTTGCTGGTCCTTGCTTCGACGACCGAGCGCGACCTCGTGGGCATCGCGTGGCCGGGTCGGACCGAGAAGTCGGAGATGCGCTGGACGCGCGGCTGGGTTGGTCTCTTCGCGCTCATCACGGCCCTCATCTCCCTGAGGCCGCTCGCCGGCATCGTCGAGTTGACCGCGTTCAGCGGCAGCCTATACGGAGCGTGCTTCTTTCCCGCGATCGTATTTGGCCTTCACTGGCGTAGAGGAAGCGGCGCCGCCGTCATGGCCTCGTTCGCGGTCGGCATCGTAGTCCTTCTCGCCTGGGACTTCGTGCCCGGTTCTCAGATCCTCCACGAGGTCTTCCCGGCCATGGTGCTTTCGACCGGTACGTTTTGGAGCGTCTCCGTCCTCACGGAGAACGGAGCCAGCGAGGAGGTCGAGGCATTGTTGGCGGGCAACGCCTCGGCTCGGTATTCTGAGACCCGACCAGTCCAAGGAGCGCACCATGAGCGAGATCAGTCGTAAGGACTTCCTAGGACTCGGGACGATGGCCACGGCTGGGATCGCTTCGGGATGCGCCCCCAGGCCCGCTACGGGCGTCACCCCTGATCTGATCGTCCTGAACGCGAACGTTCTTACGCAGGACGACCAGAACCCGAGCGCCGAAGCGTTCGCGGTCAAAGACGAGCGCTTCGTCGCGGTGGGATCGACGAGCGACGTGCGGAACTTGGCGTCGGCGAGCACGCAGGTGATCGACGCCGGTGGCGCGACGGTCGTCCCGGGCTTCATCGACGCGCATTCGCACCCCTCCGGCGCCGGACTCAACGAGCTCAGGAACGTGAACACGAACCTCGGGAGCATCGCCAGGATCCAGGTCGCGCTACGCGAGCGTGCCGCCCAGACACCTCCAGGCGAGTGGATCATCGGATTCATGTACGACGACACGAAGCAGGAGGAGGGGCGACCGCTGGCCCGACTCGACCTCGACGAGGTGAGCACGGACCACCCGATTGTCGTGGGTCACCGTGGGGGTCACACGGGAGTGTACAATTCCAAGGCCTTCGAACTCGCCGGCGTGACGGCGGAGACGCCCGACCCCTTCGGAGGGCACTTCTACCGCGAGGACGGCGAGCTCACCGGAAAGGTCGCCGAGCGCGCCCGTGGCGCCTTCACCATTCCCGGCGGCTCCACCCGTGAGGAGCGAGCCCAGGGAGTAGCCCTGATCTGCGGCCGGATGAACGCGTCGGGGCTCACGTCGGTCCACCAGGCCGGGACCGGCCCAAGCGCCTTCACTGCGTTCCAGGACGCTCGTGAGGCCGGTGACCTCAGCCTGCGCATGAACCTCTTCGCGAGGGGCGGCGCGTTCGGCTCTTTGAACGAGAGCGGCATCCGCTCAGGCTTCGGCGACGAGTGGCTTCGGGTAGGTCCCGTGAAGTTCGCGGCCGATGGATCGGCGTCCGAGCGGACGATGGCGATGAGTACGCCGTACGCCGGTCGTCCGGACGACTTCGGTATCCTCACCATGACCCAGGAGCAAATCCACGAAGTCGTCGAGGAGGCGCATCGGTCGGATTGGCAGATCGCGATCCATGCCAATGGTGATGTCACGATCGACATGGTGCTGAACGCCTACGAGCGTGTGCAGCGGGAGTGGCCTCGGGAGGACACCCGTCACCGCATAGAGCACTGTTCACTGGTGAACCCATCACTGCTGCAGCGCATCGCCGACGGGCGCTACATCCCGGCTCCGTTCTACACCTACGCCCACTACCACGGCGAGAAATGGGTCGAGTACGGTGAGGCGAAGATGGAGTGGATGTTCGCCCACAAGTCGTTCCTCGACTACGGCATCATGGTCGCTCCGGCGTCGGATCACAGTCCAGGCCCGTACGAGCCGATGATGGCGATCCAGTCGATGGTGACGCGCAAGGATTTTTCGGGGCGCGTGTGGGGCCCGAGCCAGCGGATCACAGTGGAGCAGGCGCTCAAGGTGTGCACACTGAACGGCGCATATGCGTCCTTCGAGGAGAACGAGAAGGGCTCGATCGCCGCCGGCAAGCTCGGAGATTTCGTGATCCTGGCCGAAGATCCGCACGACGTCGATCCCGACCGGATCAAGGAGATCCAGATCGTGCGGACCGTCGTGGGGGGCACTACGGTCTACGAGGCGTGAGGCGCTGAAGGAACTGGGGGGGGTCTAGGTCCGGGTACGTGAGCACCCAGCATGCACCGAGAATCTGGCCGAATGGAGTTTGGGCAGAGCACGGCGTAGCTTCTTCCCCTATCCAAACAAGCGAGGAGTGCTGCGATGCGCATCGTTACCATGACGAGAATTCACGCGGTCCACGTGCTGTTGGCGGCTCTTGGTGTCACCGCCGCTACCGCTCAGGTCACCGCGATCCGTGCGGGTGGTCTCGTGGATCCAGAATCAGGCACCCTATCGGCGAACCAGATCATCCTGATCGAGGATGGGCGTTTCCTGGCGATCGGCGCCGACGTCACGATTCCTCCGGGCGCTGAGGTCATCGACCTGTCTCACCTCACCGTTCTCCCTGGCTTGGTCGACGCGCACAACCATCTGGCGCTGACGTACAAGGCCGAGCCCGAGAACAACATCTACTACCTGACCTACGTGCTCGAGAGCACGCCACTCCGTGCGATCCAAGCGGCGTCCAACGGCATCCAGATGCTCTCCGCGGGCTTCACCATCGTTCGTGATATGGGGAACAACGGCAACTACGCGGATACGGCGCTGCGGCTCGCGATCGAGCAGGGGTGGATTCCCGGGCCGATGATCATCAACTCGGGCATCATCATCGGTGGCATGGGCGGGCAGTTCTGGCCCACGCCCGAGATGGCCATCGACAAGAATATCGTCTACCCCGAGTACCTCGACGCGGACACCCCGGATGAGATCGTGAAAGCGGTGCGGCAGAACGCGCTGTTCGGTGCGACGGTCATCAAGATCTGCGTGGACTGCAAGCCGTGGGGTTACTCGGTCGACGAGATTCGCCTCTTCATCAGCGAAGCGGCCAAGGCCGGCCTCAAGGTCGAAGGGCACGTGCAGACGGTGGACGGCGCCGGTCGCGCTATCGAAGCCGGTATCTGGTCGATCGCGCACTCCGGCGCACTCACCGACGAGATGCACAAGCGGATGGCGGCGAAGGGAATCTGGCGCGCCGGTACCGAGACGCCGATCACGCTAGTCGGGCACACCTCGGAGCGCCGCTACGCACAGACCGTAGCCGGTCTCAGGAATGCCTTTGAGAACAATGTGCCGCTCACGTTCTCGACCGATGCGGACTATTACATCCCCGGCATGACGCGCGGGGAGGTCGCCATCGAGTTCATCGAGTCGTGGAAGGCCGCAGGTATTCCCCCAGCCGACATCCTGCGGGCGATGACGACGAACGGCTATCTGGTGAGTGAGACGGAAAACGAGCGCGGACCCATCAGGGTGGGTCTGGCCGCCGACCTGATCGCGGTCGCGGGCAATCCTCTCGACGACATCGATGCGTTGCGCGACGTGCAGTTCGTGATGAAGGACGGGATGGTATTCAAGCAAGGCGGCGTGATGACCCCGGAGAAGTTTTTCCACGGCGGGCCGGTCAACGGCTGGAACATTCGGTGAGGTGGTCACTCGAACATGACCCGCAGGCGGCGAGGACCATGAGGCCTACCAGCCAAGAGACTGTGGCCGCGTCGCACCCTGCCCGTTCGCGGCACGGCAGCGCGTCACATTTGCGGGCTTCGTTTGGGAGGCTCCGCGTCGTATACGTATAAACTGATCGGGTTTATACGTATACCCAGGTGGGCGCCCGATTGGCTTGGGATCGACGTCTAGAGTGCGTCACGTCGTACCTCTCCCCACCAGTGCCGGGGGCGGGAGTTGAACCCGCAAGGGCCTAAGCCCGGGGGATTTTAAGTCCCCTGCGTTTACCGATTTCGCCACCCCGGCGAGTCCTTCGAGTAGAAACCTGAGCCCTGCCGCGGCGCACGCAAGCCCTTGGAGTCAACGCCGGAATCCCCTTTCCCGTCGGGTA
>JACZXQ010000037.1 GCA_022571515.1 Gemmatimonadota bacterium
TGTCGCCATCATATCGCATCGCCTGTCAAATCAGGACCGCAACAGCCCCTGGGTAGAGCCCGAGCCGAGATACTATTTTGCATCTTTTACCCCGACCACCTGGAGCATCTGCACCTCCGTCAATCCTGTCTTCTTGTTGCCAACGCTCTTGCGCAGTTCCAACAGGACGCGGCCGAAGGCGCGCAGCGCTTCGATTTTCTCAGATTCCGGAGCCGCCTCAAGTGCGCCGAACCGCTCGAACATCTCTATGTAGGCCTTGAGAACGCCATCGTCAGCGACCAGGGCGAAGTCAAACATCTCCTTTCGGGACTCAGCTGATGTGATGACGGCTGTCACCTCTTGCTCGGCCTTCGGGTTCGCGAACCGCTGTATGTAAGGATTCAGTATCTGTGCGTACCGCTCCCGCTGCTCCGCACGAAGCTTCCCCCGTATCTGGCGCGCTTCCTCGATCTTTCCACGGACTACTCACGTGAGTATGCCGGTGCCGAACAGCGTGGGGAGAACAAGACCCGCGATTGCTCCAAGATCCATCTCCAATCTCCCGGTCACATCTGAATCCAGGTCCCCTCGGAAACCAGCCACACTGACTTCCCGGGGCCCTAGCCCACCCGTTCAGGCGATGTCAGTTAACGTCTTCATACCCGCCGTTCGCTACCCCATTCCAATCCGCGCATCTGCGTTGTTCGCATATCCTGACGCCGGTCAGGGATCTGCGAGGGAGTGCGGGTAATACACCTTTGGGTGTGCCCTTTCTTTCTTTCACCGGACTCCCGCGCACCCCTAGGCACACGAGACCCCAATCACGGGGCCTATCTGCGACGGGGGCGCACAAGAGAATCGCCGCCGGTCGCAAGGGCCCGGTCACAGCGTAAACGCTGTGGCCCCTGACCCGACGACGCAATATGACCAGCGTCACCGTGGGACGCCACTGAGGCGTCCCCGGCGGGAGGCTCATCCGCGCATGGCCGCGCCCCACCCCATTGGTCAGACTTGGGAATGCCCGAACCCCCGGACAGCACCCTGGGATCGCCCCAGAACGACATGCTTCGCGCGGTCATCATCGAGGACGAGATCCACCTCCACGTCCCCTATCCCTCCCCCTTGTTGGCGCGCGTGCGCGCCCTTCCGCAACGACGCTGGGACCGTGAACTACGTGTGTGGCGGGTCCCGGACTCTCCCGCCTGCCGCGCGGCGCTACGGGACCTGCTCGGGATCGAGCACTTCGGCGTAGCGCCCGGGACGAGGGCGGATCCCTTCCCCACACCCGACCCCGCCTTCCTCCCCCGGCCCACGAAGCCGGCAGTGCCCCGCAAGGTCCTGGCTCAGATAGAGCGATTCGATGAAGAGATGCGCCTGCGCGGCTATGCGCTCCGAACTCGGAAGGCGTATCGCGCCCACGCTCGGCGCTTCCTCCAGGACGTCGGGGAGAATGCGGATCTGGCAGACAATCTTCGCGAGCACGTCCTGCGAAGGCTCGAGTCGGGACAGGTGTCACGCTCCTATCACGCGCAACTCATCAGCGCTCTGAAGCTCTTTTGCGCGACGGTCCTCGGTAGGCAGGTCGAGCATCTCCCGCTGAAGCGGCCACGCAGGCAACAGCTGCTCCCTACGGTCTTGAGCCCGGACGAGTTCCGGCGTTTCCTAGCCGCCATCCATAACCCAAAGCACGTCGCCATCCTCGCGATCGCGTACTCGGCCGGGCTCCGAGTGAGCGAGGTCGTGGCGCTGCGGCCGGAGGACTTGGACCGAGACCGGGGGCTCATCATGTCCAAGCGCGCGCGCACTCGCCTTGCGATGACAGGGCGGGGCTGCCGACGATGGTGTCGTGCTTCAAGGCGATCCTCTGAACGGGTGGCCTCGGCCGTTCGTTGAGCCCAGGTTACAAACTCTCCGCTGAAGCGGGAAGGGGTAGCCGTGGAGCTGCCCGGGATACGGCCTGAACTCGAACCACCGGTGCGATGCGCGCGACCCTTTTCGTGACCTGCTTGGGCGACCAGTTCTTTGCGGACGCGTGCGCGGACAGCATCGAGCTGCTCCGGTCGCTGGGGGTGGAGGTGGATGTCGCCACGGGCCAGACCTGTTGCGGCCAGCCGGCCTACAACGCCGGGCATTGGCCGGAGGCGAGGAGCATGGCGAGCCACACGCTCGAGGTGCTCGCCGACGCCGAGTACGTGGTTGTGCTATCCGGCAGTTGCACGGCGATGATACGGCGGGGCTACGAGGATTTGTACGGCGGCGGCGCGGCGGTGGTGCCGGGGGCGGCGGATCTCGCGGGCCGCACGTTCGAGCTTGCCGAGTTCATCGTCGGCGTGCTCGGGGTCGAAGATGTGGGGTCGGGGTTGGCGGGCCGCACCGTCGCGTATCATCACGGATGCCATGCCCTCCGCGAGCTGGGCGTGCGCGAGCAGCCCCTCACCCTGCTCGAAAATGCGGGCGCTGAGCTGGTGCAGTGGGAGGCCGCCGAAGAGTGCTGCGGGTTCGGCGGGCTTTTCTCCGCCAAGCTCCCCGAAGTTGCGGCGGCCATGGCGGACCGCAAGCTGGACACGCTGCCGGACCCGGACATCGTGACGTCCGCCGATCCAGGGTGCCTGCTGCATCTCTCGGGCAGGGCGGCCGAGCGGGGCGGCGGCCCGGTGTTCAGGCATGTGGCCAGCGTGCTCTGGGAGGCGGCGAATGGAGGTTCATAGCCGGGACTACGCCGCGCGGGCCAGGGCCATCCTCCGCGATGAGCCGCATGTACGGGAGGCCGTCATCGGGGCGACGGTCGCGTTCGACCGACACCGCGAAAGGGCCTACGGCGAGGTCGACTCGGACGCCTGGCGTGCCTGGGCGAGCGACGTGAAGGGCCACGCGCTGACCCACCTGGCCGACTATCTGGAAGAAGCCGAACGCCGCCTCACCGAGAATGGCGTCGTCGTCCATTGGGCGGAGACCGCCGCCGATGTACACAGCGTGCTGGAGGCGGTGGCCGCCGATCATGGCGTACGCCGGGTCGTAAAAGGGAAGAGCATGCTCTCCGAGGAGCTCGGCGTGAACGAGGCGCTCGAGCGCCAGGGCATCGAAGTGGTCGAGACGGACCTGGGCGAGTACGTCATCCAGCTCTTCGGTGAGCCGCCCAGCCATATCCTGGGCCCCGCGATCCACAGGAGCCTGGAAGACATCCAGAAGCTGTTCCACCGCGTGCACGGCACTCCGCTCGACGCCACCCCGGACGATCTGGCCGCCGCCGCCCGCGCTGCCCTGCGCGAGGCGTTCCTTACGGCGGACATGGGCATCACCGGCGGGAACTTCCTGGTGGCCGAGACCGGGACGCTCGCGCTCATCGAGAACGAGGGCAACATCCGGTTGGCCACGAGCGCCCCCAAGGTGCACGTCGCCCTGGTCGGGATCGAAAAGGTGATCGCGCGTTGGAGCGACCTCGCGGGCATGCTCCAGCTGACGTCGCGCGCCGCCACGGGCCAGGCGGTGGGAACCTTCGTGTCCATGATCCACGGCCCCCGCCGGGACGGTGAGCCCGACGGGCCGGAGGCCGTGCACGTGATCCTGGTGGACAATGGCCGCACCGGCATGCTGGCCGATGATTCCATGTGGGAGGCGCTCAAGTGCGTGCGCTGCGGGGCCTGCCTCAACGTGTGCCCGGTCTACAGGCAAACGGGCGGGCACGCCTACGGCTGGGTGTACAGCGGACCCATCGGTGCCGTGCTGGCGCCGGGCCTTCTCGGGCTCGACGAGGGCGGCACGCTTCCGTTCGCGTCGACCCTGTGCGGTGCGTGCACCGAGGTGTGTCCCGTACGGATCCCGCTCCACGACATGCTGCTCACCTGGCGAAGGAGGGCGGTGGAGGCAGGCAAGGCCCCCACCACCGAGGGCCTGCTCTTGTCTGCGTACGCGGCGGCTGCGAAGCGCCCGGCGCTATTCCGCCTTGGCGCGGCCGGGCTTCGGCTCCTGCCTTCGGCCGTGAGACGGCGGCTGCCGTTCCTCAAGTCGTGGTTGGCCGTCCACGGCGACCTTCCGTGGAGCAGGCCATCCTTTCTGCGTCGGTGGAAGGACGGCCCGAAATGAGGGATCGCATCCTTGCTCGGATCAGGTCTGCACTGGCGGGCAGAGAGGCCGTGGCTCACCCGGGCGCGTTCGTCGGGTCGCCCCCTGCGGGCCCCGCGATCGAGGCCTTCGCGGAGCGGTTCCGGGCGGCGGGCGGTGAGGTCGAGAGATTCGCCGGCATGGACGAGGCGCGGGACTGGCTCGAGGACTTTGCCGGCGCCTTCGCCGGAGTCGCCGCTGGAGCCGAGGTGCCGACGGAGTTGGCCACGAGCCTCCCGAGCCTGCCCGCCCGGGAGGCGCCACTCGGCGTCTCCCGGGCGCTATACGCCGCCGCCGACACAGGCTCGCTGGTGCTCGACTCCCGAGGTGGACGGCTGGCCCAAGTGCTTCCGCCGACCCACCTGGTGTGGGTGCGGGCCGCCACTGTGGTGGCCACGCTGGACGAGGCGCTCGAAGCGGGGCGGGGTGATCTGCCGGCGGTGCTCGCCCTCCACTCGGGGCCGTCCAGGTCCGCCGATATCGGCAGGGTGGTCGTCACCGGCGTCCATGGGCCGGGGAGGGTGGTCGTGGGGATCGTCGAGTGACGGGCTCGCCGCGTGGCCCGGTGAGCGTTGCAGGCGGAGGCTTCACCTCACAGGTTGTGGCCCCTCGGGCCGCTTCCGAGGAACGAACTCGCCATGAACGCAGGAGGTTGGAATGGGACAGACCTACCAGTCGATAACGATCCAGGCGTCGCCGGAGCGCGTGTGGAGCACTCTCCGCGATTTTCACGACATGAGTTGGGCGCCCAACGTGATCACCGGATTGGAGATCGTGGGTGATGCCGCGAGCGACGAGCCCGGAGCGGGGCGTGTGCTGAACGGCGTCTTCCATGAGACTCTACGGGCGATCGACGACGAGGAGAGGACGTTCTCGTACAGCATCGACGACGGACCCTCGCCGGTCTCCAAGGACGATGTGAAGAACTACCTCGGGAAGGTCAGCGTTCAGGCGGGCGACCGAGAGGGTAGCACCTTTGTGGAGTGGTCCTCGTCATGGGAGTTGAACGACGAGCCCGCGAGCGAGTTCTGCCATGGGATCTACGTGGCTCTTCTTGCGGAGCTGAAGAACAGCCTGGAGTAAGCCGCGCATGAAGCCTCCCTCCCTGACCCTCGGGATCGAAGAGGAATATCAGATCATCGATCCGGAGACGCGCGAGCTCTGTTCGTTCATCAAGGAGATTCTGGACGGCGAGCACGTCACCATGGAGGAGATCAAGCCTGAGCTCCACCAGTCGGTGGTCGAAGTGGGGAGCACGGTTTGCCAAACTCCCGCCGAGCTACGGGTCGAGGTCGTCCGGCTGCGGAAAATGGTAATGGACGTCGCCGGAAAGAGCGGCCTCGAGATCGCGGCCGCCGGGACGCACCCGTTCTCATCCTGGGAAGAGCAGGAGATCACGCCGCTCGAGCGCTATCTGGGCATCGAACAGGATCTCCAGGATCTCGCGCGGCACTCCCAAGATCTAACTGCATAACAAGCCCTCGCGGATCAAGAGGAAGCCTCGGCCAAGCGGCGATGTATCGCCTCGTACGAGACCCCCAGGCATGGGCATTGCCTACGACTCCATTTCAAAGTACAGGTGATAGTGATCTGCGCACCCTGGGTTGAAGCGTGTCCCACAGTGGAGGCATGACGAGGCGTCGAGGTACTCCGAGATCGTCAGCGTCTCCCCACATGATCCACACAACACGGCTCGCTGATCACGCTCGTGAATGGACCAGGCCTCGGCGGGGTGGTCGGTGCACTCCCGATGACACTCGAAGCACGCCATCCATCGATCACAACACTTCATCCGCAAGGCGATGGTGTCGTGTGGTCCCCGCCAGTGCGAGCAGCGCGTTTGTGGGTAGACTTCCACGCCATACACGGGCTTGCCGTGCACCTCTCTGAACCCCCCGACGGTTTTCGGAGATTCCATCATGCTCACCCCGGTTGGATCCTACCCGATGGGCTAATGAACTCCCGACACGGAGTTCTGCATGCCATACGTATAATCTTATTCAACGCATACGTACGCTGAACCGAGCGTCCCAAGGGCAGCGCAGGAGTCTGGCGTCATGCCGCATCCGACCTGCGCGCTGTCTCGGTTCTAGGGCAGACGGTTGCGCCACTGCGTGGGATCACGGCGAGTGTGGAAACAGGAGATCACGACAACTTCGTCCCCCCGAGCCCTGAAAAGGACGACGTAAGGGAATCGGCGGAGAACGGCCTTTCGGATTTCTCCCTCGGCCACCGGGTACTGATCTGGGTTTTCCTCAAGGACTGCGAGCGTTTTCGACACTTCATCGAGGAAGGCCGTCCCCAGCCCCGTGCTACGTTGAGCGTACCACACGGCGGTCTCACTGATTTCGGCTTCGGCCTCCGGACGAAGGTAAATCCGGTAGATCACGTCTTCGAGCGGAGTCTCTTCTCGGCCTCTTCCCAGGGGATGGCTGTCCTCGGATCGGTATCGTGAGCTACCAGCCGTTGCCGCGCCTCAGCAAGTTGGGCCTCCGAAACTGGAACCGACGTCGGGTCATCGGAGATGCTTTCCCAGATCTCTTCCACCAACGCGAGTTTCTCGGAGAGGCTGAGTCTGCGGATCGCTTCCATATCGAGCTTCACCATGTCCGGAATCTCCCTGACACTCATGAAGAAAGCAAATCAATCCGCTGGGCTGATTGCATGGTTGGATCGGTCATCCATGCTCGACCGAGCGTAGGAACTCAGTCCCCATTCGGGCTCGGTTCTCGTAGGGGGTAGTATCGTACGGTCTCCACCCCCAAGTCATCGAACACCACCACAAGCAGGTAATCCGCTCCCAACTCGAACTGATGAGGCCAAGGCCCCGTCCCGGCAGGCAACCGTACGGTGCCCACGTATCCTCCCTCTCGGTCGAAGACCCAGAGAAAGTCCGAGGAGGCAGGGTAAAGCGCGTAATTGGCCACCCAAACGAAGCCGTTGGGCGTGACGCCGAGCGGCCTACCGAAGGCGGGCTTGAACTCGGGGACGGTGAGGTTCCTCAACGCGGTCTCCATCTGACGCGCTCGATCGGCATCAGACCGCAAGGGCGCCAGTCTGGTCTCTTTCCAGGAGTCCAGATCGCTCGGGGTTATCGCCTCACGAGTGCCCGAATTCCGGATCAGCAGCTGTAGGCTTCCGCCCACATCGAAGACCCGAAGCTCCGGTCGGTCGGAATCGCCAACGACGATCCGAGGATCGACTCCACCTGCGGAAAGGACCGGAAGGCGGCGGGCCGTTGGGCGGGACGTCCGCACTAGCGACCACCGACCCGTCGGGGAGCGGGGTGTCAGGGATAAGACTCGATGCACCGGATCCTGCGATTCGGGTGTTGAACTGCCCGACGTATTCGCCGTCAGGTCCGAATAGAATCCGGTGCCCATTGGCATCCACCACAGCGATGGAATCCCGTGTGAGGCCCAGCATCGTGAAAGGGAGCCGAAACTCGCCCGGCCCGTCCCCTTCTCGCCCCACTTCTTCAACAGCCTTCTAGCTCCCGCCAGACAAGGGTTTCCGGCAACGACGCGTGGTCTGCAATCCGGATTCCGGCGCTATCCCGAACCGTGACGGTCTCCAGAGACACCACAGGCCCTTCACACCCGACAACACAAACGCCGCCGAGCAGTACGATAGCCGATGCCCGGCTCGCCTTGTTCAACCATAGCCTCCGTGACAATATCGGCTCTGCTCAGATGATCCTAAGGCGATCGCAGCTAATACCCCAACGCACGGTCCCTTACAGCTCACCAGGCGCGGTCTCCAGGAGCCGAAACACCCGGAGATGCTCCACATCGAGACTGTCGCGCATGATCAACGCCACGCGATTCTGCCGGACCGCTGCTATTCGAGCGTTCATTGGCAAGCGAACCCGTGCCAGGGGATGACCACTCGGGCGGAGGATGTGCCAGGCGTCTTCTTCGTTCCAAAGGTCGGTGGTCGGTCGGAACGCGGAGACCCACAGTCGACCGTTTTCGTCCAATGCGTGCCTAGTCTCGGAGCTGTTGGAGCAGGCTGCCAAGCCGGCCAGAGCGGCACATACTGCGGCGGTGCGTGATGTTAATGACATTGAGCATGGTCCCCGGATTCTTAAATGGGCGGGCCAGTCTGTTCCCAAGCTGCGTTTGTCATGCCCTGTAGCGGGCTCACTGACTCAAGACGCGAAGGCGGTTGGGTAGTGTCCGCACGGCGGCCGGGCCCTAACCAGTCCAAACCCACAGTGTCCGGAGCAAATACACCAAACAGAGGCCATCCTACGTTACGCGGATCTGGCTTTCGAATCCCCACCTACATAGGTTACATGTAACCTACACACTGGAGGGAACGGTGTCAGGATCGGACAAGCCGAAGTCTTCGCGAGAGAAGGTAAGGGCGCACCGTGAGCGACTTCGGCAGCAGGGATTGCGGCCGATTCAGATTTGGGTGCCTGACGTTCGCTCACCCGGCTTTCGAGCCGAGGCGCATCGTCAATCTCTCGCCGTTGCACAAAGTGCGCATGCCTCTGAGGACCAAGCTTTCATCGACTCCGCATCTGAGCTTGGAGGTTCATGAGGCGCGGAGAGATTTGGACGATCTCGGGTGGTGCGGATTATGCTGGGGAGCCCCGGCCTTCGGTGATCGTCCAGGATGATCATTTCGACGCTACCGATTCGGTAACCATTTGTGCTTTCACCACGGATCCGACCGAGGCCGCCCTCTTTCGAATCCTGGTTGAGCCGTCCGAGCGAAATGGGCTACGGGTACCGAGCAGTCTCATGGTGGACAAGCTGACGACGGTACCGAAACGCAAGGTCGGCTCGCGGGTCGGGCGATTAGACGACGAGGATCTCGTTCGACTGAATCGCGCTATCGTCGTTTTCCTGGGTTTGGCCGGCTCCTCCAGGTCGTGATTCGCGGTGACCGAACCTATCAGTACCCCACCAACGCGTTGAAGAGGAACTTGTAGGTCCCGTGCGTCTGCGCCCGGTGCTGCGTGCGGAACCCGATCAACACCACCCTGCCCTCTCCGTGAGCCACGGAGAGCATCGCGGCGCGGTTGGCGATCAGATCCTCGCCGTCCAACTGGCCACTCTGCAGGATGTCTCGGTCGATGTAAGAGGCCACGCGGTGCGACCCCTCGCCGTCGCTCGAGCGCGTCACCTCGTAGACCTGGCTCGCGCCGAAGAACACGACGAGCCCCTTCTCGGGCATGCCCCACGCCAACGGATGGTCCGTGTTCACGTCGACCCGAAGCGTCGAGCCATGAGCCCAGAACTCGGTGTTCGGGACCCCCGCCACGATGTTTCGTACGTCGAGCCCGAATTTTTCGATCGCCAGGTCGCCCGCTCCCGCAAAGGTGACCAGCGTGCCGCCGGCCTCGACAAAGGCTTCGAGAGCCGCGGCCCCGTCGTCGCCGAACCCACTCCGGTAATCGGGGGGCGTGTCGCTAGCGTCTTCTTCGGACCGCCCCAGCATGGCCTCCATGTTGTCGCTGGGCAGGATGATGACGTCGAAGTCCTCGCTCAGGTCCCCGCCGAGGACGTCGGCGTCCATGATGGTGGTGTACGGGAAATCGAACTGCTCCAGCAGTAAGCGGGTCCAGCCCTCATCCATGTTTCCGCCGTAGTAACGCTGGTACATGCCCACGCGCAGACGGGTGGCTTCGGGCGCGAACTCCGCGCCGGCGTCTACGTTCATCGCGCCGAAGGGCACTCCTGTTTCACTCGCCACCTCGGCCACCACACCGTCGGGCGCGTCGGGTACCCAGAAGTCGCCCGCCTTGTGTGGGCCATGATCCTGTACGAATCGATGGACCGTGACTCCCCGGTCCCAGAGCATGTTCACCGCTCGGAACGCGTCGTTGAGGGAGCCCGAGATGTGATATCCCTCGCTGCCGCGTTCCACGGCTCCCTGCGGGTGCGGCCGGGACGTCACGACGCTCAGCGCCGTCTCGACATTCGAACTCACCGGTACCACGTCCACGCCCATGAACTCGGCGAGCACGTCTCCCGACATGTCGTACGGGCGGATCGGACTGCCGTCGGGCCGTCGCGTGTACGAGTTCTGGGGATAGAAGGTGCGTCCCAGCAGCCACCGAATGACCCCACGTTTGGGTTGAGCCGTCGAGACCAGGTAGGTGCCCGCCCCGTATACGCGTCCTTCGTGCACGAAGTCCGAGGAGGCTTGCTCCACGGTAATGCCCTGACCCATCAGTTTGTCGATCATCTTTTGGGCGGTCAGCGGATCATGCTGCTCGGCGGGAATCACGTAGGCCTTCGTCTCGCCGTCGAGCCCGCGTTGGGTCTGCCGTTGAGCCTTGAGAACCGCGTTCCTGAGCACCATGTCCCGGTTCTTGGCGGCGACGTCGAGCGCCATGAACGTCGCGATACGGATGTTGATCACCATGTCGCGAACCGTCCACCATCCGCCCTCCCAGGGGCTGGGGAACGTCGTCTGCGCTTCGTATTCCGGAAGCTGACGCGAGCCCGTGAGCTGCTCCGGATGCACGAACAGCGGCGTCGCCAGGCTCGCGCTGGCAGACTCCGTGAGCATGCCCGCGATGTTGTGGAACGGCGTGATCCAGTGGAATCCGAAGTGCCCCCAACCCGAATAAATCGCCGCGTTCACGACGCCCTCGCGGCCCGCCTCTTCCAGCCCATAGGCCATGTGTGCCCCGTACCACGCCATCTCGCGCCACACCAACGGGTCCGCCTCGGGCCGGATCGGTTCGGCGTAGGGGGGCAGGAAGATCCGTGCCCCGTAAGCGCCCATCTGGTGGTGATCGATGTACGCCTGGGGTGTCCACTCACGAAAGAGGATCTCGGCACCATACTGCGACTCGACCGTATTCTGCATGAACGCATCACGGTTGTTGTCATGGCCGATGTAGTGGTGGTACAGCTCGGGCGGGCGGGAGCCTTCGTACTCGGTTCCGACCCAACGGTTGTACCAGTCCGTGACGATGTGATTGCCGTCCGGATTGAACATCGGAATCTGGATGGCCACGGTCTCGTCGAGAATCCGCATCATGTCCCGGTCGGTTCGCGTCGCCATCTGGTACAGGATCTCGGCCGAAGCCTGACTGGGCGCGACCTCGGTGGAGTGGAGGCCGTAGGATTGGACGACGATCGCCTTCCCGTCGGCGACTGCCCGTTCGATTTCGGCTTCCGAGACGCCTCTCGGATCCTGTAGCGTGCGATTCATGGCCTGAATCGCGTCCAGGTTGGCCAGGTTCTCCGGCGAAGAGACGAAGATCACCAGGAAGGGTTTCCCCAGGGTAGACTCGCCCACGGTTCGGACGTCTACGCGGTCGCTGCGCTCGCCTATGAGTTGGTAGTATTCGACCAGCCGGTCCCAGCGCACGAGCTGGCGGTCCGCGCCCATCTCATGTCCGAAGTAGTCCTCGGGACTCGGTATGACCTGGCCGGCGAGGCGCAGAGGCAGGGCGGCGGCGAGGATCAGGAGCAGGGTCGAGGCGACCCTGTGGGCGTGGCGCGTCATGTAGGACTCCGGGGCTGTTACAGGCTTTGCGGCGACAGAGACGGATAATCTGCCGTGCGGGGCTCATCGGCAAGGGTGGCTAGGTTCCTCGCCGACGTGATCGATGAGTCGGGGAGCCGCAGAGAGGTCGAGTACGTATTCACGATGCTGTAAAACGGCTCGAGCGCGGACAGGCAGATCGCCACGTTACTCGAGCAAGGCCGCTCGGTCACCGCTGTGATCAGCGTGACCAGGCTGGCACGACTAGGGCAGGTCGCCGCAGTCGGGCGAATGTGGCGAAAGCGGTAGCATGCCGATTCCGGAAGAGGATCGGGTCTTGACGTCATGGTGGTGTTCTCCGTCTGTCGGCCCCGGGGGCCTTGCGCCAGCATATGTTCCCAAGGGCCGGGCCCGTGCTAGGCCAACCGTCGATCGCGCCACCTTCCTTGGGCGCGGCGCCGGCCCATTGGAGGACACGACCCACGGGCGAGTGCGCTTCGAGTTTGACCAAGGCCAGCCCGCGCCAGAAAGCTACGAGCCGCCGAGCGGGTCGAAGGGAAAGCTCCACCGGAATTCGGTGACGAGGTCGTAGTTTTTTGTCTCCGCATCCCGATTGAGTCCGGCGGAAAAGCTTATCCAGCCGCCGATCTCGGGTCTGAGCTCGCCCCCCGAGTTGAACAGGAACTCGGTACTGCGACCTTCAGCGAAATCCCCCTCAACCTCCATGAAGAACTTCAGTCCGTTGCCACCCCAATAGAGTCGGGTTCCCAAGGAGCCCCGCCCGTCGAAGTCCGTGGTGATGGTATCTCTCGTCACACCAACCTCCCCACCGACAAGCAACTGTCCCCACGTACCGATAGGAAATCCCGCCGTGAGCCAGAATCCGTGCCGGTCGACCGACAGATCCCGTCCCATAGAATCTGCGGCCTCGGCCCTTGCGGCGTATGCGATTTCGACGACCAGGGCGTTCCAGTGCTTCTCCTGGAGCTCCTTCCGCCGTTGGCGGATCTTGGCCTCGCTCGCGGCAGCGTCGCCGGAGCCCGCAGAGAAGAGGTCGATGGCTCTCAGCGCATCGTCGTCGCTGAGGCCGGCGGCCACGAATTTCACCACGGCGCGGTCCGCATCGCCGCCGAACAGAGTGTCGATTGCTGTAGTGAGTTCTTCGGTGGGGGAGAGTCCGAACAAGTCCTGGATCGCTCGCTGGAGCGCGTCCTTGGACCCGGCGAGCGAAGCCGCCACCCCCGAACGGAAGACGGCATACGCCTCGGCGTCCTCGTTCGTCCGAAGATCCGCTCCATCGGTCAATGTGGTGCGGATGCCGAATGCGATGCGCGTCGCACTACTCGACTCGTCGACCCGTTGCACGGCGGCTGAGACTCGGAGGCGATACAGCCATGCTTGGTCACCATAGGCCCGCCGTGTCAGATCCCGGCCGGCGAGGAGAAGTGCTGGGGCGAACTCTGCCGAGAAGGTCTTCGGCAGCAACAGATCGGAGCCGGTAAACTCTGACACGGCCAGACTGAGCTCCCTGACCGTTCCCGGCCTGAGGATGTTGCTCTCATCCACTTCCAGGATATTGAAGGCCGGGGCCTCGGGCACTCCGAAGTCTAGCTGATAGAGGCCCGAGAGGGTCGTGTCCGGTTGCGACCTCAGTTGAGCCTCGAGCGCACCAGGCGAAGCGGTCGCTAGTGCGGCAATGACGCCGAGAGTCCCAAGCCTTGCGGTTAAACTGAGGGACAGGCCTGAGTCGCACCCGATCATCGTGCAGCGAGCCGGGCAAAGAGGTTCACCCCTTTGAGCGATCCCAAGGGTGCCTTGCCGCTCTCCTCAACCACAGCGATCTCAGCACCGTCCTGCGTCAGCGTCATTTTAAATGAGTAGTCGTCGATGGGCGGCTCTATGCTTACCTCGGCTCTGCACTGAAGCACGCGACCGTCGTGGCTCGACGCCGGCCCAGGCAGGACGTACGCATCATCGTCCGTGTTCAAGAAGTTCCCTTCCCATCGCTGCACGATCTGGTTCCCGTCCCAGAGCGTGAGGATATAGGCCCCGTCCTGCACGAACCCGCAGGTGATTTCCGCCTTGATTGGATTACCTGAGGGATTGAAGTCGACATTCTCGGTCGCCATGCGCCTCCTCCAAACCTTGGTTGAACCACAACCGAACACGACCGCCGCGAGGGGGGGTCGATATCCGGATCGCCTTGGGGGGGGCAGCTGTTTATTCACCTGCTGAACTCGATTGTCAAGGGCGACGTCGATCCCCGCCGGGTTGTAGGGAAGGCTCTGGTCGAGCCGCCCAAGTCCCGACCGCTCAACGATTCTCATTGACTCCCGCGCGAACTTCAGCGACCTCAAGGACGTCGAGGGGACCGTGGTCTCGGCGGCTACGAAGGAGGAGTGGCTCAGTCGGGTGAACACCGAAAGTGGGCAGTCGGGCACGTTCGGGGTCGACGTCTCGGAGCTCGCGCTCACCGTGGGGAGCCTCGGCCTCCAGCTGTCGACAATCGTCTCCGCGACCGTGAAGTGGTCGGTCGGCCACGGGGTGGCCGTAGCGCGCGATCAAGGTGGCTCGTTCGTCAGCGACCCGACGCAGGTGACCGTGAACTTCCCGATCGTGCACACGGACGAGGACGGCCCCAAGTTCGACAATGGAAGCGGCGTCGGGCTGGACGTTGACTTCATGATGACGCGCGATCGCATGTCGTTCGGCGTGTCCGTCCAGAACGTCTTCAACACGTTAACGACGTCTCGGAGGACTTCACCGTTGCGTGGCGGCGCGGCGATCATCACGGGCGGGTTCCAACGCGGAGGTGAGCTTGCTCACCGTAGAAGAAGCGGCCGGGCCCTTGTTGGGATCAACCTATGGTGTCCGCAGCAAAAGCACCAAGGGCCCGTGCGGGAGCGCGGCGTTATCAGATGTTGGGTCCGTGACCCGAGGCGGTATGATCAATCCCACACCACGATCAACCGCGTTACGGTGTCGACGCCCAGCTCATCCGTTGAGATCACCAACAGCGTGTCACCTCGAGCCCAAGTGGCCCGGATCCCGGCTGGCCCTCGTACTTCCCCCAAGTAATGACCGCTTGGTTCAAACACGTCGAACGCGCTCTCGGGCTCAAACCATTCTGATCCATCATGCACGTTCGAGTCCGGATCTCGGATCGAAGGCACGTGGAGCCTGATCCAAATGCGACCGTCTCGGGCTCCGAGGACTCGGTGATACGCCGGCTTCAACTGAGGCACCGGGTTCGCATCTCTCCACCTAACGTCGTTGTCTCCCAAGAGGGCTGCGACCTGAGTGGCGATTACCTCCTGAACCTCAGGCCGGATCGAGATTCTGTCGCGTTGCCGACGAACGCTGACGAGCGAATCCACGCCGGATGCCGCCACAAGGTGGAGGTCAATTGCGTAGCGATCCGTGCGACCCGTCATCAGATAGCCCTGCGGACTCCACGTCCACCATGACCGGGGCGTGTAATCCAAGCCAACGTAGATCCTCCCGGATGGTGCGATCAGGTAGTTCTCAATGTCATCGGTGGCAGGTGATGGGACCGTATCGACGACAGTTCCATCTCGTGCGAGGCGGACGGTGCCTGGATGCTCTGACCCGAGTGACCGATCGGGCACCACGTCTACGAAATTAGGACCGTCGACGCTGATTCGGCCCGGATCATCCGAGAGCCTGTACGACTCCCTCCGCATCCCCTGGAGGCGGACATAGGCCAAGCCCGCCGTATCAACCGTGATCGGGGGTTCAATCGCATGACTCAGCGACCAGGTCTCTACGAGATCTCCATCGAAGGAATAGACATGCACGTCTCCACTGCGGACCTCCCCGATCAGCACTCTCCCCTCGGTATCAGTCTCAACCATCCGCGCAGATCGAAACTCGCCCGGTCCATCGCCGGGGCCACCGAGGTTTCTCATAAAGACGCCGTCCGATGTGTACTGACGAACGATCTGAGCCTGCGAGTCCAGCACATAGATTGACCAGTCTCGCCCCACCGCGGCGTCTCCGACTCTCCCAAACAGGTACTCTTCGGGTCCTTCCAAGAGTCCGATGGTCAGATCCGCCCGAAGGACCCCACCCTGCGGATGCGCTGGCGCTCCGGAAAGAAGGACCACGGTATCTCCGCGAACGGAGATGGCGGGCTGCTGGCTCTCCGGAAATCCCTCCGAACTACATCCTAGGACAGCTAGTATGACGCACGCGAGCGGTCCAATTTCTGCCCGTCGCACTGGTGAGACACTCCTCATCAACAAACCGGTTTAAACGGCAGACCCTATGTCTGATAACGGCCCAGCGTTATGCGAAGTCCGATTCCCATTCGTCCGGCACTTTACTCCAAGAGAGATTCACGGGACAAGCGGAGGTGTCTACGAAGCGCCCGTTGCCGGCTGGCGGTAGGGGCGAATCCGCGAGAGCTCCGCCTTCCCCTCCTGCCGTGCGAAGTATAGGTCCCATCGCAGCTGGTGATTCATCCAGAATCCAGGGGAAGTCCCGAAGAATTTCGAAAGTCGAAGGGCCGTGTCTGGCGTGAGGTTTCGCCGCCCGTTGACCAGACTGTTGATGCGCTGGAACGGCACCCCGATACGTTGTGCCAGCGCCGACTGAGTCAGGGCAAGCGGCTCAAGAAACTCTTCTCTTAGCATCTCCCCCGGATGGGTTGGGGGCGGTGCGTTGGAACACGGACCATGGGACAACAAGAACGCCCGGGTCAATTGGCGCTTCACCACCCCCGACGCTCGCATCAAGCTCTCTCGGCTCTATCCGACATTCGACGAGTGACACCACACTAGGCTGAGTGCTTCATGTCTGAAAACGGGCTAACTGATTCGAGACGCGTAGCGCTGCGACTAATACGTATGATCTCATTCCATTTGTACGTACGGAGTGCGGAGCGTCCGCGCAGCGTCCCGCCCGCTGATCAGGATAGCAAATATGCACCAAACATGCAGCAGCGGGCCGCGCCTGCATTCGGAGTTAGGAGACGTCCCCAGCCAAGCCCGTTGCGAGTGCGTCTACTTCCACGGTAGACCGCAACGCTCCGGCGAATCCGCTCCAATTTGGGGGTGCATCTGGATAGTACTGCCAGGCTTGTATACCGTCCGGTAGGCATTCGCGTAGCCGATCTTGTGTAACCCCGAATCGCTCGTCAACTCGACTTGCGTAGACTTGGAAGGCGAGTCCACTCAGCTCATCGCTGTCCCGGGGAATGAGGTTGAGGACCGCGCCGCGACTCCCCCCGATCTCGGCAACGAAGGAGATGTTGGACTGAGTAGTCCTCGTGCCCTCGAAGAACGGACGAAAGGCCTCGACAGCGTAGGCGTAGAGAGGTCCAACCCCGCGCTCCGTCGCGATCGACTCGAGCTGTTCGTATGTGAGGTTGGGCTTCCGTTTAGAGCTGCTCTTGGTCCTCGCTCGGTAGTCGACCTCATCTGGCTGGAGGAGGAAGACGCGAGTAAGGAGTTCGCCCCCGTCCGACTCCTTGAAGTACTGAAAAGTTGCCGCGTTGATGCTGACGCCGTGCCGGTCTGAGAGATAGGTGATGATCCGCTCCGAGCTCGCATCGATCTCGGAGGCGATTACCACCATGCGGTGATCGTTGTTGAGTTGGTCCGGAACCGCCTCGCCGAACCTCTTTAGGAACGTGGCCTCGAATGAAGCCTCGCCCAAATACGAGTTCGCGATCGCTGTTACCTGGTCATGTGACAAGGCGTCGACCCAGGACGCGTAGTCGAGGGTTTGCGCAACGATCTCCCGTGGTGTCTTGTCACGTTTTAGCTCGAGGATCACTAGATCCCCTGCGACATCGATGCAGAGCAGATCGATGACGCCACCAAAATCCGTCTGGATCTGTCGGCCAATGACGAGGAGGTCCCTATCGAGGATGTCGATATCTCCTTCGAGCCAGTCCTCCAATCGCGACTCAAGATCCAGTTGCGCTTGTCCGACTTCTTTGAGTTCAGATCCGGCCTCTATGCGCCAGACTCTAACGTTTTGCGACATGTGATTCCTCGATACGAACCGTTGAGGACTGTTTCCTGACGGCCCCCTCACCACAAGTGTCGCGAACCGTGCCCGCGTGACTCCACTTCCGACTCAAAGCAGCCTTAAGCCCAGAACTCGACACCTTACCCGCAATACCCCTCCACCCTAATGTACGCCAAACAATGACTGCTAACGAATAGGGATTGTTTCCACACTCTACGCGTGGAAGCTCGCACAGTCGAGGATCTGGAGAGTGAGGAAACGATCTGTTGTGCTGGACCGCTACGCGGTGGGTGGGCTATGGAGATTGGAGAGTCCGGGGGATGGATCGTATGACGCCGAACTAGGAAGATGCTCGAGTCCGAGATCGGCGAGGGGAGGACCCAGCCCAGATTCGAGCACGGCGGATGGCCTCGCAAGGCGGCGAGCGGAGCGCAGGCACGGACGGGCGCCTTAGCCCCCCGAGCGGGGGGCGATGATCAAGCCGCGACATGAGGCCACTGAACATTTTCACTCTAGTGACGGGTCAAGTTCTCAGAGAGGCATTCCGTGACGGGGCGTGACGGAAATCATCCGCCATCAAGGACCGCGAGGCTCTCAATCCCCAAGGTGATGCCACTCGGTCTCAGGAAGCCGGCGGAGGAACTCGTCAACGTCGGCAAGTCCGCCGTGGTCGTCTGCCCATCGAACATGCGACTCGAACCGGACCATCTTGTCGAGATTGGAAGTATTCCACCAAGCGCCCAGGATTAGAGGGGGTGACGGTTCCCAACCTGCTCCAGAGCGCTCGCGGGATGGGAGAAGTTCCCACAACTCGTTCCACCGGTGCGGCACCGGACAGACCCGCGCGGCCTCTCTGCAGTATTCGAGGAGCGACTCAAGCATCATCCTCACGCTTATCAGTGATGGCGCATACGGGCTAATGGGCTCCCGACGCGGAGGTGAGCATCTCAGTGCTCGCCGCAGTGTCCCGAAGGACCGGGCCCGGTGGTCTTCACGATAGTGCCACATCAGGCCGGCGCGATAGCGCTTTCTGAGGGC
>JACZXQ010000062.1 GCA_022571515.1 Gemmatimonadota bacterium
GACCGATCCAGCTGCATCCGTCTCGGCCGACGGGGCCTACGATGCGGCGGCCGTCTACGAGGCGGCCCAGGCGAAGGGTCAAGGACACGCTGTGAGAGTGCTCATCCCACCTGGACGCGATGCCCAGATGAATCCAAGGCCCCCGGCCGCACAGAAGGAGAGGAACCGCAACATCCGCTCGATCCGAGAACTCGGGCGGCGCGAATGGCACACGTCCTCTGGATACAGCAAGCGCAGCATGGTCGAGAATACCATGTACCGGTACAAGACGATCATCGGTCGAAGTATGCGAAGTCGAACCTTCGACGGACAACGAGTCGAGGCGCGGTTGGCGAGCAAAATCCTCAATACGATGACCCTGCTGGGGATGCCGGACAGCTACCGCGTGGAGTGATTTTCGCTCGGGGGACGGGGGATCTGTTCTCAGTTCGGAGCCATGCAACAACGCCCCTCCGACCCTTACGAGATCCATGCCCGATCGTTTCGAGGACGGCGTCGATGCCCCGGGTCACACGGGGTCGTCGCCACCGACAGGGCGCGCCGCGCCGAAATCGTTGTCGAGGTCAAGACCACCGACGCGTCAGACCGGGCAGGCGCTTCCCGTCTGCTCGCCCCGGACCCAAGCGGCCAGCATCTGCCACTCCGGGTCGTCCATCGACCTCCAGCGCCGCGGACCATTATGCGTGTAATCCCCGCCGCCCTCGAAGGCGAGGGGATGCATGAGAAGGCGGCTCCGCGTCGGCTGCCCAGGTTCGATCAGCCGCATCGCCACTCGGAAGTTGCGCCGCGACTCCTCCTCGTTCCAAAAGTCGCGCCCGCCTCCGATGGGGCCGGCGAACCCCGCCGAACCCCCTCCGTGGCACTCCGTGCAGGGGAGCGCGCCGGGCGTGGTGGTCACGAAGATCCGCTGGACGCAGCTCTGGAAAAACCCGAAGTCCACGGTGGGCGGAACCCCCGCCAGGGCCTCTCCTCCCCCGGAGGGGTCGGCCGTGCGTACCCACTCGGCAAGGGCCTGCCATTCCGGCTCGTCCTTCGACGCCCAGAACGTGCCGCCCGTATGCAATCCTCGGCCTCCCGCCCCGAGAGCCAACGGGGCCCTGAGGAGCCGACTGTTGTCGGGGTCCCCAGGCGTGATCAGTCGGGCCACCTCGACGAAGTTCCTGCGCGACTGCTCCGCCGTCCAAGAGGTCTCCCCGCCCGGTCCCTCCTCGAGGCGCTCCAGCTTGAGTGGCGCATTGATCTGCCAGGTGTGGCACATGACGCAGGACGCCCCGCCGGGGCTGTCGACCGCAAAGCCCCCGCGCGGTCTCGAGAAGATCGGCTCCACGTTGGATACGTAGAACGCGAAGTCCAGGCCGGTGGCCGTGGCGACCGAAGCGAATGCGGATTCATCCTCCCCTTCGCAGGCGGTCAGCGCGAGAAGGACGGCGCCTACCAGCGGCCCCGTCCGAGCCAGGCCCGAACGGTCCCACGCTCCCCCGGTCATCGTCCGCCGCTCCTGATTTCTGCCCGATCGGCAGGAATCACCGCGGTGTGCACCCGCTTGGGCGCATACCCCACTGGAATGCGCTTCACGACTTCAAGCCGCTCCAAATCCACGACCACGGTCTCGCCCGCGCCCGTGACCGCGACGAAGAGGTACCTGCCGTCGGGCGATGACGTGGCCCAGTCCGCTCCTCCCCCTCCCAGCCCGACGTGGACCGAGCCGATGTACTCCAGGTCCGGAAGCGAGTATCCGTACACCGAGCTGGTGATTCGACTGACGTCCCAGACCGCGGAGTTGTCTGCCAGCACCTCGAGACCGTGGCTCGGTCCGGCCTGGCGCCCGTCCGCGTTGACCTGCGAGAGGGGAACGGGGGGAGGACTGATGAAGTCCACGACCTTCCTCGTGTCCCAATCGATCACGAAGAAGCCGTGATGCTCGCTCGCCTGAGCGAAGATCCGCCGCGGGGAGCCGTCCGGGTTCGACTCGATCGCCAGGGGGCGGGTCCGAAGGCCGTTCACTGAAATGCCCCAGGCGATTTCGTCGGTGCTCGTGTCGATCACCTCGATCGACGGGTCCTCGGGTCGTTCAGGGCCGGGGGCCAAGCTGGCCACCGCCCACTTGGAATCCTCCGTCACGTAGATGTTGTGGACTCCGCGGTGCATGCGGATGGTCTTAATCACCTCGTGAGTATCGATGTCGATGACGTCCGTGTAGGGCCCGCCGCTCCTGATCCCCACGTACAACTTCCGGAGCTTCTTGCTGATCGAGATGTTGTTGGGCCGTCCCGAAAGCGGGATGTGTTCGACGACTTCCAACGTGCGGGTGTCGACTACATCGACGGTGCTGTGCCTCTCGTTGGAGAAGTAGTAGTAGAGGCCCTCCGGATGCTCCGCGACCCCATGGGCATGGGGAAGGCCTTCGATCACGGCCAGCACCTCGTGCGTCTCGGGATCGATGAGGTGCGCGTTCGTCCCGGCCGAGTTGGTCTGGATGATCCGCGCCACCTGGCCGCTCTGCGCCGCCAGCGGCACCGCGACGATCACGGCCCAGAGAGCCGACAGCAGGAATCGGGTACTCCTCATGTTCAGCATAATCACGCCTCCGTCAATCAAAACGAGTTCCGCGTTCCCCTACCGCATTCCGGGAGGCGCGACCCGGCGCATCGTCGCCTGCTCGAACGCGTACGCCAGCTCGATCAGCCGCGGCTCACTGCACGCCATCCCGGCGAAACTCACGCCGAACGGGCGGGGCTTCGCGTCGAAGCCCTCCGGCATCGGCGGGCCGCCCGCCGACTCGAGGAAGGCGAATGGGACCATCACGGTCGGATACCCCGGCCGGGCCGAGATGCCGGCGCCGCCCGACCCCGGGAAGAGGAGCGCGTCCAGCTCCAGATCGGTCATCACCTCGTCGATCCCGTGCTCGCCGTTCAGGTGCAGGTCGCGCGCGCGATCGGCCTCGTACTCGGCGCGGGCTTCGTCCAGGTCGATCTCGTCCGCGCCGTCCAGACGGGCCTGGCCGTACTTGAGCGAGCCGGCCCGCTCGTGAGCCAGGTTCCACTCGCGTAGCTCCGTCAGCGTCTTGACGGGAGCGGATTCACCGAGCGTCGCGAGCCACGCGTTGAAGTCCCGCTTCATGCCGTAGTTGAGCACACTGCTGCGCCCGCTCGCGAGCAGGTTGTTCGCGGGATCCGGGTCCATCACGCTGGGGATGTCCGCTGGATCGACGATCGTCGCTCCTTGTGCCACGAGGACTTCGATCGCCTCGGCCATCACCATCCTTCCCTCGTCCGACAGCCTGCCCCGGAACCGGTCGGTTCCGGGGACCCGAATCGAGTCGTAATACGAGGCTCGAGGGATGCCGATGCGGGCCCCCTGCAGTCCGTCGGTCCGAAGAAACGCCGTATAGTCTCCATTCGGCGGAGGCTCGCAACGGGACGTTGAGGCGTCGTTCGGATCCGGCTCCGCACCCTCCAGGGCCCCCAGCATGATCGCGGCGTCGGTGACGGTCCGCGCCATGGGGCCGGCGATGTCCTGATCGGCGGTGATCGGGATCACGCCATAGCGGCTCACACGCCCGACCGTCGGCTTGATCGCCACCAACATGTTCGCGTTCGCCGGCGACAGGATCGAGCCCGAGGTCTCGGTGCCCACGTTCGCGGCCCAGAAGCTCATCGCGGTGCCGATGCCGGAGCTCGAGCCACCGGTGCTCATCACGGGGCGACCGTCGTTCCGGCCCTCCCGCGGATCACGGCGGGGGTCGTACGGGTTCAGGCCGAAGCCCCCGACCGCGCTGTAGTTACCAGGCATGCCGGCCGCGGTGAAGTTCGCGAGCTCGGTCATCACCGTCTTGGCCAGGATGATGGCACCGGCCTCGCGGAGGTTAGTGGTCAGCGTGGCCTCGTACGGGGGGACGAATCCCTCAAAGGCCAGCGCGCCCCCGGTGGTCGGCATGTGGGTGGTGTGGATGTTGTCCTTGAGGGCGACCGGGACGCCGTGGAGCGGACCGCGCACGCGACCCTCGGCGCGCTCCTGGTCGAGTCGGTCCGCCTCCGCGAGCGCGTTGGCGTTGATCGCGATCGCCGCGTTCACGCGCTCCTCATAGAGGGCGATGCGCAGAAGGTGGGCCTCCACCAACGCACGAGAGGTAACACGCCCTTCCTCCATCGCGCGCTGCATCTCGGGGATGGTCGCCTCGACGACGTCGAAGCGCTCATCGCCGGCCTCGGGCGATGTGCAGGACGAAAGCAACGCGCCCAGGAAGGCGGCGACGAACAGAAGGCCGGGACGATTCTCGAACATGGTCATGGGCTAGCTCCCTCAGAACCGGACATCGACCGGCCTCTTCGAGGCGGCCGGACGTCGCGGGCAACATGAGAGAGGAAGGGGCGGGCCGCCAGTCGGCCGAGCCCGTTGGGAAGCGCTATCTCAACAGCCAACCAGGTCGGGATCGAGCCATCCCAGTGAGGGGTCGGTGGGGCCTTGGTGCATGGCTCCTGATTGTAGGTTCATGGTTGACGCGAAACCCCTGACCCTGGAGTGAGCACCTGTGAGGTATCCGAAGCGCAGCCAGTACAAGTACGCGAAGTCTCGGGTATCGGGTGCGGAATTGGGCTGAGTACGAGGCAGGCCTCCAGAAGCGTGGCGACCTGACCGTCTGGCTCTCCGAGGCCGCGCTCGAGGCCTGGCGCGCTCCGGCGAGCGGGAAGCCGGGTGGCCAGCGCACCTATGCCGACCTCGCGATCGAAGCTGCGCTGACGATCGGCATGGTCTTTCATCTTCCGCTTCGCCAGACCGAGGGCTTCCTCCGGTCGCTGGCCCAGCTGCTCGAGTTGGATCTCCCGATCCCTGATCACACGACCCTGTCCCGGCGGCTTCGCAAACTCGGCGAGATCCAGTTCCGGACGATCCCCACGGATCGACCGATCCAGCTGCATCCGTCTCGGCCGACGGGGCCTACGATGCGGCGGCCGTCTACGAGGCGGCCCAGGCGAAGGGTCAAGGACACGCTGTGAGAGTGCTCATCCCACCTGGACGCGATGCCCAG
>JACZXQ010000038.1 GCA_022571515.1 Gemmatimonadota bacterium
TCGGTAACCAGCCGTCCCGGGTCCGTCCACCATCTTCCCTCCACCATCTTCCCTCTCCTGGCTCGGTCACACTTGGCACCATACCTTGCCTTTCGTGCGGAGAGGGCCGTTGGATCGCCTATAACTGCGCGGAACGGGACTTCCAGCGTGCGCTGGAACTGAATCCCAGCCTGGCCATCGCTCACTACTGGTATTCGTGGCAGCTGGCCCTATTCGGTCACATGAATGAAGCCATAGCGGAACACAAGCGAGCCCGGGAGGCGGATCCCCTCAACCCGCTGCACACGGCATGGCTGGGATGGCTGTATTACTGGGAAGAGCGATACGAGGAGGCGGAGGAAGAAGCCCGGAGGTCGCTGGAACTGAATCCCAATTTTCCCGTCGGGCATTTCGTCCTGGGAGAGGTCTATGCGGTACGTGGCATGTATGAGGAGGCCATCGCGGCGGGCCAGAAGGCGGTGAAGTCGCCCCCGCTTGGAGATGGGTCCTTGGGCGCATCTACGCGCTGGCGGGCCGCCGGGATGAGGCCCTGCAGATAGTGGCCGAGTTGCAAGAACAGGAAGTCACCCCGTGGGTTGCTTTCAGTCTAGCCGTGGTGTACACGGCCCTCGGGGACAAGGATGAGGCGTTCCGATGGCTAGCCTACGAGCGGCCGCACGCCTGGATCCCTTGGATCGCGGTGGACCATTTATGGAAGCCCCTGCAGGACCCGGACGACCCGCGCTTCCAGGCTCTGCTGCGGCGGATGAACCTGCCGCCGCAGTGATTCAGCAGCCACAGGCATGGATCTGACACGAATGGGCCCCGCATGATCATGCAGGGCTTTGCGATGGCGTTGCTCGCCGACCGCTGACCGCGGATAGCTCTCACTGGGCCTCGGTGAGTTTGCAGGGGTCAGGTTTACTCCGCCACGTCATCGTTCTCAACGCACGGCACCTCCTACAGGTTCTTTGCAGCTACGCGTCCTACTACCACTCATCGCGAACGCACCGGTCGTTGCACTACGACTGGCCTGATCCGCGGCCTGTTGAGCCACTCGTAGTCCCTCACGCCACTCGGATGGGGTTTTCGGCACCCACAGCCTTCCTGGGTGGCAAGGATGGCGTTAGCTGCCGCCGGGTCGGACCACCCCCGCGCCGCCGTCCCCTCCGTGAAGCCCCGTCTTGCGAAGGATGTCCTCCATGAGGCACCACTTGGTCACCGAAGACTGCAACAGGTTCGCCCCGACGAACGCCGTGAAAAGGAACCAGTAGGGGCTCACCCACCAGCCGAGGGCCAGGCTTGCCAGGACGAAGGTCCCGGCGATCATGCGTATCTTGCGCTCCATGATCATGGTACTGCTTCCTTGTGCGTGCTCGATCACTATGCGTTCAGGTGGATGCGGCAGTCTCCCCGCGTAGCCCGTGGAGTCCCGTTCTCAAAAGCTGTAGCGAATCCTCAGATACGCGTTGGAATTGCTCTCCAACTGTCCGAAGAAGGCCGACTCGTCACCCACCATGATGTTGGCTCCTGCAGCGATGGTCACGGCATCGGTCCACTTTTTCGTGACCGAGGGTCGCACGTGCGCATCCTTGTCGCTGGGCGAGACGAAGGCAAAGATGGAGAGGATCAGTGTCTGCTGCATGAGCCGGTACGTCAACCGACTCGTGAACGTGTGACGGACCTCGTCCGGCTCGAATTGCGGGGTACTGGAGTTGGCGACCAGCTCTTCGTGGTCCTGGATCCGTTGCAGGTAGTACTGGACGCCGGCCGTCACGTCCGCTACCAGTTCCCGCTCATACCCCACGAGCGCGCGGACCTCCGAATTGGGAGCGTCCGGGTCCGTCCCGGCGTCGTCAGCGGAATCGTAAAAGGCCCCCTCCGCGTTGGCGATACCCCCGAAGATGGCGCCGCGAACGCTCGCGCCGTAGGCAGCCTGCCGAGAGTGGGTGGCCAGGTCGGCAGCTCGGTCGAATGCCCTGGGCTGTTTGGTGAACCCCCAATAGCCGTACGCACTCAACTCGTAGCCGCCCACGTTGCGGAAGATCCGGAGGGCGAACTCCCCGTTCCTGAGCTCCTTGGCGGGTCGCCGGGACTGCAGGGGCGCCCCCATGGTGGTTGCGCTCACCACACGGCCCTCGGAGCGATCGAAGAAGGAGAGTCGCTCTCCGGTGATGAAGCGATCGGGCTCGAACGTCGGCGTCCACACGACGTCGAAGTTCAGCGACCCAGTATACGCGGTGAACCTCAATGCGTTCGACGGGGCCTTGAGGAACTCGTCCTCCCGTCCGACGAAGAACGAGACGAAGTCCTTGGGGAAGAGGTCGTTGAGAAAGACGAGGTCCCCCGTTCCCCACGTGAGCACCTGCCGGCCGGCGCGAAGGTCGAGCCACTCAGCCAGTTGCAGCGTGATCGAGGCCTGGCGAATGTCGACGTCAACCTCACCGCTGACGCCATCGGCCGTGAAATCGCCCTTGAAAATCATGTCGGCGCGATCACCGTAGTGCGACAGGTCGAGACGAAAGCGCACCTCGCCGAGCACCAAGTCATCGGGCTGGACCGGGTCGCCGGTGATGCGGCTCGCATTGGCCACTTCGAGGAAGCCGTGGATCTCAACCGGGAGGCTTCCTTCCTGGGCCCACGCCCCCTCGACCGACCCGAGAGCAGCGGCCAGGAGGCACGCCGCGAGACGAGATGGCCGTTTACGAAGTATTGGGCTCGTACGGCTCGGCATCTAATTCACTGAGAACCAGCGCCGGGACGGATTCCGAAGTGTCCGCTCGGTGAACACGCTCTCCGGGATCCCCAGGTCGTACTGCACGTTGCTGAATTCGGCGATCGTGTGCCCGCCAGAGCGTAGGTCCGACGCTTGCATCCGGGTCACCGTGGGGTACCCGTCCACCTCGGCGACCTCGAGGGCCTCGATCCGACGGTACACCTCGCCGGTATCGTCGACGTATTCCATCTTCCAGGCCAGAAACGTGGTCTTGTCGATCCACACCGTCCACGACGCGAACTCCACCGACCCTGGATCCAACGGGGTGTTCTTCACCACGTAGAACGTGTCGGTGGTCTCGACCAACTCGTGCTCGTCCGCATCGGGAGTACGTCCCGATATGTCCTCGTAGAGGAGGTGCGATCCTACGAAGCTCGTCCGCCTGTCTCCCGCCGCGATCCGCCTGACGAGATCCAGAGCGGGAAGATAGAGCCACCGGTCGTCGTCCTTGTTCACGTGCTTCTGTACCAGGAAGACCGTGTTGCGGACGTCCGCAGGCCGGCTGAAGAGCACGGCGTAATCCTGGTCGCCTCCGTCGCTCCGGTCGCGCCGCAGGATGACGAACTGGCGGATCCGCTTGCGCCCCCGGGCGTCGGTGATGGTCATGCGGACGCGGGCGCGTCCGTCGGCTCCGGCATAGTAGGACGCCAGGTTGGCACGTCGTACGATCTCCGCGACATCCGTGAGGTCCTGGGCGGCCAGCGGTCGCGCGAGCGGAGAAGGGAGAGCCAGCAGAGAAAGCCCCAAGGTCGTGATCGACAGCGCTACGATCGATTTCATTCAGCTCCTCCCGGTGACCCGGCGAACAGTCGATGCTTGAGTAACTCCATGACGCCGGGAAGTAGGGTCAACGTTACGAGCCAAGACACCGCCATGATGGCGAAGAGGAAGAAGCCCACGGTGTTGTAGGGGACCAGCGGGGACGCCAAGAGCGGCAGGAAGCCCACAGCGACGACGATGGCGTTCCGGGTAATCGCCCGGGCCGGCTCGGCGAACAGCTCTTCGACGGTTCGCCCCCAGTCGCCCGTCTCGCGGTAGCTCGCTCGCGCCCGTTGCAGAAAGTGGATCGCGAAGTCCACCGAGAGTCCCAGCGTCAACGCGCTGAGTACGGCGATGGGCATGTCGTAGTCCTTACCGACCAGACCGATCAGTCCGTAGATGAACGCGATGGTGACGGAAAGCGGCAACATCGCCAGCAAGGCGAACACGACCGACCGGAACAGGACGAGCATCATGAGGAAGACGATCACGAAGCTGCCCAGGAGGGCCTTGAGCATGCCGTTCACCATCTCGTTCTGCCACACGACGTTGAGGTAGGTGAGTCCGGCCCAGTCCGCCGTCACGCCGTCTGGGGGCGGGTTCTCCTCGACATATCGGGCGACGTGCTCGATCACCCGGAGCATGTCCTGGTTGTCTCCACTCTTGAGCTGCAGCCAGATGCTGACGGCGCGGTAGTCCGGCCTGAGGAAATGCCACAGATCATCCGGCCGGTGGGACGATTGGTAGCTCAGAAGCGTCTGGGCCACCGCCGGAGATGTCTCCGGAACGGTGAAGTACCGGGCGTCGCCATCGCGAAGCTCACGGTGCACCGTCTTCACGATGTCGGCGATCGAGTTGGACTTGCCCACGAGACCAGAGCGGATCAGCTCCTCCTGGAGTCCGGCCACGTAGTTCAGGGCCTCGGGAGTCTGAAAGATCTTCGCCTCACTCTGTGCGACCTCGAGCACGACCAGCACCTCGTCCCACAGCTCCCCCTCGAGGTCATCCGCTTCGTCGAGCTTGGTGAACACCGACTCGACGAGAGCGTCCAAGTGCTCGGTAAGGGGCGCCGCTACCGCCTCCCGGTGGATTTCCCCCCAGTCCGCGATCAGGTCGACGTCGCGGGCCGTAGCGGCCTCCTCCAGCAACGAGTCGATCTCGCCGGCGGTCCCATGGTCTCCGTCGGCGTCGCTAGCCGCTTCCAGGACCAGGAATGCGTTGTACGTGCCTCCGAAGTGCTCGTTCAGGACGCGGTCCGCCACACGGATGCTGTGGCTCTCACGGAACCACCGAACCGGATTGTCGTTGATCCGGATTCGCGCGATGCCCACGGCGCTGATCACGACCACGATGACCGTGAGGACCACAGTGAGCTTCGCCCCGGAAACGGCCCTTGGTCCGAGCCTCGCCAAGGCCCGTGCCAGGAAAGGACTGTCATGCTCCTTCTCCCTCTGCAGCTTGGCGATCGACTCGGGGCTCAAGCAAGCGATGTAGGCCGGGATGAAGGTGACGGTCAGGATGAACGCCAGGATGATCCCGATCGCGACAAACACGCCGAACACGCGCACCGGCGGAATCGGCGCGAGCGCCAGCGATGCGAATCCCGCCGCCGACGTCAACGAGGTATAGAGCATCGGCGTGAACAGATTCGCCATGACCACCTTGACCGTCCTCTCCCGATCTGCGATGCGGGGATACAGATCGGCGAACTCACTGAGAACGTGCACTGAATCCACGACGGCGATAGGCATCAGGAAGATGGGGATCATGGAGCTCATGATGTGGACCGGGAATCCCAAACCGATCATCAGTCCCATGGTGGCGATCACGGTGGCCATCGCCACGATCATCGGCGCGATGACGAGCGCGAAGCTGCGGAAGAAGAACCACATCAGCAGGAAGACGAGCAGGCCAGCCAGGGGCGCCACGATACCCATCTGCTTGAACATCTCGATGCCGAACGTGTCCTCTGCCACCGGCAGACCGGTGATGAAGTACTGCTCCTCGCCGTCGAATCCGGAGATGATGTCCTCTATCTCGCCGGCAATGCGGTAACTTTCACTCTTGTCTTCGATCGGTACGTAGATGGCGACCGCCTTGCCGTCTTCACTCAGCAGGGTGCCGGCGATGGTAGGAATCCGCTCGGCGGCGTCACGCACGGCCCGAGCGGAGGCCCGGTCTCGAGGCGGAGTCGCCATGAGCCATTCGAAGCGCACCACGCCTGGTCCACCCTGAGTCACGTTGTCGACGGTCGAGATGGACAGCAGGTCCTGGCGGATGACGCCGTCGATGCGCTCGATGCCTCGGGTGAGCTCGTGAATCCGGGCAAGGGAGGTCGGATTGAAGACGCCGTCCGGGTCCTCCTCATTGACGACCCCCACGACGATCATGTCGTACAGGGTGAAGTCCTGCTTGACCCTGTTGTGGAAGACCCTGGCACTCTGGTCCGCCGGCAGCATGTTCTCCGGGTCCGTATCGATGATAATGCGGGGGATCTGGCCGCCCAGTGCCACGGCAAGTACCAGCACGGCCGCCATCACCGTCTTGGGACGGCGGATCGAAAACTCGACAAGCCTCTGAGCCAGTTTCATCGGATTAGCCTCGCGCCGGGGTGGAAGCGTATCGTTCCTTCATTCGTTAAGACGGATCGCAAACCCCAATCCCAATCCCTCACCTCCGATGAGCTCCTCGAACCGACCACCGTATCTGAGGAAGAGGACATCGAGATGGTCGCGCGCCGCCCGGGCGATCTCGATCATCCGCCCGGTCTCGGCAAGGTTGTACCCCGCTACTGCGAAGACCAGCGTACCCATCGGATTGTCCGGCTGTGCACCGTGCCGACTCCTCGAGGAGGTCGGGTGTTCAAGGCCTCGTTTCATACTACGCCGATGCCCTGAAATTGGGCTGTGGGAATTATCCCGCTTGAACGTGTCGGAGTTTCCCCCCCCCAGATGGCCGCTGCTCCAGCACGAATACTCGGATCCTTGGCCGTTCTCGCCACCGGTCTAACCGGTATTGTCAACTTTAGCCCGGCCCCGCCAGACTCCGTTGATGAAAACGACTGCAAACAACTATCTGCGGCTACCGGTTTACGCCTGAGATCATCGGACACGGTGTTTGGCTCTACCATCGGTCTTGCCTGAGCTTCCGCGATGTCGAGGAGCTCCTCGCGAAGCGTGGAATCATCGTCCCCTACGAGACCATCAGGCAGTGGTGTCGGAAGTTCGGTCCCGAGTACGCACGCAAGCTCAAGCGCCGCCAGGGGGGCGCACCCTGGCAGTTGGTTACGGACAAGCTGAAAAGCTACAGCGCGGCCCACCGCGTCACGATGCCTTCCGTGAATCACACCACGGCACGCTGCGAGAACAATCGAGCGGAGGTATCGCATCAGCCGACGCGACAACGAGAGCGTCAGATGCGACGCTTCAAGTCAGCGGGTCAAACGCAGCGGTTCCTGTCGGTCCACGGGGTCATCCTGAACTTCTTCAGATTCTCTCGCCACCGGATGCGCTCGGAGAATTATCGGAGGCTGCGGGCCCGCGCCTTCGAAGCCTGGAGTGCGGCCACGGCAGCCTGAACAAATCGGGCCGATCACCTGCCTCAGTTTCACCCCGGCCACTTTAAGTTGACAATACGCTGGCGCACTCAAATGCCACTGTCATCGTTTGGTCACCGGGGCGCTGTACTTCAGTGAGCTTCATGGGCTCGTCGCATCGAAGGCAAAGGAACTCCATTGGTTGGTGCTCCTCAGGTGCGGCCCGTCGTGATGGCTTAAGTCACGTCGCGTGTCTGCGCCCACGCCGCTGCACAGGACGCCCTCCTGTTCGGTGTCGACGGTGCGAAGTTATCATTTTTCCATGGAAGTGTCCCCGTCCCCTCGAACAACGCGATCCGGCCCGGGACGTAGCACGGGAGCGCCCGATTCGGCAGCCACCGGGAACCGGATCGTGGTCGTGGGCGCCGGGTTCGGTGGCCCTGGGCCGCGAAGCGCCTGCTGAGTCACCGGCTTCCGGTCACGGTTCTCGACCGAAACAACTACCACACGTTCTTTCCTCTGCTCTACCAGGTTGCCGGGGCCGAGCTCGGCCCCGGTGAGATCGCGTTTCCCGTGCGGAGTGTCTTTCGAAAGCAGTCGTCCTTGCGTCTTCCGGAGGGCTGAGGTCCGGAGGATCGATCTCGAAGCGAGACGCCTCACGACCGAAGAAGCTACGATCGAGTACGACTTCCTCGTGCTGGCTCCCGGGAGCGTGCCCAACTTCTTTGGGGTCGACGGCGCGGAAGAGCACGCCTTTCCCCTTCGCACCATGGACGATGCGATTTCTCTGCGGCATCACATCCTGGATTGCTTCGAGCGGGCGGCGCAGGCCGAGGACGCTAAGGCGCGTACGGCGCTCCTTCGTTTCGCGATCGTCGGGGGGGGGCACACCGGAGTCGAGTATGCGGGCGCGCTGGCGGAGTTGATCTACGGGCCGCTCCTGGAGGACTATCCGGAGATCTCGAGAGACGAGGTAGAGGTGAGCCTCATCGAGGGAGAGGAGCGCCTCCTGCGGGCATGGCACCCCGCCTTCAGGAGTACGCCCACACTCGCCTGGTGAAACGGCGCGTCAAGATTCGCCCCGGCTCACAGGTCCAGGCGGTCGGTCCGGGCCGTGTGGTGACGAGTGCGGACGGAGCCCTCGCGACCCACACGGTGGTGTGGGCGGCCGGTGTGCGAGGAGATCCAGCCGTGGGCGCGTGGGGCCTTCCGGTCGGGCGCTCTGGCCGAGTGCCGGTCGAGGAGACCCTCCAGGTCCCCGGCCATCCGGAGGTCTTCGTGGTGGGGGATCTGGCGTACCTGGAGTCCGGGGGAACACCGCTCCCTCAGGTGGCCCAGGTCGCACTGCAGCAGGGCGCCGCCGCGGCCGACAACATCGTCCGGCTGCGCGAGTCGAAGGCGCCCCGGCCGTTCGTCTACAAGGACCTCGGCGTGCTGGCGGTCGTGGGGCGTAACGCCGCCGTCGCACAGGTGTGGGGGAGGACGTTCACGGGGTTGCCAGCCTGGGTGCTCTGGCTGACGATCCACCTGGCTTGGCTCATCGGCTTCCGGAATCGGCTGGTGGTGCTGGTCAACTGGGCATGGAACTACATATTCTACCGACGGGCGGTGAGGCTTATCCTGCCCGATGTCAGAGGTGGGCGCACCCATAGGCAGACAGGGCGCGGCTAGACGCGCCGCCCATCACGACGCCCGCCTGGGCGGCGCAGCGGTCGTAGCGGTGAGGCACCTTGGCGCAAGGGAAGACGTATGGAGGATCTGAGGGGGATGAAGTGCGTCGCCTGCGACCGTGACGCACCCCGAGCCACGGCGGAGGAGATCGAGGCTCTCAGCGCCGAGATCCCGGATTGGAACATCATCCCGCGGGACGAGATCGATCGGCTGGAGGGCGTATTCGCGGTCCCAGATTTCGTGGAAGCCATGGCGTTCACGAACCGGGTGGGTGAGCTCGCTGAGGAGGAAGGCCATCACCCGGCTCTACTCACCGAGTGGGGACGGGTCACTGTGACCTGGTGGACCCACAAGATCCGGGGCCTACACCGGAACGACTTCATCATGGCCGCCAAAACCGACCAACTCTTTGCCGGCGAAAGGGCGGCTGAGTGAAGCCGGCATGACGCAGTCGTTTCCCCACAAGGCCTTTACCGTAGATGAGGCGAACGGGCTCATCGCCACGATGGAGGCCGTGATGGAGGGGATTGCGCACCTCCGAGATCTGGTGGAGAGCCATGACAAACAGCTTCAGATCTTGGACGCGCTCTGGGGACCCGAGGTTCTGATCTCCGAAAACCCCGATCACTCGGAGTTCCTGCGGCATCGAGCTGCGCGGGATGGAGCAGTGGAACGGATCCAGGCCCGGATGCGAGAAGAGTTCGTGGCCCGAGGCATTCGTTTTCCTCCTGGAGGTCTCGAGCATGGACTGCTGGACTTCCCGACGACCTTGGACGGACGGTGGGTCTACCTCTGCTGGCAGCGAGGGGAGTCGAGGGTGGATCAGTGGCACGAAATCACGGACGGCTTCGCCGGTCGTCAGCCCGTGACGCCGGACCACGAGCGGCGGATGGGCGTTGAGCCGAGCGACCCTCCGGAGGCACCGCCGCCGTAGGGAGCCTCTCGACGGGAGGGCCCTGTACCCACTATTATTGATTTGCGTTTATTGATTCTCGTTCTCAACGATACCTGCCCCGCCAGAGACCTATGAGCGACCGGCCGAAGCCGCCCGTGGAGTTCACGGACCTCGCGAGGGACACCGTCCTCCGTTTCATGGAGATGCAAGGGGACGGTGACCTCCTAGTGCGTATCCAGGTCGCCAGCCCCAGCCCGCTCGATCCCCGCTACGAGATCACGATGATCGAGCCCGACGAAAAGTGCCCGGAAGACGTGGTCTTTGGCGGTTACGGGTTCGACGTGGTGATGGAGCCCGAGAGCGCGAAGCTCCTCGACGGGGCTCGCATCGACTGGATCGAGACCCTGACGGAGAGCGGGTTCAAGGTGGAGAACCCGAACCTGGCCCCTATCGGCTCGAAGCCGTTGGAGGGCCCTCTGGCCGACCGGGTTCGACAGGCCATCGACCAATTCGTGAACCCCGGAGTGGCCCAGCACGGCGGACACGTGACGCTCGTGGAAGTCAGGGACAAGATCGTCTACCTCCAGATGGGTGGGGGCTGCCAGGGCTGCGGGATGGCCTCGGTGACTCTGAGCCAGGGGATCGAGCGAATCCTCCGGGAGCAGGTGCCGGAGATCGAGGGCATCCAAGACGTAACCAACCACGCGGCTGGCGATAGCCCTTACTACGAAGCGGCGAAGTAGTCTACGCACGTCCTGGGACCTGTCTTGGCTAGGCTCCTTCTCCTCCTTACCCGGACGTCCTACCGAGCCGAAGCTTTCCTCGCCGCTGCCCGCCGACTCGGCGTCGATGTGACGGTGGGCTCGAATCATCAGCAGGTGCTCGCCGATCGCGCCGCCGGCAGTGCTCTCGTCTTGGATATCGCGCCCGTCAACGTCTCCGTAGACACGATCGTGCGTTACGCCTCCGACTATCCGCTGGATGGGATCGTCGCGGCCGAGGACGACTTCACACCGGCAGCGGCATCGGCATCGGAGGCTCTCGGCCTGACACACCATCCGCCCGACGCGGTCGGGTTCGCTCGCAACAAGGCCATGATGCGGGAGCGGCTCGCCGTGTCGGGATTCCCGACGCCCTGGTATCGGATCGCCCCGCTACAAAGCGATCCGGACGACACCGCTTCGGCGGCTCGCTTTCCGTGTGTACTCAAACCACTCTCGCTCTCGGCGAGCCGCGGTGTAATCCGGGCCAATACACCCGAGGAGTTCGTCCGAGCGTGGAAACGGATTCGGAGGATCCTCGAGGAGAACAACGCCACCCATCGACGCCGGCCTGCCCTGACCGAGATCCTGATTGAGGCTTACCTGCCCGGGCAAGAGGTGGCGCTGGAAGGGATCGTGACGGCAGGGCAACTCCAGACGCTGGCCATTCTCGACAAGCCGGACGCCATGGAAGGGCCATTCTTCGAGGAGACGATGCTGGTAACGCCCTCGCGCTTCTCGAAGGCGGTACAGGACACGATCGCATCGCAGGTGGGACAGTGCGCCGCCATTCTCGGGCTCGATAACGGCCCCATCCATGCGGAGCTCCGCGTGGACGGCGACCGCGCCTCACTCCTCGAGATCGCGCCCCGCTCGATCGGTGGCCGTTGCTCGGCTATCCTCCGGTTCGACCCAGCTGCCACATTGGAGGAGCTTATTGTTCGCCACGCGCTGGACATGCCGCTTCAGGGCTTTAGACGAGAGCCGGGGGCCTCTGGGGTCATGATGCTGCCCATTCCCGGGGCCGGGATCCTGCGCGACGTCGCCGGCGTTGACGCAGCACTAGAAGTATCGGGCATCGAAGGGCTCGAGATCACGATCCCGCTCGGCCAGACAGTGGTGCCACTCCCCGAGGGCAATCGATACCTCGGGTTCATTTTCGCCAGGGCGGATAGCCCGGATCACGTGGAGACCGCTCTTAGGCTCGCATACGCTCGACTCGACGTGAAAGTCGAGCCCAGCTGAGCATCACGAGGAGGGTCCTAGGTGAAAGAGTTTACGAAATCGCGTCTCGCCTTGGGCGCTGGGGAACTCTGGGATCTCGGTACACGCGCGGAGTTCCTGAACGCAGTAGGCGACGGCTCGTTGCCCGAGGATGCGTTCAACCGCTGGCTCGTGCAGGACTACCTGTTCGTGAGAGGGTTTGCCGGGTTCGTGTCCCTGACGGTCGCGAAGACGCCCAGGCCGGGGCAGAGCGCTTTGATCGCGGGCCTCTCGGCCCTCGACGACGAGCTCGGCTGGTTCGAGGCGCACGCCCAGGCCAGGTCCCTCGATCTGGGTGCCGAGCTACACCCAGCGTGCCAGCGCTACCTCGACTTTCTGATCACCGCGGGCTACTCCGAGCCGTTCCAGGTGCTTCTGGCACTCTTCTACGGCGTCGAGGTGGCCTATACGGTCGCGTGGGGTCGTCTCGAGGTCCAGGGGCCCTACGCCGAGTTTATCGAACGGTGGACCCATGAGGACTTCCAAGCCTACGTTGGTGTCCTGTCGAGGCTCACGGACGAGCATCCCCATCCCCGTCAACAGGCGATGTTCAACGAGGTGATGCGCCATGAGCGGGAGTTCTGGCGCATGACCTGGGAAGGCTGAACCGATCATGTCGGCCGAAGCGCTCCATAAGACCTTATGGCAGGAAAACCAGGCACTAGCCGAAGAATGTTTAGCCCATCCGTTCGTCCGTGGCTTGGGAGACGGCAGCTTGGATCCCGAGGCCTTCAAGCACTATGTGGCCCAAGACGCTTTTTTCCTGCAGGCCTTTTTCAGCGCCTACGCCCTGGGCGCCGTCCGGGCAGTGGAGAAACGGGAGGTCGTACAGCGGCTCCACAGGCTCATGCGCGGCGTACTGGATGAACTCAAGCTGCACGAAGGCTACGCTGAGAGTCTGGCAATCGATTTGGGGAAGGTCCGACCCCATCCAGCCACCCGCGCCTATACCGATTTCTTACTTCGGACCGCGTGGACGGCCGAAGTAGGTGAGATCATGGCGGCGATGACACCCTGCATGCGCCTCTATGCATACCTAGGACAGGAGTTGGCCCTATGGGACCACTCCCAGAATCCCTATCGGGAGTGGATCGACACCTACTCGAGGGCGGAGTTCGAGGCGCTGGCCACCGAGCTCGAGTCGCTGCTCGACCAGCTGGCCGAGGGGACACAAAGTGTCTCTCTGGCCTACCGTTACGCGATGCGCTGTGAGCTCGACTTCTTCTCGGCCTCGTTAGCCTAAGGGACGGCGCAAAAACAAATCCAGAGTATCCAGCGCAACTCTAACGAGGTTTACGTCCCTGGTTGCGGGATGATGAGCGCTGAAGAGGGTGATCTCCTCGACGAAACACGCCCAGTCCCGCTTCGTTCTTCTCTCTGTGACCCTCACCATGCGCTTCGCTGCCAGAGGCTCGCTCGCGAGGAACACAGTGCATACGCCGCAGCGCCTGTATTCGTAGTCGTGCCTGGCCACCGATGCAGGTAGCTGTACAAGTAATGCAATAGCGGAGTCAAAAAAGGGGTAGCCCGGTGCGGTGCACACAGGAGCGGAGCTTGGATGGGGAGCGGCGTATGCGCTCGAGGGTTTCGTCGAGGTGGATGTCCAGCTCCTCGACGTCGTCGGGTCGGCCGTTGGCGAGACTCGCCTTGGCCAAGCTCCACACGCCTTCGTCGGGGTTGAGTTCGGGTGCATAGGGCGGCAGCGCGACCAGGTGCAGGCGGGCGAAGCTACGGCACATCTCACGAACGGGTTTTCCGCGATGGATCGAGGCGTTGTCCCAGATGACGATCACGTGACCCCGGAGGTGACGCAGCACCGGGGTGCGACCCCTCGGTGCCCAGGTCTTGAGCACCATGGGAATCAGTTGGAAGCCGCTCTCGTCGGCGAAGACGATGTGGGCCCCCAGCTCCTCGGCGTTTTTTTTACCTCGGGCCACACCTCACGCTTCCACCGCTCGATGACCTCTTCGTCGCGCTCAAGGGCCCGCCGCTCGGGCTTCTGGCAGCTCCAGCCCAGCGCGTGCAGGAGGCGACCCACGTGATCGCGGTGGTAGCTGACCCCAAAGTGCGCCTCGATGACTTCGCCAATCCTCTGCGTCGTCCACAGCTCGGTGCGGTAGCCCTGGGCCATGGCTCCCTCCAGGAGCAACTCCAGGAGCCGCGCACACTGCTCGTCGCTCAGCTTGCGCGGCCTGCCCGACGCCTTGCGTACCTTGAGCCCCTCCCTGCCTCCTCGCCGCCGCGCGTCGCGCCAGCGCATCACCGAGCTCGCGTGACAACCGATCACTTGGGCTACCTCGTGCAGCGAACGGCCTTTGTCGAGCAACCGCATCGCTCGATGACGGCGTCCCTCAAGCTGCTGTGCAGAACCTCTGGGCCGTGCCATGACAGACACCCTCCTCTAACAGGGAAGTACTCGTCAGGCGTATCGCGCCGGCTCATGTGCCTCGTGATCTGAGTTCGAAGTTCACCTGCGATGCCTTCGATAAGGGCCTTCTCTGACGTCGTCAGAGCCCGATGATGCGCGTCGGGATTCCGGAGTTCCCTGAGCTTCTCCAAGTAGACTCCTGTCCTGGTCGAGTCCCCGAAGACAGGCTCGAATACTGTCCAATTGTCCAGAACGATCCGCTCAAGATCGAAGAAGGTGGAGAAATAGATCAGACGCGGCTCCGCCACACCGGCCCCTCGGCGAACTGCCTCCCTGGCCTGTTTCTTTCGCCACCACGCAAGATCCTTGACTGTCACCCCAAACTTTCTTGGCCAGTCCTCTCCGTACGCCTCGATACCGAGCGTCTCGATAAGCATCCGTAAAGCGTTCTCCAAACCAGAGAGATAGTCGGCGAAATCCAGTGGTGACCTCGTAGGTGGAATGGGCTATTGCGCGCCTAACATGCCTACGAGAAGCGAAGCGCGCGACCCTAAGGACGTTACGCAAAACAACTTGAACATTAGCGAGGTGAGTGGCATACTGTAGGCATCATGGATGCCGAAGCCTTGCGCTCGAAATACGAGATGCTTTCCGGACAGCTGGACGAACGGTCGTTGCGGCTGTGCCTGGCGTCGGACGCCATGGCCTTGGGTCGTGGAGGGATCAGTCTAGTGGCCCGAGCCGCGGGGGTGTCTCGCACGACCATCCACGCGGGGTTGCGCGAGTTGCGGGAGACAGGGTCCTCGAGCCCGGCGCAAGAGGTTGCTGATCAAGGCCGGCGTCGCATCCGCCGCCCGGGCGGCGGGCGCAAACCGCTTACGGAGACGGACGAGACGCTGCTGGAGGACTTGAACCGGATGCTGGACCCGGTGACGCGCGGCGATCCGATGTCCCCGCTGCGCTGGACCTGCAAGAGCACCACGAAATTGGCCGAGGAGTTGCGAACGATGGGACACCGGGTTTCGCAGGCCACGGTGTGGCGGTTGTTGGACGAATTGGGCTACAGCATGCAGTCCAACCGCAAGGGGCGCGAGGGATCGGATCATCCAGACCGCAACGAGCAGTTCGAGTTCATCAATGCCTCGGCCCGGGAGTTTCTGGAGCGGGGATGGCCCGTCATCTCGGTGGACACGAAAAAGAAGGAACTGATCGGTCCCTTCAAGAACGCTGGGAGAGAGTGGCAGAAGAAGGGCGAGCCGGTTGAGGTCAACATGCACGATTTCCCCGACCCGAAGTTGGGCAAAGTGATCCCCTACGGCGTCTATGACATCGGCCGCAATGAGGGATGGGTCAGCGTCGGCGTCTCGCATGACACGGCGCAGTTCGCCGTCGAGGCGATTCGCCGGTGGTGGCGGCAGATGGGCCAGAGTGCCTATCCGACGGCCCCGCAGATGCTGCTCACCGCCGACGGGGGTGGAAGCAACGGCTCGCGGGTGCGGCTGTGGAAGCTGGAACTGCAGCGTCTGGCCGACGAACTAGGGCTGCGATTGAACGTCCGGCACTTTCCGCCCGGTACCAGTAAATGGAACAAGATCGAGCATCGCATGTTCTGCCACATCACGGAGAACTGGCGAGGTCGCCCCTTGATCAGCCGGCTGGCCGTGGTGGAACTGATCGCGGCCACTCGCACGGCCCAGGGATTGGAGCTTTACGCGGAACTGGATGAGACCGACTACGAGACCGGTAAGGCAGTCTCTGAGAAACAGATGCGCTCCCTGGCGCTCGAGCGCTGCGACTTCCATGGCGAATGGAACTACAGCCTCTCGCCACGATAGCGTCGCGTCATCAGATGTTCAGTTTATTATGACTAGTGTCCTAAGTGGCGACGTAAAAACAAATCGAGAGTATGGAGTGCAACTCTAACGGGATTGGCGTCCCTGGTTGCGCCACGGTGAGCGCGTAAGAGCGCTCTCGGCAAGGGGTTTGCGCCGGCTTGTAAAGCCCCTTGTGTACGGGTCTGGATTTGTTAGGATTACGCATTAATAGGCGTAACCCCAACAGGGCTGACCCCATGGACCCGGCACCTCTGCGCCAGCTCCTTGTCGAGCGCACGATCGCGACGATGGAGGAACTCAAGGTCGCGCTCGCAACGCAGGTCGACATGACCGTCTTCCGCAGGCTTCGCGAGCTCAACTACCGTTCGAGCTACTCCCACCGCGGCAAGTACTACACGCTGGATGAGACTGCCGAGTTCGACGATCTCGGTCTCTGGTCGTTTCGGGCCGTCTGGTTCTCCAGGCACGGAACGCTCCTCAAGACGTGCGAAGTGCTGGTGGAGGAGGCAGAGGCGGGCTACGCGACCGACGAGCTCGAGAACGTGCTCCACGTCGGGGTGAAGGACCCGCTCCGGAAGCTGGCCCTGGAAGGACGGATCTTCCGCGAGAAGATCGATGGGCGCTTCGTACATTTCGCCGCCGACAGCTCAGTGCGAAGCAGGCAGCACCGAGCGCGGCACGTTTGGGAAGCCCAGCCCCGGGACCTTCCCTTCGGTGCAGGCTTGCGCGTCGTGCCTGACGAGCTGCAGGCGGCCATCGTGCTGTTCTTCTCGCTGCTGGATGAACGCCAGCGCCGGTTGTATGCGGGCCTCGAATCGATGAAGCTCGGCCACGGCGGGGACCGACGCATCGCCGAGCTCCTGGGCCTCGACCCGGGCACCGTGGCCAGGGGACGAACGCAACTTCTCACCCAGGACGTGGATCGCGAGCGGGTACGCCGGGAGGGTGGAGGACGGCCTCCTGCGGAAAAAAAACGCCGGAAGTGATCGCCGCCATCGAGGAGTTGATGAAGCATGACGTCGCGGGCGATCCCGTCACAGGAGTGCGCTGGACCCGCCGCACGACCGAGAAGATCTCCTGCGAGCTTGCGACCCTCGGCATCTACGTTTGTCCCAGGACCGTGGCCCGGATCCTCAAGGATCTCGACTACGCGCTCCGCGTCAACCACAAGCGGGTCTCTCGGGGTTCGGGCCCGGACCGCAACGAGCAGTTCGAATACATCGCCGAGCAGCGCACGAGGTTTGCCGGACACGGCCTACCGATCGTGAGCATCGATGCGAAGAAGAGGGAGCTGGTCGGCAACTTCAAGAACAACGGCACGGCTTGGAGGCGCGCTCCGGACCTGGTCCGCGACCATGACTTCCGCTCCGAGGCCAAAGGCATCGCCATCCCGTACGGCGTCTACGACGTGTGCGCGAACCGCGGCACCGTCTTCGTGGGAACGTCTCACGACACCCCCGACTTCGCCGCCGACAACCTCGTCCGATGGTGGGAGTGGGAAGGGCGTGAACGCTACACCAATGCTCCCGAGCTGCTGGTGCTCGCCGATAGTGGGGGCAGCAACAGTCCGCGCGTCCGGGCCTTCAAGGCCGCCCTCCAGACTCGCCTCGCCGACCCGCACCAGATCAGCGTCACTGTATGTCACTATCCCAGCGGCGCCTCGAAGTGGAACCCCATCGACCATCGCCTCTTCAGCGAGATCAGTAAGAACTGGGCCGGCCAGCCGCTCCGCTGCTACGAGACCATCCTCAACCACATCCGCACGACAACCACGAAGACCGGCCTCCGCGTCAGCGCGCACCTCATCGACCAGGAGTATCCCAAGGGAGTCAAGATTAGCGATGCCGAGTTTGCCGCCATCGCCCTGCAACCCCACGACACCCAGCCCCTACGCAACTACACCATCCGCCCCCGGCCCTGACAACCAGCCCAAATCAGGAAATTATTACTGCGCCGGCTCTTAGCGAACATGAGCGTGGCTTCCTCAGCGTCCCCGCCGAGCTGCTGAAGGCCACCGTTCTCCAGATCGAGCACCCAATAGTCGCCGCGCGTATTGTCACGCCACACGCGCCGCGTGTAGGT
>JACZXQ010000021.1 GCA_022571515.1 Gemmatimonadota bacterium
ACGGCGTTCCTCGTCGTCGCAATAGCCCTGCTGACAACGCTTCGCGTTGTTGACCCTCCTCCTCGCGCCTTGTAGGATCGGGCGCTTCGGCCCTCTCGGTGCGTAACCGTACTTATGTTCGGGCGCACTAGGTGTGTGGGGCCCGACCTGTGGAACCTGGGTGTGGAAGGTTGAGGCCGAAAAAGCGCCTCAAAACCCGATCAACGGGCTTGACCAGCACGAATCAACCGGGGAGGGCGGCCTTCATCCGGCATCAGCGGCGATTCTCATGTAGTCCAGTAGCGACCATAGCGGAATTCGTAAATAATTACGCCCAAGCGACTTAGGTTGCTTGGGCGTTTTGTTTAGGGGTGGAAGGTGAAGAGGAGCATGCCCTTCCCGAGGCGGATCTCGATCTCTTCGCGGATTGGGCATCGGAAAGCCAGACGGTCAGGTCGCCGCGCCGCCGGAGGCCGGCCTCGTACTCAGACCAATTCCGCACCCGATACGGAGACTTCACATGCTTGTACTGGCTTCGCTTCGGATACATCATCAGCGCTGACCTCGGGTAGGGGACTTTCCGTCCCCATCAGGTAGCTAAACCCGGAGCCATGCACCAACGCTGCATCAGCCCGCGACAGGATCCCGACGGCGTCGCTCCGCCTGTAGGCGTTCAGCGAGGAACACCTTCAGCAGCGACTGATACGGGACATCGCGCTGGTGGGCCAGAAGCTTGAGCTCTTCCAGCATGAAATCCGGCAGGCGCAGCGAAATCGTGGACGTAGACGGACGAAGATTCGCCAGGACGGTGGCTTTCGCCTCCCTCCAGTCGAGGTAGTCCGCGGAGTCGTACCCCACCCAGAAGTCGCGCTCCTCAGATTCGGACTTGAAGTTGGGGATCCTCTTCTTAGGCCTCCCGCGCTTGCTCATATATCCGACTCTCCCCACGGCTCATGTCACGGGCGGAGATGACTCGAACCAAGTCGCCTCTGATCGTGAAGACAACAAATAGCGCCCGCCCGACATTCGTTACTCCTAGACCGTAGTACCGATCCTCAACGTTGGAGTGCTTCCTGTCCGGGGCGAGAACCAGGGGAACGTTGAAGAACACCCCCTCGGCCTCACCGCAGGCTACGCCATGCGTGACCCAGTTCTTTTCGGAGTTCCCATCATCCCACTCAAACCCGGTGCACTCATCTAGGACATGCTTGGGGTCACGCATGTAAGAAGTATACTACCATCATATACAAATGGGAGGGATTGGCACTGCGGTTCGGCGTTGTTGTATGGCTCGGAGCAGAGGTCAGATCCCCCGTCCCCCAAGCGGGACTCACACCACTTTGTAGCTGTCCGGCATCCCCAGTAGGGTCATCGTATTGAGCACTTTGCTCGCCAGTTGCACCTCGACTCGCTGCCCCTCGAGGGTTCGACTTCGCATACTTCGACCGATGATCGTCTTGTAGCCGAGGGTCTCGGATCAAGTCGGGCATCGCGTCCAGGTGGGATGAGCACGCGCACCGCTCGTCCTTCGCCTCGCTCATGGGCGGCTTCGTAAACAGCCTTGGTGTCGTACGCACCGTCTGCCGAGACCGATGCGACGGGGTCAGCAATCTGCCCAAGCAATGCCGGGACTCGAGTGCAGTCATGCGTCCGGCGAAGCGGAAGATGGAAGACCATGCGGATCGTCAGAGCCGCCTCGATTGCGATGTCTGCGTAGGTACGCTGGCCACCGGGTTAGCCGTTGGCCGGAGCTCGCCAGGCATCGAGCGCAGCATCGGAAAGCCAGACGGTCAGGTCGCCGCGCCGCCGAAGGCCGGCCTCGTACTCAGACCGATTTCGTACCCGATACGGAGACTTCACATGCTTGTACTGGCTTCGCTTCGGATACTTCATCAGCGCTGACCTCGGGTAGGGGACTTTCCGTCCCCATCAGGTAGCTAAACCCGGAGCCATGCACCAACGCCGCGCTCATCGGCGGATCACCCGGATGACGCGTCCGTTGTTGTCGATCACCATGAGGGGTCCGTTGTAGATATCGTTCTGCAGCCAGATCATCCGGCCCCCCACCGAGGGTGCCCGGCCGGGGGCAGCGAAGGCCTTGCTGTAGGAGTCCGCCTGCGCGACGTCGACCGTATACCCCACGTCCGCGAGTGACTGGATGGAGATGGTACTCAGGGGATTCGGCTGGCCGCTGTTGAGGAAAGGCGTCATTAGCTCGTCGTCGAGCGGTGTTTCCCTCCAATGGCCGTCCCCAGAACCCACTCCGGCCATGTTCTCCACGGGCACCTTCGCTCCCCCCGTGTAGGTGACTCCACCCGCTGCATCGAAGGCAGCGATCGCCAGGGATCCCGTGAAGTGCGTGTCGGCGCCCTGACTCGATGGCAGGGAGGGATTCTGGAGGAGCCCGAACTCGTCCCAGAGCGTCCCGATCCCCAGTACGTGGCCCATCTCGTGGATAACCAGTGTTCCCATGTTGCCGGTGACCGCGAGGAGATCCAGATCCGCCACGTCGAACTGCATGACCCCGATGATGGGAAGCCCACTCCCGCGCCGTAAGCACCATCCCGCCTGAGCCAGGATCCCGAAGGGTCCGTCGATCGGGATGAGATCCACGAAGATGCGCAGGTCGTCCACCACGTCGTTGACCAACGGCTGGCCGGCTATGCAAGCGTCCGCCGCAACGGGGTTGGCGGAGAAGTCCACGTCCGGCAGCTCGGACCGGACGATGCCCATCCAGCGGACGGCTGCCGCAGCGATGGCCTCATCCTGGCTGGGCGTGCCATGGTTGATGAACACCAACTCGATGTTGAACGGCCCGCCCTCCGCGGTGGTGCCGAGCAGGGTCACGCCCGAGTAGTCCGCGAAGCCCTGCACCAGAATGTGATAGGTGCCAGGGGCGGGGTTGTTGAAGACGCAGGACTCGGTGGTCGCCACCTCCAGGGAAAAGCAGTCGTAGTCAGCGAGCTCATTCGGCCGGCTACCGAAGTGGACATACAGGTCCGCATCGCCCGTGCCGCCGGAGAGTGTCACCGCGAGCCTGGTGACCGCCGCCGCCCGCGCGGGAGACGAAGCTCCGCGCGAGCCTTCGACCATGCGTATCGCGCCTGGGGCGAACCCGGTCTTCTGCGGGCGCGCGCCGCCTTCGATCGAGGTGGCCACGGGCCCCCATCCGGGGGCCGGCGTGGCGGCCGGCACTTCGATGGTGAAGAACGTCTGGCTGTCCGTGGCTCCCGCGAGGCCGGTGACGGGAGTGCCGACCTCCAGGGCGACCGCGTCCACCGCCGTGACCTGGATGTCCGACGAGTTGTTGGATTCATCGGACTCCGTGATCGCCCCGCCCGGATCGACCCTGACCGTGATGGTGTGGGCACCCTCGGCGAGCGGCCCCAAGGTGAACTCGCCGTCGGCCTCGCCCGCCGGCGCGAGGGCATCCACGTCGAGGCTGCCGACCACCGTTCCATCCACCTCCACCTGGACGGTGACGTCCAGGTTGCTGGGGCCGTCACCGGCGTTCGACACCGTGACTCGCACGGTTACCGTTTGTTGGAGCGTGGGTGTGTTCGGGGTCGCGGTCAACGCGCTCACGATCAGGTCGGGAACGCCGAGGGACGTGGCGCTGAAACCCACGGGGGCGAATCCCTGCACCGTGGCGGTCAGCGCACCGGCGCCCGCCGCCGGGCCCATGGTCCAGACCGCCTGTGCCGTTCCGTCCGATCCGGTCTCTGCGAGACCCGTATCCACCAGGCCTCCCCCGCCGTTCACGGCGAACGACACAGTCACGCCGGACACCCCGTTGTCGAACTCGTCCGCGACCCGCACGACCACCGGGTCTGCCAGCGCCGTGCCCTTGGTGGCCGACTGCTCGTCCCCCGAGACCTTGCTCACGGCCGCGGGCGGACCAGCCGCCGCCGTAGCGGTGAACGCCGCGCCACCCGAAGTCGTGCCGACGATGGCGACGTCGACCCGCTGAGTGCCCGCCTCCGTGCCCAACGTCCACGCCGACGACGCCCTGCCCTGCGCATCAGTGGTCACTGCGGTTACGCTCAGGGCCCCCCCTCCTGCCGCCACCTCGAACGCGATATCGATCGACGGGACCGGAGATCCCCCTGCGTCGTTGCTCTGGGCGACGAGCCCTTCCAGGAGCGTCGCACCCACGGTCGCGGCCTGGCCGTCTCCCGACACCAGCGTCACCTGGCTGGCCACCTGCTGGACGGAGATGGACACGGAGCCGGAGGCTGTGCCCGCGCCGGCGTGGACCGTGGTCGTTCCGTTGCCCACCGCGGTCACGACCCCGGCAGTACTTACCGTGGCTACCCCGGCATCCGCCGTCGACCAGGTTACGGTGGTGTTGAAGGGTTGACCGTTCTGGTCCCCCACCGAGGCCGTGAGGCTCAGTGTCTGCCCCAGGAACGTCATGGTGACGGAGCTGGGCGAGACGGTTATGGTGGTTGCGCGGGGCGTTTCCGGTTCGGTCCCGCCGTCGCCCCCTCCGCAGCCGGCCAACAACACGGTGAGCGCAAGATATGAGGCGAGACCCTTCCAGGTGGCAGCGTTCGGCAACAAATACCTCGCTTTAGGGGTTCTGTGGGCGGCGGGTTATTCGGTCGGTGCAGTGCAGGTAAGCCCAGGCTCGCCTCGAGTCAATCCCGAGAGCGGTTGTTTGCGCTTCGGGGCCAACGCAAAGCTTGCCGCCATGTTGACCCAAATGCTACAGGGCACAGGCTTCTCCGAGGTGGCGGCACAGAGGTGTTGTCAACTTGACGTACTCGAAGTGAAGCGGCGGCAAAGGAACCGCTGTGCTTGACCAGCAGCGCCGTAGCTTTTCAGCTTGTCCGCTCAAGTTGACAATAACCCTCGAGCTCCTGTTGGAAATTCACGAGGGATCGATACATCGGTACGACCCGCGGCAGGAGGAACTCGACGCTTGGCGATCGCGCTACAAGCCGTGAGGATCGGTTGGGCACCCGGACGCTGCGAGCAGATCCCAGTCAGTCCCAGCTGAACTTCAGGAGATGATCGAACAGCGGCGCGACGCGCACCTCTACGCGTCTTTTCCACCACTTCACCGTGCTGGGCGAAACCACGCGCTCTTCTAGAAGGCCGAACCCGACGAGCGGCTCGACGACGCGCCGCTTACAGCGGGTGACGCCCCAATCTGAGACCATGGGCGGATCCTCGGGGTCGTTCCGCAGGGAGTCGGGAAGGACTTTTTCGGCCAGTGCCTCCGGGTCCACCCAGTCCCGGGCCTCGGCCCCGATCCGCCAGAGCAGGAGGGGTACCACGGCCTGGAGGCCCGGGGCGGCCGCATCCCGGTCTCCATACGCCAGGTTGAAGTCATGGAAATAGGCACGGAAGAGGTGGGCAAGAAGGGAGCCCGCCCTCTGCTCCCCGGCCAGCTTCCGGCTCTCCCGCGTCACCCTGAACTGGCCCTTCCGCCGACGAAGCAGACCCGCGACCCCCAGCACGACCCGCAGGATATGCAGACCCCACACGTCGTCCTCGTTGATCGCCTTGTTCATGTCCCGGACTCTCTCAGCGTAGCCGTCGGGCCACGTCATGCGCTCCAGCATCTCCGTGACCACGACGCGCCGCAGGTTGCCCGCTTTCGTGGTGGGAAGGCCGTCGCGTTCGATGGCTGACTGGAGGAGGATCCGTGCGTTCGTGAGCATCGGGGCGCCAACGAGCTGGCCCAGCGCGAGATCCTCGGCGAGCCGCAGCGGCCCGCCTCCCTTCCAATCTCCCCCTAGAAGAGCATGGGCCTGAGCGGGGCTCAATCCGGACAGTTCGGCCTGGGGCGTCGCATTGTATCCCTCCGTCCGCTCCCCTACCCAAGCCTGGATTTCGGCCATGGTCTGGAGTTCGCCGGATTCGAGCTTCTCCTCTATTTCCTTGAGATGCGGAGGGAGATCTTGGAGAGGGGGGCCCTCACTCACCTCCCCTTCGTACCAGAGGACGAGTCCATCGCAGTCCCAACGAAAGGGCGACGATTCCTCACGGATACGGCTCCCGTACTCGTCGGCAAAGGAGGTCAGGGCGCGCAGCACTGCCGCGAGCCGGCGGGCCAGCTCCCGGGACAACCCGCCACCAGGCGTGAAGAAGGGCATGAGGACCGGATAGGCGTCGGCGGCCGCTACCTCCCAGCCGGCGCGTGCGACCTCGCGCTGCATGGGGCGTGGCAGCTCGTGCCTGCTGGCGTACGCCAAATTTAGAATCCAGCCCTGGATCGCCTGGAACGGCATTTCCTGCTCGTCCGCGCTCAAGGTACCCTCGTAGTAGTCGGAGGGATCGGAGTAGACTGCCAGCCCCTCCGACATCCCAGCAGCACCCAGCACGGCCACCAACCACGGATCGGAGCCATCACTCCATTCGACGAAGACGGGGGGAGCGTCGTCCATCCACCGCCAAGGAGCCGCCCTGTGGAACGCCGCGCAGGCGGAGAAAAGCTCAGATACCTGCTCCTCGGGCAGGCCCCAGCCGGCCCACATGAAGGGCGCAGCGATGGGGGGCCAGAGATCCTCATCCACCAAATCACCGATGAGCAGCCGGGCCGTCGGGTCGAGCCCGGGAAGCGGGGAGGCAACGGTCACGCCGCAGCCCCGGGCCTCCAGGTAGGGCCGGATGAGGTCGGCGACCTCAGCGTTGCGGATCGCAACCGTCGCCGGCCACTCGCCCAGCAGCCCGGCTCCGGAGGCCAACGCATCCTCGAGACGCTGGACGAGGTCCGACGGCTCGCTGGCGCCGATATCCCCGACTTCCAGGTGGAGGATGACACCGCCTGCCGTAACCAGCGCCAACACGGGGCGCTTGTCATCGCTTCCCTCGTACAATCGGGGAAGAGCCAGCACATCGGCCTCCCATCGTTCGGCCGTAAGGGCCTCTGCTCGGGCGGTGGGAGGGAGGTCGGGAGGCCGGCCGCCGGGGCTCGCCGCCATATCTGTTCCATAGCAGCAGCGCTTGTATTTGCGGCCGGAGCCACACGGACAGCGGTCGTTTCGCCCAGGTGTCACAGTCGTTCCTCTTCACGCCGTAGGAGGCTCCCAAGGAGATCAGATACGCCCCCCGAGCCACCAGGCGCCCTCCCGCTTGCCTGGTACTCGTCCCGGGCTTCCTTGGATTTCGCTTTTCATTCGAGAAAGAAACATACATGGGGGTGGTGGTGCCGGCTCGGGCGAAGCTCGGTGTAGCATACGTCACCAGCGCGCCCTAACTTAGGCGGCCCGGTGCCCCGCCCGAGCACCGGTTTCGATGTGCCAACACAACACGCTTGGGAGCCTCACATGCGTTCAACTCGACAACCCGCTTCTGGGTTCGCCACACTCTTCGCACTCCTCGTGGTTGCGACACCGATCGGTGTGCTGGCCCAGGAAGTGGAGAGTGGTCTTCCGCTCGAGCCCGCACGGTGGGCTCGGTTCACGACCTCGGAGGGGACCTGGATCTCTCTGGACGTGAGCCCGGACGGACAGACCATCGTCTTCGATCTTCTCGGCGACATTTACTCGATGCCCATCTCCGGTGGCACGGCCACCCGGCTCACCGATGGCATAGCTCACGACATGCAGCCGCGGTTCAGCCCGGACGGGCAGAGCATCGTGTACGTCTCGGACGTCAGCGGTGACGACAACGTGCACCTGATGGACGCGGACGGTGGCGACCAGCGCGCCCTCTCGAAGGGGCAGGGGAGCGCATTCCTCTCCCCCGAGTGGACGCCTGACGGCCAGTACATCGTGGTGTCCCGCGCCGCTCCGCTTCAGGGGCTCGAGAAGCTCTGGCTCTACCACAAGGACGGGGGCACGGGGCTTCAGATGACGGCCGGCCCCGGCCGCCTGCGCATCATGGGCGCCGCCTTCGGTTCCGACGGACGCTACGTCTGGTATCACCAGCGACAAGGCGCGTGGTCGTACAACGCGATCCTCCCGCAGTACCAACTCGGCGTCTATGATCGTGAGACGGGCACGCGGACCACGATGAGCTCCCGGTACGGCTCGGCGATGCGTCCGGCCCTGTCGCTGGACGGCAAGTGGCTCACATACGCTTCTCGACACGACGCCGAGACTGGTTTGGTCCTCCGTGAAATCGACACGGGTGAGGAGAGCTGGCTCGCGTATCCCATCCAGCGGGACGATCAGGAGTCGATCGCGAATATGGACGTGATGCCGGGCTACTCCTGGATGCCCGACGGTTCCGCCATAGTGCTTTCGTACGGTGGCGGCATCTGGAGCGTCCCCTTGGACGGCTCCGATCCGACCGAGATACCGTTCACTGTGAACGCCGAGGTAGCGGTCGGCCCCGAACTCAAGTTCGAGTATCCGATCGAGGACACGCCGACCTTCCTCGCCAGGCAGATCCGCGACCCGCAGCCCTCCCCGGACGGGAGCAGGGTCGCCTTCTCGGCCATGGACCGTCTCTATGTGGTGGACCTTCCGGACGGAACGCCTGAGCGCGTCACGAACCTGGAGGTCGGCGAGTACTACCCGAGCTGGTCACCTGACGGCCGGGAGATCTCCTTCATAACCTGGGACGACACCGAAGGCCACGTGATGAAGGTGAACTCCGACGGCGGAAGGCCTACTCAGCTAACGCAACAGTCGGCGTTCTACCAGGGGACGGCGTGGGCGCCGAATGGGCGGATCATCACATGGCGCGCCTCGGACCGGAACCTGCACGAGGCGACCGGCCCCCGCGCCCGCGGACTCGGCGCCGAGTACGTATGGGTGCCGTCCAACGGTGGTGCGCTCACGGTCATCGGGCCGGCCGGTAGCAAGAACCGCCCACACTTCAGGACCGACGAGCCCGACCGGATCTACTACTACGGATTTGCTCCGGAGGCCGAGGGTCGCCCCGCGACGGTGGCGCTCATGTCGACCAGGTGGGACGACACCGACCTGAAGACACACGTCCGCGTGACGCGGCGCCGCAACATCCTCGTGGGGCCGTACGAGAAATCCGAGACGAGTGACATTGTGATGCCGCGTGACTATTCCGACTGGGATGGGTCACGGGAGCCCACGGTGCCCCAGCAGTCCGCGGGCCTCGTGGTCAGGGCACCACAGGGTGACAAAGCGCTGGCGCAGATCGGGAACGACATCTATGTCGTGACTGTGCCGCTGACCGGTGGTCCGGTCCCGGTCGTTTCCGTGACCAAACCCGACAGCGCCTCGATGCCCACCTTGAAGCTCACCGACATCGGCGGTGAATTTCCCACCTGGTCGGCGGACGGGCGCACCGTCCACTGGTCGATCGCGAATGCGCTGGTCAGCTATGATCTGGACGCGGCCGCGGGTGACCCCGACTACACTCCGTCCGAGCAGCGCATCGAGATCTCGGTGCCCAGAGACGTCCCGCAGGGCACGGTCGTGCTTCGTGGGGCGCGCATCGTCACCATGCGCGGCGACGAGATCATCGAGAACGGCGACATCGTCGTCACGAACAACCACATCACGTCGGTCGGACCCCAGGGCGCGGTACCGGCCGGGGCGCAGGTCATCGACGTGAGTGGCACCACGATTACGCCTGGGTTCGTGGACACCCACGCGCACCTGCGGCCCCTATGGGGGCTGCACAATAAGCGGCCGTGGATGTACGCAGCCAACCTCGCGTACGGTGTGACGCTCACGCGAGATCCACAGACCGGCACCACCGACGTCCTGGTCTACTCGGACCGCGTGGAGGCGGGCCAGATGGCCGGACCGAGGGTGTACTCGACCGGGCCCGGGGTCTTCAGCGGAGAAGGGATCCGCGACCTGGATCACGCCCGGTCGGTGTTGCGTCGTTACAGCGACTACTACGACACGAAGACCTTCAAGATGTACATGTCTGGAAATCGCCGTCAGCGTCAGCACCTGATCATGGCCGCGCTCGAACTCGAGCTGATGCCCACGACCGAGGGAGGACTCGACTACCGGCTCAACATGACGCACGCCATGGACGGCTATCCCGGTGTCGAGCACACGATGCCGATCTGGCCGGCCTACGACGACGTGGTGCAACTCTTCGCCACGTCGGGCACGGTCAACACGCCGACGCTCCTGGTCACCTACGGTGGCCCCTGGGGCGAGAACTACTTCTACACGCATGAAGACGTGGTCGGCGACGAGAAGCTGAACTACTTCACGCCCAAGGCCGAGATCGACCGCAAGGCGCGTCGGCTGCAGACCTCGGGCCCTGGACCGGGCGGCTGGTTCATGGAAGAGGAGTACATGCTCAACAAGCACTCGGCCTGGATCAAAGACCTGGTCGAGGGCGGTGGCAAGACCGGGGTAGGGAGCCACGGTCAGCTCCAGGGCCTCGGCTACCACTGGGAGATGTGGGCGCTGCAGTCGGGCGGGATGGACACCCACGACGTGCTGCGCGCCGCAACGATCATGGGTGCCGAAGCGATCGGCCTGGGCGGTGACCTCGGCTCGATCGAGGCGGGCAAGCTGGCCGACCTCGTGATCATGAACGAGAATCCGCTCACGAACATCCGCAATACCAACACGATCCGTTACGTGATGAAGAATGGACGCCTCTACGAGGGCGATACGCTGAATGAGATCTGGCCACGGCAGCGTCCCGCCGCGGACGAGGCATGGCGCCATCTCTCGCCCAACACGGCGGCGGGGATCCGGGGAGGTGGACAATGACCGAGGTTCGTAGGGTTTCCAGCGGAGACAGATACATGAGGCACGTGAAGTCTTGGATTCGGAGTTCGCTCCTGATGTTCCTCGGTCTCGGAGTGGCGCTGCCGGTGGCTGCTCAGGGACGCGGTGGGGGGAGTGGGGATGACGATGACGGGCCGAAGAAGCCGCTCGTGCTCGAGGCCGACCGCACGGCAGAGTTCACCGCCACCGAGGCGACGTGGATGTCGCTCGACGTGAGCCCCGACGGTCAGACGATCGTCTTCGACTTCCTGGGCGACCTGTACACGCTCCCGATCGCGGGAGGCAAGGCCACGCAAATCACCGAAGGCCTCGCGTTCGACGCGCAGCCGCGCTTCAGCCCGGACGGCGAGACGATCGTCTTCGTCTCCGACCGAAGCGGTGGCGACAACGTTTGGACCATGCGCATGGACTTCACCGATACGACGCAGGTGAGTCGCGGAAACGGGAACCTGTACGTCTCGCCTGAATGGATGCCGGATGGCGAGAACGTCGTGGTCAGCCGCACCACCGGGCTCGGTGGCGCGGCCAAGATGTTCATGTTCAACGTCACCCGGCGCTCACCGCTTCCGATCGTTTCGACGCCCACGCAGTTCAAGGTGCTGGGCGCGGCGCCGTCTCCAGACGGGAGGTACATCTGGTTTGCCGGCGGTTCCGGTGACTGGTCGTACAACGCGAGCTTCCCCCTGTACCAGATCTACCGGTACGACACGGAAAAGCGCTCTCAAATCACGATGAGCAGCCGGTACGGCTCGGGGTTCCGACCCGCCATCTCGCCGGACGGTGAATGGCTCGTGTACGGAAGCCGAGAGAATACTGAGACCGGTCTGCGCAAGCGCGATCTCACGACCGGGGCGGAGGAGTGGCTGGCGTATCCCGTCCAGCGGGACGATATGGAGTCTCGCGCACCGCTCGACCTGCTTCCGGGCTACTCGTTCATGCCGAATTCGGAAGCGATCGTCGCTTCGTACGGCGGGAAGATCTGGAGCATCCCGATGGACGGCTCCGCCCCGACCGAGATCCCCTTCGAGATCGACGCCAAGGTGGCGGTCGGGCCGGAGGTGAAGTTCGAGTACCAGGTCGATACGGCCTCGGTCGTGACGGCCGCTCAGATCCGTAGCCCGGTTCCGTCTCCCGACGGCACGATGATCGCCTTCACCGCGTTCGACCGGCTCTGGGTCAAGGACATGCCTGAAGGGGAGCCCCGGCGGCTCACGACCGCGGACGTGGGCGAGTTCCACCCCGCGTGGTCGCCCGATGGCCGGTCGATCACCTACGCCACGTGGGACGATGCGGCGGGTGGCCACATCATGAAGCTCGAGGTCGGATCGTCCGCGACACCGACCCAGCTCAGCACGGCGGCTGCCCTCTACTACAACGTTGCGTACTCACCTGACGGGAACCGCGTGGTCGCGACACGCGCGGCGGCCCGCGAGCTGAAGGTGGCTCCCGACGTGTTCTTCGGGCCGCTGGGCGGTGAGTTCGTTTGGGTGCCCACGACCGGGGGGGATGCCACGGTGATCTCGCCCACGGCGGGCCGTGACGTCATGCACTTCCGGTCCGACCAGCCCGATCGGATCTACGCCTACAGCCCGCGGGAGGGCCTCGTGTCGTTCCGTTGGGACGGCACCGACGTGAAGGCGCACGTCATGGTTCGGGGATCGCGGGGCGCCATGACCAACTCGCTCATCCATCCCGAAGACTACGTCCAACTCCCGCGGAGGGTCTTCCCGACACCGAAGGAAGAGGTGTTTGGGGCGCCGGGCGACGGTGACCAGTTGGAGGCCGGCCCACCACCACCCGCGGGGCTCGTGCTGATCTCGCCGCAAGGTGGCCGGGCGGTCGCGCAGGTGGGGAACCACATCTACATGCTGGACATCCCGGAAGGCTCGAACGAGACGCCTACGGTCGTCGTAGCCGACGCGGACGGCGCGCCGGTCGAAGTCCGCAAGCTCACCGAGTTCGGCGGTGAGTTCCCGGCGTGGAGCGCGGACGGCACTCAGATCACCTTCGCGTTGGGTAAGACGCTGTTCACGTACGATCTCGATCATGTCGAGGCGCAGGAGGACAGCACGGTGCAGGCAGCCCGTGCGGACGTCGCCTTCAACCTGCGCAAGAACGCGATCAACGACAGCGTGAAGGCAACGCGGGCACAGGTCGACAGCCTGAAGAAGGATGAGGCTGAGGTTCCGGACTCTCTCCAGAACCAGCTGATCGGCCTGCTGGCCGACTCGGTGCAGGTGCAGGCTGATTCGCTACGCCGCGCTATCGAGGAGATGTCCAAGAAGGCAGATGGCATCACCGCGTACGCCGACTCCGTGCGCCTGGGCCTCGACACCGTGTCTGTCCGCTCGGACGACTACAAGCCGAGGGAGCAGTGGATCGAGGTCACCATGGCCCGGGACGTGCCTGAAGGCACGATTGTCCTGCGAGGTGGTCGAGCGCTCACGATGAAGGAGCACGAGATCATCGAGAACGCGGACATCGTGATCACGAACAACCGAATCGTGGCGATCGGTCCGCGCGGAGAGGTGGAGGTGCCCGAAGGCGCCGAAATCGTCGATGTGTCCGGGAAGACGCTGACCCCGGGCTTTGTCGACACACACTACCACCCACAGTGGCTCGTTCCCGAGATCCACTCGACGCAGTCGTGGCAGTTCCTCGCCACGCTCGCGTACGGGGTGACGACCACGCGAGATCCGCAGACCGCGTTCACCGACATCCTGAGCTATCAGGACCGCGTGTCGACAGGCACGATGATGGGCCCGCGGATCTACTCGACGGGGCCGGGCGTCTTCCTCGGGGAGAACATCCGGTCCGCGGAGGACGCCGACGCGGTGCTGAAGCGGTACAGCAGGTACTTCGATACCAAGACGCTGAAGATGTACATGTCGGGGAACCGGCAGCAGCGTCAGTGGATCATCGACGCCGCCAAGAAGAACGAGATCATGCCGACCACCGAGGGTGGGCTCGACTTCAAGCTCGATCTGACTCACGCGTTGGACGGCTATTCGGGGATCGAGCACGCGCTTCCGATCGCGCCCATCTACATGGATGTGGTCGAACTCTTCAAGGCCTCGCAAACGACGCACACCCCCACGCTGCTCGTGTCGTACGGCGGCCCCTTCGGCGAGAACTTCTACTACACGACGGAGAACGTGCACGACGACGTCAAGCTGCGACGGTTCATCCCGCACGCCAGCCTCGACACCCGGACACGCCGTCGTGGAACGGGCGCGGGCGGCAGCCCGGGTGACGCCGGCTGGTTCCTGGAGGAGGAGTACGTTTTCCCGAAGCACGCCGAGTTCGCGAAGAAGCTCATCGAAAACGGTGCGCGCACGGCGGTGGGTAGTCACGGCCAGATTCAGGGTATCGGCTACCACTGGGAGCTGTGGTCGATGGGTTCGGGTGGCATGTCCGCACACGATGTGCTCAGAGCCGCCACCATCTTCGGGGCGGAGGCGATCGGCTTCGGCAACGACCTGGGAAGCCTGGAGGCCGGCAAGCTGGCCGACATCCTGGTTTTCGACGCCGATCCGCTCGAGGACCTGCGCAACACGATGGGCCTTCAGTTCATCATGAAGAACGGGCGTCTGTACGACGGACCCACCATGGACGAGGTATGGCCGAGGCAGCGGGCATTGCCCACCTACCTTTGGCGGAATCTCGGCCCGAACGGAGTGAACGCCGGCATTCGCTGACGCCTTCGTTCGGCTCGGTTGAGTGCAGAGAGGGTGGGCTTCGGCCCACCCTCTCATCCTGAAGGGGAGGCTCGGTGACGCTCGTCTACGTTGCTCTTGGAGGCGCCCTGGGGGCGGCCGCACGCTACGGGGTGTCCGGGTGGGTGCAGAACCCTTGCGGGCTCGGGATTCCCGGCGGGCACGATGGCCGTCAACGTGTTGGGGTCGTTCCTGCTCGGCGCATCGCTTCGGTATCTCGAGGGCGTGATCGGCAGCGGGCTGGTCACGCTCGAAAAGGCCAGGGTCATTCTCTATCGGCCGGGGAGCAAAGAGACCTAGCCGGAATCTGGCCGCCGAAGGTGGTGCGAGGGATTACGTCCCCAGAAAGGCCTTGATGGCCGCGGCGATTTCCGCCGGGGCGTCCTCTTGGATGTAGTGCTTCGCTTCGAGGCGTACGATGCTGACCGACTCGAAGTCGGACCGGAAGCGCTTCATGAACCCCGGCGTGAAGGCCAGATCGTGCATCCCCCAGACGAGAAGGAGGGGTAGCCGGCCCAACTCGAACGCCACGTTGGCTTCGATTTCGCGGAGCCATCGCTCCGCGTTGATGATCTCCTTCGGGAACTCGGCCACACCGGCCCGGCTGTCCATCGTGCTGAGCGGTCCCCGGTAGTGGTCCATCACCTCGGGCGCGAGCTTGTGTTTCACCCCGAGGGGGATCATTCGCTCGACGAACAGGTTCTTGTTGAAGATCTGGCCCTGGATGAACCCGGAGGACATGACCTTGCTGAACAGTTGCATGAACAGGGTGGTAGCCGGCCAGTACCACGTGTTCCCCATGACGAGGGCGCGCAGCCGGCCAGGGTCGTCCAGGGCGACGCGCATCCCGATGGGACCTCCCCAGTCCTGTCCCATGATCGTCAGGTCCGACAGTCCCAGCTCACGCACGAGTTGGCCTACCACTTCCGCGTGCTCGGCGGCCGTGTACCTATAGGTCGGCGGGTGGGGCGAGAGCCCGAACCCCGGGTAGTCCACGGCGATGCACCGGAAGTGTTTTCTCAGACGGATGATGATGCCGCGGTAGAGAAAGCTCCACGTGGGGTTTCCGTGGAGCATGAGGATCGGCGGCCCGGAGCCCTCGTCGATGTAGTGCACCTGCCCCACGTCGCTGTTGAACCACTGCGACTCGAAGGGGAAGAGGTCTCGGTCCGGTTCGAACGTCATCCTAGACCGTCGCTAACTTGCGCGGTGAGAGCGGCTCGATCTCGACGCCGGGCTCCCACTTGGTGACGTGCCCGGCCAGGGCGCTGGCCACCACGGAGTAGGGTGACACCAGGTAGAGCTGCCCGGGGCCCGATCGGCCTGGGAAGTTCCGGTTCTGCGATGACACGGACACTTCTTCCTCTACGCGAGTGATGCCTGGGCCCGCCGCGATGCACGCGCCGCACCCGGGCTCGATGAAACTGGCCCCGACGCGCTCGAACAGGTCCAGGTAGCCGCGCTCCCGGCAGTATTCCCGTACCTCCACGGATCCGCACTGGATGAAGCAGTCCACGTCCGGGTGGACCGTGAGGCCCGAGCGTTCATTCGCCTCGCTGAACACCCGGGCGTACATGTCCATGTCTTCCTTCTTGCCCGCCGTGCACGAACCCGCGTAGGCGATGTCGATCCTGACCGGCGATTCGAGCTCGTCGATCAGCACTCCGTTGCCGGGGTCACCCGGAAGGGCCACCATGGGCCGCACCTGGGAGGCGTCCAGCTCGATGACCTTCACGTATTCGGCCCCCGGATCGCTCTGCATTCCATCGATCAAACCCACGGCCCGCGCGCGGTCCATGCCCCTCTCGTTCACGAGGAAATCGACGGTCTTGTCGTCGGCGTCGATGATGCCCGTGAACGCGCCCACCTCGGCGGCCATGTTCGTCATCGTCGCCCTCTCATCGACCGACAGGGCCTCGACCGCAGGGCCGGCGTATTCGATGATCTGGCCGATCGCGTGCCCCTCCCGGATGTAGGGATGCCGGAGGATCTCCAGCATGTAGTCCTTCGCGGTCACGTTGGCTGCGGGCGTCCCGTCGATCACGACCTTGAAGGACACGGGCACACTGGCGCGCACGTCCTTGGTGATCCACGAGTTGAAGATCGCCGTCGTCCCTACTCCGAAGGCCACGCACCCGATGGCACCGGCGTGTGGCGTGTGAGAGTCGGTTCCGATCACCAGCATGCCCGGTTCGGCGTACTCCTCCAAGATCTTCGAGTGGCAGATGGCCTCGGAGCCCAGCTGCTGCCCCATGAGCTCGCCGTAGAGGCGGATCCCCTGTTTTTCCGCGAAGTCCCGTTGCTTGGCCTCCAACTCGTTCGCGACCTCGAGGAGGCCCTCTTCGATTCGCTCCTGACTCATGACCTTGGACAGGAACGTGAGATGATCCCGGAAGAACAGGACGCTGTCCGGATCCACGACCTTGGCGTCCTGGCCCACCTTCTGTTCGAAGAAGATGGCGGACATGGGGGTCACGTACTCGTGTGAGAAGCGGATGTCGGTGCGGAAGAAACCGGCCTCGCCGGGAGCTACGGCCGGCACACCCACGTCGTCCTCTGCCGCGTCCACCACCCAGTGGCTGGCGAAGATCTTCTCACCGAGTGTCATGGGCCGGCCGGTAGGCTGCTGCTCGGCGAGTGAGGCTGGAGTGGGCACCGTGACCTGCCCCTGCAGTCGGGCCACGTTGAACTCGAACAGACCTCCGAACTCGATGATCTGTCGCGTGATTTCGTCCGTGCCCTCCGTGAACTCCGCCAGGCGGATTTCCTCACCCGACTCGATCCTCCGGATCAGGTCGAAATCGGTCGTCGTGAGAATGCCGAGGTTCTGGCAGTTCTCGTTGTAGATCCTCTCGATGCTCTCCCCGACCACCACCTGGATACCGGCCATGAGTTCGGCATACGGGCTCTGCTCCCTGCTGCTGCCCTTGCCCCGCCGTTTTCCGGCCACAGAGCACACGAAGCCGCCGTTTCTCACACTTCTCCGTGTGACCGGCGATTCAGCTTCGCCCGTAACGCGGTTCGTTGCCCGAAGCCCCAGATACGGAAAGTCGCCCAGTGTCTCGTCGTGGAAGTAGCAGATGTACGCCGGCGTGATCTCGTCGGTGCTGATCTGATCACGGAGCTTGGCGCGCAGTTCATCGGAAAGGTCGAGGCGAGCGCCTTTTTCGAGTTGGGCGCGCATCTGCTCGGCGTCGTCCAGCAGATAGAGGATCCGTCCCTCAAACCGAAGCGTACTCGCCCGGCGCGTCATGGGGAGGTTCAGAAGGTCAGCGTTCATATGAGTTCAAGTGATGGCCGTGTCGGTGATTTCAGGTACGGATCGCATACCCACACATGGTTCGGAAGAGCCCCCCCGGAGGGCGAGAGCCCACCGGAAGGCCGTGGAAGATCACGTACCATCTGGGCTACCGGCAAGGCAACCGTCTTTTTGGCGAATGCGTCGTAATCCTACACGCAATAGTATGACACTTGTAGAAGACATGATCGCGCGGTAGAGCTCGTCAACGATGGCAGGAAAGGCAGGACCGTGATGAGGAAGGTGATTTTGGCGCTTGCGGCGGTAGGCGTCGTGGGGTTGTCGTCCGCTCCCGTGTTTGCACAGGGACCTACGCTCACCAAGGACGCCGAGTTCCCGGAAGCCTTCGGGATGTTGAGCACTGTCCGCGAGCTTCCGGACGGCCGCGTGATGGTCGCCGATCCACTGGGTCAGATGCTCGCGATCTTGGACATGGACTCGGGAGACATGGAGGTGCTCGGCCGGGAAGGGCCGGGCCCGGATGAATACCGGCAGCCCGATGCGGTGTACGCGCTGCCCGGAGACTCCACACTCCTGGTGGATCTGGGGAACGGGCGTCTTACGGTGATGGACTCGCAGGGGACTTTCGGCAAGACGATGCCGATCGCGGTCTCTCAGCCCGGGCGCGTTGGTCCCGGCTCCTTCCAGATGATGCTCCCGAGGGCGGTGGACGCTCAGGGTCGGATCTACTTTACACTTGGCGCCGGCTTCGGCGGGGCGGACTCCACGTCGATCGGTCGGTACGATCGCGCGACGGAGACGATCGATACGGTCGCTCGCGTCAAGCCCCAGGAGGTGCGCCGGTCAGAAAGCCGTGGGAACATCCAGATTCGTCAGGTGCCCATGACCCCCCGGGACGATTGGGCCGTGGGGCCTGACGGCACCGTCGCGCTGATCCGATCGGACGGCTACTACGTCCAGGTGATCCATCCGGACGGGCGGGTGTCGACCGGACCTACGTTGGATCACCGGCTCATCCGACCCGGAGACGCGGAGAAGCTGGCCTGGCTCGAGGCGGGTCGAGCCTCCGGAATGCGCATTTCCATCGAGGCCGGCCCCGGGGGCCAGCGATCCATCTCGATGAGTCGAGGGGGCGGCGGAGGTGGAGCTCCGGACATCGGCGCGTACGAGTGGCCCAGCCGGATGCCGGCGTTCCGGGCCGGCGCGACGGTGGTCGATCCACATGGCGGCATCTGGGTCGGGCGAACGACCAGGGTCGGCGAGGCGGCGGTCTACGACGTCTTCGACGGCGAGGGCAACAAGATCAGTGAGGTGACCTTTTCGCCCAACTCGACCATCATCGGATTCGGTGCCGGGACCGCGTACGTCGTGCGGAAAGACGAGTTCGGGCTCCAGTGGCTCGAGCGGTACCGGATCTCCTGAACCCAGCGAGGCTTGCTTGACGGTGGCCGCGAGCATGCCGAGCCCACATGGCTTCCGTGCTCAGCTAAAGTCGACGTGGAAGAAGAGCACCGCAATGATGATCGACGCCACCGCGATCGGAGCGACGAAGCGGATGAAGAATCGCCACGCACCGTAGCTGAACCATCCCGGTTCGGCGCCGTCGAGGAGCTCTCCTTTGGTCGCCTCCCTGGTCATGAACCAGCCTGCGGCCAGCGTGATCGCGAGGCCACCGGTCGGCAGCATCCAGTTGGAGACGAAATGGTCGGCGGTCGAGAACCAACCCACCTTGCCGTCGAAGATCTCCATGGTGGAGAGCACGGGAGTCGAGCCGAACGAGAGCGCGGCGAGCACGGTGAAGACGAACACGGAGGCGCCGCACATCAGCGTCGCTTTGTGGCGCTCGAGCCCGTGCTCGTCGATGACGTAACTGGCGACCACCTCGAGCAGGGACATCGAGGACGTGAGCGCCGCGAGCGCGATAAGCACGTAGAAGAGCGGGCCGAGTATCCTGCCGAACGGGACCACCGTATAGAAGAGCTCCGGCAGCGAGATGAAGAGCATGCCGACCGTCGAGCCGCCGATCTCATCCGCCATGCCGGCGACCGAGAAGATCACGGAGAACATGATCACCGTCGCGACGAGGGCGACCACGGTGTCGAGCACGATGATGATCACCGACGCCTTCACGATCGATTGCGTGCGATCGATGTAGGACCCGTAGGTGATCATCAAGCCCATGCCGAGGGAGAGCGTGAAGAACGAATGACCCAGAGCCTCCAACACCCCGCTCGGCCGCAACTCGGCGAAGTTGGGGCGGAAGATGAAGGCCAGGGCCTCGCCCGAGCCGCTCATCGTGAGCGCGCTGACGAGCATGAGCGCGAGAATCGCGAACAGGACCGGAAGGAAGATCCGGGCAATGCGCTCGATACCCTTCTGCACACCGAAGTAGACGATCGACACGGTGGCGATGCTGAACAGAAGCGAGATTAACAGCTGGAGGCCCCCGTTGCTGGACTGGGTTCCAAAAAGATCACCCATCGACAGATCGGCCGGGAAACCGCCCGTGGACCATGCGACGGTCTTCGTGAAGTAGAAGAGCGACCAGCCCGCGATGACGGTGTAGTAGCTGAGCAGGATGAATCCGCAGAGCACGCCCCAGCCGCCGACGAGCCCCCACAAGGGCCCGACTGCCTCCCTGAGAGCGCCGATGGCGCTCTTCTGCGTTTTCCGACCGATCAGCAGTTCCGCCATCATGATCGGCAGCCCCACCGCAGCGATGCAGACGAGGTAGACGAGCACGAACGCGCCGCCCCCGTTGTCCCACGTAATGAACGGGAACTTCCACAGGTTGCCGAGCCCGATGGCGCTGCCGGTGGCAGCGAGGATGAATCCGAAATTCGAGCTCCAGTTACCGCGCTGCGACTCCATTCATTACTCCGTCGTCGTGGTTCTTCGATACCGCCTGCTACTCACCCTGCACGGCCCGGGAGGGTCAGCATTTCGGCGAGAACATATTCGCCCCCTCGCACTCCCGACAGGCAGTGGTCTAGACTTGGTGTCCGAGCCAGAGCCCGGGGCGCCCGTGGTACCAAGAACATGGAAGGACTTCTCACGGTGAAACATCGCATATCGCTTCGCCCCATTCCGAATCATCTGACTCCTTCGAGGCGTCCTTGACGGTGGGATGCCCGGGGCTTCTAATTGCCCCGACAAGCGGCCGGCTGCTGGCGGCCCGTGCTGGGTGCCCGCACCGAGGGAGTGAAATGGCCGTAGCGAGTGAGCCCGTGGACTTCGTGCGGCGAGTAGCAAGATTGGGCCTTTGGCTCGCCTTCCTCTCGTCGGCGTGCCAGCCGCCGGGGGAGGACGCTGGAGCACCATTCCAGGTGGCGTTGCTCACCTCCGGTCCCGTCAGTGATGCGGGCTGGTACGCCGGTGCGTACGAAGGTCTCCAGATGATCGCCGATTCCTTCGGTGCTCACATCAGCCATCAGCAGACCCGCACGCCCGCCGAATTCGACGAGGCGTTTTTCGCGTATGCCTCTTCGGGGTACGACCTCATCTTCGCGCACGGCTTCGAATACCAGGACGCGGCCATCCGTGCGGGTGCGGAGTTCCCCGAGACGACCATCATCGTGAGCGCGGGCGGGCGGGTCGCGCACAACGTCATTCCACTCATCTTCCAACTGGAAGAGGGAAGTTATCTGGCCGGCATCGCGGCGGGGTCGTTGACCAAGACCGGAGTCATCGGGATGGTTGGGGGTGTGGCGATTCCGCCTGCCGAGGGCACGTTCGACGCGTTCGAGGCGGGCGCGAAATCGGTGAGGCCGGATGTCGAGGTCCTCGTGACCTGGATCGGAAGCTGGAATGACGTGACAGCGGCCAAGGAAGCCGCGGTGGCCCTGCTCAGGCGCGACGTGGACATCCTCATCCACAACACGGATGCAGCGAGTTTCGGAGTTTTTCAAGCGGTGCGCGAGGCACGCGGCGATGGGCGAGACGTCTGGGCCATGGGAATGAACCGGGATCAGAACGACGTGGCGCCCGAGCTCATCCTTGGGAGCGCGGTGATCCGGATTCCGGAGGGATTCGTGGAGATTACACGCCTTTGGTACGACGGCGACCTCCCTGGCGAGGCCTACTACGCCGGTAGCAAGGCCTCCTTGGTCGACTACGTCGTGAATCCGGCGCGTGTGGCCGAGTACACACCCGAGCTCTTGGCCCTGCTCGAGGAAACACGGACCGGCATTCGAGAGGGAACGGTGGACATCCCACGAATCCAGTTCGTCTCCGATGAGGAAGCGAACCGCTGACATGACCGACTCGGGCGCCGAGTCCGCGTCCCCCCCCTCGGTCGAACTCGAGGCCATTCGAAAGCGCTTTGGACCCGTCGTCGCTCTGGACGGGGTCGATCTCGAAGCTTTTTCCGGCGAGGTACATGCCCTCGTCGGTGAGAACGGAGCCGGCAAGACCACGTTGATGGGAGTGCTCTCGGGCGTGGTGCGGGCCGACGAGGGCGTGATCCGTATCGCCGGCCGCCCGGTCCGGTTGGCCAAGCCGAGAGACGCCTGGGCCGCCGGGATCGGAATGGTGCACCAGCACCTCACCCTTGTTCCCACCCTCACGGTTCTCGAGAATGTTGCGCTGGGGGTCCGTTCCGCCGCGTGGGGTCTGCGCTTGCCGTTCGACCAGGTGAGGTCGCGGTTGGATGCCCTCTCCAATGAGACCGGGCTCTCGGTCGATCCCGACGTTGTGGTGGAGCGGCTCTCGGTGGGTGAGCGCCAGCGAGTAGAGATCCTCAAGGTGCTCTACCGGGATCCGCGGGTGCTCGTCCTCGATGAGCCGACGTCGGTGCTGGCGCCCCAAGAGGTGGAGGAGTTCTTCAGCGTGCTGCGCGGGCTGGCCTCCGAGGGCCGCACGGTATTGCTCATCTTGCACAAAATCGACGAGATCCTCGCCGTGGCCGACCGCGTCACGGTGCTCCGAGGGGGGCGTGTGGTCCACTCGGGGGTGAGCGACACCATGGATTCCGGATCGCTGGCCCGCTTGATGATCGGGCGCGCCGTCGCCGCACATGAGCCGCCGCGGCCGTCCGAACCCGGTGCCGAGCTGGTTCGACTTGAGGGGGTCAGCGCCCGAGGCTCCAAGGGCGAGATGGCCCTTCGCGATGTGCACCTGACGGTGCGGCGGGGTGAGATCGTGGGCGTCGCCGGAGTGGATGGGAACGGCCAGCGGGAGTTGGCGCTCATCCTTGCCGGGGCCGAATCGCCCGAGTTTGGCACGGTCCACCTGCCGGACACCGTGGGATTCATTCCGGCGGACCGTTTGGGCGAGGCGCTGGTGCCCGATTTCGACCTGACGCAAAACGTGGCGCTCGCGCTCACGGAGGCTCCCCGGTACCGGCAGGGGGCGCTGCTGCGGTGGGGACGGCTGCGTTCGGCCACCGCCAGGCTCATGGACCTGCACGGAGTTGGGGCGCCGACCCCCGCGGTGCGCGCGTGGCAGCTCTCGGGCGGCAACCAGCAGAAGCTCGTGGTCGGACGCGAATTGATGCGGAGCCAGAACCTGTTGATCGCGCGCAACCCGACCCGTGGCCTCGACGTCGCCGCCGGGCGGTTCGTGAAGGACGAGCTCAGGCGCATGAGTCGATCGTCGGCGGGGGAGGAAGGCGAAGACCCACCCGGGGTCGTGGTCATTTCGAGTGATCTCGATGAGGTCCTCGAACTGTCGGACCGCATCTTCGTGCTCAGGCGGGGACGGCTGTTGGCGGTCCCGGAGGATCGGCGCACGAGGGAGTTCGTAGGAGCGCTCATGGTTGCTCACGCCGGGGACCCGAGTGAATAGGCTACTCCGGTTCGGCGGCTTGGGGGTGGCGCTGGCGGCGCTCTTGATCACGGGCGTCGTGGCAGTGGGGGCGCTTGTGGCTGGCGGATACGACCCCGGGGTGGCCCTAGGCGCTCTTGTGCGGGGAGCCGTGGGGTCACCGGAGCAGTTTTTCTCGGTCACGCTCGTTCGCTCCGTGCCGCTGATTCTGACAGGCCTCGCCGTGGCTCTGGCTTTTCGGGCCGGCGTCTGGAATATCGGCGCGGAAGGCCAGCTGTACGCCGGCGCGATGGCGGGTGTGTGGATCGGGCTGGCCGCCGGCGATCTTCCCGGGTGGATCGTCGTGCCCCTGGTGCTGGTCGTCGCGTCTACTGCTGGAGCCGTGTGGGCTTTGGTTCCGACCTTGATGCGGCTACGACTCGGCGTGGGTGAGGTCATCACGACCATTCTCATGAACTTCGTGGCGATCCATCTGGTCGGTTACATGGTGCACGGGCCGCTCCAGGAGTCCCGTGGGGTCTTTCCCCAGACCGATGCGCTCGCCGCTGCTGCCCGGCTGCCCGCTCTGATTCCCGGCACACGGCTCCATGTGGGCTTTGCGGTGGCGGTGTTGCTGGGGGTAGCGCTGTGGTTGGTGCTCAGAGGCACGGTGTTCGGCTTCAGGCTCCGCGCGGTGGGCCAGAGCCCGGCGGCAGCCCGAATCACGGGGCGAATCGACGGGAAAAGGGTGATCCTCGTGACGTTTCTGGCCTCCGGCGCGCTGGCCGGACTGGCCGGCGCGATGGAGGTTTCCGGGCGGACGTTCGCTCTGTACGAAGGCCTGTCCCCTGGGTGGGGGTACACAGCGATCGCGGTCGCTTTGCTCGCGGGGCTGCATCCGATGGGCGTGGTGGCCGTGGGCATCATGTTCGGGGCGCTCGAGGGCGGGGCGGGGGCCATGCAGCGCGAAGCGGGGATCCCCGCAGCGTGGGTGAGCGGAATCGAGGCCTTGGTCATTCTGGCCGTGCTCGCTGCGGGGCAGGGCCGGAAGTGGTTGGTCCAGACCCGGCTGGAGCGTGGGCGGCCCGCGGAGGCCTCGGTTGGCTGAGTTGGCGCTGCTTACGTCGTTCCTTGCGGCTTCGGTCCGGTTGGGAGTGCCACTCGCGCTGGCGGCCCTGGGCGAGACCGTCTCAGAGCGGGCGGGCGTCATCAACATCGGGCTCGAGGGATCACTCATCGCCGGCGCCTTGGGCGGTGCGCTGGGCGCTCTGGCGTGGTCCTCGGCGTTTGGGGGCATCCTCACGGGGGCCGCGGTGGGGGCACTGGTCGCGGTGGTCTTTGCGGCTTTCGTCGTGGGGCTCAACACCGACCAGATCATCACCGGAACCGCCATCACGATGGGAGGTCTGGGGGTGACCGGGGCCGTGTATCAGGCGCGGTTCGGACTCACCGGAACCACCCTGACCTTGCCGCCGCTCTCCTCCGTTCCCGTCCCGCTCCTGCACCGCATTCCGGTACTCGGGCCGGCGCTATTCGATCAGGCCCCGACCGCGTATTTCGCGGTCGTCATGGGGATTCTTCTTTGGTACGGCCTTTTCCGGACGGAGTGGGGCCTCGAGCTACGGGCCGTGGGCGAGAGTCCGGACGCGGCCCAGGCGGCAGGCGTCAGGGTTCGCTGGACCCGATTCTGGGCGACCGTCTTCGGCGGTCTGATGGCGGGAATAGCGGGTGCCCATCTCGCGCTGGACTCGGGCACATTCATCGAGGGAATGTCGGGCGGCCGGGGGTTCATCGCTTTAGCGGTGGTGGTGCTCGGCCGCTGGAATCCTCTGTGGGTCGTCGTGGCCGCAATTTTCTTCGGGGGAGCGTCGGCCCTCCAGTTCTCGATGCAGGCGCTCGGCTGGGACGTACCTCACCAGTTTTTTCTCGCACTGCCTTACCTGTTGACCCTGGCGGCCCTCGCCGGTTGGGTGGGGCGCGCGCGGGCGCCCTCCGCTTTGGCACATCCCTGGCCCAAGACGAGTATCTAGTGGACTCTGTGGGGCCGGGCCATCTCGCCCGGGTCGGCTTTTCGTGAAAGATGAGGGGAGGTAGCTTCGAGCCCATGTTGTCAGCTACGGGGTTCTTGCGGCTGGTTCTTGTGAGCCTTCTGGCCGTTGCCGGCTCGTTCGACATGGCGCGAGGCCAGCGCCTTCAAGACCGGAGGGGCGTGCTCGAGGCGGGTCTCGTCATGCGGCAGTTGGACGGGGTCAAGCGGGTCCTGATGATCGGGGCCCATCCCGACGACGAGGACACACCCCTGCTCACTGTACTCGCCCGAGGGATGGGGGTCGAGACGGCCTACCTCTCGCTCACCCGCGGGGACGGAGGCCAGAACCTGATCGGTCCGGAGATGGGTGAAGGGCTGGGCATCATCAGGACGGGTGAGCTCGAGGCGGCGCGCGCGTTGGACGGCGGCGTACAGTTCTTCGGGAGAGCGTTCGACTACGGCTACTCCAAGAGCGCCGACGAGGCCTTCCGCCACTGGCCGCGCGACGGGTTGGTCGAGGATGTAGTGCGCATCATCCGAAGGTACCGGCCACAGGTCGTCGTGACCGTGTGGAGTGGCACGCCGCGGGATGGTCACGGACAGCATGAGGCGGCGGGTCTTGTCGCCATCGAGGCGTTCGACGCTGCGGGGGACCCGAGCCGCTACCCGGGCGTGGGTGAGCCTTGGCAGGCGGCCAAGCTCTATCGCTCCGTCCGCTTCGCCAGGGAGGCCGGTCCGGTTCAGATCGAAACGGGCGCCTACGATCCACTGCTGGGGAGATCCCACTTCCAGCTCGCCATGGAGAGCCGCAGCCAACACAGGTCGCAGGACATGGGTGTCCCCCAGCCCCTGGGGCGCCGGCCGTCGGGTCTGGAGCTGATCCAGAGCCATGTGGCAGACTCAGACGTGGACGGGATCTTCGCGGGAGTGGATACGACGCTGGTCGGGCTTGCGCGAGACCTGTCCGGGCCGGCGGCTGATGCGGTGGGGGAGCATTTCACTTCCTACCGCGGACATCTCCGCCGCGCGGAGGGGGCGCTCGACCTGCTGCGTCCGGACCGCGCCGCGCCGCCTCTCGCGAGTGCGGTGTTGGAGCTCCAGGCCGCCATGGCACGCGTGGAAGCGGCGGACCCCGAGGGTGGCACCTCCCTCTCTCGCGAGCTTTCCACCCGTCTCGAGCGAGCGGGATATGCCCTGAGGCTCGTCAGTTCGCTCGTATACGACGTGCGCGTCGACGACGACCTCGTTGCCGAGGGCGACGAACTCAGGCTCGATGTGCGAGTGTGGAACGGTGGTCGTTTCACGGTGAACGCGGAGGTGCCCCGGGTGCGCACGCCGGGGGGCGGCTGGTCCGTGGAGATCGTGGATGTCGGTGGGTCGGCCACAGGACCCGCTGCGGTGGCTCCGGGCGATGTAGCGCTCTGGACGTTCCGGGTGCGCGTCCCGGCCGGCGCGGACGTCTCCGAGCTCTACTACTTGAAACAGCCCCGGCAGGGGGAGATGTACAACTGGGAGGGCGAGGAAGACCTCGCCGGCGACCCACGCAACCCGCCAGTGCTCTCTGCCGTGACCGACTACACGCTCACAGTTCCGGGTGTGGACGTCCCCGTTAGGCTGAGCATGTCGGCTGCCGCGGAATTCGTCGGTGTGGACAAGGCCCGGGGCGAGTTCCGAAAGCCGCTGCTCACGGTTCCGGCGCTTTCCGTGGGCATGGAGCCCACGATGATGGCCTGGCCGGCCGGCCTGCAAGAGGCGCGCAGTGTCAGGGTGGTCCTACGCAATGAGGCGGACACAGGCACCTCCGGCTCGCTGACACTCGAGGCGCCCGACGGCTGGTCCGTAGTGCCGGACGAGCAGCCCTTCGAGTTCGACGCACCTGGTGCGGGCCGGGCGTTCACCTTCAGCGTGCAGCCGGGGCCGGGGGTCGGCGAAGGCAGCCACGTGTTCCGGGCCGTGGCGGTCACGCGTGACGGTCGTCGGTTCGACCGCCGTGTAGACGTGATCGACTATCCACACATCCCACGCAGTCTCTACTTCGCGCCCGCCGAGACCAGGGTGTCCGTCTTCCCTGTCCGTGTGGTCGAGGGGCTCGAGGTCGGCTACATCATGGGCTCGGGCGACGATGGGCTCGAGGCTCTGCGGCAGCTCGGCGTCGAGGTACGCGAGGTTGGGTCGGAGGCTGTGCGTGACGGTGATTTTTCGGAGTTCGACGTCATTGTGTTGGGAATCCGCGTGTATGAGACACGCCCCGACGTGGCCGCGGTGAACGACCAACTCCTCGAGTTCGCCCGGTCCGGCGGCACCGTGGTCGTGCAGTACAACAAGTATGAGTATCCCGCCGGTGAGTATGCTCCTTTCCCTGTCAGCATGGGTAGCCGGCCGGTGGATCGGGTGACCGACGAAAATTCTCCCGTGGCGTTCGTGGACCCCGAATCTCCGGTTCTCACGACACCTAATCGGATCGGGATGGCCGACTTCGAGGGGTGGGTCCAAGAGCGCGGGCTGTATTTCCTCAAGGAGTGGGATGATCGCTACACGCCGATTCTCGAGCTTACCGACCCTGGCGAGGAGCCCAAACTCGGCTCCCTGGTCGTCGCGCCGGTGGGGGACGGACTCTATGTGTACGCGGCGCTTGCGTTCTTCCGGCAGTTTCCGGCCGGTGTGCCCGGCGCATATCGGATCTTCGCCAACCTGGTCTCGCTGACCGGAGACGACTGGCGCAGGTACGCTGAAGTGGGGGGACGCCGTTAGTGGAGGAACAAGAGAAACAACCCGAGGATGACAGCGGGCGCATCGGGATCTTCCCGAGTTGGAATGCGTTGTATGCGACCGTAGTGGTCTATACGCTGGCCATGATCGTGCTGTTGTATGTGTTCACCGTCCTGCTCGACTACAGCTCTCCATGAGCGGAATCGATTGGGCGGTCTTCCTCCTCTACTTCGGAGCCGTGGTGGGCTTCGCCCTTTACCATAGCCGCAAGAACGTCGGGATTGAGGGCTACTTCCTCGGCAACCGCCGGCTTCCGTGGGCGGCGATCGGCCTCTCGGTGATGGCCACTCAGGCGAGCGCGATCACCTTCATCGGCACCACCGGCCAGGCCTTCGAGGACGGCATGGAGTTCATCCAGGTCTACCTGCCGCAGCCTCTGGTCATGGTGATCCTGTGTGTCCTGTTCGTGCCTTTCTTCTACAAGGCCAAGTTCTACACGGCCTACGAGTATCTCGAAGGACGCTTCGACGCGAAGACCCGCTCATTGACCGCGTTCTTGTTTCTGGTCTCGCGCGGCCTCGCCGCGGGAATCGTTCTGTACGCACCCGCGATCGTGCTGTCCGTGATCATGGGATGGGACGAAAGGGTGACCATCCTGATCATGGGCGTTATCACGATTCTTTACACCATGGTGGGTGGAATCACGGCGGTGATCTGGACCGACGTGATCCAGATGCTGCTGATGTTCGTAGGCATCGGGGCGGCGGTCGTGATCCTGTTCGCGACGCTGCCGCCCGAGGTGGGCGTGGGAGACGTGGTCTATATCGGCGGCATACAGGAGATGTGGAAGAGCATCGACCTGTCGTGGGACCCGACCAACCGCTACACACTGTGGACAGGCGTCATCGGCGGGTTCTTCCTGGCGCTCGCCTACTTCGGCACCGACCAGAGTCAGGTCCAGCGTTATCTCACGGCCAAGTCCCTCAGGCAGAGCCGGCTGGCACTCATCTTCAACGCGTTTGTGAAGGTCCCGATGCAGTTCGCCATCCTGTCCATCGGGGTTCTGCTGTTCGTGTTCTATCACTTCGAGCAGCCGCCACTGATCTTCAACCCGGCCGAGGTCGCAGTGGTCGAGGCGAGTGAGCTGGGCGCTGAGTACCGAGATTTGACCGCCCAGCACACTCGCCTTCACGGCGAGCGCCGTGAAGCCACGTTGGGCCTGCTCGAGGCGCGCCGGCAGGGTGGGGAGCTGGCATCCTACCAAACGAGTATCCAGGACTACGACGAGCGCATGTCGGAGCTCCGGAGCGAGGCGAAGAGCCTGATCTCGGAGGTGCGAGGGGCTGTGTCGAACGACGTCAACTACGTCTTCCCGTCGTATCTCGTCAAATATGTTCCTGCGGGGCTTCTGGGACTGATGATCGCCGTCATCTTCGCGGCGGCGATGTCCTCGCTCGACTCGGAGCTCACTGCCCTGTCCAGTGCCACGGTCATCGACTTCTATAAACGGTGGTTCCGTCCGAAGGCTTCGGACGCGCACTACCTCCTGGCGTCACGCGTGAGCACGTTCTTTTGGGGTGCCATGGCCGTGGTGGTTGCGTTGTACGCGGGCCGTCTGGGCTCGCTGATCGAGGCCGTGAACCTGGTCGGGTCGTACTTCTACGGCTCGCTGCTCGGCGTCTTCCTGCTTGGTTTCTTGGTGCGGCGGGCAAACGGTACCGGAGCCTTCTTCGGTCTGATTGCGGGCATGGGCTCGGTGTGGATCGTCGCAGCGACGACGGAGATCTCGTTCTTGTACTACAACGTGGTAGGAGCGGTGGTGGTCGTAGGCGTGGGTGCTTTGCTCAGCGGGCTTTCCGGGGGGCGGCCGCCTGAGGTTGTCTAGGTCGGCCGGTTGCACAGCGTGGCCCGCGTCAGTCTCCGAACGAAATCCCAAGGCTGCGGGCGGTTTGGACCACGTCGCCGTCCAGCGGAACTCGCTTGATGTCCGTCACCGCCTCGGCAAGTGGCACGGCCAGTACCTTCGGCGGATCCAGAGCCACCATGCACCCGAAGCAGCCGTCCTGCACGAGCTTGACGGCAGCGGCCCCGAACCGTAAGGCGAGGAGCCGGTCATAAGCGTTGGGTTGTCCACCTCTCTGGAGATGTCTAAGCGCGAGCGACCGGGTTTCCCTCCCCGTGCGCTGGCCGATTTCGTGCGCCAGCCGTTCTGCAATGCCGCCGAGTCTCTCCGTTTTGCCCGCACCGCCCCTCTCCGCCAGTACCGGGTCACCGCCTTCGGGGAAGGCGCCTTCAGCCGCCACAACGATGGCGAACCCGAGGTCTCCCTCGTACCGTTCGTCGATCTTCCGGCACACGTTGTCGAGGCGATACGGGATCTCGGGAATCAGGATCACGTCAGCCGTACCCGCCATGCCTGCGAACAGCGCAATCCAGCCGGTACCACGGCCCATGACTTCTACGACCATCACACGGCTGTGGGCCTCCGCTGTGGAGTGGAGTTTGCTGATTGCGTCCGTCGCGGTCTCGACTGCGGTATGGAAGCCGAACGTTACCTGCGTTGCGGCGAGGTCGTTGTCGATGGTCTTGGGCACGCCGACCACCGGCAGGCCCTTCTCCGAAAGCTTGGCCGCGATCCTGAGGGACCCGTCGCCGCCGATGGCTATGAGGGCGTCGAGGCCACGCCGCTTGAACTCGCTGACCACCTCCTCGGACCTGTCGACCAACTGGATCTCCCCGTCCGGGCCCTCGACCGGCCACTTGAGGGGATTGCCGCGATTGGTGGTGCCGAGGATCGTTCCCCCGGTGTGGGTGATGCCCCGGACCGAAGCACGCGTGAGGGACACCAGCCCATCTTCCTGGAAGAGGCCATGATAACCCCGGCGGATGCCGACCACCTCCCAACCCAGGTTCAATGCCGATAGCGACGCGGCCCTGATGACGGCGTTGAGCCCGGGGGCATCGCCGCCGCCCGTATTGATGGCAATCCTCAACAGTCGGCTCCGCGTCTGGGGAGCGACAACGTACTTATCTGAACCGGATGGTAGCCCCTGTCTCTATGCCCCAGAAACCATGGCTTTCACCCCCTTCGGCCGTGAGTTGGCCAAAGAGCCCCCGGATCCGCGGGAAGAAGTCGAAGGCGGTGAACAGCCGGAGAGGGAGATCCACACCACCCCGGAGGATCCAGCCGGACCCGGAGTCGAACCCGTCGTCATTCCGGTCCTGAATTCGAAGGTCGACCATCGGGTGCATGTAGACCGTCGAGCCGACGGGCACTGCGCCGCCGATGCCGACCATGAACAGGTTCTGCCATCCGGCACTGAGGATCGAATCGCCCAAGATAGCCCCGGTGTCGTCGATTAGCTGGAGGCTCAGGTCGCCATCGGTCCGCCAGAGGTTCGCCACGAAAGCGTTCCAGGTGGAGCTACCGGCACGGAATGCGTACGACGCGTCGACCCGGACCCGGTCTCCCGCCTGAAAGAGGTTGCGTCCGTCCAATTGATCCGACTGGAACGTCTGGAACGTGACGCCTCCCGTGAACTTGCCGCTCTCTCCCACATTCCTGTCCAGAGCCAACCGAACCCTGCTCTCGTTACCGGGCGAGTAGGAGAAGACCGTGTCCGCACTCGGTTCGAAGTCGTCGGCCAAGCGATAGCTGGCGCCGATCCCCAAACCCCAACTGCCGATGCGGTGTACTGTCGCCACGCCGGTCGTGATTGCGAACCCCGTGCCCCAGGTTGCTTCGTTGAAGCCCAGAATGTCGGAAGAGAGCACGGATGCCACCACGGCTTCCTCCGTGTTGTGCGTCGCATTTCCCGTGGGAAGCGCCGCGCCCACCGTGAGCACGGCCCAGGGGCTCGCCTGATAGCTGAGTCGCACTCGCGTATCGACCGCGCCGTTTAGCACGAAGGTCTCGTTCTCACGCTCGACCCGGCCTTCGGCCCACGCGGCGTAGAAGTCGGCCGAGAACTTCTCGTTCACCGAAAACCGATAGGCGATCGGAATGAGGAGGAGGTTTGCTACTTCGATTCCCAAAGCTTCGTCGAAGGACAGGCCCTGGAAGTTCACGCTGACGCCCAGGCTCTGCTGGACCTCCTGAGCCTCCAGAGGTCCCGCCGTCAGAATAGCCACCGCTAGCGCCAACACTCCGTACTCTCTGGCCCGGGCGTTCATTGCAGGCCCCCTCCCGTCGGCGGGCGCGGGATCTTCAGCCGGAACACGGCTATGGAGGTGGTGGGGGTTGTGGTGCCTTCACGGCCGCCCGCTTCCTGGGTCGGGTCACGATCGTTGGTTTGTCTTTGGCCGGACCCGGTGCTCGCGGCACCCTGGCCCAAGACGCCAATGGAAGGACTCGGATTGACGTCGTTGGCCGTCTTCGTCAGGAAGTCCTGGTTGGCGGCGACGTAATCGTTGGCACCGGGCACACCGGTGAGCCCGCCACCCAACTCGGGTGCGCCCGTGTTCTCCACCTGATCGGTCGTCGTAGTGCTCGCCGATGCCAAGCCCTCGGCTTCGATCTCTGCCTGGACGGCGGGAGCATAACCCGGATCCAGAGAAGCCGCCTGCCGGAAGAAGTCTTGGGCCTCCTGATAGTCGCCTCGGTCCATCGCCATCAAGCCTTGGCCGTAGGCGAGAAAGGCGAGCAGGTTTTCCGCGCGGTTGTTGTTGATCGCCTCTCGCTCGGCAGGGGTCAACTCGGCACCGAGGATATCGAGTACCTGGAAGACCGCATCCTTCTCCATATCGAAGAGGTCCTCCAACAGATCCTCGGCCCGGATGGCTCCCGCCGACTGCGCCCGCACGGTGTTGAGCACATCGGCGTCCATCCGGAGCGCGTCGGTCCCGAGCGTCGTCAGCGCTCCCTGCACGACGTGCTCGGATCGCAACATCCGCCCCGCTCGCGCGCCAGTGGCTGCGGAGGTGTAGCCCGTCTCGGTGAGCGCCATCTCGTCGAGCAGAGACTGAATCTGCGTCCGCTCGAGCACCGTGAGCGCATTCGAAAGCGATAGGTCGGTGATCATCATGTCCGCCATCGCTACCTGAAGTGGCAGCAGATCTTGGTTGTCCGAGATCAGGCGGAACGGGAAGACCGCCACCGTGCGGGGCTGCGGCGCCGCCGTGGTCAGCCGAGCCTCCTGGGCCAGGGCTGCCCGAGCTTCGGTTTGCAACTCACGCCTAACCATGAGAAGTAGCCTCTCACGAAGTTCGTCCTTGAGCGGATCCCACTTCCCAACGTCGAGGTATCTGGAGTAGGCCTCCCGGGCGCCTCCCCAGTCCTCCATTGCCTCGTTCGCGAGACCCAGGTAGAAAAAGGCCGCGCCCGTCTCGCCTCCATCGGCTACGACCGTGCCTAGCGTCGTGCGAGCATCGTTGAAGCGCTTGGCCTTGTAGAGAGCGATGCCGAACTGAGTCCGCAGGTCGAGGTCGTCGGGGCTGGCCACGGCGGACTGTTGAAGCCGCGGTACGTCGGCCGCGGTGACATCCGGCATGCCAGTGGCACACCCAGCGACGTGAGCTGCTAGGATGAAGAGGAAAGTGGTCCTGAGACTGAGACGCTGCGCCATGCTCATCGGAAGCTTCCTCGGGGGTGGGAAACTGCTAAACCGGGCGAGTACCGGAAGAAAGGGCTCGCACTCGTGTTCAAGGCGTTCTAAATTTAGTGGGCGGAATTTCCGTGGGCAAACGATTTTTAATCCCTTGGTTGCCACTTGAACATGCTGTTAGTGCGAGTAGGTCATGGTGTGAGCCTTTCTTCGCGGAGATTTTCGTTGCGGATTCTGGGCCCGATCGGGTGTCTGGTCGCCATTTTCAGTCTGCTGGTGGCAGCATCGAATGTTTCCGCGCAGGCCGCTGACGACGACATTCCAACCGTAGCGGTGTTGGATTTTACCGGGTTCATGATGGGCCAGGGCGTGAATTCCGCGCCGCTGGGGAAGGCGGTGTCCAGTATGCTCATCACCGAACTGATGGACCGGCCGGGGATCAGGGTGATCGAGCGTTACAGGCTGCAGGATCTTCTCACCGAGCAGAAGTTGGCACTGTCGGGACGCGTGGACGAAAGCACCGCTGTCCAGATCGGAAAGATTCTCGGCGCGCAGTACGTCATTCACGGGCAGGTGACAAGCATCTTCGACCAACTCCGCATGGATATGCGGGCCGTCGACGTCGAGACGTCCGAGGTCGTCAAAGCTCAGAAGATGTTAGACAAGACCAGTGAGCTGCTGTCGGTCGTAGTGCGCATGGCTGATTCGTTCGTTGCCAGCCTCGACCTGAAGACGCCGTCCTCACGAGTTCGAGCGGATGCGATCCCGACCAGGGCCACGATCGAGTTCTCCAGGGGCGTCGACTTCGAGGACCGGGGTGACACCGACAAGGCGTTGGAGCACTACCGGAACGCACTCGACATCCATCCGACTCACCGGGCGGCTCAGCGTGCGGTCGCACGCCTGGAGAGTGCCGGGGAGGGGACGTGATGAGGGCTTCGAGACCCGAGTTTCTTGCCGGTGCTTGGACCATTGCGCTGTTGCTCTGCGCGCTCGTGGTACCGCAGGCGCAGGCGCAGGATCAAGGTGGGATCGCGTTCAACACCGATCTCCCGAGGATCCTCGTCTTCATCCAGGAGCGTGATGGCCAGATCGCAGCTCGCGCGATGACCAACTTCTTTCTCGACGCGGGCTTCCCGATGGTCGATCCGGCGCTCGCCGCGAGTGCCGCGCAGCGCGAGTTGGTGAGGGCTGCGCTTGCCGGTGATGAGGGTGCGGCAACCGCGCTCGGAAGGGATTTCGGAGCACAGGTGCTCGTTCTTGGTCAGGCGGACTGGGGCGCCCGCCCGGACCCGTTCGACCAGTCGGCTATCACCGCCACGGGGGAGATCGCCGTGCGGGCTCTGCGCCTGGACCTCGGGCGCGTGATCGCCACGGCCGAAGGGGATGGTGGGCGGGTTCTCGAGGCGACCGAGCAGAGAGGTCGCGCCCGCGCCCTGCGGAGGGCGGCCAATCAGATCCTCCAGGAGAGCCGCTTTCTGGGCCAGCTCATGAACAACTGGGAGGACGAGCCCTGGAGGGAAGCGCTCTATTGGGTGCCAGATCCGGGGTCCGTCCCCGCGAGCCTGGGTGCGAGTGACGGCGGCAGCGGCCTCAGGCTGGCCATTTTGCGTGCCGACGTGGCCCCATCCACCCAGGGCGGCACACGTGGGCTCGGCGTGGTGAAGAAGGGTGACCGGTCCTCATCGTTGTTCAACCCGGTTCGCCTCGAGGGCGTCGTGGTCGGAGGCGCCGACAAAGTGGAGGTCGAGGGCAAGCCGGCCAACATGGAACCGCTCCCCGACGGCGAGGCCGAGCTTCTGGGTATCGACGGGGAAAACGCCCAACGCTTCTGGGCGGAGACCAACCTGCCGATGAGCCAGGACACGGTGAGGGTGGTCGCTACCGGGCCCGGTGGTAGGGTTGCAGAGGCCATCGTCGCGCCGCGGATCGATGAGCGCTGGGCGGTCGTGGTCGGGATCGGAGAGTACGCCAGCCCCGACATACCCGACCTCGAGTTCGCCAGGGCCGACGCCCAGGCCATGTACGACTTCCTCATCAGTTCGGCGGCCGGCCCGTTCGAAGAGGACCACATCCTGCTCCTCACGGACGAGAACGCGACCGGAGCGGCGATGCGGCAAGCCATGTTCGTCTTCCTACAACAGGCCGACTGGGACGATCTGGTCGTGATCTACTACGCGGGCCACGGCGCGCCCGACCCGAACCGTCCGGACAACCTCTACTTGTTGCCGCACGACAGCGATCTCGACGCGATGGCGGCCACCGCGTTCCCCATGTGGGATGTGAAGACCGCCCTGCGTAGGCAGATCAAGGCCGAACGGGTCATCGTGATCGCCGACGCCTGCCACTCCGCCGGTACCCAAGAGGAGGAGCTGACGGGGATCTCGGGGGACCAAAACGCGATCGCGGGCGGGTTCACCCAACTCTTCACCCCCTCACGTCGCTTGAGCATTACGGCGGCGGACACCAACGAGTTTTCGTTCGAGGATGCTCGCTGGGGTGGCCATGGGGTGTTTACTTACTTCTTGCTTGAAGCGCTCAAGGGGAAGGGTGACCTGAACGGAGACGGGATCGTGACCTTCAGCGAGGTCTACCAGTACGTTTCCAGCTCGGTCGTCGACGCCACCCAGGGACGGCAGAACCCGCAGCGCACTGGCTGGGGAGACATCCCCTTGGCGGTGGTAGAGGGCAACTAGAAGCCGTGCCAGTCCTGATCCAGGATCTTGTGGTAGATCCCGGAACCGACGAGTAACTCGACGATGTCAGAATCGAGTTGTCCGCAGCCCGATTCTATCTCGAGGATCTCCAGGGCCCTGTCCGTCGAAAGCGCCCTTTTGTAGGGCCGGTCTGAGGCTGTCAGCGCGTCGAAAATGTCCGACACCGTCATGAGGCGGGTCTGAACGGGAATATCGGCGCCGCCAATCCTCCTGGGGTAGCCCGTTCCGTCGAGCTTCTCGTGATGCCCGTGCGCGATCTCCGCCAAGAAGGCCAAGTCTTTGGTCCAGGGGATCTGGCTGAGGAAGTGGAACGTGTGCGTGACGTGCGACTCGATCTGCTTCCGCTCAGCGGGATCCAGAGATCCCTTGGGGATCGACAGGAAGTGGAGCTCGTCGTCGGTGATGTACGGTACCTCGTTGCCGTGGAGGTCCGGGAACGTGGTGGCGGCGATGTCGTTGAGGATGTCTGCGCTGGCCTCGGGAAGTACGCGTGGCTCGTTCGACTCCCGGATGGCTTCCTGGAACTCATCGACCCGTTTGAGTGAGGCCTGGAACTCCGCGTCCAGCTCCTCGACGTAGGAGTCGAAGCCGTTCGTTCCACGGTCCAACAGGAATTGGGCCCTCTTGCCGTGAAAGCCGGCTTCGAAGGTGCGGCGGATGAGGTCGAAGCGCGATTCGATCCTGTCCAACATCACAGGAGGGAGCTTCTTGGCCTTCACCAGAACGTGTTCGCGCACGCCTACCTTGCCGAAGTCGTGTAGCAGCCCGGCGAAGCGAAGCTCGCGCATCTGCTCCTTGGTGAAGCTCGTGTCCTTGAAGATGCCGTCCCTCGCCCTGTCCGCTATCTCGGCGAGGTCGCAGGTGAGCGTGGCCACGCGGACCGAGTGCCCCGACGTGGTAGGGTCTCGCTGGTCGATCGCGGTCACGGCGGCCTTGATGAAGCCGTCGAAGAGGTTTTCGATGTCTCGGTAGAGCTGGCGGTTCTCGATCGAGACCGCCGCTTGTCCCGCAAGTGACTGCACGAGTCCGACCTCGCGGGCGCCGTATGGCAGTACGTGCTCGTTTGCGGATGCTTCGTCGTGTATCACGCCCTCGGGAGTCGATTTGCGGTTGATGAGCTGGATGACGCCGACCACCCGATCCTTGCGGTTCATCATCGGCAGGACGAGCATGGACTTGGCCCGATAGCCCGCCTCGGTGTCGTAAGCCCGGTTGAACGAGTAGGGCGCTTCCTCCGGAATGTTGTAGGTATCCTCGATGATGAGCGACTCCCCGCGGCTCGCGACGAATCCCGCGATGCTGCTCTCCTCGAGCGGCAGCGTGAAGTCCGGCGTGGGTAGGTTTGGGAGCGAATCGTTCTGAGCCCTGAGGAAGTGCAGGTGCTCTACACCCTCCTCGTTCGTCTCCGTGAGATACAGGCTTCCCGCGTCGCTGTTGGTCAGGATGCGAGCTTGCGTGAGGATCATGCCGAGGAGGTCCTCGAGATTCCGCTCGCTCATGAGCGCGATGCCGATCTTGTTCAACTCTTGGAGTTCGCCGCGCATATCGTCCATCTCCCCGCGCGCGCGCCGGGCCCCCAACGCGTTCCCCGACGCCCGTGCGGCGGAGCGGATCGCGCGCAACTGCGCCTCCGGGCTCGCCAGATCGTCGAGATCGAGAAAGAGCCGGTCGGCTTTCTCGGCGGCCTCGCGAGCTTCGCCATCCACGCTCAGCAACGTGGCGTGCTGAGGCAGTCCGGAGAGCTTTCCATTCGCCGGTACGAGTGATCCCGCAAGGATGACGACCGTCGGCTGGTCCGTGTCCTCCACAGATGCGAGGTCGCTGAGTTCCCGGATCTCGACCGCGTCCCCGAGGGCTGTGACGGACGGCGGCACGCTACCGGCCTGCGCGTAGATGAGGAAGGTGCTCATCGCATGATCTCGTCAGCTTTGTCGAACGCCATTCTCGCCTCTTCGATGTGTCCCAGGGCGTCGAGGATTTCTCCCCGCAGCAGATAGATGCTCGCGCTGAGCGGCGCGCCGCCGGCCTCGAGCGCGCTCAGCGCCCCTTCCGCCTCGTAGAGCAGATCCGCCTCACGGTAAATCACGGCCGTCAGGAAGAGACCGTCCGTTGCGGGGTCGAGCCCAGCGTCCGCGAGGAGAGCCAGGTCCGACGTTACGGTCTCACCGGCTTCGGCCCCGATTACCGTGAAGGGCTGCTCCCTCGTGGGTCTACCCGAAGGCCTGGGAGCCACCGTCCACATGTACTCGGCGCCCGGCTGCAGCGCCTCCTCCGAGTCGGGAAGCGTCCACACGCTGTCCGGGCCCGCCTGGTAGCGATTGAAGCCACCGGCGATGCGGCGGATCTGAAGGGTGTAGCCCTCGGCGCCCTCGACCGAGCGCCATGTGAAGGTGGGTCGCGTGCTCCTGACCTTCAGGCCGTTCCGCGGGGCAACGAGTGTCGGTTCGCCCGGGATCGGCCGGATCATTCCCTGCCGGTTCGGATTGCCACGTGCGTCGGTGGTCGCGGCGCTCGCGAGGACGCGCACGGTTCTGGACAACACGCTGGTCTCCGCGCCGCCGCCGAGGACCTGGACCGTGAAGGTTTCGGTGATTACCTGGGTTCGTCCCGTCCGGTCGATCAGGGTGGCAGCACCCCCCGAACCGGGGATCACCTCGTCGCCACCGCTCAAACGGCTCCCCACCGCGGCTGCCTGGAGTGGTCCGCCGCCGATCCGCAACTGGACATCGCCCTGCACGGTAACGACCATCGCGGCGGGAACATCCTGTAGGGGGTTCCCCGAGGCCGCCGCGACCAGCAGGATCGAGGTCGTCACCCAAGCGAGCTTCTTCATGGCCATACTCCGTTATTCCTACTTCTTGGTCCGGTGGACGATGAAGTCCCAATCCGCCGGGGGTGGATTTGCTACCCACTGCCTGGCACGGTCAAGGTAGACTTTGCTCGGCCCGTCCTCGGGATCAGCCTCGACGGCCGCCTTGAAATACTGCTCGGCCAGCTCCCAATCGCGGCTCTTGTATGCTGACATTCCGGATGCGTAATGCCGGAGCGCCTCCTCCTTCTCGGGCTCGAGAAGGCCATCCGCCAACTCCAGAACTTCGTATACCTTCACGGGCTTTTGCTGGCCGACGACCGTCAAGAAGTCCAACTCGCGGAGCCGATAGTTCTCGGGCGTGGCGGCACTCAGCGTGTACTCCGACGTCATGATGAGCGTGTTGTAGTCCTTGTTGGCCGGCTCGAGCCGGGCACCAAGGTTCACAGAATCGCCGATGGCGCTGTAGTCGAAGCGATCCTTACCGCCGACGTTGCCCACAACCACCTCACCCGTGTTGATCCCGATACGGACCCGGAGTTCTCTTGCTTCCGGATCGGCGGCTTTCCAACGGGCATTCAGTTCGTTCAGCCTGCGCTGCATCATGATCGCACAGCGAAGCGCGCGGTCGGCATGATCGGGTGCCGCCTTGGGGGCGTTCCAGAACGCCATGACGGCGTCACCGATATACTTATCGAGGCAGCCCTCCTCGTCGAGGACCAACTGCGTCATCTCCGATAAGTACTCGTTCAGCAGAACGATCACAGCCTCTGCCTCGAGGTCCTCAGAGAGGGACGTGAACCCCGCGAGGTCGGAGAAGAGGATTGTGATGGTCCGTGCCTGCCCGCCGAGCTTGAGTTTGGCGGGATCTGCGGCGATCTCGTCCACGACCGAGGGAGAGACGAACTTCCCGAAGGCGGACTTGATGAAGCGCTTGTCCCGGCCCTCCACTATGGAAACGTAGGCCGTGGAGCCCAAGTAAGCCGCGACGATGACCACGAGGGGCGCCACGATCGGTAGCCACAGGAATGAGCTCCCGAACTGCTGGAACGCGAGCGCAAAGCTGCCGAGAGCGCCAATCACCGCCGCTCCCGCGCCCCAGATTGCTCCCCTCCAGAAGACGATCCCGGCCGTGAGGCCGGCGAGCACCAACAGCATGATCCAGACGATCGCGTTGCCGGCCGGCCGTATGTACTGGCGGTCGAGCAGGTTCTGGAGAGCGTTGGCGTGGACCTCGACTCCGTACGTCCAACCGTGGAGTTCGCCGGTATCGCTGCGTGGGACGTCGTAGAACGGTGTGCGAAACTTGTCCGAGTCGTGGAAACCTGTACCCATGAGCACGATCTTGTCCCGGAAGAACTCGGGCGAGAACATCGCCACGGCGCTGACCAGGCTGGCGGAGAACGCGGGGAACGCACGGTCCTCGGCCTCGCCCGGACGGGAGGGAGGGCCGACGAACCGAATCGTGAACGGATGCGCCGTCTGCCCCCCGCCGCTCCCGTTTGTCCACGACCTTGGCAGACGTCCGACCGATCGTGGCAGGCCGGCGATGTCTATGAAGCCTTGATTCTCCGCCTCTCGCAGGATCGCACCGGCATCGAGCCCCTGCGCGTGAGCGTACAGGGCCAAGGGCCAACTGGGCTCGAGTCCCCCCTCGGTCCTCACGGCCAACAGGCCGTCCCGGATCGTCTCGAAGGGGGTGGGTAGGTCGGCGGCCCCCACCCCGCTGGCAACATCCCCGAAGAACGGGTCCGGCGGGACCAGCCGCGACCCCTGATCCGTCGGCTCCGTGGGAGCCACGAGCACGACGTTGCCCGCGGCACGGATGGCCTCCCTGAGTAGATCGTCGCCGCCGTCCATGGCATTCAACGCCTCGTAGGTCTGCTCGAGATAGACGTCGAGTCCGATGGTCCGAGCCCCGGCCGCCGAAACCGACCGGATCAACTCGGCGAGAACCGGCCTCGGAAACGGCGAGAGATAGGGCCAGGACCGTACCGCGGTCGAGTCGAAGAGCACGAGCACGATCCGGTTGTCGTCGCTGGCAGCGTGAAGCTGGTCCGCGAAGACCCGCTGGCGGTAGTCCAGCGTGAGGAGTTCAAGTTCCTTCAGCCCGGTGAGCTGGCCGTACCGGGACCCGAGCACGGCGGCCGCCACGGCCGCCACGACGATCGCGCCGAGCACACCGGCTCTACTGAGTTTCATGGCCTCGGCCGGCACACGTGCGTCCGGTCCTTACCGGCGGATCTCGTAGATGAGCGTCGCGCTGCCCCAGGAATCCAGCCGGACGGCGCCAGGCGCACCGTCGACGTCTCCGGCCGCCTTCCGCACCGCTTCCGCGATGAGGTCGGCCAGAAGGACGTCGCCGAACACGAAGTCGCCATCCAGAGCCAGCGGGATGTCCAGTGGCTCGGGCGTCAGGAACGCACGGGCCATGCCGCGCCCGGCCGGAGGAAGCACTTGGATCTCGCTCTTCACAGGAAACGAGATCCTCTGCCCGGCTCTAACATGGTTGTCACGATCCTCGCCGTTGGGGAAGAGCACGGTCACAGTGCCGTCTGTCCCGAGGTCTACCAGGGTCAGGTATCCGTCACGCTCGGACTCGGCGTGGAACTGAACGCTCTCGCCGATGCCGAAGCTCGTGCGGTTCCCGGCGAACCAGACGCTCACTCTGAACGGCTGCGCGATGTTGTCCATGTCGCCCAGGCGCTTTGCGGCCGCTTCGCGCTTCAGGTGCGTGACGATCTGCTCGACACCCTGCGGCCCGGCCGGGACGCTGTCCCTCACGAATCCGTCCATGCCGACGATGCGCAGGACGTCGCCACGACGTCTCAGAAGCAAGTCGGAGAAGGCCTCCGGGTCTTCCACGAGCATGATGCTCTCGAGGTCGGCCAACTCCGCCCGCAACGCGTCGGCGGTGGCGCTTCCGGCCGACCCGACACCCACCGTCAGCGGGTTCACCGGAAAGCGGTAGCCCGTCATGCGGGCGTTCTCTCCCTCGGAGACGCTGCCTTCGAGGATGCGCGCGTATACCCGGTCGGGTGTCACTCTGTCGGCGATCATGCGCGCGCCTCCGTCGGTCTCGAAGACCGAGCCGCTCGTGATGCCGAGGGCGAGCCCACCCGCTAGCTCAGCCATGCCGCCTGATGCCGCGACAACCGGGAGCAAGGCCTCGGAGACGACGCTCTCGCCACCCTCGAGGAAGAACAGGGGAAGGTCCTTGGTGCTAACGTCCTCTGACAGGCGGGGATCCTGCTCGAAACGGTTCCGCTTGAGCGCATCCCGCACCCGGTCGAATACCTCCTCGTAGGTCATGTCGGCCGGTGCCCGCCACAACTCTCGGACCAGGTAGGTCGTGAACGCTCCACCGTGGAAGGACTCGCCACCACCCTCGCCCGGGAAGAACGCGTCGACCGCCGCTTGGTGGGGCTGCGCGGCGGCAAACTCCAGAACGTTGACGCCACTCGGATCGAAGCCGGACTCGTCCTCCTGGCCAGGCAACGCACGCCGTGCTACGGCCGGCGGCTTCGTGATCTGCTGGATGTCGCGGCCAAGCTGCCGGCTACGTGAGAAGGGCGTGACGTCGCGCGTGCCGGTTCCCGAGTTACAGTTGTCCAAAATGACGAGGACATTGTTCGTCGGCAGGTCTCGCAGCCATGAGCCGAACTCGTCGTCGCTGATGTCGAACTCGGTGCTGGACGGGCTCACGTCCGCCGGAGCGAGCGTCTCGTCGAGGCCATCATCCTCGTCGCCGCTCTCGTCCCACATCTGCGAACCGTGGCCGGCGAAGAAGACCGTGATCTGGTCTCCGGGACGGGCGTTTTCGGGGAGCCACTCGGTCAGGCCGGCTTTGATCTTCGCGCGTGTGGCTTCGCGCGAGAGAAGCATCTGGATGTTTCCCGGCGCCACATAGCCTCGGCTCACGAGCACGTCCCTGATGGCCCGCGCGTCGCGCTCGGCACCCGGGAGGTCTCCCCCGGCCTCGTCGTCGAAGTTGATGTAGTCGCTGATGCCGATGATCAACGCCCACCGGGTAGGAGCGACACGCTCCGAGGGTCCGAATGCGAGCAGGGGTACCGCGGCGAGCACCATCGCCAGGGGGGTGAATCTGCGCACTTCCAATCTCCTAGATCAGGATCTCGTTGCCTTCGGAGGCTGCGTCGATCTCGAATCCGAAGCCGCGGGACAGGGCCTTATCCCGTTGGTCCGAGACGATCTCGGACAGCTCGGCATCTTCTCGGTCGGGGGAGTGGTGGAAGAAGAGGAGGCGCTTGACCCCCCCCTCGTCCGCCAATTCGAGGGCCTGCCGGAACGTGGAATGTCCCCAGCCCACCTTGGACTGGTACTCCTCGTCGGTGTACATCGAGTCGTGGATCAGAACGTCGGCGTCACCGATGAAGTTCACGAGCTTTTGCCGCGAATCAGCGAGCCCTTGCGGATCGTCGCCCGCGAGTTCGTTGTCCGGAATGTAGACCAGCGACTTGCCGGCCCGCTCGATGCGATAGCCGACCGTGAACGACGGGTGCCTTACGCGCATGGCCGAGATGTGGATGTCGCCCTCTTCCCACGTGCCTTCGTTCAGATGACCGAACACCGTGTGCGCCGAAATGGCTTCGTACGGGATCGGGAAGTAGATGGGCCCCATCTGGCCCGCGAAGAGTGTCTGCACGTCGACATCCAGTTGCTTGGGTCCCATGATCCTCAGCGACGCAGCCGGGTTGTAGAGCGGCATGAAGAACGGAAAGCCCTGGATGTGGTCCCAGTGGAAATGCGTGAGGAAGATCGACGCTCGCGGCCCGTCTTGTTCAGCGAGAATCGAAGCTCCCAACGCGCGTATTCCCGTTCCTGCGTCCAGGATGACGAGTTCGTCACCGAGACGCACCTCCAGGCAAGGGGTATTGCCGCCATACTGGGCGGTCGCCGGTCCAGGCGCCGGGATCGACCCGCGCGCTCCCCAGCAACAGGCGCGGATGGCGGGTTGGGCGCTCCCCGATGCTTCGGATGTTTCCCTCGTTGCCGCATCCGTCGCAGGCTCCAAGCCAGTTCCCCCCGTTGGACAGTGGCACCATTCCCCACAGTCCTGAATCTACTAGGCTTGGCCCTGTCCGGGCGAGCGTTTCGTGGGCGGCAGGGGCCACCCGGGCGGGGAGGCATTCCCCACCCGGGCCACTGAGGGTCAGCGATTCCTGAGAGGCATCGAGCCTGACAGATGCCGGCCCGACGGATCGTCGCTCGACGGTGCCACCACCACATTGGGCGCCCGAAGCGCGGCCGCGAGGGCAGCTGACGAGAGCGGCGTCACGTCGATCTTCGCCACGCCCGCCAACACCTTGGTGTTCGTGGAATCGAAGAACAGCGCGAAGTCGTTGGGACCGGGCACGATCACCGACGCGCACGCGATGCGGACCGCCGTCATTCCGGTCGTGATCTGGTGCTCCCGTAGCGACGTTGCCGGCAGGGTGTGGAAGCCGCAGTCCACGGCCTGCCCGATGTTCTGCATCTGGGCGCCCATGTCGCTCAGGAACTGGTTCTCGACGGCTATGCCCTTCGCTCCCAGGAAGCCGTCCCACTCACCGACGTACACGATGCGACCACCCTCTGCGGCGAACGCCTTCAACGCGTTGATCTCGGCCACGGGATAAGTCTGCGTCGAGAGCCAAAGGAAGATCACCTTCAGGTCGGCGGGGAAGCTCGTGAGCGTGCCGGAGGACGATACGATGAGCTCGAACGTCATTCCATGGCCCTCGATCGTGGATTGGAACGTGGTGAAGGTGGCGCACGATAGGCCCGCGCAGGCTGACGTACGGCCGTGGTCCAGCCATACGCGCGTTCCGCTGGATCTCGAGCCGCTGCCGGTAAAGTTCACCAGGTTCTGGACCATGAGGACGTTGTCGGCGAATAACAAAGCGCCGTCATCGAACGAGTTCACGTCGTTGAAGACCGCCACGTCCTCGCCGGCTGTGGGTATCGCGCGATGGTTACTGTGGCACAGCCGCTGATGCCCGGCTGAGCCGTGATCCTGGCGCAGACCGGGAACGTCGCGGGCGTCGGCAAAGCCGAGGGCGCCGTGTAGAGCCCGTTGCTGTCGATGGTGCCGAACTTGGCGTTGCCACCGTCGAAGTCGTTCACCGACCATGTGAACGGCCCAGAGACCTCGTCGGTCACGTTGAACTGCTGCGTGCCGCCTAGCAGCTTCTCCGCCGTTGCCGGCGCGATGGTCAGCCCGACGGGCCCGCCGATCACCGTGACCGGCAACTCGAAGTCCTGGTCGTTGATGAGGATGGGGACCCTGGCCTGGCCCGGCGTTGACGTAGGCACGAGCCCGCGGATGATGCCGTTGAGATCTCTGCCGACCCAGCTGATGAACGACGAGGTCCCGACCCAGCGCTTCACTGCGACCACGGGGATCACATTGCCGTGGAGATCGAGCGGGATGATCTCGACGTCGATCACTTCGTCGACCCCGACGACCAAGTCGGCGGGTATGGTCTCGATTCCAGCGACCAGGGGCGTGAGCTCGATGTCCGCATGCGCGACCGTCGGAGCAACGGTCACGGCCGCATCGCCGCCCGTCTGCGTGAACCCTTCAGGCGGCGTGACGCCCAGCGTGTAGTCGCCGAACAACAGTCCGTCGAGCGTGGCCATGCCGTCCGGCCCCGTCGTGGCCTCGCCGGCCACAACACCGTCCTGCAACAGCGCGATCACCACGCCGCCCACTGGTGCCTCCCACGGCGTTCTCGCCAAGAACTCCACGCTGCCGAAGCGCGGCGGATCTACCGTGAGGCTCGCCTCGTCTGTGAGCGTGTGTACCGTCACCTGCCCGGCCACCAGATCCCTCGGCACTATCGTGCGGAGCCGGTCCGGGAGGACCTCTAGATCCTCCGCAGGCACCGGACCCGCGGCCGTCGGGAACTCCACGCCCGTGTTCGCCGCGATGATCCAGTCGAAGCCCGAGCCCAGGATCTCGACCGGCTGACCCGGGATCGGCTCGGCCGGAAGGAACCCGCTCAGTGTCAGCACCGGAGGCGCCTCCAGCGCACCCAACGTCTGGAACACGGGATCCCGGGCTCCGGGGAAGCCCATTTGCAGGATCGGCCCGCTCCCGTCGGCCGGGCCCACTTGCAGTCCGGCCGCCGTCGAGCCCACCACCCACCGCCCGCTCGGGCTCAGCGCCGGCCTCGAGTTCACCACGACATCCAACACCACCCCACCACCTACCACGTGCACCTTGTCGTCCGCGCCCACGTACAGTATTTGGCCGCCGCCCACCGCCGGCATGCGAGCCTGCAGGTTGCCGACCAGCGTCGTGCGGTCCGCTCCGTCCGCACGTACCTGGTGCACCGAGCCGCCGTCGACCACGAGCGTCGAGCCGCTCAGCCACGATGGCGTAGTCCCTTCCGGACCTTCCGTCGGTTGGCTGCCGTCGATGTTCGCGAACCCCACTCGGCCACCCGCCTGGACCGCCAACTTCGTCCCGTCCGGGCTCACCGACGGCCACGAGCCGCCCGTCACCGCGCCCCCGCCCGCCTCGTGCACCTGGCCACCCGCTCCGTAGAACAGCCGTGCCCCGTCGGGGCTCCACGCCGGACCTCGCGCGCCGGACCCTCCACGAGCCAGCGCCTCCATGCCGGCGTTCGCCGTCATCACCTCGCCGCCCTGCACGAACGCCAGCATGCCGTCGATCACGTACACGGGCGTCGATGCCGCCTGGCCGTTCGGCGTCGTGACCGTCACCTCGGTCCTTCCGTCCGAGACGCCCGTCACGACACCCTCGTCGTCCACCGATGCTACCGAGCCGTTGGCCGACGTCCACACCACCGGAACATTCGCGATCTCACCACCCTCGGGATCCAGCACCACCGAGCCCAGCGCTCCGCTCGCCTCGGGCGACAGCACCAGGTCGCCACCTGTGATCTCCACCGCCGCAGCCGCTGCGCCCGGACCCGTGTAGGTCAGCGCCGCTTCGATCTGCTGCGGTGGATCGTTGTTGCCCACCGCCTGAGCCGTTACCGAAAACTCGCCCGTCGTGAACAACTCCGTCGTCACACCGTCGACGATCTCGAGGCCCAGGATCACCACGATCAGTTGCTGGCCCGGCTCCACCCCCGGGATCTCCACCTCGATTTCGATCCCCTCGTCGTCCGCCTCCGCTGCGATCACCACGTCGAGCAGCAACACCCTCGGGTTGTCCGTGAACACGAACACGCGCACCGCGTTCACTCGGTCGAACGCTGCGTTCAGCGCGTCAGCCTGCGGCGTGCCCTGCTGTACGCCCGCGTACGAGAAGATCGGCGCCAGTATGATCGGACCGTCTCCACCTCCCGGCGGAGCGACCGGCGCATCTGTGCATGTGACGATTGTCAGGGCGAGGAGGACGGAGACAACGATCCGGACCATCTTGCAAATATCCATACCACTCGGTGGGGCATCGGGGGAACTGCTTGCCACTGCTGACTGTGCGATTTTTCCCTGTCCGCGAATCTGGGAACACACTCCGCATTACTGCAAGCTATTTTATTGCGGTGGGTTCCGAGGCCCGAGGCCTTTTCCCATCCCGTAGCCCGGGGATAGATTGAGATTCTTACGAAAATCGGTATTGGAGGCGGGTTCTTGACTTCAGAAGGGCAGACGTACACGACGGACGAGGTTACGGCGGTGCTCGCCAAGGTCGACCTCTTCGAGGGGCTTCCCGGCGACGACATCGAACGCATCGCGGGCATCGTCAATGGTGCCACCGCCAAGGCGGGCGAAGTCCTCTTCGAGGAAGGGGACCCTGGCGATGCGTTCTACGTGGTGGTCGACGGGGCGATCGAGATCGTCAAGCAGGTCTTCGGAGGGGACGAGGAGAAGCTTGCCGTGCGCCGCGGCGGAGAGGGCTTCGGAGAGATGGCGCTGCTCAACGACGCGCCTCGGTCTGCCACGGCACGCGCCGTAGACGACACCCGGTTGATGGTCCTACCGAGGGATGACTTTCTCGTGTTGCTGGGGGCCGATACGCTCGCGGTACGGGTGATGCAAACGCTCTCGAAGGCCCTCAGGGCCTTGGGGGTCCGGTTCGCCACCTCGGGCAAGGATCAGGCCGGAACCGCCCAGGCCGCGGGCGAGTCTGTCGTGGCTGTCAGCCGCGCGCTTCAGCGGTCCCTCATGCCCAAGGATGCCCCACGCGCCGAGGGATACGATCTCGCCGCAGGAACCATGCTCCAGGACGGCGGACGCGGTAACACGTCGTGGGTCGACCTCACCTTCTCGGATGGCCGGACCGGTATGGCGTGCATGACCATCCAAGGGAACGGTTCCCTTCCGGCACACCAACTGGCGCTTGGCCAAGCTTTTTTGAGAGAAACCGCGGCTCGTGAGAACTCGGCGGAGCGCCTTCTGTCCGAGGTGAACGGCATGCTTACGCGGAACACCGTGCCTGGGTCCTCGCAGTATATGGCCTGCGCCGTGCTCGTGCCTGGGGAGCGCGGCATTACGTGGAGCAGTGGGGGTGGCATACTCGGAGCGGTGCTCAGGAGAGATGGGACATTCGACGAGTTCCCGTCGCACGGTCCGCCGTTGGGGATGCTCGAAGGCTTCAAATACGCTACACAGATGGTAGCTGTGGGGGCGGGCGACATGGTGATCGTGCTCTCACAGGGGTCCGCCGGCCTATTCCGGGGGGCGTCCGATCTCGTATCGAATTTGCAGCAGAAACCCGCCGGCGAGGTCGTCTCCACCGTACACACGGCCCTTCGGCGTGCCCACGGCGACGACGCGCTCGAGACAACGGTACTCTTCATTCGGAAGCACTAAACTATGGTCACGGAAAAAGACGTAAACAAGGCTTTGAGGGGGGTGAAAGATCCGGAACTGGATCTCGATCTCGTCGTGTTGGGATTGGTATACGACATCGAGGTGTCCGAGGGAGACGTGCACGTCATGATCACGTTGACCTCTCCCATGTGCCCGGTTGCGGGCCAGATCGTCGAGGACGCGAAAAACGCCATTCTCGCGGTGGAGGGCGTCGACAGTGCGGAGGTCGAGTTGACCTTCGACCCGCCATGGACACCCGAGCGTATCAGTCCTCTCATCAGGGCGTCTCTGGGTATCTGACCCGAGCTAGAAGCCTGTTTGACATGCTTTGAGCGGCTATCCAGGGTTGGTGGCTGTTTCGAACGATCGTTCGAACGAAAAAAGGGAGGACAGGGAACAGAATGGCGCCGTTCACCGAAGACGAACTCAAGGCGAAGGTCCACGAGGGCTTTATCGTCGAGTCGGTCGAGGAGATGACGGAGGGCTACCGTAAGTCACTGGTGGTCCAACTCACGGTCCAAGCCGATACGGAGTTGATGAGTGCTCCTGCCTATTGGATGGCAGCCAGGTACGCGCCATCGACCAATACTCAGGTCAGCGCGCACGCCATCATCCAGGACGAGCTGGCCCACGCGAACATCGCATACCGGCTGCTCGAGGACATTGGAGAGTCGAAGGAGCAGCTCGTATACGGGCGGGAGCCCCACGAGTTCAAGCACCCCTACGGCTTCGACCAGCCTCTGGACAACTGGGCAGATTTGGTGGTCGCGACCGGCTTCTTCGACCGGGCCGGGATCACGCTGCTGACCGACGTGCATGAGAACACGTCATACGGGCCGCTGAAGCGAGCGCTCATCAAGATCGGAATGGAGGAGACCTTCCACCTGAGGCACGGCGAGGTCTGGATGAAGCGGCTCTCCAACGCGGGCGGCGAGGTTCGGGAGATGCTCCAACGCTCGGTGGACTGGATGTTCCCGATGACGCTCGAGTGGTTTGGGCTCCCGGACGACATGAAGCGCCATACGGGCCAACTCGACTACAAGCTGAAGGGCCTGACCAACGACCAGCTTCGCCAGGTATGGATGTCCGCCACGGTGCCCCTGTGCGAATCGCTGGGGTTGAATGTCCCGGCGCACTACGACGAGAGCGCGGAGCATTACGTCTTGGACTATCCGTTCCCGTGCCAGTACGACGCCCTGGAGAAGCATTGGTTCTTCGAGGACGGTGAGATCAGCTGGGACACGGTCTTCAAGCGGTGGAAGGCGCGGGGCCCGATGAACCAGCGCTATGTCGAATCGATCCGCCGTTCGCGTGGCCAGGTGGCGAAGTGGCTCACGGCGGCATGACCGGTCTTCCCGTCATGAAGGGCGTAGCCTACCTGCCTGCCTCTCAGGTCAGCGGTGGACGGGACATGTGGTCCGAGCCGCTCGCGGTGCCGCCGGAGGACCGGCAATCCGCCGTGTGGGATCTGCTTCACGAAGTGCTCGATCCCGAAATCCCGATCAGCCTGGTGGATCTGGGTCTGATTTACGACCTGGGGCTCGTGGACAGGCACGTAAAGGTGCGCCTCACGTTCACGGCGACCGCCTGCCCGTGCATGGCTTTCATACGCGAGGACATCGAGGACCGGCTGCTCAGGGAGAGCTGGATCGATCGGGTCGAGATCGAGGAGGTTTGGGATCCGCCGTGGACGAATGACCGCATCAGCGAGCGCGGCCGGGAGGCTCTCCGGCGCCTGGGAGTGGGTGTTTCGGGGTAGCAACCGAGAATGGATGACAGGAAGTAGAGTTCGATATGCACGAAGCGGTTTACGAAGTGTTTGCCCGGAAAGAACGGGGCGAGCCCCTCAGGCACATCGGGTACATCGACGCCATAGATGATGCGCTCGCGCGTGTATACGCGTGGAAGACCTATGACGAGGAGCGCTGGTTCGAGATGTGCGTGGTGCCCCGGAGCTCCATCATCCCCGTGAATCGCACGGACGGCCCGTTTGCGGCCGCCGCGCCGCGGGAGGAGCGGCCGTGAGCGGCGGCACGGTCGAGACCGCCGCCGATCTCCCGCCCGAGGCCCGGGAGGCGCTTCGCCGGTTGGTCATCGCACTCGCCGACGCCAAGCGCCTCATGGGCATTCGGTATAGCGATTGGCTCTTAGGCGCTCCCTCCATCGAGACGGGCATCGCGGCATCGTCGATGGCACAGGACGAGTGGGGTCACGCCCGGCTACTCTACGCGATGCTGAAGGCCTTCGACATGGATCCGGTTCAAGTCGAGCACGAGCGTCCCTCCGACGAGTACTGTTCGCCCGACGCGCTGGACCGGCCCTTCGAGGACTGGGCCGAGGTGGTGGCCGGCTGTGTGGTGATCGACGGCGCGATCTCCGCCTGCCTTAGGTCGTTCGCAGGCGGCTCGTATGAACCGGCCCGGTCACGCGTTCCCAAGATGCTGGCCGAGGAGGAGTTCCACTGGGACATGGCGGCCGCCTGGTACCATCGGTTGGCCAACGCCTCCGAGGAGGCGCGCACGTTGTTGCGAGACGCCACTCTGGAGATGTTGCCGAGCACGCTGGCGTGGATGGCGCCCGATGACTCCGCGGCGAACGTGCTGTCCGACGCCGGGCTGACGGACAGCCCGGGGGCGATACGCTCGAGCTTCGAGGCCGTGGTTGGGCCGGTCCTCGCCGAGTTGGAGGTCGATCTGTCCACTGCCGAGGCCCGGAGCGAGGGCTGGGATGCATCCCGCGGCCGGGGGCCGGGCGGCCCGGACGACGACGCGATCGAGCGGGCTCGCGGAGATCGCAACAGAATGCTCTTCGTCGAATGAGAAACTCGGTGGGCGCCGAGCGCCTTCCAGGCGGGCTCCCGGAGGCTCCTCAGTGTCCCTTTTGCCAAGGGAGCAGCACCGAATTGATGAACGCGTTCGGCTCCCAGCTCTCCGTGTCCACGTATTGGTGCACAGAGTGCCGCAGCCCCTTCGAGCTGATGAAATGGCGGGGCGTGAGAGGGAAGTCTCCAGAAGACGTGAACGAAGAGGCGGACACCTCTACGGAATGAGCTGGACGTCCTCCAGGTAGTCCTTGAGCGGGCGCGCCACAGCGAGCGCACGCTCCGTAACCGCCCACGTGAGCACGTCCGAAACGGCCTTGCCCCCTGTCAGATGCTGCACGGCAACCTTGCCCAAGCGCCGGTCGGATTCGGCTGAGGCGGTGTGGTATTCCTGGTAGCGGGCGCCGACGCGCTGCTCGAAGAGGGGGAGTTGCGCCTCTGGCGTGCCGTTCTCGACCATGTCCTCGAAGACCGCCGAGTGGAGTCCGTCCAAGGCGCGCTTGACCAGTTCGTCCGGCGCGCGGCCCACGAAGGCCATTTGAGCGCCGCGCGTGTGCGCCCACATTAGGAAGATGAGCGCCTCTTCGACCGCCCGTTGGTCCGGGTTTCCGCTCTCATCGATGAGGCCCAGGTCCGCGAGGGCCGGCTCGGTCTCGCCGGCGGCTACAAAGTCCGAGAAGCTCTCCCAAACGAGGCGGGCAAGGTCGTCTGCAAGGTCTTCGGGTGTAATGTTGTCCGGGGCGCGGAATTCTTGCGTTGGCTCGGTCATATCTCCAACCTGGCAACGGACGGATCTCGCAGGGCTCTTTGACGTACCACAATTCCATCCAGGTACTTTCGTGTGTCAAGTCTTTCGAGCGAGCTATCTTACATGATCTCTGAGAGAAAAACCCGAACGCGGCCCGTATTGTTTCAGGCGTTGTTGCTTCTTCCGCTCGTGGTCGGGTGTGCCGCTACCGCCGGTCTGCCCCAGCCGCGGTCGCTGGTGGTGAGATCGGGCGCCAGGCTCACCGCGGATCACGCACGCATGGCCGTAATCGACCAGTGGGTGCGAGAGCAGCTGCTCAACATCGTCGAGGATCCCTCGTTCCTCATCAAAACGCAGCTCGTCAGGGATCCGGTGTATCCGTGGGAGGAGTTCACAATCTCTGGGGACACGGCCACCGTGAACCTGCAACGCTCGGCTCCCGATGCCAGGAATCACTACGAGATCTACGCGCACCTGCACATGATGAAGAAGATGGATCGGCTGGACGAGTGGCTGCCCGACGCCGTAGGCCTGGAGGGGTACGAGCTCGAGCGCGCGATCCTGGTCCGGGTCTCCGATGCATGGCTCTACGGACGCACGATTTTCGACCTTGCCCCGTACGCGCCCTTGGATGAACTCATCTTCGCCAACGAGAACGGATACCTGGACGCCTTCATCCTCACGGCGCGGGCGGATGAGTTTCGTGCGGAACGGCGCACGTGGCTCGACGAGAATCCGAACGCCACGCAGGAGTACCGGGCGTGGTTCCGCGAGATCTTCGAGAGGGATCCCAAGGGGCTCAGGTAGGGGAGGCTCTAGATCGGCCCGGCGAGCTCCCAGCGAGCCGCCACCTGATCCGCCGCACCGTCAATGGCCTCAACGCTGACGTCGATTCGCCCTGTTCGCGCGAGCCGCTCGTCGGAGGGCCGCCCGCCGAACAGAGCGAAGCCCACGATCCGTAACTCGCACGCTGCGCTACCGTCGGGTGAGGCAGCTTTCATTCGGGCGCCTTTGAGCTCCCTTATCGTGGGTGCCTCTCCCCGCTGTAGCCGGAGCTTGAGGATACGGCCCTCGTGGGGACCGTCCATGACGTCGAGAATCCGAAAAACGGCCTTGTGGTGGGTGCTGTGCATGGCCATATGATCTCGGGCGTAGGACGGTCGGTCAGTGGATGGATGGAAGGTAAGGAAGGCTAGGATTGGTAGCTAGTGAGGTCAACGGACGGAGTCATGAGCAAAACGGACACATCCGGGTCTGGGACTGGGGGTCGTAGCGAGGGCTCGTCGCTGAGCATGCCGCCCGACGAGATGCGTCGCCTCGGGTACCGGGTGGTGGACGCGCTCGTGGCCCGCGCCACAGACCTGCCGGACGACGTGGCCTGGGTGGGTGGTCGCCGCGAAGAGATGGAAAAGCTCTTCCGGGCGCCCGCACCCGAGGTGGGCCAGTCCGCCGACGAGGTGCTGGAGCGTGCCATGGGTGAGATTCTGCCACGTGCGGGCCGCATCGATCACCCGAGATTCTTCGCGTTCATTCCCTCGTCGCCCACATGGGCCTCCATACTCGCCGAATTCCTCACGGCCGGGTTCAACATATTCCAAGGCACTTGGCTCGCGTCGGCCGGTCCGAGTCAGATCGAATTGGTGGTGCTGGACTGGTTCCGTGAGTGGCTGGGGATGCCCGAGGGGGGTGGAGGGCTGCTCACGAGCGGCGGGTCGGCCGCGAACTTGGGGGCTGTGGTCGCCGCCCGCGAACGTGCGGGCAACCCACCCGAGGGGGTCGTCTACCTGGGAGACCAAGGGCACAGCTCCCTGGTGCGGGCGACCAGGATCTGCGGTATCGCTCATGTGAGGAAGGTCCCCACCGGTGAGGATTTCGCCGTGGAGCCGGCCGCTCTGGAGCGAGCGATTCAGGAGGATCGGGCGCACGGTCTCTCGCCGTTCATGATGTGCGCCAATGCGGGGGCTACCAACACGGGCGCCTTGGACCCGTTGCCGGAACTCGCGGGGATTTGCCGGCGCGAGGGCCTGTGGTTTCATGTGGATGGTGCCTACGGCGGGTTCGCGGTCCTCACGGCGCGCGGTAAGGACGCGCTAGACGGGATCGGGCTTGCCGACTCGGTGACGCTGGATCCCCACAAATGGCTATTCCAGCCTTTCGAGGTGGGGTGCCTGCTCATGAAGGACCCGGGAGCTTTGGAGGCCGCGTTCAGCGTCGAGGCGGAATATCTCCAGGACGTCGACTGGGGGAGTGAGCACGTGAACTTCGCCGACCGTGGGCTTCAGCTCACCCGGCGGTTCCGCGCTCTCAAGATCTGGATGTCCGTTCAGACTCACGGGCTCGCGGCGTTCCGGGCCGCCATCGACGAGGCGTTCGACCTGGCGCTGGGCGCGGAGCGCTTCGTTCGTGACTCCCCCGACCTCGAGATTCTTTCTCCGGCCGCGATGGGGGTGGTCTGCTATCGGTTCAACCCGGCGGACAGGACGCTCGACGAAGAAGAGCTAGAGAGCCTGAACACGGCCATCCAGGCCGCGATCGTCGAGACTGGATACGCGATGATCTCATCCACGCGGCTGCGCGGTCGGTACTCACTCCGCCTCTGCATCATGAACTTCACGTCGACATGGGCGGATGTGCAGGGTACGCTTCAGCGTGTGCTGGACGTTGGCCATGAGCTGGGGCTCCGCTGATCACCGCGGTGGGATTGGTCGGCTACCCGCTGGTCGTCGGCGCTCTATGGGCCTGGACTGCCCTGGGCGTGTTCGACGCCTTCGTGCTGGCGGCGCTGGTCCAGCTCATTCCATTCCTCGCGGTCGCTCAGCTTCGCCAGCTTCCGGTAGGCAAGGTCCCGCGTATCTCAGTGTACTTCTCGTCTGCAGGGGTGATCGCCATCGTAGGAGGAGTGGCACTGGCGGCGGGCCTGGCGCGCGGGGGGTGGGGGGCGTTGGGCTTCGGGCCCGTGCCGTGGCGATCCGTCGTAGTTTGGGTGGTCTCCATCTCGGCCATATCTCTCGCGTTGGCGCCCCTCGGCGTACGGATACGCCACAGTCTGGGCGTCGAGGAGACCCCGTTCCTCAAGCAAATCCTCCCCAGGTCTCGGATGGAGAAGGCGGTCTTCGCGCTTCTGTCCGTGATTGCGGGCTTCGGCGAGGAGATCGCATATCGAGGCTATGCGATCACGGCACTCGCCCTGATTTCCGGATCGATGCCCATGGCGGTAGTGGTGAGTTCGGCCGCTTTCGGCGTGCTCCACACCTACCAAGGATGGATCGGCATCGTGAGAACCGGGCTCCTCGGGGCGGTCCTAGCTGGTGTCTTCCTCATCTCGGACAGCATCTGGCCACCGATCGCTGTGCACGCGTCGCTCGACCTGTGGGCTGGTCTCGTTATCGGCGACCGGTTTCTCAAGTAGGCCATCAAGTATACGCAGCAAGGAGAAACACGTGGAAATCGATCTAGCTCTTCTCGCGGATGCCGCTACGGTGGACGCCGCCGGAAAGCTCAACATACTCGGCATCTTCGATCGGGTGCACGCGCACCGTCTGCCCGCGAAGCATGGTCGCATCTCGCTCATCCTCCGCTTCACCGCCAGCGTGAGGGATGCGGGAAGCCATCGCATTCAGATCACACTGACGGGGCCCGACGCGAGAGAGATCCTGAACATCGATGGAGAGATGCAACTCGGGCCGGGAGCGCACGGTCCGTCTGGCCAGATCCGGGTTCCGCACGTGATCAACCTCGATGGGTTGGTTTTCGAAAGGTCGGGCGTGTACACGTTCGATGTGCGCGTCGATGGGGAGCATCACGTGGCTATTCCGCTCACGGTGGTCGGTCCGGCAGCGGGTGCTGCCCAGGCCTGACGCTGGCTCCCGGGGTCGGCGTTTTTGGAACGCAGAGGGGGGTTGTACCGGTTGGGGTCACGTAGGGAGGAGGCTCCCGGGTCGAATCTCCTTGCAGAAACAAACAGGCGGGGGAATAAGTAGATATGGGGGGTGGGGCTGAGTGCCCTTCCCACGAGCGTGAGGCAGGAGCAGAACGGTGATCTTCCGCTGCAACTTCGAAGAACTGAGCGCCCTGAGGCATGGGGCCCGGGCCGTACTCGATGAGTACTTGCCGGAAGATGCAGCGGTCGCCGCTCCGCCGGAGGAGCGGGAGCGCGTGGCCCAGGTGCTCCCAAGACTCCAGGGAGACCTCTCGATCGGCACCCTCCGCGAACAACGGGGGCTGCAGAAGGCCGTAATGGCCATCGTAGAACGCCTCAGGGCGCAGATGGAGGTGACGGTCGCCGCGACCCACCCGGCCGACGAGGGGGCGGTAGCCGCCTACTTCGACTTCGCGCACGCCTACTCCGTGCTTTCGCGGCTCGATGAAATCGGCCGTGAGATGGAAGCGTTGATCGAATTGGTGACCGGAGCCCCTCCGTCCGACGACGTCGCGCGTACGTTCGTGTTCCCCGACTGAAGCTCCCGGCGAGCGCCGTTCGTTCGACTCCGACCCTCCCCGACAAGCCGGATTCCTGTTACTGTCTCGCATCGCTCGCGCCAGGCCCCAAGAGGCGCACGGTGGTGACCACACGGGCGAAGCACCGAACTCCGAGACTCGGACCACGTGACCAGCGAAAACGAAGACACCCCCGCTGCGGCCGGCGGTGACAGCGTCCATCGGGTCAGCTTCATCGAAGAGGCGATCCCACACATGGACGCCGTCTATCGATTCGCGCTTCGGTTGACCGGTACGCAGGACGGCGCTGAGGACCTCGTTCAGGACACCTTTCTTCGGGCTTACCGTGCGTGGGATCAGTACACGCCGGGAACCCGCTGCAAGAGCTGGCTATTTACGATTTGCAGGAACGTCTTCCTCAGGCAGCATGAACGGCGGCAGCGACACGACGAGATTGTTCAGGAGACTGCGCAGGAGGATGCCGCGTCTCTCAGCCACGAGGCGCCGGTATTCGCCGCCTCCAAGGACTCCGATCCGGAGGGAGCCTTCTTCAAGTCGATCGTCGACGAGGAGATCCTGGAGGCCATCGACGATTTGCCGAACGAGTACAGAATGGCAGTGATCCTCTCGGACCTGGAGGATCTTTCGTACAACGAGATCGCCGAGATCATGGAGATTCCCGTCGGCACGGTGAAGAGCCGGCTTTTCCGGGGGCGCAGACAGTTACAGAAGAGGTTACACGGGTATGCGGTCGAGATGGGGTACATTTCCGGCACGGTGGGAGACCAATAGGTGAAGCCGTTCGATAGGCTACGGAAGTTGTTTGGCTCCATCGGTCGCGGTGAGCACCGTGACGGAGCCGATGACGGCATGATTTCGTGCGAAGAGGCGAAGACGCGCCTGTTCGAGTTCCTAGACGGCGAATTGGCCGAGATCTCCCACGACGAGGTGGAGCGCCACGTCGAGCTCTGCAAGGCGTGCTATCCCCGCTTGCAGTTCGAGCGTCATTTTCTGGATGCGCTACAGGCCGCCGAAGACCGCGGTACCGCCTCACCCGAGCTCAAGGACCGCATCCTGAAGGTGCTGGCAAAGGAATCGGCGAACGACTCCTTCTAGGTCGCCGTCCGTGCATCGACGGTCATCGGGCCATGGATCTGCGTGATCTGTGGCCCTTTTTCTTTGTTGCCTTGCGAAGCGCAACGCTTCCTTAGAGAGTACCGGCGTCGCGGCGTCCGCCGACCCCTGCACGCCGCAAATGACCGATGTGAGGAGACGGTATGACGGCCCAATCCCGGGAGCGAATCGTTCCCCGGCTCATCGAGGAGGAAATGCGGGAGTCGTTCCTCGATTACTCGATGAGCGTGATCGTGCAGCGCGCCCTTCCCGACGTCCGAGACGGACTCAAGCCGGTGCACCGGCGCATACTCTTTGCCATGCATGAGTTGGGCTTGGTGCCGGATCGCCCACACAAGAAGAGCGCGGCCGTGGTCGGCGATGTGCTCGGGAAGTACCATCCGCACGGCGACAGCGCCGTGTACGACGCGATGGTCCGCATGGTGCAGGACTTCTCGCTGCGGTATCCCCTCATCGATGGGCAGGGCAACTTCGGCTCGATCGACGGTGACTCCGCAGCTGCGTATCGGTACACCGAAGCGCGGCTTGCCCCTGTGGCCCAGGAGCTGCTCGCGGACATCGACCGAGAGACCGTCGATTTCACACCGAATTTCGACGATCGGCTCCAGGAACCCACCGTTCTCCCGACCCGCCTGCCCAACCTCTTGGTGAACGGGAGTTCGGGGATCGCGGTTGGCATGAGCACCAATGTGCCTCCCCACAATCTGCGCGAGGTGGCCGCGGCGTTGCATGCCCTCGTCGAGGAAGCGGAGCCGACGGTCGAGTCGCTCATGAAGCACCTCCCCGGGCCGGACTTTCCCACCGGAGGCTTCGTGGTGGGCACGGAGGGTATCCGTTCGATGTACGAGACGGGGCGGGGCCGCATGCGAGTGCGCGCCCGCATCGTGCAGGAGGCCCTCAGGGGTGGGAAGAAGCAACTGGTCGTCACCGAACTTCCATACGCCGTCTCCAAGACGCGCATCATCGAGCAGATCGCCGACCTCGCGCGGAAGGGCAAGCTCGACGAGATCACCGACATGAGGGACGAATCCGATCGCGATGGTCTCCGGCTCGTGCTACAGCTCAAGGGAGGCGTGCGGACGGCCAAGGTTCTGACGCGCCTCTTCAAGAAGACGAGCCTGGAGACCACGTTCGGCGCCATCGTCCTGGCGCTCGACGAGGGAGAGCCCCGCGAGTTCGACCTGCTGACGCTGCTCGAGCGCTACCGCGATCATCGCTTGGAGATCATCCAGAGACGCAGCCGCTACGATTTGGAGAAGGCGCAGAGCGAGCAGCATGTGACCGAGGGGCTCCTGGCCGCTCTCGACGCAATCGACGAGGTCGTGGCGATAATCCGACGTTCGTCCGACCGGGCCGCGGCGTTACAGGGCCTCCAGGATCTCCTCGGCCTGAGCGAGGTCCAGGCCGATGCCATCCTGAATATGCGCCTGGCGAGGCTCACGAGCCTGGAGCACGGCCAGTTGAAAGACCGGCTGAAGGCGCTCAGGGCCAGCATCCAGGACCTGCGAGCGCTTCTGAAGAGCGAGGCGGCGCAGCTCCAAGTCATGCTCGATGAGTTGGATGAGATCGTCGAGAAGTATGGCGATGCTCGCCGCACCGTGATTCTCGACGGGGAGGATGAGGCCGAGATCGAGGTGGAGGCTCAGATCGCCGCCGAAGATGTGGTGGTCACGGTGAGTCACGAGGGGTTCGTAAAACGGGTACCCATGCACCTCCACCAGCGGCGCGTCTCGAGCGGGAAGGCGCTCGCCGGCATGGACAAGTACGAAGACGACTACCTCGAGAAGGTCTTCGTTGCGAAGACCCAGGGATGGATTTTGACGTTCACCGAAGGCGGGCAGGTGTACTTCCTTCCGGTTCTCGATGTGCCGGAAGGGTCACGCGCGTCCAGGGGACAGTCGGTCTACAGCCTCACCGCCGCTGACCGCGAAGACCCCGTCGTCGCCATGCTGCCGGTGGACGATCTGTCAGCCGACCGGTTCCTGCTATTTCTGTCGGAGGGGGGCGTGATGAAGCGCTCCAAGCTCGGCGAATTTCTGCACCCGCGAGTGGGTGGTGTCATCGCGGCGGGCCTCAAGGAAGGAGACCGCATTCTCGATGTGGCGTTCTCCGACGGTGACGGCGAGGTCATGCTGATTACCCGGGCAGGGCGCGCTATTCGCTTTGCGGAGACCGACCTGACCGTCATGGGTCGCACGGCTAGGGGTGTCAAAGCCATCGATCTGCAGAAGGGGGACGCAGTGGTGGGTATGCTTCTCATCCGCAGGGAGGCATGGGTCCTCACGGTGACCGACGGAGGTATGGGGAAGCGCACCGAGGTGGGTGAGTTTCCTCTGCAAAAGCGTGGTGGCCGAGGGACGCTGGCCACTCCTCAAGAGGGTGGAAGTTCTTTGGTGGCCGCGCTCGAGGTGCTCGAAGGTGACGAGGTCATGATCGTGGCTGCGGGAGGGCAGTTGAGCCGGATATCGGCAGGGGAGATCCCGGCCCAAGGACGCCGCAGGCTCGGCAGCCGCGTGGTCGACCTGGAGAAGGGCGACCGCGTGGTCGAGGTGACGCGCGCGCATGGCCGGCCGAGCGGGGCTCCCCCGGCCGCGGTCGTGGCGCAGGACCAGGAGAACGGACCAGCGGAGGGCGCCGGTCAACTGGAATTACTTGGACAGGAAGAGGTGATCGATACATGAAGATGCTCGTGCTTGGTGGGGGCGCTCAAGGCAAGGCCGCCGCTTTCGATCTTGTGCTTCGCGACGACGTCGAGAGTGTGGTCGTAGCCGATGCGGACACTACGGACGTTCCACGTTATCTGGCCGGTCACGTTGGGGAGAAGCTGTCCTTCGTCACCGTGGACGCGACGGATCATGCGAGCGTTCGGTCGGTCATGGAGGGGCGTGATGCCGTGATGTGCGCGCTGCCCTACTTCTTCAACCTGGAGATGACCAAGCTCGCGATTGAGAGCGGGGCGCACTATTGCGACCTTGGAGGCAACACGGACATCGTGGCGGCCCAGAAAGAGCTGCATGGCGCCGCGCAGGACGCCGGCGTGAGCGTCGTGCCCGACTCCGGGTTGGCACCCGGAATGGTGAACATCCTGGTGCAGGCGGGCATCGACGACCTGGACGAGGCGTCCTCGGCGCGCATATGGGTGGGTGGCCTACCCCAGCATCCCCAGCCCCCGCTCAACTATCAGATCGTCTACTCAATGCAGGGCGTGCTCGACTATTACACGACGGACGCCCTGGTGCTGGAGGATGGGGCTCCGGTGACGAAGGAGTCCCTCACGGGCCTGGAGACGCTCACGTTTCCGGAGCCCGTCGGGGAGCTGGAGGCCTTCTATACGGCCGGCGGCATCTCGACGCTTCCATTCCGCTACGAGGGCAAGATCGACCATATCTCCTACAAGACCCTGCGCTACCCGGGCCACGCCGAGATCATGAAGGCGGTGCGGGACCTGGGGCTGATCGGCCTGGATCCGGTTCAGGTCGGCGACAGCACGGTGGTCCCTCGCGACGTGTTCATCGAGGTGGTCTCGACCCGACTGAGAAACCCGGAGGGAGACGACCTGGTCGCCCTCAGGGTCGAGATCGCTGGAGTGAAGGACGGCGCACAGAAGACGATCCGCTACGAGCTCCTGGATCGTTACGACGCCGACACGGGCCTCACGGCCATGATGCGCACCACGGGCTTCTCGCTGGCCATCACGAGCGTCATGCAGACCGACGGGCGCATCGGAGCCACAGGCGTTCTCACCCCGGACGAGTGCGTGCCGGCGGCGGCCTACCTGGCCGAGTTGGCAGCCCGGGGCGTGAGCGTGGAGCGCAGCGACACTTAGCGTCTCTCGCCCAACACCGCCTTCAGGGTTACTCGCTCGCCGTCGCGCTCGACCTCGATCTCCACCTCGTCACCGGGTTTCTGGTCCCGAAGTGCGTAGGTGTACGCATAGAGGTCGGTGATCTCCTTACCCGCGAAGAGCACGATCACGTCTCCCTTTCGCAGACCAGCGTCTTGGGCGGGACTCCCCTCGCGCACGCCGGTGAGGCGTACCCCGAAGTCCGAGGGCGTCATGTCGGGGATCGTCCCGAGGTAGGGGCCGTAACCGCTCGACACACGCGAGTCCCTATCGCCCTCCGGCAGGGGGCCGCCGTGAGGGTTTCCCGCTCCGCTCACGGCCGTGAGCGTCACATCGTGCGCGCCGGAGCCGCCGGCGAGTTCAAGCGCGACCTCGCGCACCAAAGCCGCCACTCGCTCCACGCCAGCTTCGTCGATCTTCTGCCAGTCGTCTGAAGGGCGGTGGTAGTCCTCGTGCGTGTTTGTGAAGAAATGCAGCACTGGAATGCCCTCCCCATAGAAGGACGAGTGATCGGAAGGCCCGAACCCGTCCGGGGAGGTCGCGATGTTCAGCGGAGCGCCCGACGCATGGTTCGCCGTCTCGAGCACGTCGAGCCACTCCTCGGCCGTGCCGACGCCGAACACCATCAGGCCACCCTCCTCGAGGCGGCCGACCATGTCCATGTTCAGCATGGCTACCGTGAGGTCGATAGGGACCAGCGGCTCTCGCACGTAGTAGGCGGAGCCCCAAAGGCCCTTCTCCTCGCCGGTGAATGCCAGGAACAGCACCGAGCGGGCCGGCCTCATGGGCGCCGAAGCCAGACTCCGAGCGACCTCGAGGAGAGCCGCCGTCCCGCTGGCGTTGTCGTCGGCACCGTTGTGCACGGTTCCCGTTTCGTCGGGTGACATGGAGCCCTGGCCCCCGAGGCCCAGATGGTCGTAATGAGCCCCGAGGATGACGACCTCGTCCCGTAGCTCGGGGTCGGAGCCCGGCAGAAGCGCCGCGACGTTGCGGGCCTGCACTTCGCGCGGGGCCGCATCGAACCGGATCGTCGCGCTCTCGCCCTGCCTAGCGGCACTTCGGAGGGCATCGGCCGCCGCGCCACGCACCGCTGCCACGGGCACGCCCAGGGACGCGCGGGTCTCGAACGTCAGGTCGGGAAGGTTCGCTCCCTCGGGCAGCAGCACGAGTACGCCCGCTGCGCCCCGGCCGGCCGCAACCGTGGCCTTGAAGTGCGGGTTGGCGTAGAGGGACTGACCCGAATGCGTGCGGGGATCACCGTCCTCCAAGACCACGATCTTGCCTTCGAGATCCAGGTGCGGGTAGGTGTCGTTCGCGTCGCCCGGCCGGCTGATTCCATGTCCGCCGTAGATCATCGGAGCGGTAGTCTCGCCGGGAGCGGCGAATCCGAAGGGAATCCAATCGGACTCGGCCTCGTAGGTCGTGGCCCCAACGCGCAGCAGATTTCCGGTTCCCAACGTCGATCCGGCCCGGATCGGGAAGGTCTGGAAATAGCTACCTCCGGGTGCCGCCGGCTCCAGCCCGGCCTCTGCGAACGCTTCCGCGAGGTAGTCGGCGGCACAGCGAGCGCCCCGTGTACCTGCCTCCCGTCCCTCCAACGCGTCGTCGGCCAGGTAACGGATATCGGCCGCGACGCCCTCGGAACCACGCACGAGGCGCTGAGCGTCGGGGCAGGCGGTTGCCTGCGGTGTCCCGCCGGTCGCCTGCGGCAAGCCTTCCACTCCGACGGGCAGAGCCGCTAAGATTCCCAGGAGGAAAAGGGCGCCGGTCCGTGATCGGAGCGGTTGAAAGCGATCTATTTCCATGAGTTGGATCCTCAGGAAGGGCTCATCGATGTTGGTATACACCAAGTTGGCTACGGGCGCAGCCGTGCTGGCTCTCATGGGGCTCGTGCCGGCGGATGGACCCGCCCTAGGCGCGGACATAGTCACGCGCATTTCCGTTCCGGCAGCCGACGAAACGCACCTCACAAACATAAGACAACTCACCTTCGGTGGTGAAAACGCGGAGGCCTACTTCGCGTTTGACGGGGATCGGCTGATCTTCCAAGCCACGCCCAGAGGCGCCGGCTGTGACCAGATCTTCACGATGAACCTCGACGGAAGTGATGTCCGCCAGGTCAGCACCGGTGAGGGGCGCACCACGTGCTCGTACTACTATCCCTCGGGTGACAAGATTCTGTATTCGTCGACCCACCACTTCAGCGCCGCCTGCCCTAGTCCTCCGGATTTCTCGAGGGGCTACGTATGGGCCATCTATCCCTCGTACGACATCTTCGTGTCCAACGCTGACGGATCGGATCTACAACAGCTTACGCACTCGTTTGGATACGACGCCGAGGCGACGTTCTCGCCCCTGGGGGATCTGGTTGTCTTCACCAGCATGCGGGACGGTGACCTCGACATCTACACCATGAAGCCGGACGGAAGCGACGTCAGGCAACTCACCGACGAGTTGGGCTACGACGGCGGTCCGTTCTTTTCGCCCGACGGGAGCAAGATCGTCTACCGGGCGTATCACCCAGAGTCCGTCCAGGATGTGGCCGATTACAAGTCTCTCCTGGCGGAAGGGCTCAT
>JACZXQ010000039.1 GCA_022571515.1 Gemmatimonadota bacterium
AAACGAGGCAATCAGCAGGATACATACGAGCCCAACAAGATCGGCGAAATTGGAGTCTCGGTGAGGATACCGAGTACCCGCGACAGGACAAAAAGACCCCGTGCACCTTTACTACAACCTGCCATTGGGTCTTGGCACTGCATGTGTAGAATAGGTGGGAGACTATGAACCGTTCTCGCTAGGGGGCGGGGAGTCACAAGTGAAATACCACCCTTACAATGTTGAGGCTCTAACCCAGGGGAGTGAATCCTCCTCGGGGACCGTGGCAGGCGGGTAGTTTGACTGGGGCGGTCGCCTCCCAAAATGTAACGGAGGCGCGCAAAGGTTCCCTCAGCGCGGTCGGCAATCGCGCGAAGAGTGTAAAGGCAGAAGGGAGCTTGACTGCGAGATCGACGGGTCGAGCAGGTACGAAACTAGGCCTTAGTGATCCGGTGGTTCCGAATGGAAGGGCCATCGCTCAACGGATAAAAGGTACGCCGGGGATAACAGGCTTATCGCCCCCGAGAGTTCACATCGACGGGGCGGTTTGGCACCTCGATGTCGGCTTATCGCATCCTGGGGCCGGAGAAGGTCCCAAGGGTCGGGCTGTTCGCCCGTTAAAGCGGTACATGAGCTGGGTTTAGAACGTCGTGAGACAGTTCGGTCTGTATCCGTCGTGGGCGTTGGAGTGTTGAGGAGAGCTGTCCCTAGTACGAGAGGACCGGGATGGACTGACCCCTCGTGTACCGGTTGTTCCGCCAGGGGCATTGCCGGGTAGCGACGTCGGGAAAGGATAACCGCTGAAAGCATCTAAGTGGGAAGCCCCCTCCAAGATGAGCACTCCCAGAGTGTTAAGCTCTCAGAAGGGCCGTGCGAGACTAGCACGTTGATAGGCGGCAGGTGGAAGCGTGGTAACACGTGTAGCCGAGCCGTACTAATCGCCCGGGAGGCTTGACCAGTTCCTCCCCCCTCCGCTTCATTGAAAAGCGCTACACCTTAAGAATATTTCCAGGTTTCGAAACAGCCTTCTCACCCTGTTTATATATCGTGGTATTAGCTGGTGGCTCTAGCGCAGGGGATACACCCGTTCCCATCCCGAACACGGTCGTTAAGCCCTGCAGCGCGGATGGTACTGCCGGGGGGACCCGGTGGGAGAGTACGTCGCCGCCAGCTTACCTATTGAGAGGCCCCGTTCTTTTGAGCGGGGCCTCTCTTTGTTGGTATGAGGCTTTATCGTACGGATCGAAGGAGCGACAGTGAGACTCTGGGTCGATGCCGATGCCGCGCCGCGAGACGTCAAGGACATCGTCTTTCGCAGTGCCCTTCGCCTGGAGATCGACGCGGTGTTGGTCGCCAACCAGCGGCTGCAGGTGCCGGCCAACAACCGGTTCGCCACCACGATTCGGGTGGACGGAGGGCCGGAGAAGGCCGACGACTACATCGCCGAGCACGCAGTGCCGGGAGACGTTGCCGTTACCGCCGACATTCCACTGGCCTCCCGCCTGGTGGAGAAGGGCGTGCTCACCCTCGATCCGCGCGGCACGGAATACTCCGAAGACAACATCGGGGAGCGCCTCTCCATTCGGGATTTCATGGAGCAGGTGCGCATGACCGGGGTGGAGACCGGCGGACCCCGGGCCTACGGTCCGAAGGACAAGCAGTCCTTCGCGAACGCGCTGGACCGCGTCCTCACCCGGCTCGCCCGGAGTCAGGTCCGCCCTGCCACTCCGGATCCGAGTTGATCGGACGGAAGCTGGTCCGCTTTCAAGCACCGCCCTCGAAGGCCGCGAGCAGGTCCCGCACCGCCACCTCCGGATCCTGCGCTGCCATGACGGCGCCGATCACCGCACATCCCGCCGCGCCGGTGGCGGCGACATCGGCCGCCCGTTCGGGTGTGATGCCGCCGATTCCAACCACCGGAACGTCGACGGCCTCCACCACGTTCCTCAGCCCCTCGGGTCCGATGGTCCCGCCGGTGTCGGCCTTGTTCTCGGTGGGGTAGACGGCGCCACAGCCGATGTAGTCGGCGCCGTCTTCGACCGCTCGACGGGCCGCCTCCGGGTCATCGGTGGAGTAGCCGATCAGGAAGCCTCCCGGTGCGGCATGGCGAGCCGAGGCCACCGGAAAGTCGTCTGGACCAAGGTGGACGCCGTCCGCACCCACCGCGAGCGCTACGTCCAAGCGGTCGTTCACCACCAGGAGTGCCCCAGAGGCATGGGCGCTCGCCGCGAGCCGGCTCGCCAGCTCGAACAACTCGGCGGCGCCGGCCTTTTTAGCGCGTACCTGGATGGCCGGAGCGCCGCCGCGAAGGGCCAAGTCCACCACGGCATACAAACCACGCTCGCCCGCCAGGCACCCGTCTGTGATGACGACGAGGCGCAGCCGGTTCGCCAGGTTTTCCGGGCTCAGGGTTCCGAGCCCGACCCGGCCGACGCGGAATCCGCCTGCCGAGCGGCGTTCCTGCGGACCTGGGCCCATTCCCTGCGCACCGTCACCCGCGCTGCGTTGTGCTCCTGGAGGCTCATCGTGAAGATGTGCGTCCCGTCCGGGCGGGCCACGAAGTACAGGAATTCCACATCGGCGGGGTTCAGGGCAGCGTCCAACGCCGCCTCGCCCGGCGCGCCGATGGGCCCCGGTGGAAGACCAGGATGGGTATAGGTGTTGTAGGGGTGGTCGGCCACGGAGTCGATGGCCGCGAACAACAGGCGCTCCCGCCAGCCGCCCAGCGCGAAGAGCACCGTGGGGTCCGCCTGGAGCGGATAGCGGATGTCGAGCCGGTTGTGGTAAACGGCCGCGATAGTCGGCATCTCGTCGAGGTGCCGGGCTTCGGCCTGCACGATGGAGGCCAGCGTCATGGCCTCTACCTCGGTCATGCCCAACTGCTCCAGGCGTGCTCGACGTTCGTTCGTCCACGCCGAGTGGTAGCGCTCGATCATCACGTCGATGACCTGACCCGCGTCGACGCCGTCGGCGAAGCGGTAGGTGTCCGGAAACAGGTAGCCCTCGAGGCCGGGGCCGGGAACGTTCCAGGCCAGGTGGGTTGAATCACCATCGATGCGGCCGAGCACGTCGGCAGCGGGCTCGCCACTGAAGTTGGCGATTCGCTCCGCGATTTCCGGGAGGCGCAGGCCCTCCGGCACCGTGAACGGGACCGTGAGCACCCGGCCGGCAGTCAGGTCGTCGAGGATGTTCCGCCAGCCTTCGCCCGCCCGAAAGGAATACCGTCCAGCTCGGATCTGGCGGGCGTCTCTCCTGGCTCTGGCGAAGTAGTAGAACCCACGTCGGCTGCCCACGATGCCACGTGCCACGAGGGTGTCCGACACCGACTGGAGGGTCGCGCCGCGTGGCACGGTGATGGTGAGGGGTTCGCCCTGAGGCCCGCCGCACGCTACGAGTGGAGAGGAGGCGAGGGCGCAAATGGTCAGGGAACACGCGGCCTTGGCATAGGCGGCCTTAGGGGGGGCGCGCCTACCCACCAGAACTCTCCCCGCGGTCGAGCCACGCCTGGAGGATCAAGACGGCCGCGGCGGCATCAACGCGCTCCTTCTCTCGCCGCTTGGTTTTGGACAGCCCAAGCTCAGCCAAGGCTTTCAAAGCCCGGGCCGACGTGAACCTCTCATCGACGTAATGCACAGGCACGTCGAGTCTACGCGCGAGTTCGTCACCGACCGAGCGCACTTCGGCCGTCCAGTCCGATTCCTCGCCCGAGAGCTCCAGGGGGAGACCCATGACGAGCGCCTTTACATGATTCCCCACGGCTACCTCGGTGATGGCCTTGAGGGGTGGGCGCTTCCCGCGCCGGCGCTTCAGCGTCGGCAGCGGCTGCGCGATCGTGCCGGTCGGGTCGCTCATAGCCATCCCGATGCGGCGTTCTCCATAGTCGATTCCAAGGATTCGCATAGTGGTGGGAGTATGGTCACCCAGGCGGCCCGTGTCACCAGGGAACCACTCTTCAATATAGAGGTGTACCATGTACCGAGCACGGAGGTTTCGCCCCGGTTCCCATTCTCGTGAGTTCTTCGTTGAACCGAATTTCGGTCCTGATCGCTGCCGGAGTCGTTCTGTCTCCGGCGCCCGCGACGTCGCAGACGCACTCCCCCGCAGGCCCCGTGCCTGCCCGATTTCTCGAGACCCGCCGAGCCGCGCTCCTGAACAAGCTGGGCGGCGCCGCTGCGATCACCTCGGAAGCCCACCGCGAGGCCATGAGGCTCGCAACGCCTGGCATCACCGAGTACGAGCTGGAGGCGGCCATCGAATTCGTCTTCCGGCGGAGGGCGCAGAGCGCCTCGGCTTCCCGTCCATCGTCGGCGCCGGGCCGAATTCGACCGTGCTCCACTACGACAAGAGCCGTCGGCGCACGACTACATCGACGAGCACTCAGGTGATCTGTGCGGCGCCCGGTCCTGCAACCGATACTTCGTTCATGGCCTCTCGCATTGGCTCGGCATGGACGTGCATGATGTGGGAAGCCATGGGTCGGAGTTGGCGCCCGGCATGGTGCTCACGATTGAGCCCGGGATCTATCTTCCGGACGAAGCGCTGGGCGTCCGAATCGAGGACGATGTACTTGTCACCGAGAACGGGTCCGAGCTTCTGACCGGGGATTTGCCGCGCGATGCCGGGGAGATCGAAGCACTGATGCGTGAAGCACCGCGCTGGATTCGCCCTCGCTGAGCGGGACTGGATGGTTACCGTGGAGAACGAGATGGAATACGAACAAAACGCCAACGCGGTGAGCTTCGTGTCGGGGCTCATCCTGGGCGCGGTGCTGGGCGTGGGGATCGCGCTGCTCACTGCGCCGGACAGTGGCCACCGCACGCGCCGGCGCATCGGCAGGGTGGCGACCGACGCGAAGCATTCGGCCGCCGATCAGCTCGAGGACCTGGCCGAGGACGTGAAGCGCCGTGTGGACGACGCCGTCCACGCGACGCGCAAGCGCTTCGCAGACCGCTGAGCCGTACGATCGAGGGCGATGCTTCGATGATTCCGTCCAGGATCATCGAGAAGAAGCGCGAAGGTCTGGAGCTCTCGACCAGGGAACTCGAGGACTTTCTCGGAGGGTACCTGGCGGGCGACGTCCCGGACTACCAGATGGCCGCATTCCTGATGGCTGTAGTCTTCCAAGGGCTTACTACGGCAGAGTTGGACACCATGGTCGACCTGATGCTTCACTCGGGGAGCGTCCTCGATCATTCGCACCTTCCGGCGCCGGCCGTCGACAAACACTCGACGGGCGGCGTGGGAGACAAGGTCTCCATCGTGCTCGCGCCGTTGGTGGCCGAGTTGGGCCTTTACGTGCCCATGATGTCAGGACGGGGCCTCGGACATTCCGGTGGGACCCTGGACAAGCTGGAGTCGATTCCGGGCTTCCGCACCGACCTGCCACTGAACGAATTCTCGGCGGTTCTGGAACGGCTGGGATGCGCCATGATCGGCCAGACCCGAGAAATCGCTCCCCTGGACGAGCGACTCTACGCGCTTCGGGACGCAACCGGTACCGTGCCGGCCATCCCGTTGATCGCGGCCAGTATCATGAGCAAGAAGCTGGCGGAGGGCGTTCGCGGTCTCGTGCTCGACATCAAGGTCGGCTCGGGCGCGCTTCTGCCCGACCTAGACCGGGCGTTGGAGCTCTCTCAGACCATGGTCGGTATCGGTGAGGCGAGGGGCGTGCGCTGCACCGCGCTGCTCACCAGAATGGATCGCCCCCTCGGACGCGCCGTGGGCAACGCGCTGGAAATGGCCGAGGCGATCGACTGCCTGAAAGGGGAGGGCCCCGCCGATTTGGTCGACGTAACGGTGGCGCTCGCCGCCGAGATGCTCGTGCTGGGAGGGCGGTTCGAGGATCGTACGGAGGCCGCGTGCGCGGCAGATGACCTGCTCTCGGGCGGCGGCGCGGTGGACCGGTTCCGGCGGCTCGTGGAGGCCCAGGGCGGAGACCCCACAGTGGTCGACGACCCATCACTGCTTCCCTCCGCATCGGTACGCGAGACGGTCCACGCTTCGGCGCCGGGTGTAGTGCAGGCCATCTCACCGAGGCCGCTGGGTTACGGGGTAATCGAGCTTGGGGGTGGTCGTACTCGGCTGGGCCAGGATATCGATGCCAGCGTAGGGTTCACCCTCGCCGTGTCCGTGGGTGACAGCGTGAAGGCGGGTGACGCCCTCGGCGTCGTGCACGCGTCCGATCGGGCCGGAGCAGCCCGGGGGGTAGTGATTCTGGGTGAGGCGGTGGTGCTGAGCGACGACGACGCTACAACATGCCCACCGTTGGTTTCGCATCGAGTGACCTCCGCCGGCATCGAAGAACTCATCGAAGCAGGGTAGGGCCCGCTAGCCGCTCCCGGGCGGATAGACCGCGAAGGCCACGCCCTCTTCCTCGAGAGCTTGCTCGAGATCCGCGAAACGGTCTTGGAAAGTTCTGAGCGCCAAAGAGCACTTTGCCTTCGATTCCGCTGGCGCCGGAATCACCTCCGCCGGAATTGCTCGGACACCGGCGATATCCTCGGCCCAGAGCGCGTGGTGGGTCGTGTTGAACGTGAAGATTCGCTCTCTCACGGCCTCCGGCCCGAAGTGGTGTCCCGCGGAATCCGGAAGATGTCGAGATCTTGACGGTCGCAGAACTCGGTCGGTTCCGTTCCAGGCAGGAACAACTCCACCATCCGCTCGTCCTCGGGGCACCAGCGAGAGGCCAACTTGCCCGTCTTGCGATCGACCAGCCGGGTCGACAGGCCGGGCGGTACGGTCCAAGCCTCGGGGACAGGTAAGATCGGATCGGCCCCCGCGATCGCCTCAGTCGTCTCGGTGGCCTCGGTCGCGGGCACACCATAGTAGACCCTTCGCATGAAGTCGCCCCACACGGGTGCAGCATCCGCTCCGCCGGTCGCATTCGGGCGTACCGTCACCGGTAGGTCCATGCCGAACCACACGGTCGCCTGAAGGTTTGGCGTGAACCCATTGAACCACACGTCGGTGCCATCGTTGGTCGTGCCCGTCTTCCCGGCTGCCACCACCTCGTAGGGCAGGCCTGCGATGATGCGGATGGCATTGTAACCGGTACCCCCGTCCACGACGCCCTTGAGCAGGTCCACCGCGATGCGGGTGACCAGGCTGTCCAACACCTCCGTCCGTTCGGGTTGGGGGTCCCAGATGATTTGTCCCCTGGCGTTCTCTACCCGCAGAATGGGGAAGGGACGGACCTTCGTGCCCATGTTCGGATAGGTCGTGTACGCCTCCGCCATCTCGATCGGGATGACCTCGGCCGCGCCGATGGCCGTCGAGGGGAAGCGCTCGATTTCGGTTCTGATGCCCATGCGTCGGGCGAGTTGGGCGACGCTCTCCATGCCGATTTCATCGGCGAGCTTGATCGCGATCATGTTGATCGAGCGCCTGAGCCCGTCACGGATCGTCATGGGCCCGTCGAACGTCTGCGAAAAGTTTTGCGGGCGCCACTCGGTGCCGTCGACCTGCATGAGCACGATGGGTGCGTCGACGACTATATGGGTCGGCGGGATGCGACTGTCGATGGCGGCTGTGTAGACGAACGGCTTGAACCCGGACCCCGCTTGGCGCCGAGCCTGGGTCGCGCGGTTGAACTTGGACTGGCTGAAATCCCGTCCGCCCAAGAGAGCCCGCACGGCACCACTCCACGGATCGAGCGCGATGAACACACCCTGCAAGTATGGGGTGACGCCACCGACCACCACCGAGTCGGCCGGCAGGCCCACATAGTCCGCATAGACCGGGTGCTCGAACCCTGGCCTCGCCTCGATCCTGTCCCAGCCCATCTGCATGGAGGCCTCGGCGGCCTTCTGCATGTTGACGTCGAGCGTGGTGTAGATACGAAGTCCCGCCGTGTAGAGCTGGCTGCCGAAGCGGTCGTCCAGGATCTGACGCACCCACTCCACGAAGTAGGGAGCCGTCGCGCCGCCCGCCACGGCGCGCTCGGTCGGTATGGGCTCCCGCTGCCAGCGCTCGACCTCATCGGGCTCCAGGAATCCCTGCTCCGCCATCCTGCGCAAGACGAGGTTCCGCCGGCGGCGGGCGTTCTCCGGATTGAGAATCGGACTGTAGGCCCTGGGAAGGTTCGGGATCGCCGCCAGTAGAGCGGCCTCGGCCGGATTCAGGTCCGAAGCGTTCTTGGCAAAGTAGTTCCTGGCCGCCGTCTGGATGCCCCACCAGCCGTGACCGTAGTTTATCTGGTTGATGTAGGCTTCGAGGATCTGGTCCTTCGTGTAGGACCGCTCGAGCGCCAGGGCCACTTGGAGCTCCTTGAGCTTTCGCTGGAGACGCCGCTCGAAGCCGATCCTTTGCACGAACATGTTACGGGCGAGTTGCTGCGTGATCGTGCTACCGCCCCCGCGGTTCCTGCCGGTGACTACGCCTGCGATTGCTCGGAGAATGCCGCGGGGATCGATGCCCCCGTGCCGGTAGAAGCGCTTGTCCTCCACCGCGACGAACGCCTGTGGCACGTACTCGGGCAGCGCTTGGAGCGACACTGGAGTGCGGCTCTCGATGCCCAGTTCAGCAATCAGCTTGCCGTCATGAGAGAACAGCTTGCTGGTTTGCTCAGGCACGAAGGTGCGAATCTGGGCGACGGACGGGCAATCGAAGCAGAGGTTCCGCCACGAACCCCAGGCCACTCCGCCACCGGCCGCCACGAGGAACGCCGCGACCATCGCGTACTCGCGAGGGCGCCACAGGCGTTTTAGGCGAGTCAAACCGCCGAATCTGTTATCGTTCATATCGACCGGGCTCATGTCCAGCACAGGGTACACATGGGGACCGGAATCGGGTCCGATCCGTCGGGTCGGCCATGGGTCTTTGCTCCATGTCGAGGCTGGCCTGAGCCGGTGCAGAATCCATGCCATGATAACATCCCTGGGAGTCTCGGCTTGACGGGCTACGGAGGGGGTCGGACATTCGCGGCTCCGGGGATCCGACGCAGGAACGAGCACGTGAAGCGGACATATTTTCTTACAACCTCTCTGATAGGCACGTTGGCGTTGGCCGGCTGCCACGGCTCTGCCGGGTCGGCCGTGGGCTTCGGCGTGCTCGGCCCGGGAGGACGCGACGGGGCCGAGGGGCTGCTCCTGAGCGGGCGCATGGGCCGGGTCGATGTGATCACGTTCATGGGAGTGCTCGACGCCGTGCTGGTACAGAAGTACGGGCTGACCATGAAGCGCCGGGCCGAGCAACTCAACGCCGCCTATTATGAGACGGAATGGGCGCCACGTGAGCCGAGCGCCGAAGAAATCACGACGGGTGTGGCCGAGACCAGACACCGCATCGTGCTCCAGGGTCGTCGTTTGGACAGCTCCACACCGTCGGGGTCGGCCGTACTGTTCCGTATGAGCCTCACCATCGAGCACGAGGTGCGCACCAGCGAGCATCCGGAATGGCGCCCCGGCCCGGCGCTCAACGAGGCGTTCCTCGACCGGATGCGTGCGTTGGACCGCGATCTCAGGGCGGCCGCGCGAGAGGCGTTGCCACAGTGACCGTCAAGGAGCCGCGAAGGGTCGAGAAGCCGTGGGGCTACGAGTTGATCTGGGCTGAAACGCCACGGTACGTGGGCAAGCTGCTGCACATCATCGCGGGGGAGGCGCTGTCTCTCCAGTATCACGAAGAAAAAGACGAGACCATCCATCTGCTCTCGGGTAAGCTTCGTTTCTGGGCCGGTCCCTCGGCCGACCAGTTGGAGGAGGTCGCGTTGGAGGCCGGGACCAGCTTCCATGTGGCGCCGGGGACAGTCCACCGCATGGAGGCGGTCACCGACTGCGACGTACTCGAGGCCTCCACTCCACACCTGGAGGACGTGGTTCGCCTCGAAGACCGCTACGGGCGAATGGCCACATGATGCGCTATATCGCGGCATCGCTGGCGCTTCTCACCGTTGCATGCGAGCCCCCAAAACAGACCGGGGCGCTGGTTACGTCGTCCGATCCGGAATTGGCGCGGATGGCTGCCGAGTTGCTGCCGGACCTGGCGGCCCGTGCAGGGCTGTCGCTGACGCGTCCCGTAAGGATTGAGAGGCGAACGAGAGAAGAGTTGGAGCGTTACCTCGAGTTCAAGCTGGAAGAAGAGCTTCCGGATGCCGACGCCGAGGCCATCACGGCCACTTATGCGCTTTTGGGCCTCGTGTCGGCCGACCTCGACCTCAAGGCTGTGCTCAAGGAGGTCTACCTGGAACAGGTCGCCGGCTTTTACGATCCCGACTCGACGATGCTGTTCGTCATCGACGACCAGCCAGCCGCGCTGCAGGAGACCCTGCTGGTGCACGAGCTCGTCCACGCCATCCAGGATCAGACTGCCGATCTGGACGCCATCACCGACTCGCGCCTCGGCAACGACCGGCGGATTGCCGCGCAGGCGGCCATTGAAGGCCACGCGACGCTCATCATGTTGGAATTCCTCATGGAGCGGCGGCAGCGGCGCAGCGTGGACGTCACCGAGATCCCGAATTTCACCGACCAGATTCGGCTGGCCCTGGCCGCGTCACAGAGACAGTCGCCCGCGCTTTCGGCCGCACCGAGGATCATCCAGGAATCTCTGCTCTTCCCCTACATCGGGGGGGCGTCGTTCGTGGAGGCCCTTTGGAAGGCCCGGCCGGGACGTCCCGCCCCTTTCGGCGAGCATTTGCCTCTCTCGACCGAGCACATCCTGCATCCCGAGTCGTTCGTGGGCGAGTCGCGGGACATGCCCACGGAGGTCCACCTGGAGGCTGTCGACGGGGTCGGGCCAATCTACACTGATGCGCTCGGAGAGTTGGAGGTTCGCATCCTGTTGGAAACCCACTTGGGTGCGGCGAGCATGGACCTGTCCACCGGGTGGGACGGCGACCGCTACGGTCTGTATGAGACCCCGGATGGCGGCCGTAGCTTGGTGTGGGTGAGCGTGTGGGACGATGCGGGGTCGCGGGACAGGTTCGTTGCCGCGCTCAGGCCCGCACTCGGCGGGCTGCCGGCTCCGGCCACCCTGAGGGCCACGGACATCGAGGGGCGGCCGGGGGCCGTCTTGGAGATCGGTGCTCCCCCCGCGACCCGCGCCACGCTGGATGGCGGCGCGGAGGAGTGAGCGGAGCGGTGGAGCAAGAGGCTGGCACGATCGTTCGAGTGTCGACGGCATTCGGACCGGACTACCCGGTGATCGTCGAGCCGGGAGTGCTCGACCGCCTGCCGGTTCTGCTCGGCGAGCTCGCGCCCGCCCATCGGTACGCCCTGATCTCCGACGACACGGTCTTCGGCCTACACGGTGACCGGGTGATGAGTCTGCTCGCGGGGACAGGACTGCGGGTAGAGCCGTTCACGTTCCCGGCTGGGGAAGCGAGTAAGACGCGCGACACATGGGCCGAACTCACCGATCGAATGTTGGACGCCCGTTTCGGCCGGGACAGCGTCGTGCTCGCCTTGGGCGGGGGCGTGACGGGCGACGTGGCGGGGTTCGTAGCGGCCAGCTACATGCGCGGTGTGCCGGTGGTGCAGATCCCCACCAGCCTGGTGGCGATGATCGACGCGTCGGTGGGCGGCAAGACAGGTGTGGATACACCCGCGGGAAAGAACCTGGTGGGTGCTTTCCATCCACCCCGGCTGGTCCTGGCAGATCCGGAGTTCGTCACTACGCTGCCCCGTGCCGAGCGGGCTCAAGGACTCGTGGAGGCCGTCAAGCACGGCGCGATCATGGACCTCCCCTACCTCGATGACCTCGAGCGCTCGATGGCCGCCCTCCTCCAGGCCGAGTCCGAGCCGTTGACCCGGGCGGTGGCCCGCTCGGTCGAGCTCAAGGCTAGCGTCGTCTCGGAAGACGAGCGTGAGGCGGGTTTTCGCCAGATCCTCAACTTCGGGCACACCCTGGCCCATGCCATCGAGGCGGCCGTGTCTTACGCGGTGCCACATGGCTCGGCGGTGGGGCTTGGTATGATCCTGGAGGCTCGCCTCGGTGAGGCCCTCGGCGTTACGGCGGCGGGCACCTCCGAGCGGCTGAGCAGGGTCGTGCGGTCATTGGAAATTCCCGAGCATCTGCCACCGGGGGCCGCGCCCGGCGAGATCATGTCTTATCTTGGTGCTGACAAGAAGGCTCGCGGGGGGGAGACTCGCTTTGTTCTGCTGTCCGAACTCGGCGCCATCAGTAAGGAAGACGACTGGAGCCGTCGCGTGCCTGCCGCCGCCATAGAAGAGATCCTGACCACCGCGGTTACCACCTGAACGACGCTCGCCGGGAGAAAATGATCCGCAGTAGACCTGTGAGGTGTGATGGGGCTTGCTGAAGGCTGGGAGCAACGATCCATCGCGGAGGCGCTCGCTCACCGGGCGGCCTCCGACCCCGACGCCCCGTTTCTGATCGACGACCGCAAGGTACTCACCTTCGGCCAGGTCGAGAGCCAGGCGGAGGCCCTCGCCGCATCGCTCGACCACCTGGGCATCGAAGCGGGCGACCGTGTCGCGCTGATCTTGCCGTCCTGCCCAGAGTTCGTGGTGGGCATGTTCGCGGTGGCGAAGCTCGGTGCGGTGATCGTACCGCTCAACCCGCACTTCACGGCGCCAGAATTCCAGTACCTGCTCCGTCACTCGGAGGCTGTCGCGGCGATTACCGCCGAGGACCTGGACGACCTGGATTTCCTCCAGTTGTTCGAGGAGTTGATGACTCAACTCCCCGAGCTGCAGTACCTCGTGACCGTGGGCGAGGAAGACCTCTGGTACGACGACCGGATCTTCCAGTTCGAAGACCTGATCTCAGCTGGGGCGGGGAAGTCCTATCCCAAAGACGCCACTGATGGCGAACGCGATCTGTTCGCGATCCTCTACACGTCCGGCACCACAGGGAAGCCGAAAGGCGTTGGCCTGAGCGACCGCAATCTCCTCGTGCCCGCGGCTCGCACCGCCGAGGGCCTGGCTCTCACCGAGGGCGACCGCGTGGTCGGGCTCCTCGCCCTTTCCCATGTGTTCGGTCTGGGACCTGGCATCCTGGGCTCGCTCCTTTCCGGGGCCGCGCTGATCTTGGGTGAGACGCTGGACGGCGACACCACCCTCGACCTGATCGAGCGGCACGGCGCGACCGTTCATTATGGTGTGCCCACGATTTTCGTGCGTGAACTCGAGGCACAGGCGGCCTCGCCGCGCGATCTGTCGACCCTGCGGTGTGGCCTGGTGGCCGGCGCTCCGGTCAGTGACGAGCTGGTCCGGGCGGTCGAGGCGCAGCTCCTGCCCGAACTGCTGATTGCCTACTCCCTCACCGAGGCTTCGTCCACCGTCTGCATGACCAGCGCGTCGGATCCCATCGAGAAGCGCCATTTCACGCTTGGCCGTCCGATCGAGGGCATGGAGGTCAAGGTGGTGGGTCCAGAGGGAGAGGACCTCCCGGAGGAGAGCATCGGTGAAATCGCTGTGAGGGGGCCGGGTGTGATGAGTGGCTATTACCGCCAGCCAAAGGAGACGGCCAGCTTCTTCGACGACGATCAGTACTTGCTGACGGGCGACCTGGGCATGGTCGACGAGGACGGATACGTCCATTTGGTGGGCCGCCGCAAAGAGGTTATAATTCGCGGCAGTATCAACGTTTACCCCCGGGAGGTTGAGGATCGACTTCACTCCCATCCGGCGGTAGACGTGGCGGCAGTGGTGGGGATCCCGGACGACGATCTGGGAGAAGCCATCTGCGCCTGCATCGTCCCGGTCGAAGGGGCGATCGTGACCGACCAGGAGATTCGAGACTGGTGTGCGGTCACGCTGGCGGACCACAGGATCCCCGATGTGGTCCGTTTCCTCGACGCGCTCCCGCAGACGGGAACGGGGAAAATCCGGCGGATCGAGCTCTCCCGCATGATGCGGGAAGAAGGGCGGAACCACCGGACCTAGACAGCCGCGGCATGTTCTGCCGACGAATCCGAGAGCCCGATGGCTCCGACGTCGGTCGACGGTCTGAAGGCCCCCCTTACCCCTGGCACCTTTCGGCGGTTCGCCGCCGGAGTGGCATGGGTGGGGAGGTCTCGCGGCACGAGAGTCACACACAGCTGCGAGAAGAAGAATTAATGCATAATCCCTATGCTCAGGCCCCTCATATGGGGCTCTCTGATGCGGGTGCGCCTCGCGCTCCCAACGCCGCCCTCCTCATCGACTTCGACAACGTCACGATGGGGATGCGCAGCGACCTCTCCAAGGAGCTGAAGACGCTCCTTCAATCCGACATGATCAAGGGCAAGGTGACCGTCCAGCGGGCCTATGCCGACTGGCGGCGCTATCCCCAGTACATCGTGTCGCTCTCCGAGGCATCGGTCGACCTGATTTTCGCGCCCGCCTACGGGAGTTCGAAGAAGAACGCGACCGACATTCGTATGGCCATCGACGCCCTCGAGTTGGTCTTCATTCGGCCGGAGATCGGCACGTACATCCTGCTGACGGGTGACAGCGACTTCAGCAGCCTGGTGCTCAAGCTGAAGGAGTACGGCAAGTACGTCATCGGCGTGGGGATCCAGGAATCCAGCTCGGACATCCTCGTCCAGAACTGCGACGAGTACTACTCGTATACCAGCATCACCGGGCTCAGAAAGACCACCGAGAGCAGTGACAAGCCGTCGGACCCGTGGGAGTTGGTCGAATCCGCACTCGCCCGCATGACCAAGCGTGGAGACGTGATGCGTTCCGACCGGCTCAAGCAGGTGATGATGGAGCTGGACGGAAACTTCGACGAGGGCAGCTTCGGCTTCTCGAAGTTCAGCCGCTTCATGACGGAAGCGTCGAATCGGGGGCTGGTGAAGCTCCACAAGCTGCCGAACGGGCAATACGAGGTCACGCCTGGTCGTGCCGGCGGTTCGAGGGACACGGCCAACGAAGACAAGCCGGAGAGGAGGCCCCGGAGTGGCCGAGGCCGAGGTCGTACTTCACAGGCAGCGGTACCCGAGCCCAAGGATTCCGCCCCGACTCCCACCGAGGTTCCGAGTGACTCCGATCCCCTCCGTGCCGCGTACGATCTGCTCGAGCAGGCGATGGCTGCGCTGAAGAATATTGGACGTGAGACTGTTCGGGACTCTGATGTGAAGCGCAAGATGCTGCAGTTGAGCCCCACGTTCGACGAATCCGACTTGGGCTTTTCGAAGTTCAGCCGCTTCCTACGTCAGGCAGGCGATCACGAAATCGTGCACCTCCATCAAATGAGCACCGGGAACATTCAGGTTTCGCTCACGCCGAGGCGGGGACAGGACGACGAGAAGGGTCAGGAGGTACAGACGGGAGCCACGGTTGAGCCAGCGGTCACCCCATCGATGCCAACTCCTGATGCAACCCCCGAGGTGGAGGAGCCCCGCCAGAGCACGTTGAGCGGGTGGCTTGGACGGCTCGGCGTGAGGACGGGGTCGCGTGCGCGCAAGATCACCACCGAGCCGGTTCTGCTCGAGGGCCAGGCTGTTGGTGGTGGGGATACGATCAAGACCGACGCGCCGCCTCCAGGAGGCGCTGGTACGGACAGTCTGGACGTGGCCGCCCTGGGTCTCCCGACCGGCTCCAGAGCCATGGTGCGATACCTTTGCAATAGCTATGGCGGAGTAGGCAAGAAGACGGCCGAATTGCTCGTCGAGACGCTCGGCGACTCTCTGTTCTCAGTCTTCCAGAATGACGCCGCTCGTGTGCACCAGCTCGTTCCGCGGAGGGCGGAGCAGGTGCTGGACGGCTGGCGGGCCGACTACGCTCGGCGAACCGGCCGGGTTGGGTCGGGGAGCCCAGAGCCGGGCGGAGCGCCTTCAGACCGCCCTGGCGGGTCCCGGCGTGGAGAGCGCCCCCCGCCGAGGGACTGAGGGCCACGCGCGGCCGGGCAGGCTCACGAGCGGCGGTCGTGGATCCATGGCACGAGGGAGTGCCATCGGTCCACGTTCCGCTGGTACAGTTGCTGGAAGGCTCAGCCGACCAGGTGGCCCGCCGACTCCTTGGTGCCCGGTTGATCTCCGAGTTCGATGGTGAGCGTACCGTCGGCGTGATCGTGGAAACCGAGGCGTACCTAGGCACGGAGGACCCGGCCTCACATGCCGCGGCCCACATCGGCCGGACGCGGCGGAACGCCTCCATGTTCGGTCCGGCGGGGCACGCCTACGTCTACCTCATCTACGGCATGTACTGGTGTATGAACGTGGTGACGGGAGATGCGGGCGACCCGTCCGCCGTCCTGCTCAGGGCGCTCGACCCGATCGAAGGGGGCGAGATCATGTCCCGCAGGCGGCACGGACGACGTGAAATCGCCTCTGGCCCAGGCCGGCTCGGCCAGGCGATGGGGATCGACGGGTCCTGCGACAGAAGGGATCTGTCGAGCCCCCCCCTCACTGTGGCGGGCGGTTGGCCGGTCGTCGACGCAAGCGTGGGAGTGTCGCCCAGAATCGGCGTGACGCGGGCAGACGATTGGCCGCTTCGATTCTATGTGCGCGGCAATGCCCATGTCTCGGGCAAGCCCCGTTGAACCGTCTTGAACGGGTGTAGCGCTACCGGTAGATTCCGGCGGCCAAAACTCAAGAACGACATGAACTTGGGAAGCTGAACCTTGAATATCACGGTCTGTTTGAAGCGGGTTCCCGACACGGAGACCCGAGTCCGAATCTCGGACAGCGGCACCTCCATCGACCCCGGCGGAGTGAAGTTCGTCATGAGCCCCTACGACGAGTTCGCCATGGAGGCGGCGCTACGGATGACCGAAGCGTCCGGCGAGGGGGAAGTCGTGGCGCTCACGTTAGGGGACACGACCTCGCAAGAAACTCTGCGATCGGCGCTTGCGATCGGTGCCGACAGGGCCGTCCTGTTGAACGGCGAGGTCACGATGGACGGGCTCGCCACCGCGCGCGCCCTCGCCTCGGAGCTGGGCGAGGCGGATGTGCCGCTCATCCTCTTTGGGATGAAGGCCGCAGACGATGACCAACAGCAGGTCGGTCCCATGGTGGCGACTCTGATGGGACGTCCCTGCGCTACAGGGGTGTCCAGCTTCGAACTGACTGACGGCACGGTGGTCTGCGATCGCGAAGTGGAGGGCGGTACCGAGCGGGTCGAGTTGCCGCTTCCGGCGGTCATTACCGTGACAAAGGGAGAGTTCGAGCCACGATATGCGTCGCTCAAGGGCATCATGGCCGCCAAGAGGAAACCGCTCGAAGAGAAAGAGGCACAGATCTCTCCGGCCCGCATCACCGTGGAGAAGCTGGAGTATCCGCCGGCCCGAGCCGAGGGCCGGATCGTGGGAGAGGGTCCCGACGCCGTACCGGAGTTGGTTCGGCTGTTGAGAGAAGAGGCCAACGCCCTGTAGGGCTGCCGCCGACGCCAATCCAGAAGGCTGCTGAAGAAGTACAGTGGGTCGCGCACAGGGGTCTTGTGTGACTCAGGGTAGGAACGACGACGAGTCGTAGCAGGGCTACGGCGAGGAGGAGAGACGACGCATGAGGCATGCAACCCCCCTGTGCCCTTCGGGTTACGGCGGCACGGGGCCATCTCCGTCGTTGG
>JACZXQ010000063.1 GCA_022571515.1 Gemmatimonadota bacterium
GCGGTGAGCAAGGCCTGGATCTCCTCTCGGTTGAGGAACTCGATGGGCCTCTTTTCGAAGCGCTTGCTGGGCACCGCCAGGACGCGCTGACAGACGAGAGCGTATGCGGGTTCCGTCAAGGCCACGTAGCGGAAGAAGGAATGGATCGCGGCCAGGCGAGTGTTGCGGGTTCGAGCACTGTTGCCTCGGTCGGTCTCGAGGTGTTGGAGGAACTCACCGATGAAGGGCGCGTCGAGATCTTCGATGAGCAGATCGGAGGGAGCCTTGCCGAGTCGTTGGGCAGCGAAGTTCAGCAGCAGCCGGAACGAGTCGCGGTATGCGGCGATGGTGTGTGGGCTCGCGTCCCGCTGCCGAAGCAGGCGGTCGGTGAAGAAGGACTGCACGAGGGCCGGGAGGCTGACGAAGATCATGATCCGACCTCCTCGTGCGGGTCGAGGAGTCGCTCCGTGGCCAATGCGAGGAGCTCGGGAACGGCCTCCAGATACCAGTAGGTGTCGTGGACGTGCACATGGCCCAGGTAGGTGGCCAGCTTGGGGATCTCGCGCTCGACGTCGAGCCCAGCCCGGTACCAGTCGATCAACGTCCGGACAGCGAATCGGTGCCGCATGTCGTGAAGCCGCGGACCGTGTCCGTGACGGTGGCCTTTGACAGGCGCTCGCAGCCCGATCTCGCGGGAGACCTTGGCGAAGGTGTAGCGCGCCGCACTTCCCGAGATGCGGGTGCCGCGCTCGGAGACGAAGAATCCGGGGGTCAACGACACGCGAACGATCCGGTCCCGCTGTTGGCCATAGGCTCTGAGCACGTCACGGGTGGACGGATGCACGGGCACCAATCGGGTCTTGCCGAACTTCGTCCGCCGGATGGTGAGGACCCGAGCTTCGAGATCGACATCGTTCCGGTCGAGGCTCACGGCTTCGCTGACGCGCATCCCGGTCACCGCGAGCAGTCCGAAGATCGTCGAGTAGGTGCGGGCCCTGAGCCCCTTGGGGGAAGCGAGTTCGCCGGCCGTGAGAACGATCCTGCCGATCTCGTCGTCGCTGTAGATGTAGGGGCGCGTGCGGCGGTACCGGTGGGGAAGGAGCCCCTCGGGCGGAACCTGAGTCCGAGGATCAGTGGTGCTACGCCAAGCGGCGAACCGCCGCACCGAGGCGAGTCGTGCGGCCCGGGTCGCGGGCTGGGCCTCGGTGGATAGCTGGGCCCAGCGAAGGGCCAGCTCTGTGGTGATGTAGGATGCGCCCTCGCCTTCCGCGAAGTCGATGAAGTTGCGCACATGGCAGGCCAGCGTTGAAAGTTCGAACCCAAGGCTCCGCCGGATGGTGAGGTACTCCTCGAGGCTCTCCCGTAGCTTGCTCATCGCCCACCTCCGGCCACCGGCCACGGTTGGGCAAGGGGGCGCAGGCCGACGAAGTCGATCTTCGCGTAGATCTCCGTGGTGTTGGGAGATCGATGTCGGAGGATCTCTCCGATCTCGGCCATGGATGCCCCGCTCCGTAGCATCGCCGTGGCCAGACTGTGGCGGAGAAGGTGCGCCCCCATCACCGGTGGGTTCAGACCGGCCCGGTCCAGGGCACGCCGGACGATCGTCGAGACCGTCGAGGGTCCCGCGAAGCCGCGCAGCGGCGCCCTCATGCGCACGAACACCCGTCGAGTCGAGACCGGGGGACGGTGCCAGCGTAGGTACGCGGCCAAGGCCTCACCCACCTCAGGGGGCAGGGGTAGGCGATCGTGAAGTAGACCCTTTCCCCGAACCACGATCTCGCCTGCCCGCCAGTCGATGTCGTCCAACTCCAGGGCAACCACCTCACCCGCGCGGAGTCCGAGCCGCGCGAGCAGGACAAGGATGGCGTAGTCACGCCGGCCGGTGCGGGTGCTCTGGTCGCAGGCATCCAGGAGGTCTTCGATCTCCTCCACAGACAAGTACTTCGGGATCGTCGATAGCCGCCAGTCGGCCACCCTGGGTACGGCTTCAGCGAGGTTGGCTTCGATCTGGCCGCGCTGGAACAGGAAGCGGAAGAAGGAGCGAAGGGCCGTCACCATCAGCTTCGCCCTTCCGGGGCTCATGGAGTGGGCATACCGGAGGATGAAGCTCGAGACATCCCGGGGCCCGAGCTCTCGAAGGCGCAACGGCTGCTCACCGAAACGCTCATCGACAAAGCGGCGCACGTAGGGTCGGTAGGCGACTATCGATGCCGGTGCCAGCCCGCGCTCCGCCCTCAGATGCTCCTCGTACTGGCTCAGCAGCCGGGCGGCGGGCGATGGTGCGCTCGTCCGCTCCGGAGTCGGAGCCCGAACGATGCCCTGCTCCCGCAGATACTCAACGAGACGGCGAACTGTCGGGCGATGGCTCCGATGAAGTCGGCCCTGTCGCTGTCGCTCATCGACAAAGATGTCGATGATCCCCTCGTCCAGATCGCCGACGGCCACATCACTTCGCTGGATCCACCTGCTGAAGTCAGCGAGACACCACAAGCTTGTCCGTACCGTGGAGCTGGCATAGCCGAGATCCACGAGCGATCGCGCGACCGAGTCGATGTGAGCCCCAAGTGGATCACGTCCTAGCCGCTCCGCCGCAACAGGCTCCCTACACAGGTTCTCCGACATGTCTCCTCCTTTGCCTGGCGTCATTGCCAGTAGGGAGGAGACCCCCGGATTATGCCGAGTTCAAACGTTGCGTATAGACGAGGAACGGCTGAGATCCAACCCGTAACGGTACTCGGACTACGCTACTCGGCATAATCCGAGACTCGGCATTATGCCGGAGGATATGGGGCGTCAGGGGCTTGGTGATGCCGGCACGCATCCGGGCCGCCGCCGTCACCTTCTGGACGCTTCGAGCGCTCAGATGCCGCCCGGGCCGGGCACCGGGAAAGAGCCACTTGCCCACCCCAACGTCCGCGAGGTACGTGTCCACAAAGGCGAGGGCTGCGGAGGACAGGATGGTATAGCGGTCCTTGCCACCCTTCCCGCCGCGAACGGCGATGAGACCGCGGTCCCGGTCCAGATCCTCGGGCCGGAGCCGTACCACCTCGCTCACGCGTAGGCCCGCCGAATAGGCCACTCCGAGGATCGCCAGGTGCTTGGGGTTCTGCACCGCGGCCAGAAAGCGCTGTAGCTCCGCGCGGCTGAGAACGCTGGGAAGCTTCCGCTCGCGGCGGGGCCGCTCAAGGGGCAGATCCTCGACCTTCCGACCGAGCACCGTGGTGCAGAACAGCCGGAGCGCGCTGACGAGTTGGTTGTGATAGGAGCGTGACATCCGACCGCTCCGGATTTTGGCCAGGATGTGGCCCCGCAGGGCCCCGGCAAGGTCGGACGCGTCGCCCACCTCTCGCAGGAAGCGGCGCGCGTGGCCCAGGTAGGCCTTTCGCGTGCGAGCTGCGTAGCCGCGCAGCCTCATCTCTTCTTCAAAGCGAACGATGAGCGCGTGAGGACTCCTGCGCCCCCGTTCCGGGGCCCGGACGCGGTCTTTTGCCGAATCCGAGTCCTTCACCTCAACGCCGAGCACCCGGAGCACGGCTTCGCGCGCCGCTGAGGAGTCGGGTAACCTCCAGGCGCGGGCACTTCGGTCCCAACGACGGTGCGGAAGCGTCCGCGCCAGGGCCACGAGCGTTGGTTCGTAGGGGATGTGCACGAGGATCACGCCTTCCGACGCGACGGCGCGCACTGATTCGGATTTGGAAGCCATGACGGAGCTTGGCCCCTTCCGGTGGGCGCACCCATGGCTCAAAGGGACACCCGCTTCGGGCCCCGGTATGGCGCGCGCGGGTTTGCTGCGGCATATTCGCCGGATCGCGTTCCCAGTGGGCCGATTCGGCACGAGGGGGGGGTGCGTTGGAGATATCGAAGCAATTCCGACGAAAGGTGTTTACACGAACCCGTTCGGAGACCTCTGCCGTTCATCCCATATCCCGCCGGTCGCAGATCTCCGGGGGGGTGCGAGGATTCGCGTACGGCGGAGATCTACACGTTATCTGATATGCAGCTACCCAAACAAAGAAGAAGGATAGGAGGTGATGGTGACTGATCGGCAGCTCGAATCAACGGCTGAGAGTGACCTTGTCCCCTACCAGAGAGGCGTCTCCCTCGGCCAGGTCGCGAAGGGTGCCTTGGCTCGGTTTCTCCCCGGGACACTGATCACGATGATCGGAGCGGCGACGTTCCTTGATATCTCAATCGCCGGGAACGTGTTCGCCGCGGTGGGGGGGTTCATCGGGATCGCTGGGACTCTGACGGCTGGTTTCGGGCTCGGCTTGTTTGGGTTGCGACGGTGGCTATACCCCGACGCGAAGCTGGACGGGCGGCGAAGCTTCGTCGCCGGGCTCATTTCACCACTGACCCTCTTCATCGCGGCGACTGGAGGCCGGGGTTGGACCATTGCACTACTTCCGCTTCTTCTGGTTGTCGTCGGAGTGATTCTGGCCCTGGGCATGTACTTTGCTTGGCTGACACCGACGCCAGAAGACATGCGGGGCGACGAATTCGAACGAGATCCAGCAAAGCAGATCACAGAAGTTGCGGGGCACGCGTCGTAAGGCTGGAGCCGCAGAGGAAGGGCGGTACGCTGCACAATCAGATAACAAATGGGCCTCCGGCTCCGGCCGCCTGCGGCGGCCTCCGACCCAACCGGCCACGAGCTGGGTGAGTCGGTGAGCAGAGGTGATTGAAGAAGAAAGCAGGTGTTGGAAACGAAAGTGAGGGCCGGTTCGGAGGCCCTGAACGTTATCGGGCATTTCTAGCGTACCAGTTGCTGATCAGCCAAGCCTGAGACAGATGGTGGCGCCGGAGCATCGCGTGCAGGCGATCGTGCCCGTGTCTGCGACGG
>JACZXQ010000006.1 GCA_022571515.1 Gemmatimonadota bacterium
CGGGTCTTCCGCCCGCTTATTGGTGACCACAAGTTGAGCGCTCGAGTCTCCTTCATTCCGGGCCGTCGAGGCCGCCAAGCCACTGCATGACGTTCAGCAAGAACTGCAAATTGTGGGCTCCGGGTTCGCTGTTCATACCCATAAGCCTCCCGTCGCCCGTTAGCTGTGCCGAGAACATTGTCGCATCTCCGAAGACCACCAAACGCCCGTCGCCGACTTCCTCGGCAGCGCCTTGGAGCCATCCGGCGACGGACAGTCGTGGGCTGTCATCGTCATAGTCCCACGGAATGTCCGGCTGAAACGCTACTGCGGGCGGGCCAAGCACCATGAGCGGTTCGGCATGCTCAGTCTGGAAGGCTTGGCCAACGAACGTCGCGACAAAGTCGATCTCCGTGTCTTGATCGAAGCCCCGCGTAATCGGATGGTCCAATAGCGTCCCGTCGGATCGCCTGAATTCGACGGGGTCTCCAGTCTCTGAATCTTCGACAAAGCCATCCAAGAACCTGAAACCGAACCGCTGTCCGAGGCCGGCAGCAGCACCCGCAAAGGGCATATGATCAGTCAGCAACAACAGCCTACCCCCTTCGAACACCCACTCGTGGATCGCGTCGATCTCCTGGTCGGTGAAGGCAGAGAACGTCGGCGTAGGCGAAGTCGGACGACCGCCGTCTTCAATGATTCGCCAGGCGTCGAGGTTACGGTCACTGAGAGCGTTTCCGATTACCAGCAACTGAACGTCGACCAAGGCATCGCGGGTAAACTCTGACCGAAGAGCCTTCACCACATAACCGTCGGCCTCGAGCACGTCCACGAACGGCTCGTACCGACCAGTTGTGGCGACAATGTTGTTGTGCGCTTCGTCAATCCAAACGGTCGGTCCGGTTCCTGCCGCGTAAGTGGGTGGGGTTGGCAGCGTTGCGACCCATTCCCCATCGATCCGCTGTTCGGAAGAGCAAGCGAAGCAGATCATTGCGCTGCACGTCAGCAACCGGATCGACGCGCGATCCTCGACCGCGACGCTAACACTTGGCTTCGTCCCTAGCATGAGCAGTCTCCTTCTTTGCCGCGAGTCGCACGAGCGGTAGGCTGAGCTCGAACGCCATATGTGGGGAAGGCGTTCTAACTCTAATATTGTACTGCTCTACCCGCCCCACCATGGGCGGCACCCCACCCCGAGCGCAACAAATATCCCAGTAACCCTCCCACTTGGGATCTCGTGGGTCGCATAGCGTGCGGTGCAATAATCTCTTGGGCAGCGCAGTTCAACAGAGTTGGACTGCGCCCTCCGACCTCACCATTCAGCCCCTCTGACTCGGTAGCCGATCCAGCGGGCTCTCGATGTTCAGTCCCGGCCGCTGCACCACGTGGAGGTATCTCGCCGTAGTCTTGAGGTCCCGATGGCCCATGAGGCGTTGCAGCGTTGAGATCTCGCAGCCGGAGCGGATCATCTCGGTGGCGAAGCACGCTCGAAGCACGTGGGGCGACAGTGGTTTTGTGATGCCGGCTTCTCTCACCGCCGTTTTGATCGCGCGTTGAATCGTGGTGTGGTGGACGGAGAGTCTGCCGCTCCGACCGGTCTTTGGATCTTCCGTCAGCTTTTGGCTGGGGAAGAGATACTGCCACGAGACCTCCCATCCCGCCCCTGGGTCCTTTCGCGCTAGGGCTCCGGGGAGTTGGGCCCAACCGGTTCCTGCCTCCAGGTCCCGCGTATGTAGTCGGGCCACTGCCTCGATCTGCCGTCGGATTTCCTCGACGGCGCCTCTGGCGATCGGCACCATTCTGTCCTTCGCTCCCTTTCCAGCCCGCACGGTGAGCTCGCGGTTTACGAGGTTCAGATCTTTCACCCTAATCGCCATCGTCTCTGCTATCCTGGTCCCGGAACCGTACATGAACATGGCTGCCATCCGAGGCACCTTGGGAAGAAGGCCCATCACGGCGTCTACCTCCTCCGGTGTGGCGTACCGGGGCAGCGATTGCACCGGCTTGGCCCGTACCAGCCCGTCCCTCCCTCCGTACTCCTTCCGGTAGAGCTCTCTGTACAAGAACAAGACGGCGGCCGCAGCCTGGTTCAGTGACGCGGCTCCGAGTCCCAACTCCCCACCGAGGTGGCCCAGGAACCCCTCGATTTCCGCGCGTCCCATCCCCGCGGGATCCCGCCGGCCATGAAAGCCGATGTAGCGCTTGATCCAACCGAGATACGTCTTCTCGGTGCGTGGACTCAGGTTTCGGGCCCGAATGCGTGTGCGCACCTGTTCCAGAACACGGGCGACGACTTGACGATTCCTCGGGAAGTGCGATCTCGCCTCGCCGATCTCCAGCCCGGGGCCGGCCTCCGACCTACGCTTCTTCATCCAAGAAACTTCGGCCTCACAGCGGGGCGCAGGGATGGTGGGATTGATCGAGCTTCGCTCGATCGTCTCGTCGGTGGGCGCGTGCGTCTTCGAGGGCTTCTTGGCTCCTCGGCTCGAACCCGCTGGCGATCTTCTTCGAAGATCGCGTGGGTTCGACACTTGGGTCTTCGATAACGGAGGGGGTGGGATTCGAACCCACGAGTCCTTTCGGACGCCAGTTTTCAAGACTGGTGCATTGAACCGCTCTGCCACCCCTCCAAGCGCCCGAAAGATCTCGCTTGAGATGGGCGCCAGCAACGGCTAGCCGAATATCAGCCAGAGCCCCTCTCTGGACCTGGCGCGCCTTAGTGCCTGAACAGCCTCTGGCCGGTGAACACCATCGCCATGCCATGCTCGTCCGCTGCGGCGATCACTTCCTCGTCCCGGATGGATCCCCCGGGTTGAACGATCGCCTTCACTCCCGCCTCCGCGGCCGCATCCACGCCGTCGCGGAAGGGGAAGAACGCATCGGACGCCAAGACGCAGCCCGCCAAGTCCAACCCGGCGTCCGCGGCCTTTTGTACCGCAATACGTGAAGCGTCCACTCGGCTCATCTGCCCGGCGCCAATCCCCAGCGTGCTTCCGTCGCGCGCCAACAGGATCGCGTTGGACTTCACGGCGAATACAGCGGCCCAGGCGAACTTGAGATCATTCCACTCGGCTTCGTCGGGCGCTCGTTCCGTCGCCACAGTCCAGTCGTCACCCACACAGCCATAAAACGGGGGCACCGGCGGCGTCTGCGCGAGCATGCCGCCATACACACTCCGCATCGCGACGGGCTCCGGTAGCTTGCCATGTTCCGATAGAAAGCGCTCGGTCGAGGTCCCCTTCCCTTCACGGACGCTACCGTTCGCATACGTGAGCAGTCGGATATTCTCCTTCCGAGTGAGCGTCCCCAAGGCACCGGGCGAGAAGCTCGGGGCGACCACGCACTCCACGAACAATTCGGAGATGGCAGCCGCAGTGTCTTCGTCCGCAGGCCGGTTCAAGGCGATCACTGAGCCGAAGGCACTCACAGGGTCCGTCCTTAGCGCACGCCGGTACGCCTCGACCTGGGTGTCCGCCACGGCCAACCCGCACGGCGTGGTGTGCTTGACGATGCACACGGCCGGCCGATCGGCGAACGCGAACGGTGCGAGCGCCAAAAGCGCTCCGTCCAGATCGAGCAGATTGTTGTAGGAGAGTGCCTTTCCGTGGAGTTGCTCGAGCCCGGCCAACCCTTCGCTACTTCCCACCGGTCGATAGAACGCGGCCTCCTGCCCCGGGTTCTCGCCATAGCGAAGCACTTCGACCCGCTCGAGCCGGACGACCCGCGATTTGGGCATCGACTCCCCGGTGCCTGTGCTCTCTTCCTGAACCTCGAGGTACGCCGCCACCGTGGCGTCGTATTCGCTCACATGCGCGAACACTTTGGCAGCCAAGGATCGCCTCAACCGCGGACCGACATCGCCGTCCATCGCGTCGAGGACGGCACTATAATCCGCCGGGTCCACCACCACCCACACGTCCCCATGGTTCTTGGCGGCCGAGCGTAGCATCGTGGGCCCGCCGATGTCGAGCTGCCCCATCGCCTCGTCCAGCGTCACGTCGGGTCGCGCCACGGTCTCACGGAACGGGTAGAGGTTCACGGCCACCAGATCGATGGGTGCGTACCCCTGCGCCTCGAGCGCCTCCAAATCCGCTTCACGATCGCGTCGAGCCAGCAGCCCGGCGTGAATCGCCGGGTGGAGCGTCTTCACCCGGCCCTCCAACATCTCGGGATGACCCGTCGCCTCGGACACGTCGGTGACCTCTACCCCGGCCTCCCTCAATGCCCGGGCGGTCCCTCCGGTCGAGAGAATCTCCCAGCCGCCTTCGGCCAGAGCACGCCCGAACTCGAGGATGCCGGTCTTGTCGTACACGCTTAGAAGCGCCCGTCGGGTCATGATGTCTTTCACGTCTCTTGTTCAGTGTCCATGCACGGCAAATCGAGTGATACGCGCCAGCTCCGCATCATCCAATTCCGGCACCTCCGGAGCCCCCTCACCGAGCAGGCCGAGAGGCTGAGCCTCCCGATCCTCTGCGATCGCCCTCGCCAGATAATCCGCTGCTTCAGGATAGAGCGCATGCTCCACGCGGAGAATTCGACGCGCCAGCGCCTCGTCGTCGTCGTCTGGAAGAACCGGCACGGGCCACTGCGCCAGGGTAGGCCCCGTGTCGTAGGCCTCCGCGACGAAATGTACGGTCAGCCCAGACGTGTTGACGCCCGCCTCGAGCACGGCCCTATGAACGTGCATCCCCCACATCCCCGCCCCGCCGAATGCCGGCAACAGGGCTGGATGCACGTTGAGCATCCGGCGACGGTAGGCGCGTACGACCCTCAGCGGGACAAGGCGAAGATAGCCGGCCAGCAGAATCATCTCGATGCCGTGGCTCTGAAGCGCATCCAGGATATCGGACTCGACCTCCGCAGGCGGCCTGTCCTTCACGGGAACCACCACCGCACCGCGGCCTGCATTCCTCGCCCGCTCCAACGCCCCCGCATCGGGCCGGTCACTCACCACCAGGGCCACGCGGTACGCCGTTCCATCGGCCTCGCGGTCCAGAAGCGCTTGCAGGTTGGTCCCTCCGCCCGAGGCGAACACGGCGACGGGGACCGGCAGGGTCACGCCAGCTCTCCGCCATAGTGCGGGACGAGGAAGGGGTTGCTCACACGCTCGTGGCCCACGGTCGTGGGTGGTCCATGGCCCGTGAACAGCCGAGTTTCGTCGGGCAACGTGAGCACGTGCTCGCGGATCGACTGGAAGAGGTGCTCGTAATTCCCACCCGGAAGGTCTGTCCGACCGATGGAGCCGGCGAAAACCACGTCTCCCACGAACGCGATGCCCTGGTCGGCGGCGTAGAGAATCACATGGCCCGGTGCGTGCCCTGGCGTATGGCTTACCGCGAAAGAGCACTCCCCGAATGTGAAGGTGTCGCCGTGGGCCCACTCATGATCCGGCTGCGGAAGCTCAGGCACGTAGACTCCGAACGCCGCGCCTTGAGCCGGCGCGGCATCGTAAAGTTCCCGATCATCCGGGTGCAGGTAGATGGGTGCCGAAGCGTGCTCGAGCACAGTGGGGAGCCCATCGACGTGATCCAGGTGCGCATGCGTGAGCAGAATCGCCTCGAGCCCCAATCCCTCGGACGAGAGGAATGCCACCATGTCCGATGCGCCCCCCCCCGGATCAATCACCACCGTGGCACCACTAGCCTCACAAACAGCCAAATACCCGTTCTCAACAAACGGCCCACCGGTAAAAGTCTCGATGCGCATGGGACTCACCACCTGAGGGCGTTCAGATTGAGTGCGAGACTAGGCGCGGAAGGGATGGCGACTGAGACGTAGCAAACGCTACGTCGCAGGGAGCCATCTCCGCCCCGCAACGACGTATCGCGCCAATCTGGACGCCCTCAGGCGCAGCCACAGCCTCTTGGGCTTACCCCCGCAAGCTCCAACTCCGCCTCTTCTTCCGTCGGCGGACGCCACCCACCCGACAGCTCGAGCATGCGCCGCAACGAACGCTCCGCACCCAGCCGGATCTCCTCGTCCAGCAGGATCTGATGCTGCCCGTGGTCCAGCGACCACGCGAGCTTGGCCAGCGTGTTCATCTTCATGTTGCCACAGATCGCCGCCCCCGAGAGCGGGATGAGCGTTTTCAGGGGATACCGCTGCTTCAGGCGGTCCACCAAGCCGCGTTCCGTTCCGATGATCAGGGCGTCGTGGTCTTCCGCCAGTTCCACCATGCCCGACGTCGAGGTCACGAAGTCGGCCTGGTCCAGCAGATCCTTCCGCGCCTCGGGGTGCACCACGAACTTGGCACCCGGGTGCTCGGCGCGCGCGCGGTCCAACTCTTCCAGGACCATATCGTCGTGCACGTAGCAGTAGCCGTCCCAGGCGATGATGTTGTCCCGCCCGGTCTTCTCCTTGACGTACCTCGCCAGATTCCTGTCGGGCACGAAGATGATAGGTTGATCCGCCGGAATCGACTCGACGACCCGCACCGCGTTGGACGACGTACAGCAGATGTCGGATTCCGCCTTGACCTCGGCCGTCGAGTTCACGTAGGTGACCACGGCGGCGTCGGGATGGAGCGACTTGAGGCGACGTAGCGCGTCCCCCGTGACGAAGTCCGCCATCGGGCAGCCCGCCTTGAGGTCGGGCATGAGAATCGTCTTCTCCGGCGAGAGCACCTTGGCCGTCTCGGCCATGAAGTGCACGCCACAGAACACGATGACGTCGGCCGAGGTACCCGCTGCTTCTTGCGACAGCCCCAGCGAATCCCCGAGATAGTCGCTGACGTCCTGAATCTCGATGCGCTGGTAGTTGTGGCCGAGGATGACCGCGTTGAGCGCTTCCTTACGCAACAGGATCCGCTCGCGCAGCTCCTCCGGGGGAAGCGCCGAGTACTCCAGCGTCGATTGAAGGGGGTCCACCGCAAACAGGGTCATGAAGCACGCCTCGTATGCCAGAGGCCCGCGGCATATGCCGACGGGCCCCGTGTCATGCGCTCTCTTGCAGCAAGTTCAGACAGCGAAGGAACTTCCACACCCGCAGCCGCCAGAGGAGTTCGGATTCCGGAACGTGAAGCCCGCTCCCATCATGGACGTCACGTAGTCGATCTCCACACCCTCGAGGTACTGGGCGCTGAACGGATCGACGAAGATGCGGACGCCCGCCTGATCCCAGACGTCGTCGTCATCTTCCGGCTTGTCCTCGACGTTCAAGCCGTACTGAAAACCGGAGCATCCGCCGGGGAGTACCGCAACCCGTAAGCCGGCGCTCTCATCCCCAGCATGCTCTTCTATGAAGTCCTGAACCTTCCCCACCGCAGCGGGGGTCAGCGTCAGCGTCATCGTATCGTGCTCCTGCATTCTGTCGGACTCCCATTCGTTACCCCCAGGAAGGGGGCGGGTTCACTCCAGAACCAGATCTGTTCTCTTGTACATCATAAAACTATCCCAGCCCTAAAATAGGGTCAACCCGCGTTTCCCACTGCACTCAGGATCAGTTGGGCTGCCTCCGAAAAATCCTGAACAACGCGGGTCTCACGCGGCACCGTCGCCTCGTGCTCCGCTCCGTACCCGGTGCACACTAGGATCGGAACGCCTCCGAGGGCAATACCCGGCAACACGTCTGTCACCTTGTCTCCCACGTAATACGAACGGGCGAGATCCAGATCCAATTCCTCCGCCGCGGCCTGGTACATTCCGGTCCCCGGCTTGCGGCAATCACAGTCTCCGGTGACCTCCGGGTGATGCGGACAGAAGTACGTGCCATCCACCGTGGCTCCGTGCTCCCGTAGAACCTCGTTCACTCGGGCGGCCACGGCCTCGTAGGCCTCAAGTGTATACAGCCCACGCGCGATACCGGATTGGTTCGTGACCACGACGACGGCGAAGCCGCCGTCCTTGAGCGCTCGCACAGCCTCCATCGCGCCCGGGAGCATCTCCACACCCGCAGGGTCGGCGAGGTATTCCTTTTCCTGAAGCAGTGTGCCGTCCCGGTCCACGAAAACGGCGGGCCTCACACCGGCTTCAGCCACGGTCCAACGCTGCGCGGAGTGCGTCCGCAAGCGCGGCATCATGGTCGGGATGCACCGTTCTCAGATCCAGTACGAGCGCTTCGTCCTCGACGCGCCCCACCACCGGCGGCTCTCCGGTTCTGAGGCGACGTGCGAGTTCCTTGGGCACGAGGTCTCGGGAAACGATGCGCAACGCCCACCCCGGCAACTCGACGCCCGGGAACGTACCGCCGCCCACCACCGAACTGTTTTCGCTGACCTCGACAGCGAGTCTGAACGGCTCGAGCGCCTCCGCCAGCTTTCCCGACCGCACGCGCAAGTCATCGGCGGAGACGGCCAGCATGCGAAGCGTGGGGATCCGCGTTACCGCCTTCTCGGGGTCGCGGTAGAGCCTGAGCGTGGCTTCCAGCGCCGCCAAGGTGCCCTTATCCACCCGGAGAGCCCTGCACAACGGATTGCCGCGCATGTCACGGACCAGCGACGCATCGCCGAGCAGAATCCCGGCCTGGGGTCCACCGAGCAGCTTGTCGCCCGAGACCGCCACGATGTCAGCGCCCGCCCGCAGCGAGTCCTGTGGCCTGGGCTCGACCGGAAGTCCGAACTCGGAGGCCTCCACCATGAGTCCGGAGCCCAGGTCGTGTACCAACGGCACCTGGAGGTCTCGCGCGAGTGCAGCGAGCTCTTCGAGAGTGGCCTCCTCCACGAAGCCGGTCATGCGGAAATTCGACTGGTGCACCTTCAAGATCATGCCGGGCGTGGCGACTGCGGCCGCCTCTTGGTAATCCTTCAGCCGGGTGCGGTTGGTGCTTCCCACCTCACGGAGGGTCGCACCGGCCTGCACAAGGATCTCCGGTATGCGGAAACCGCCGCCGATCTCGACCAACTCACCGCGAGACACCAGCACGTCGCTGTTCCGCGAAAGCGTATTCACGGCGAGCACGAGCGCCGCCGCATTGTTGTTCACGACCAGCGCATCCTCGGCCCCGGTCAGCTCGGTGAGCAGCGCCACACAGTGGTCGTAGCGGGAGCCGCGGGTGCCCTCCTCCAGATTGAATTCGAGGTTGGAGTATCCGGCGGCCACCGCGACCATCGCCTCACGTGCGGCGTCGGCCAGCGGAGCGCGGCCCAGGTTGGTGTGGAGCACCACGCCGGTAGCGTTGATCACCGGCCGCAACGAGGGCACTCCCTCGAGGTCCATCCTGCGAGCGACGTCCTCGGCGTAGCGTGCGGGGTCCTCGATGTCGTCGGGCACGGATCCCGTCTCGATGAGCGCCCTCACATCGGCTACGGCCTCTCGAATGCTCACCACGACACGCTGGCGGGGAAAGCGGTCGCACAGAGCCTTGAAGGCGGGCGTGTCCAGGAGACGCTCCACGGCCGGAATCCTCTGACGTGGGTCAGTCATCGACGGCGTGGTATGAGGAGACCCCGCACGCGCGGCTCCGCGTCATGGACCAGCAGGGTGTCGCGCCTCAACCGCAGCGTGTCTAGCTGCACGCCGGCCGTGTCCGGCTGCGCGCCGGTCGAATCCCCTACTGCCCCTGTGGTGTCGGGTGGGGGTGGGCGTGTGTACGACAAAGTGTCCTCCCCACCACCACCCGCCGTGCCCGCGATGTTCGTCACACCCGATACGGTCACCACGTAGGGCACGTCGTAGGTCAACGTGTCGGCGAGAAGCACGTAGAACTCGCGACCCGGAAGCGGTTCCCCCAGCGGAGTCATACCGGCACTCGTCCGGCCGATGCTCCCACCTGACCGAGGGCGAGCTCGGGCCGGCGCTTGCCGTCGGGTGGCAGGCATGTCGCTGTCACCCGCGGCCCGGGTGCGCAGTGAATCCATCCTCTCCTGATACTCATGCCAATGCAGCACCGAGTCAGCGCGGGGCGCCGCATCATCTTCCCGGGCGAGGCTGACGTTCACCGCGGCAAGCGACGAGTCGGGATCGAGATAGTCGTCGAACACAACCAGAATGGTGGCGGAATCGACGACCTCCGTCGATGCCACGATGGCCGCGGTGGTATCGGGCGCCAGAATCGAAAGGTGAACAAAGATCGTGTCGATGTTGGTCACGGTCCTCACTGTCTCGGCCCTGGGTTCCTGCCGGTCCGCTTCATCGTTGCGGTTCATATCCTGAAACGCCTGGACCCGATAGGTGCCCTCCGGCAGGTACCGCAAGGCATAGATGCCCGCCGTATCCGTCTGGGCAACGTGTTGCACGCCGTCCTCTTCTCCAGCCGGCATGACGACGACGCTGATGCCTGCCATGGACCGGCCGGTGATACGATCGACGACGACACCCGCGAGCACATTGGGAAGGGGCGGTGGCCCCGTGGAGAAGACGAACTCGAACGCCTCGCTCATCGCGTTACCGAACATGTCGTTCACCACGGGAAGAACGGTGACGCGATAGACCAACCCTGCTTCGAAGCCGCCGGCCACGGAGACCTCGAGCCCGTCTCTGCGATGCTTCACCCGGACCACGCCCGTGCGGGGAGACACCTGCACGGCTCGGTCTAGGCTGCCGCCCGCCACCCTCTCACTGATGCGCTCGTTGAACGTGATGCGGATGGGGCCCGAAAACGGCTCCACAATGGCGAACGTGTCCGGCACCGTTTCCACCACCTGAGGCGGCAGGCGGTCCCGTGGTCCACCGGGAGGGTTCCCAGGATTTGCGCATGCAGCCAAGCCAGCCAACACGAGGGCCGACAGAATCGCGCCGAGAAGCCTCAAACTTCCGCGAGTCCCCGAAGCTTCACATCGAGCTTCTCCATCTGCTCCGCGAAGCTGTCGGCCTTGGCGCGCTCCCGTGTTACGACGTCTTCGGGTGCGCGTGACACGAACTTCTCGTTCTCGAGCTTGCGGCGCGCCCCCTTCACCTGGTCGCCCAGCCTCTCGATTTCCGTCTGCAAGCGCTCCCGTTCCTTGACGACATCGATCACGCCCTCGAGTGGAACGAACACTTCGGTCCCGTTCTTGAGGACCGCGTGGGCGCCCGCTCCCGCGTTTTCATCGGCCCCGATGCGAACATCCTCGACACGTGCCAGGCGCTCGACCGCCTCCCGCTGGTCCTCGACCATCGCGGCGAAGGCCTCCGGCGCGCTGGTGAGTACCACGCCGACGCGTTGGCCCTCGGGAACGTTGTACTCCTTCCGCAAGCTCCGTACCTGGACGATCAACTCCTGAAGGTCCGCCATGGCCGCCTCGGCGGCTTCGTCACGCCGCGCAGCGTCCGGCGTGGGCCATGGAGCCACCATGAGGGCTTCGGGCCGAGCAGTTCGGTCCGGAGTGGGTAGCCGGTCCCAGATGGCCGACGTGACGAACGGCATGAGCGGGTGCAGCAGTCGGCAGATACCGTCTAGTACCGCCACAAGCGTGACACGCGCAGCCTCCCGGCTCTCCACCGGCGCATCGTCCCGCAGCCGGGGTTTGACCAACTCGAGATACCAGTCGGCAAACTCTCCCCACAAGAAGTGGTAGAGCGCGTCCGCCACCTCGTGGAGCCTGAACCGCTCGAGGTCCTCGGTCACCTTCTCGACTGTTCGGTCCAGCCGCGACAAGATCCAGCGGTCCGCCAATTGTAGGCCGTCGCCGACCTCCGCCAGCGAACCAACGGGCTCGTCACCAAGGCTCATCAGCGTGAAGCGCCCGGCATTCCACACCTTGTTGGCGAAGTTGCGCCCCGGCGAGAACGTACCCTCGAGGTCCTCGTGATCGAGTTGGATGTCCGTGCCCACCGCGGCGGCGGACAGGAGCGTAAACCGGAGGGCGTCGGCGCCGAAGAGGTCTACCACCTCGAGAGGATCGATGCCGTTGCCGAGCGATTTGGACATCTTTCTGCCCTGGCCGTCACGTACCGTGCCGTGCAGGTAGACCTCCGTGAACGGAGCCTCTCCCATGAATTCGTAGCCCGCCATGATCATGCGGGCGACCCAGAAAAAGAGGATTTCCGGAGCGGTCGAGAGCACGTGCGTCGGGTAGAAGGCCTTCACGTCCTCGGTTTCGTCGGGCCATCCGAGCGTGGAAAACGGCCACAGCCACGACGAGAACCACGTGTCCAACACGTCGGGATCCTGCTCCAGGTCCAGCGAACCGCAGGACGGACACTCTGTCGGATCCTCCCGCACCACGATCGTCTCCCCGCAGCCGCCACAGTACCAAACCGGAATGCGGTGTCCCCACCAGAGCTGCCGCGAGATACACCAGTCGCGGATGTTCTCCATCCAACGCTCGTAGACCTTCTTCCAATGGACCGGCGTGAAGTTGATCGTTCCGTTCCTGGAGGCTTCGAGCGCAGGCTCCGCCAAGGGCGCCATGCGCACAAACCACTGCTCGCTGAGCCTGGGTTCGACCACCGTATGACACCGGTAGCACTTTGGAATCGAGTGTGCGTGGGCGTCGGATCCGGCGGAGAGTCCCTGTGCCTCCAGCGCCTCGATCACCGCCTTCCGCGCGTCGAAGCGGTCCATGCCCCGGAACGTCTCGGGCACGTTTTCGTTCATGGTGGCGTCAGGGTTCATCACATCGATGGGCTCGAGCCCGGTGCGTTGCGCCATCTCGAAGTCGTTGGGGTCGTGAGCCGGCGTCACCTTGACCATCCCGGACCCGAACTCGGGATCGACGAAGGGGTCCGCCACCACCGGGATCGTCCGGCCCGTTAGCGGCAACTCCACCTCCGCACCGACCAAGCCGGTGTAGCGCTCATCCTTGGGATTCACCGCCACACCCGTGTCGCCCAGCATGGTCTCGGGCCGGGTCGTCGACACCGTGAGATACCAGCGCCCGTCCTCGAGTTGGCCCACGGCTTCGGCGCCGGCTTCCGACGCGGCGCGCGCGGCGTCCCAGGCGGACTCCTGGAACGGGTACCGAAGATGGTAGAGCTTGCCCTCCGCGTCTTCCCCTTCGGCCTCCTCGTTCGAAAGCGCCGTAAGACACCGTGGGCACCAGTTGATGATGTACTCTCCGCGGTAGATCAGATCTTTCTCGTAGAGGCGGACGAAGACCTCGCGCACCGCGCGGCTCAGGCCGGGGTCGAGCGTGAAGCAGGTGCGCTCCCAGTCGCAGCTGGATCCGATGGCTTTGAGCTGTTCGAGGATGGTCCCGCCGGTCTCGCGCACGTGCTCCCAAACACGTTCGACGAAGGCCTCGCGGCCGACCTCGTGTCGGCTTGTACCCTCGGCGGCGAGCAAGCGTTCGACGACGTTCTGGGTCGCGATCCCCGCGTGATCGGTGCCCGGCACCCAGAGCGACGCCCTGCCCTGCATGCGGCGCCAGCGGATCAGCACGTCCTGGATCGTGTTGTTGAGCCCGTGGCCCATGTGAAGAACCGCGGTCACGTTGGGCGGAGGGATCACGATGACGAACGGATCGAGACCGTCCCGTGAGACGGTCTCAGGGGCTACCTGGAAGTACCCGCTCTCCATCCACTGTCGATAGAGCGGCCCCTCGATGAGCTTGTGGTCCAGGCGCGGTGGCAGCGATTCGGCCACGGTTCTTCTCGTTGGATTGAGGTCGTGTTGTCGGCTCTGCCATGAGTGGAGCGCCGACGCAGCGCCGCAAGCCTATCCGGGGTTCACGACCCCCGTCAATTCAGCTGGCCCCCGCCGCGAATCTGGTTCGTACGCTAGTGCGTGAAGGGGGTTCCGTTCCCGGCGCATCCATGCCTGCGCGCACCTCGGTGAATTGGTCATTCGATATGTCGAGGAACGCGGGGGCGACATCGGGTCCGAACTGCACACCGGTCCCGTTTGCGATCTCCCGCATGGCTTCCGCGTGAGTGCGTGCAGGCCGGTAGAGCGGGGGCACGTCGTCGCGTCGTAGGCGTCGCACACACCCAAGATGCGGGCCACGAGCGGAATCCGGTCGCCCGAGAGGCCTTCCGGATAACCTGAGCCGTCCCACCACTCGTGGTGATGGCCCGACAGGTCACTCCACGCCCTGCCCGGTTGATTGGGGGGGACATATGAAAGCTAAACAGGCTCTTTCCCGCCCGCGATAACATTTTTTCGGGGGATTAAAGAAAATCGCCGCCGGGATCGGCCTTGGCGGAATCGGACCGGGCCTTCTCGCGCTCCCGATCACGCCGTCGTCGGATCGCCTCGACCCGTTCCCTCCAATGGTCCGCCATGAACGAAGCGGCCGCCCCATTCCGGATGTCGGCATCCTCGAATGCCCGCCGGGCGGCTCGCTCTTGCATCCATGGGTTGGTGCCGAATCCGAACGGAAGGGGCAGCGTCAGCTTGCCCAGGTGTAGCTTGCCGGGCGAAATACCCCAGCGCTCGCCGTTCTCTCCCGTCCGCGTCCAGTCGGTCAGGGCTCGTTCAGCCGAAACCAGAGCCCGGATGGAGTCGTTCCAGGCCTCCAGGCGGCCCGCCAACTCGAGCTGCATGCGCTCTTCCTCTGTGAGCTTGTGCGCCTCGGGCTCTGCAGCCCTCCAAAGTCTCGGGTCTGCACTTCGGACCCGTAGCGCCTCGGAGGCCCTCATGCCGGCGGGCACAGCCTCGATGGCGGGTGCGGTGGATTCGGACGGCTGCGCCGGGGCCGTGGGAGCCTCTTGCTCCGGCTCCAGTTCGGGTTCCGGGTCGGGTTTCTCCTGGGCATCAATGAGAGGATCGTCGGGCGGAATCTCGACGATCCTCACCACCCGAGTACCCTCGACCGGAGTCGTAGGCGCTTTCCCGACCGGGACGACCGCAACGAATTCCCAGTCCGGTGAAGACACAGAGTAGATGAGAACCACCAGGACGTGGAAGAGAACGGAAGCGGCAAGGGATACCACAGTGACCCGGCGGCTCGAGAGCCGTCTGCGGTCGTTCCAACCGGAACGGGCTTTACGGCCGGTAGCGGAAATCCCCTGTTCGCTCATTGCAGTTCCTAACCCCTCCAGGAAAGGCGGTTCCTGGAGGGATCAGGCCAAGCAACGCCCCAAGCGTTCCGCCGCCTCGACCAGCCGCTCCTCCCGTACCGTGAGGGCGATCCTGAAGAAGCCTTCCCCGCCGGCCCCCAGGGCGCTTCCCGGCAACACGATAACCCCTTCCCGCTCCAATACCCTCTCTGCGAAATCCACCGACGACTCGCCTCCAGGCACCGGTACCCAGAGGTACATGGTCGCCTGCGGCAGCCGTGCGTCGAAGCCGGCCTCACGCAGCGCCTCGAATGCCGCGTCACGGCGGGCCTGAAAGAGCCCGACGTTCCCAGGAACCCAGTCGGCATAGCTCTCCAAAGCGGCGACACCCGCGGCCTGGACGCCCATGTACACGCCCGTATCCACGAACGTCTTCACCCGCGCGAGGGCGGCGATTACCTCGGCCGAGCCTGCCGCCCACCCGAGCCTCCAACCCGTCATGTTGTACGTCTTGGAGAATGAATGGAACTCGATGCTCTGTTCCCGAGCGCCATCAATCTCCAAGACGGATGGCGGGCGGTATCCGTCAAAAGCCAGCTCGCTGTAAGCGTGATCGTGAATCAGGATCGCGCCTTCGCGTCGACACAGGGCGACCGCATCTTGAAAGTACTCGAACGGAGCCGTCGCCGCCGTCGGGTTGTTCGGATAGTTGAGGTAGAGCAGCCTCAGGGGTCCGGACAATGATTCGACCAAACCATCCAGGGGGATCAGAAACTCGTTCTCCTCCAGAAGCGGGACCGCATGCGGTATCCCACCGGCGAGCACGATGCCTCCTCGGTAGGCCTGATAGCCCGGATCCGGGATCACGGCCACGTCGCCCGGGTCGATGAAGGCCAGCGGCAGATGGGCGATCCCGTCCTTCGACCCTATCAGCGGGAGGATCTCCTCGTGCGGATCGAGCCTCACACCGAAGCGCTCCTGCATCCAAGCTGTGATGGCCTCCCGAAGGGCGACCAAGCCCACCTGAAACGGATAGCGAGAGAGTTCCCGCTCGCCCGCCGCCTGGGCGAGTCGCATCACGACGGCCGGCGGGGGATCCAGATCGGCGTCGCCCGCGCCTAGGTCGATGAGATCGACGCCCTCCGCCTTCAGGCGCCGGCGCAATGCCGGAATGTGCGCCAGGGGGTAGGCGGGGAGGCTCTTGAACCGGTCGCTCGTATCGAAAGTCATCCGCCGGCTAGCTGCCGTCACGCTCTACGGGGTTCGACACCGCGCCGACTCCCGGGATCTCCACCTCGACCACGTCTCCCGGTGAGAGAGGCCCGACGCCCTCCGGCGTTCCGCTGGAGATCACGTCGCCCTCTCGGAGCGTCATCGCCCGGGACGCATACGCAATCAACTCAGGGATCGGAAAGATCATGTCCTGGGCGTAACCCTCTTGCCGGATCTCGCCGTTTACGCGGGTGACCACCGAGAGGCCCGCGAGGTCGCTCTCGGCCACAGGCACAGGCGTGCCCACTGGGCAGAAGGTGTCGAAGCTCTTGGCGCGGGCCCACTGCCCGTCCGAGCGTTGAAGTTCACGCGCCGTCACGTCGTTCAAGGGGAACACGCCCGCGACATAGCTCCACGCGTCTTCCGCCGCCACATGACGGGCGTCGGATCCGATCAACACCGCGATCTCTCCCTCGAAGTCCACCCGTCCCGCCCAATGCGGAAGCCGGATAGCTTCGCCGGCGGTGATCATGGAGGAGGTGGCCTTGAGGAAGAGAAGCGGCTCACTGGGCACGTCACTGCCCAATTCTTTAGCGTGAGCCCGATAGTTCCGTCCCACACACACGATCTTGGAGGGATGCATCGACCGATGCGGGGCTGGCCTACGCCTTGGTCTCACCGGTGTGGAGCCATGTTCCGATGATGGCGCCCAACCCGGCGATGGCCAGGAAGCCCGCGATCACGGTGAACCAGACCCCGATGTCGGCGTAACCCGCGCGCCAATTAGCGGTGGAATAATTCAGGGTGAATGCGGCGATCCCCAGGAAGGCGATCCCGATGGCGATTCCAATGACCCGTTTCATCTACGCTCTCGAAAGAGTGGAGGCTCCCGTTACGCGCGGTAATCTACCGGCGGACACCGGCGGGACAAGGCCCGCGGTCAGGCCTCACCTTCACGATAGAACCGCCTCAGCGCCGCCACCACTTCATGCCACGGCCCTTTCACCAACGGCGCCTCGGGCAGGGAGTCCCTCAAGTAGCGCCCATACCGCTTCCGCACGATGCGATCGTCGAGCAGGAGCACTGCCCCGCGGTCGTCCCGATGCCGGATCAGCCTCCCGAACCCCTGTTTCAGGCGAAGCGCCGCTAGCGGCAGGGTATAGTCCCAGAACGGATTGCCTCCGGCCGCCTCGATGGCCTCCATGCGGGCGGCCGTGACCGGCTCGGTGGGTACCCGGAACGGAAGGCGCTGGATGATGAGGCCACGGAGGGGTCGGCCGGGCACGTCGACGCCCTCCCAGAACGACGACGTGCCGAGCAACACGCCCGACCCGGACTGGACGAACGACTCCACGAGCCGGGCACGCGAGTCCTCTCCATGCACGAACAACGGCCAGCGCAGGTCCGGGCGTAGCCTGAGCGCGGCCGCCACCTCTTGAAGCGCGCGATGGGAGGTAAACAGCACAAAGAGGCCACCTCCCGTGATGTCCGCCATTTCAGCAACAACGTTTGCCGTCTCGATCTGAAATGCGTCGCCGGGCGTGTTGACATCCGAGAGATCGGTGGGTACACAGAGCAACGCTTGCTCTTTGAACTCAAATGATGACAAGACAATACCTTCGGTGATCTCTAGTCGTTTCTCAGTATCGTCGAGAGTCTTCCGTGCCAGCCCCACCCGTTCTCTGACGAAGTCGAACGTCCTCTTGGTGGCCAGAGTGGCGGACGAAAGAATCACCGTGTCGGTTTTCTCGAACAGGCTCTCGCGGAGCAGCGCGCCGGGTTCGATCGGGGCGGCGGCAAGCACTAGGTTCCCCTGTTTGCGGCCCGCCTTCCCCCTCCACTCCATCCAACGCACCGCGCCTGACTCATCCTCTCCAGGTTTGAGCACCATGGAGAGCGCCCGAATCTGGTCCGTCACCCGCCGTTCCAGGCTCTGGAGGTCGAGCACACGCCCTTCTAGAGCCTCAGCGACGTCGCTTGCGAGTTCGATGCGGCGTCGTAGCTCGGAGAGGTCTCGAGCCAGGTGCGTGAAGGCTGCGAGGAGGGCATCCAACCGCTCGCGCACGTCGATCCGCTCAATGGGCTCCGGAAGCTCTGGGGTCCCGATACGCACGGCGCCGGAAGCCTCCGTCGCCAAGAGGGGCTCCACGGAGTCCATGAAGTTAGCCAGGGCCGCCCGCGCATGCTCCAGTGCAGGCCGCACGCGCTCTTCCACCCGCGACCTCAGTTCCGCGGCCTCCCCGGAGGTGGCTTCGCCCCCTAGCAGGTCTTGAATCGCCGTGAGCACACCCTTCCCTCCCCGATCCAGCCGCGCCAGCACCCGGAAGAGTCCGACACGGCTGACCTCGACACCCAAATGGGACGTGGCGGCATCTTCCAGGTTGTGTGCCTCATCGAGGATGAGGTGCCGGTACGCTGGAAGTACGGCCGACGCCTTGAAATTCTGGGTCGCCCGCCTCACGGCGAGATCGCTGAACAGCAGGTGATGGTTGACGATCAGGAGCTTGGCCGAGGCAGCCTGGCGGCGCGCCTCCTGGTAGAAACAGCGTTGAAAATGCGGACAGCGGGCCCTGAGGCATATGTCGGCGTCACTCTTGACCTCCTCCCAGGTTTCTGACGATGGCACGAAGGTCAGATCGGCGAGTGAGCCGTCCTCCGTGGACGCGACCCACTCGAGAATCGCATCCAGCTCCTTGCTGCGATCCTCCTCGAACAACTGTGGAGCACTCTCTCTTGCCAGCATCGCCCTGCGAATGCTGATGTAGTTGCCCCGCCCCTTCACCAGCGCCCACGCCAACTCTTCGCCCAGCAGGTCACGCACCAACGGGAGGTCCTTGGTGTCGAGTTGTTCTTGCAGGTTGATCGTGTTGGTCGAGATAACCGTGCGCTCATTGTTCTGGAGGGCCCAGGAGGCGGCCGGAAGCAAATAGGCGAGCGACTTGCCCGTGCCGGTGCCCCCCTCTATCAGCGCTACTCCCCCTTCGTTGTAGCGGTCGGCCACGCGGCGCAGCATCTCACGTTGGCCCGGACGATCCTCGTAGGCCGGGTAGATTTGCGACAGGGCACCTCCCTCGGCGAGCAGAGCCTCGAGCTGGTCGATCGGAATGGGCTCGACCGATCGCGGTGGCGGTGGCTCGATCACCACGTAGAGTCGTTCCGCCCCGTTATCGACGATCGCGGAGCCCAGCCCCTCTTCGTACAGGCGAGCCGCCACGCTCAGGTCGGCGTCCGAGGGTTCCAACTCACCGGAGGGGTGATTGTGGATCATCAGCCCCCCCTCTTCCGCATCGCGCGCCGCAGCCACCACCGCCGCACGATTGCCTCGGGCTACCGCTCGGGGTGATTCCACGACGCCCGCCTCGGTCACGGCGGCCAGAAAGCAGACCTCGCGACCGCCGGCCTTGTCGATCTCGGAACGGATGAGCGCGGCCGCGTCGGGAGAGAGCCTCAGCCCGGTCACGCCCTTCGTGTCGGCCACGGGGGTCGTCAGGTCTTGAGCCGCTTCTTCTTGGCGGCCGGAAACAGGACGTTGTTCAGAATGAGACGGTAGCCCGGAGAACTGGGATGCAGGTCGAGATCCGTGGGCGGATCACCGATCTGATGCTCCGGGTCCTCCGGGTCATGGCCTCCGAAATAGGTCCACGTGCCCTCGCCCAGCGTGCCGTGCATGTATTTGACCAACTCGCCCTCCCTGGCCAAGACGATGGCGCCCGGCTTGATGCGATCGGCCCTGAACGAGGTCGTGAGACCGTAGAAGTCGTGCACGACCGACTCGTGGCTCTGGGTGAGCATCGCAGGCACCGGATCGAACTTGGCCGAGAAGTCGAACAGCGTGAAGGCGCCGAGTTCCCGGCGCCACGGCGTGTTGACCTGGTGGCCGTCGATGTCGCTGAACGCGTTGACGGACGGAGCGATCTGCACGGTGGCGTTCTCGAAGGCCATGGACCGTGTCCAATCCATTTTGCTCGTGGCGTTGGGATCCGCGGGCGTCCCGTCCGCGTAGGCGGCGGCGATGTCCACATCCCTGGCGGCCAGCGCCAACCCCAACGTCTCGGTGGCGTTGCACATGGCGAAGAGAAAGCCTCCTGCCTCGACGTAATCCCGGATGTTGTTGGCCACGGCCTTCTTGAGCCCGGCAACGTCGGCGAACCCCAGCTGGTTGGCCATCTCCTGGTTCCTGGCGACTTCTTCTTGGAGCCAGGACGACCCGGCGAACGTGATGTAGAACTTGGAGTACTGGCCCGTGAAGTCCTCGTGATGGAGGTGGATCCATTCGTACTCGCCGAGGTCCCCGGCCACGACCTCCTCGTCCCAAATCGTCTCGTAGGGAATACCGGCGTAGTTCAGGGCCATCGTGACCGCGTCGTCCCAGGGCGTGCTGTTGGGCGGCGTGTAGATCGCGACCGTGGGCGCCTTCTCGAGCACCACGGCCTCCATGTTCGACTGGGCGATGATTCCCCGGATGGAGGCCTCGTCGGCGCCGCCGATCGGCTGGATCGAGACACCCCGGAGCGCCGCTTCCCGTCTCACACCCTCGATGTCGGGGAGCAAGAAAGAGCCACCCCGATAGTTCAGCAACCACTCGGCACGGCCCACATGCTCCAGCGTCCAATAGGTTAGGCCGTACGCTTTGAGATGGTTCGTCTGGGTCCGGTCCATGGGCACCAGAATGAACTGCGCCTCAGCCGGATCCGGCCCCACTGCCGCAAGCGCCACAGCCAGAATACCGCCGAATACCGCCCTCCTCACGAGCCCGGTTTCTCCGCCTGTGCGCGTCACCTCGACCCTCCCGGGCTTCGACCCCTCAACCGCTCCAACTCCCGGCGAGCCGTGGGCACGACCGCACTGTTCGGTCGGGCCAGGATCAGGTCTTCCAACAACGTGATGGCGTTGGGCACCCCGACCGACTCTCTGCCGCGGAACCGCGCGAGCGCCAAAATCGCTTCGGGCGCCTCGGGCGCATAGGCGAAACGCTCGAGCACCTGCTGGCGCAGCACCGCCGCGGCCTCTTCGTCACCGTCGGCCTCAACCATGCGCGCACCGGCAACCAAGAGCGCAACCTGATCCTGCTCGGGCACGGCCCCTAGTCCCTCCTCCAGGGCCCTCAGCGCACCCGGCACGTCACCACGATGCGCGCGAGCCGCGCTCTCGGACAGGAGCTCCACGGCGTCGGGGCTGAGCCGGCCCAGCAACCCGATGAGTTGGATCACTTCGGTCGCCGCGGCGGGCTCGAGTTCGGTGGCGGCGCCCAGAAACGCCTCGCGCGCGGCCTGGGGATCTCCCTCCGCGAGCAAGAGGTAGCCCCGCTCCACCGCGCTCCTGGGCCCGTCCACGTTGCTGAGCAGCCGCTCCGCTTCGGCCATCTCCCCTGCGGCTTGGTACCGAAGAGCGAGAGTCACGCTCAGTTCGTCGAGCTCCGGTGCCTCCGGGAACTCCCGCCGCATGGCGTCCAGCCCACGCTCCGCACTCCGACGGTCCCCTGAGATGCGCAGGCGCAGCACGGTGGCCAACGCCCTGCGACGCTCGGCGGTGCGGGGCGCCAGTGATCCAGCAACGCGCTCCTGGGCCGCCATGGCTACCGCCGTGTCCCCATGTGCGAGGGCGGACGACGTGATGCGGTGATCGAGCGAGCGAGCTTCGGACCGGTCGACTGCGTACTCCCGCTGCACCTGATAGGCCCAGAGCGCCGCGCCGTGCTCCCCTCGCTCCTCAGCGGTGCGGGCCAGATCCGCCAGGAAGCCCCGCCGCGGCTGTCCGGAGATGGCAAGCACGACCTCCCCGGCCATCGCCAGTGCTTCGTCGGTCAGGCCGACCTCGAGTGCCATTCTCGCCGCCACGCGTCGTCGGGCTACCGTGGTGGGTGACTGTCCGAGCTTCTCGACCAACGGCCCGACCAAGTCGGCTGGATTACCCTCGAGGGCCCGGATCCTCCGCATCACGGCTGATGCCTGGGCACCGGCGTCCCCGATGGCGCGGCTCCACTCCTCGACCGCTTGGCCGCCTCGGCCCAATCGCACGAGCAGATCGCTCAGATCCATGGCGAACAACGTCTCGTCGTCGAGAGCGTCGCGTCCCCGGCGGAGCATCTCCAGCGCCGCCTCGGCACCCAAGGAGGTGCGAAAGACCCTGGCCACCTCCTGGTAGGGTCCGGCGGAGGACGGGTCAGCCTCGATCCAGTCGGCCGCGGCCTGGCGCATGGCCGCCAGCGAATCCACCTCCAAGAGGACCCGGAGCTTGAGCAGGCGGGGCGTGGAGGCCACCGAATCCACCTCGATGAACCGGTCGACCGCAGTGAGCACTGCCAACACTCGGCCCTGCGCGCGCAACACGCGCTCGAGGGCGAAGAGCCCGCCGGACGACCTGGGATGGTCCTCGAGCAGCCCGGTCAGGACGCGCTCCGCTCCCACGAAGTCGCCGCGCGCCTCGAGTGAGGTTGCGGCCCGGAGCAGGCGGCTCTCCGCCTGGCTGCTGGCCGGGGTCCGCTGAGCCCCCAGGGGGCCTGCCACGAGGGCCAGTACCCACACTGCCATGGCGGCAACCAAGAGAGGCCGGCCCATCACCGGTTCCTTCCGCCCGACGGACGGCTCACACCGGAGCGATTCAGCCGCTCGAAATACTCCATGACCATCTGCCGCCGCGCCGGCGAGAGTCGGCGGAGCACGTCACCCGGAGGAAGCCTGAAGCGGAGAGCGCCCACCGCCTCCGGGCTGAGGGGCAGCACGTCGCGGCGCTCGAATGCGCCCGGCGCCTCGGACTCGCGCTCGTCGGACTCCTCGTCCTTCTCCAGGCTACGCCCCGCGTCCAGTAGGCGGTGAAAGAGCCGCTCCTGCCTCCTGAGCGTCTCGGGGGTGAGACGGCCCTCTCCCAACGCTTCCGCCAGGCGCCGGGCCTCTTCCATGAGGGCTTCCAGATCACCCAGCGTCTGGTCCTCCGCGCCCGGCTGGTCCGAGAGGTTCTGCAACTCGTCGGCCAGGCCGCTTTGTCCCTGCGCGATCTGTTCGAGCTGCTGCCGCATAGCCTGTTCACCCAACTGCATGGGAATGAGTTGGCCGGTCTGGTTGTTCAGCGAGCTCTGCTGCTGGGCCAATTGCTCGAGCTGCTCCATGAGCTGCTCGGTACCCTGGCCCTGCCCCGACTGGCCCACCTGCTGTGCACCGGCCATGGCCAGGAGCGCGACCTCGTTGAGCGCCTCCACGGCCGACTGGGAGGCCGCGAACGGTGACGGCCCCCGTCCGCGCTGTCCATCCATCGCATCGACGGTGCGCTGGAGCGCCACCATGGCCTCGCCGATCCGAGTGGAGAGGTCGCGGCTATCCGATTGGGCGACCTGCGCCATCACAGAGAGGTTGTCCGCCATGTTGCGCACTCCCCGGAGGATGGCCGCCTCGTCGCCACGTAGATTCGCCATGGTCTCTTGGCTGGCCCCTCGCATCTGCTCCCGCACTCCCGACTGCTCGCGGGCGAGGGACAGTGCGTCCCCGGCGGTCTGCTCCAAGACCTGCCGCATTGCGTCCATCGTGCGCTGCGCCATTTCCGCCTGGGCGCTCTCTAGTTGCTCGGCCACCTCATCGAGTTCGTCGGCGGCTTGCTCGGCTGACTCTCCCGCCTCTTGCGGGTCTCCCCGGCGCGCCTGATCCCCTGCCTCGCTCATGCGCTGCTGCGCCCGCTCGGTCTGGTCACCGGCCTGCTGGACGGACTCCGCCGCATCCTGCTCACCCGCCTCCGCAAGGCGCTTCCGAAGCCGGTCCATGCGCTCCTGGAGGTCCTCTGCCCGTTCGCTCAGCGCCTCCTGCTGCTGCGCTCTGAGCTCCGGGTTCTCGCCCTCTTTGAGCGCCTTGGCGAGAGCGCGCTCCTGCTGCGCGAGTTCTTCGGCCTCTGCGGTCGTGGCGCGGAAATCCTGCTCCATGGCGGCACGTCGGAAGCGTGCGAGCGCCTCTTCGATCTGGCGCCTGAAGTCCTCCTGGTCCTGACTCAGCTCCCGGAGTGAATCCTGTGCCCTGCGTGCATCCATTTCGTCGAGGCTCTGCCGGAACTCTTCAAGGCGTTCCCGCAACTCGTCAGAGGCGATCTCTCCGAGCAACTTCTGAAGCTCCTCCAGGCTCCGCCTCAGTTCCGGATCGCTCAGCCCGGCCTCCTCTACGTCCTGAGCGAGCTCCTCGAGCGCCGCCTGCAGAGAATCGACGTCGGCGACCATCTCCTCTTGGCGCTCGACGGCTTGCTCGACCTCCTCACGTCGCCCGAAGCCGACCCGGCCCTCCTCGTTGGCTCGCGGCGTCCCGGGTGGGCGGCGTTCCTCGGGTTGGCTGGCGGTCTTGCGCTCCAGATCGTGCGTGGCCTCCGCCTCGCGAGCAGCCCTTTCGCTCAGGGTCTCCAGCTCGTCGGCCTCCTCCTCCAGACGGTCCTGTGCCTCACGGCGGAGCTCGGCGGCAGTCGGCATGCGTAGTACGTACTCGGGCGTCTCGCTGACCTGGGCGCTCGGCGCGTTGTCCACCGCACGGGCCAGGTACCGAATCGTGTCGCCTGGGAGCAATTCCCAGCGCGAGAAGTCCATCATGGGCCTCACGAGCGTACCCTGGGTACCACCCAGAGCGAGGGTCTGCACCACGGGGTCCATGCGCTCGCCGAACCCCGTGATTCGGTAGACCACGAGCTCGATCCGGTCCACGCCGTAGTCGTCCCCAGCCTCGATGACGAGGGGCTGTCGCAAGGAGAGCGGAAGCACCGTATCCCGCCCGGGAAGCAGTATCGCGACGTCGGGCGTGGCGTCTCCCACCAGAGTCAGGTCGAGCGGTTCCGGAGCGACCTCGGCAGGGCCACCCTCGTCGTCCGTGAAAGACCAACGGAACCGGCCGCCGGACCGGGGTGTCCAATCGGCGTCGAAGGTGGCGCCGTCCACCTGGAACGTGGTCGCTGGGCCACCATCGCTTCCGTCCTCAAGAACTCGAACCAGGCTCGCTGCAGCAAGCGGCCGACTGGCCCTTCCGCTGATACGGATGCGGCTCCCGACCGGAATCTCGAGTGGTGGAACATCTCCCCGGTACTCCTCGGGAAATCGGCCAGTGTGGGGTGGAAACGACAGCGACACGCGCACGTCGCTCACCAGCAGAGGATCCACAGGCGTGATCGTGTAGACCTCGCTCCGAGCGCCGTCGGGTGCCTCCGCCCAGTACTCCAACTCGACCGACACAGCGGGGAAGGCGAACCCGGCCACGTCGCTGGCCGTGATGGGACGCGTCTCCGACCGGGCGATGTCGCCGGCCGCCTGCCAGTGAAGGCTGACGGTTTCGCGGCCCGGCGCCCTGACCTGCACGGCTACGGGCGCGCCACGCAGCACCTCGGTGGTGCCGGGAATGACCGAGAGCGCGGGAAGGACCGGGCGGGGCAGTAGCGAAAACGGATGGAGCAGTCCTCCCCAGGCGTGTACCGTGCGGGAGGGCGACACCAGTGCCAGAAGTACGATCAGCGGCGCCATGACGCCGATGCCCCCAAGACCGTTCCTGAACCAGTGGCGCGCCTGAACGTCCAGGCACCCCGACAGATCAGCGTCCGAGCCCTTGAGTTGGTCGAGAACTCGCCGCTGCGCCCGTTCCGAAAGGCTCGCAGAAACCCCGACTGGAAGGCTCCTCGCCAACTCGAGCGAGCCGAGGAGCGTTCCGGACGCGAGGCTCGCCGCGTTCTCCACGGCATCGGCCAGGCGGCGCTCGTGCACCCACCGGGCCGGTGCCAGTGCGCACAGCCCTACCGCAGCCGCCAAAAGGCCCACGAGCATAGCGTCCAGCACCAGGGGCCCGGCGGTGCCCTGCGTCCACCCAGCCGGGCCGGCGAGCATCCAGGTCAGCGCCAAGACACCACCGGCCCCCACAGCCAGCCATAGGACCAGCGCCATGGCGGCGCGCTTCAGGAGGTGGCGTCGCAGGCGCTCGAACAGGCCGATCAGGCCGGAGGATACGGGACTCACGGAGTGATCTGGCTCAACACGTAGACGTAGAGGTTGACCCCCATCCGGATGGCAGCCTCACGAATCTCCACGGTGTCGTCGTGCACGCCCTCGTCCTCCCAGCCGTCCCCGAGGTCCGACTCGTAGCTGTAGAACACCATGAGCCGCCCACCGTTGAAGATCCCGAACGCTTGTGGCGGCCCGCCATCGTGCTCGTGGATCTTGGGCAGTCCTTCCGGAAAGTCGTACACGACGTGGAACACCGGATGGTCTGCCGGAAGCTCGACGAGCTCGCGGTCGGGGAACATGGCCGTGATCTCACGCCGGAACGATTCGTCCATCCCGTAGTTGTCGTCCGCGTGCAGAAAGCCGCCCGAGAGCAGATACTCTCGCAAGGCAGCGCGCTCGTCTTCCGTGAATCGCACATTCCCGTGTCCGGTCATGTACAGAAACGGATAGTCCCTGAGAGCCGGATCCAACGGCCGGAGCGCAGTCTCGCGCCGTGCGGTGGCAAGACCGGTGCGCTCCCGTATCGCGGCCAACAGATTCGAGAGCGACGAGGGGTTGGCATACCAGTCACCACCTCCGTCGTATTGAAGACGGCCGACGGTGAGGACCGAGTCGGGCTGGGGCGCCCATCCCCCGGGCGACATGAGCACCAGCGAAGTCATGAGGATCAGGCTCACGAATCGGGCTCCGTGTGTGGGTCGGCGAGGGACTGAACGATTTCGTACGCGAGATTCCGCGGGAGCCCGAGCCGGCGCGCGACCTCTCGAGCCGCCTGGCTCGATTTGTGGCCCCGCTCCATGAGCGCACCGGCCAGTACGCGGGCCGCCTCGGTATCGGCCGCATCCGGCCCGCCGGACAGTTCCCCGCCCTCCAGCACGACCGTGACCTCACCTCGCGGTGGCGCCTCAGCGTAATAGGAAACCGCGCCGGCCAAAGTTCCGCGAAAGAACGTCTCGTGGAGTTTGGTGATCTCACGCCCAACGGCCACCCTCCTGTCCTCGCCGCAGGTCTCGGCCAGATCTTTCAGGAGCGCTCTGAGGCGCTCGGGCGACTCGAAGCAGACCGTAGGATGATCCGTATCGGCTATGCGCTCCAAGAAGGCCGTTCGCTCCTTTCCCTTCCGAGGCGCGAAGCCCAAGAACGTGAACCCACCCGCCGCCAGGCCCGACCCCACCAAGGCTGCCATTACGGCCGACGGCCCGGGCACGGGCACGACATCATGACCGGCCTCCACGACAGCCTCGACCAGCCGGGCGCCCGGATCGGAGACGAGGGGCGTGCCCGCGTCCGAGACGAGGGCCAGGTCATCGCCGCCCTCCAGTCGCGAGAGCACCGCGTCGACCCGAGACGCCTCGTTGTGCTCATGCAACGAGAGGAGCGACGTCCTTACACCCAGATGCCTGAGCAGGATGCCAGTGCGCCGCGTGTCTTCGGACAACACGGACGCGACCTCACCGAGGATGCGCGCTGCCCGCGCGGTCACGTCCTCCAGGTTGCCGATCGGCGTGCTGACGATGTAGAGCGTACCCATGCCGGAAGTATATCGGCCATGGATGGGTGAGAAAACGCGGGCCGGCCCGGGCGTGTGTGATCCCCCGGGCCGGCCCGCCGATAAAGCGCGTCCTCGCAGGTGCTACAGGTGCTCGACGACTTTGGCTTCCAGCTGCGGCTTCGGCACGGCGCCCACCACGGTATCGACGTGTTCGCCATCCTTGAAGAAAAGAATGCTCGGGATCGAGCGGATCCCGAAGCGCGCGGCCACGTGAGGGTTCTGGTCCACGTCCAGCTTGCCCACGGTCAGGCCCTTCTCGCCGTACTCGTCCGCCAGTTGTTCCACGATGGGCGCAACGATCCGGCAGGGTCCACACCAGGTAGCCCAGAAGTCGATGATGGTGAGGCCATCGCTGCCCTCGACCGTCTCGCCAAAGTTGTCATCCGTGATCGTGATCACGGTATCGTTTTCGGTCATGCCCAAATCTCCTTGTCCACGAAAGCGGCGGATGCTAGCATCCGCCGACGGTCGTACGGGCCGGCGAAGGCAGATTACCGGGCCCACACTCATCTAACCTGCAATGTCGCTAATGGACGGTTTCACAGTCGACCACATAGCAATCGCCGTGCCATCGATCACCGATGCCGCGGCGACCTTTGAACTCCTGACGGGCCACACGTGTTCCCCGGTCGAGGAACTCCCGGACCAGGGCGTCAATGTAGCATTCGTCGGCCCGCTCGAACTCATCGAGCCACGCGGCTCGGACACGTCTGTGGCCCGCTTCATCGACAGCCGCGGAGCGGGGTTACACCACATCGCGTTCAGGGTGCCGGACATCTCCAAGGCGCTCGCCGAGTACCGAGATTCCGGAGTGCGTTTGATCGACGAGGAACCCCGTCCCGGCGCGCGCGGCCATCGAGTCGCGTTCCTCCATCCGAAGAGTACGGGCGGTGTGTTGGTCGAGCTCGTTCAGGAGTGACGGTCAGCGACTGCTCGTGATCTTCACCAGTTCGATCTCCTGCAGGAGCCAGCGAGCGCCACCGGCCGGCACCAGCGTGAAGCCGACGTCCGGTACCGCACTCCTGCCGCCGATCTTGAGGTTCACACCCAGTCGGATGGTTTCCACGTCTCTACCCGCGACCCGCCGCTCGGACGTGATTCGATAGTCCTCGTGACGCAGGATCTCGGCAATCACGTCCATGCGCAGCTCCACGTCCCTCCACTTCTGGCAGGAGTGCCCGCCGACGATGATCGAGATCTTCTTCCAGAAACACCCGAATGAACTGCCGGTGTCACCAATAGGTCCACTGCTCGTGCCGAACAGGCGCGACATGACCACGAGGTCACGCGTGTTGACGGCTTGGAGGAATCGCTCGACCACGAGATGGGGAGCAACGGAAGCAGCCCGGCTGGTGCGGACACGACTGCTGGCACATCCCGATACGAGCAGGGCCGCCAGCGAGAGAATAAGGGCTCGCCTCACCGATTTTCGTCCTGTTACAAGAGACAGGGGGATAGAAGCCACCGGAGGATACCCGAGCGTACTTCGAGGGTCAAGCGCCTTGCAACGCATCCCCCGGTACCGCCACGGGCTGGAGATCGAACCGCAGCCCGTCGCCCTGGTCGTTGAGGGAAGCGACGATGCGCGTGCCCGCCGGAAGCTCTTCTTCGAGAAGGTAGAGCGCGAGCGGATCCTGTACGCGCCGCTGGATCGCGCGCTTGATCGGCCGGGCGCCGAACGCCGGGTCGAAACCCTCGGCGGCCAGGAAATCCTTGGCCTCGTCGGACACCTCCAAGTGCACGTCGAGCTCCTCCGCCAAAGCCTGCACGCGCCGCAACTGGATGTCCACGATGCGCCGAATCTCCTCCTTGGCGAGCGGCCGGAACACGACAATGTCGTCTACCCGGTTCAGGAACTCGGGCCGGAAGACCGTTTTGAGCTCGCCCAGCACGGCCGCGCTCACCTGCTCGAAATCATCCTCGCCCGAGCGCTCCAAGATCATCTGGCTACCGAGGTTCGACGTCATGATGATCACGACGTTTCGGAAGTCCACGGTGCGGCCGTGTGCATCCGTGAGCCTTCCGTCGTCCAGGATCTGGAGGAGGACGTTGAGGACCTCGGGATGTGCCTTCTCGATCTCGTCGAATAGGACCACGGCGTGTGGCCGGCGGCGCACGGCTTCCGTGAGCTGCCCACCCTCCTCGAAGCCCACGTATCCCGGGGGGGCACCCACCAGTCGGGCCACGGCATGTTTCTCCATGTACTCCGACATGTCGATCCGCACCATGGCGCGCTCGTCGTCGAACAGGAACTCGGCCAGCGCCCGAGCGGTCTCGGTCTTCCCCACCCCGGTCGGGCCGAGAAAGATGAACGAACCGATGGGGCGGTCGGGGTCCTGGAGCCCGGTGCGGGCGCGCCGCACGGCATTCGACACGGCGGTGAGCGCCTCTTGTTGGCCGATCACTCGGCCGCCCAGAAGCTCCTCCAGATGCGTGAGGCGCTCGCGCTCGGTCTCCAGGATGCGGCTCACCGGAATGCCGGTCCACTCCGCCACCACGGCCGCGATGTCGTCTGCGTCCACTTCTTCTTTCAAAAACCTGCCATCCGCCTGAAGCTCCGCCAGGCGCGCCTCGGCCACCTGCACAGCCGTTTCCGTGCCGGGAATCTCGGAGTACTGGAGTTCGGCGGCCCTCTCCAGGTCACCGGCGCGCGTGGCTCGGTCCGACTCCAGGCGCATCTCGTCGATGCGCTCTTTCAGATCCTGGAGGCGAGTGATGGCCTCCTTCTCGGCCTGCCAGCGCGCTTTCATGCCGGCACTCTTCTCTCGCAGCTCCGCGAGTTCGGCCTCGACGTTCGCCAAGCGCTCAATGGCCGATGCCCCGTCATCACCCGACAGGGCCTGCTTTTCGATCTCGAGCTGAATCATGCGCCGCTCGACCTCGTCGATCTCCTGAGGCATGGAGTCGATCTCGATGCGAAGCCGGCTTCCGGCCTCGTCCATCAGGTCGATGGCCTTGTCGGGGAGGAATCGTCCGCCGATATAGCGGTCCGAGAGCTTGGCGGCGGCCACGAGCGCGTCGTCCTTCAGGCGGATCCCATGATGCACCTCGTAGCGCTCCTTGAGGCCGCGCAGGATGGCGACCGTGTCGTCGACCGAAGGCGGCGCCACGTAGACCGGCTGGAATCGCCGCTCCAGCGCGGCATCCTTCTCGATATGCTTGCGGTACTCGTCCAGCGTCGTGGCTCCGACTACCCGGAGCTCGCCGCGAGCGAGGGCGGGTTTCAACATGTTGCCTGCGTCCACAGCGCCCTCGGCCGCGCCAGCCCCCACGATCGTGTGCAACTCGTCGATGAAGATGATGTAACGGCCGTCGGCGGCGATGATCTCCTTGAGGACCGCCTTCATGCGTTCCTCGAACTCGCCCCGGTACTTGGCGCCGGCCAACATCGAGGAGATGTCCAGTCCGAGCAGCTTCTTGTCGGCCAGTGAAGTCGGCACGTCACCCGCGACGATGCGCTGGGCGAGACCCTCCACCACGGCCGTCTTCCCCACACCCGGCTCGCCGATCAGGACCGGATTGTTCTTTGTGCGGCGGGCCAGCACCTTGATCACCCGGCGGATTTCTTCATCCCGCCCGATAACGGGGTCCAGCTTGCCTTGGAGGGCGAGCGCGGTCAGGTCACGACTGTAGCGCTTGAGCGCCTGGAACTTCTCCTCCGGGTTCTGATCCATGACGCGGTGCGAACCACGCACCGCCGTGAGCGCCTCCAGGACTGCCTCGCGCGTCGCCCCTCCATCTCTGAGTAGCTTTCCGGCGTCGCCCTCCTCCTCGGTCAGGCCCAGCAGAAGGTGCTCGGTCGAGACGTATTCGTCCTCGAGCTCTCGGGCCGACGACTCGGCCTTGTCCAGCGCCCGGTTGAGATCGCGAGCAAGGCCGGGATCCGCACCGCCGCTCACCGTGGGCAGTCTGCTCAGCGCCTCGGCGAGCCGCTCGCGAAGGAGTGGGACCTGCACGCCCAACTTCTGGAGCACGGGCGTGACGATGCCCTCCTCCTGTTCGAGGAGCGCGTAGACCAGGTGAAGTCCCAGAATCTCCGCACTTTCGCGCTGGCGGGCCTCGGCCGCGGCGGCCTGAATGGCCGCCGAGGCCTTCACGGTCAGTCGTTCGGCACTCAACATCGCGCTATCCGATCTTTTTCCGCAGGAATATATGCCATTTTGGCAGGTATTCCGCCACAATAGCAGCCCTCTGACGCCTTAACTCGTTACGCCACTTAATGTTACTCAAGATCCGGGCCACAACTCCCCAGCGCCCAAGTTCTAAGGGAGGTCGCTTCCAACGATGCGCTTCACCAGTTGGCCTGCCTGGAGGGTGACACCTACCGAGATGCGGTTCAGGCGGGCAATCTGTTCGCGCGACACGGGGCTCGGGTAGTCCCGCAGGAAGGCGGTGAGCGTCATGTCCCGGGGCACCCTGACGATCTCGATGGTCCAGGGTTGCACGTCCAGGGCGGCCCTTTCCGTTAGGCGGGCAAAGCTCTGCACACTGGCCACGATAGCCTCACCGTAGGGCTCGTACCTCCCAGCCGCACTGTATCCCAAGATCCGGTAAATCGATCCCCCATGGTCCACGAACGCTACCAGACCCTCGAGCTCGGTCCTCCCGTCGTCACCAACGACGCGGAACAGCCTACGAACGGCCGGAAATCCTCCGATCTCTGCCCGCGACCGTCTTCCCTCCCCGATCACGTTTTCCACGTCCAGGAATTGGTCGAGCGCACGGCCGACGCTCGAGCTATTCGGTACAGGAGTGAGTGAGAGGAGTGCGTCTTCGCGTGGGCTCACGCCCACGACCTGGGTCCTCTGGTTGACCTTCTTCCACCCACCCGGAAAGTCGATCCTGAAGGCCAGGTCGGGGTGTTTGAATCGGACACCTTCAAAGTACCCGTCGCGCGGATTGCTCCCGTACACCAGGCCCTCGAGCCGGCGCAAAAAGCTGTCGCGGCCCACCCGGTATCCCGAATAGTCCTCGCCCGTGGCGGCGATCAACTCTTTGATCTTGGCATCGCGGTTCTCAGGCGCCGGGTGCGTAGCCTGCCACTCGGGCACACGCCCGCTGCCACCCGACGCCAGAGCGAGGGTCTGGAACACGCCCCTGAGCGCGTTGGGATCGTACCTCGCGCGCGTCATATACCGCATGCCCAGTTCGTCGGACTGGCTCTCGTCTCCCCTGCTGTACTTGAGGTTCAAGAGCTGGAGCCCTCCAGCCAGCACGTCACCGATGCGCCGCATGTCGGACGAGACCGCCATCCCGACCCCGAGTCCGATCTTCTGGAGCTGCTGTCGGCTCATCCGGCTCACAGAGTGTTTGGCCGTGACATGCCCGATCTCGTGACCCAGCACACCGGCCAACTCGGCCTCGGAATTCAGGTATGCCAGGATGCCGCGCGTCACATAGATGAAGCCGCCGGGGAGCGCGAAGGCGTTCACCGTCGGGTCGTCGACCAGTTTGAACGACCACGGCAACCGCGGGCGCTCCGATACGCTGGCCAGATCGTTTCCGAGCCCGCGGACGAACTCCTGGAGCTCGTCGGACTCGTAGAGCCCGAGCGAGGCTGAAATGGATCCATCGGCTTCGCGCCCCATTTCGATCTCGCGGGACTCGCTGATCAGCGAAAACTGCCGCTGGCCCGTGGCAGGATTGACGGCGCACCCCGCAACGAGGAGGAGACCGGTCAGCGGGAGTATGAGACGGAGGCGGGTGGCGGATTCGTACACTGGCATGGTACTCCTTTCGGGCGAGGTCGACAGCCGCCGACGCTCTCCTGATACCCGCCGTGCGCTCCAGGTTCGCACCAGGGATCGGTGATCTCGCTCAGGTTGACAGCGCCTTCGGTCGAGAGCTTCTTTTCGGGCACGTATGATGGAACTTCCACGGTACACCGGCCGCCCACCTCGGGCTCTAAATGCCACTCGCGCCAAGGCGCTCGGTCGCGCTGCCCTGAGCCTCGTGCTGCTCGGCCTCGCGGTCGGCTGCAGTGGGCCCTCGGGCGTCGAGGGTGACATCCTCGACCGCGAGACGTTCATCTCGGTCTACGTGGATCTTCGGCTGTTGGCGATGGACAACCGCGCGCAAGAGATCCACCCCATCGAGCGTGACAGCATCCTCGAGGCCTACGGGCTCCATGCCGACGACTTGGTGGCCTTCGCCGATTCGCACGGCCGCGACGTCCGCTACATGACCGAGTTGTGGGCGGATGTCGAGGAGTTGATCAACCGAGCGCTCGAGCCCGAGCCGGAGCCCGATACTGAAGACGAGGACTCCGTGGGGCGCGGCCCCTGAGCGTCCGGCGCGCCTTCAGTGGAGCGCCCTGGGAGGGCCAGGTGGGCTACTGCCGCGCGCTCCGCACCGGCGATCGCGTCTTCGTGACTGGCACCGCACCCATGGCGCCGGAGGGCGGGGTCCACGCCGTGGGCCAGCCCTACGAGCAGGCCAAGCGCTGCCTGGAGATCATCGCCGAAGCGCTGGCCGACGTGGACGCCACCATGGCCGACGTCACCCGGACCCGCATGTTCGTCACCGACATCGAGCGCTGGGAAGACTTCGGCCGAGCACACCGGGAAGCCTTCGAGCAACACCCCCCGACGACCACCATGGTCGAGGTGAGCCGGCTGATCCATCCCGACATGCTGATCGAAATCGAGGCGGACGCGGTGGTTGGGGGGTAGGGGACGGCCGCGTCGTCGGAGAACCGCCGGAGACGTGAGGCGTTTCCGCGGGAACGAATCAGTACGCCCTGTCCCAGACCACCTCCATCTTGGCCTCCCCACCGCCGATACACTTGGTCGGCGCATCCGAGGAACGAAATTCCTCATCCGGAATGCAGCGGAGCGTGGCTTTGGTCTCTTCCTTCACCCGCTCTTCGACTTCGGGATCGCCGCTCCAACCCGTGTAAACGAAGCCGCCGCCGCTCTCCATGATCTCCTTGAGTTGACCGATGTCCTCGACGCCCCGGTAGGAGTTCGCTTCACGCCGCGCCGTCGCGGCCTCCAAAAGCGAGGCCTGAAACGCCTCCAGTCGGTCCGGTATCTCGGCCAGGGCCTGCGCTTCCGGCAAGAATTCCTTCCTGTCTTCGTCCTCGCCACACACGCGTTTCACGAGCACGACCTGCTCGTTCTCGAGGTCCTTCGGCCCGAGCTCCAGCCGGATCGGCACGCCCTTCCGCTCCCACTCGTAGAACTTGTTGCCCGGCGAGAGGTAATCGCGCTCGTCGATTCGAACCCTCACCCCCTGCTCTCCCAACCGCGCCTTCAACGCCGCGGCCTTCGAGCGTACGGCCTCTGCTTGGTCATCGTTCCTCCAGATTGGCACGATCACCACCTGGGTGGGCGCCAGCCTCGGCGGCACTACGACCCCATTATCGTCGCCGTGCGTCATCACCAGGGCGCCGACCAGCCGAGTGGACACGCCCCACGATGTGTTCCAACCGTACTCTTCCTTACCCTCCTCGGTCTGAAACGTCAGGGAGAATTGCCGCGAGAAATTCTGCCCTAGGAAGTGCGACGTGCCGACCTGGAGCGCCTTGTTGTCCTGCATCAGGGCCTCGCACGCGTAGCTCTGGACCGCGCCGGCGAACTTCTCCGACTCGGACTTGAGGCCCGTGAGGGGCGGCATCGCCATCCAGTCTTCCATGAACGTGCGATACACTCCCAGCATCCGGCGCGTGTGCTCCTCGGCCTCTTCCGAGGTGGCGTGCACGGTGTGGCCCTCCTGCCACAGAAACTCGGAGGTGCGGAGAAAGAGCTTGGTGCGCATCTCCCAGCGTACCACGTTGGCCCATTGGTTGATCAGGAGCGGCAAGTCGCGGTAGCTCTGGATCCACTTGGCGTACATCTCCATGATGATCGTCTCGGACGTGGGACGGATCACCAGGGGCTCCTCGAGCTCCTTGCCGCCCGCGTGCGTGACCACTGCCAACTCGGGCTTGAAGCCCTCGATGTGCGCCTTCTCCCTCTCTATGAAGCTCATCGGGATGAGCAGCGGGAAGTACGCGTTCTCGTGGCCGGTGTCCTTGAAGAGCCCGTCCAGGCCGCGCTGCATGTTCTCCCAGATGCCGTACCCCCACGGGCGGATGACCATGCTGCCCCGTACCGGCGAGTAATCGGCCAATTCAGCCCGCAGAACCACTTCGTTATACCACGCGGAAAAATCCTCGTCTCGCGGGGTCAGCTTCTTGTTGTCAGCCATCCATCTCGTCTTTCGTTGATTCCGCCCTCGCTTCGCGCCGCAGGACGGCTGTGCCCGGCACCACGAACAGCAGGAGCGATGACACGAACCAGGAAATGCGGAACGGCATCCCGGCGGTAATCTGAAGAATCCACCCTACCGCGGCCCCGCCCAACAGAGCGACCATGGCCGCACCTGCCATCAGCACGTACTCGAAGACGTTGAGCCGTCCGACCGCGCGCTTCATCACGCGGCGAGTCTCCCGGAGTCGACCCTCCTTGCTCAACGCAGCTCCTCGAGTGAGACCTCGCGCTCCTCTCCGGACGCCATGACACGTACCACGGCGTTCCCGCGCGCGACCTCGTCAGGGCCCAGGACGATGACCTCTCGGGCGCCCAGGTTTCCGGCTGTCTTGAATTGCCTCCCGACCCCCTGCTCGCGCAGCGCGTACGCCACCGAGTGTCCCTGTTCCCGCTGGGCGTGGGCGATGGCGAGGGCCAACTCCCGCTGTTCTGCGTCCACGCACACGATGAAGTAGTCCACCCCGGCCTCCGGGTCCGGACCGAGTCCGCGGTCCTTGAGCAACTCGCCCAAGACGACATCACCCATGCCGAACCCCACGGCCGGAAGCGGCTCGCCCCCTACCAACTCGAGCAGCCGATCGTAGCGGCCACCTCCGCATATGGCGCGAAGCTCTCCACGCGTGTCGAACAGTTCGAAGACAATGTCCGTGTAGTACGCCAGGCCGCGCACGATGCTCAGGTCGAACTCCACGTAGTCCCCAAGCCCCATAGCCTGGAGGTAGCCCACGTATGTCTGGAGCCGAGCCACTTCGGCCGCCACACCTTCATGGTCGCTGAAGCGCTCGGCCAGGTCGTCCAGCGTGGCACCGACGAAGAGGTCGAGCACCTCGGCAGCCTGTTCGGAGTCTAGCCCGGCCTCGTCCCTGAGGCGCTGGGCGGTCTTGTCGCCCTCGCGCTCGAGCTTGTCCACGATGGCGAAGGCGGCGGCCAGGCTCCCCTCGGCGACGCCCAAGGCTCCCAACAGCCCGGATAGCAGACGTCGGTCGGAGACCCGCGCCCGGAAGTCCTCGTGAGTGAGGCCCAACTCACGCAGGCCGTCGATGGCCACGGCGACCACCTCGGCGTCGGCAGCCACGTCATCCTCGCCAACCACGTCCACGTTCCACTGGAAGTGCTCGCGGAGCCGCCCCCGCTGTTGGCGCTCGTAGCGGAACAACTGGGGCATGGAAAACCAGCGGATCGGCTTGGGCATGCTCCGGCTCCGCTCACTCAGGATGCGTGCGAGCGAGGGTGTCATCTCGGGGCGGAGCGTGACCTCGCGCTCGCCCTTGTCCCGGAAGTTGTAGAGCTGCCCCACGATCTCCGGCCCGCTCTTCTCCACGTACAGGTCCAACGACTCGAGCGGAGGCCCGTCGTATTCCTGAAACCCGTACCGCCGGGCTACCCGGCGCCACGCGTCGAAGATGTGGTTGCGAAAGCGGAGATCTTCTGGGGGAAAATCGCGAAAGCCCGGAAGCCTCTTGAAGCTGGCCTTTGACATGTGGGCGAATCTACCGCGACGAAGCCGTGCTAGGAATGGTCTGGAAGGGAATCCGGTCGAGGACCTTGAGCGCGTCTCCGACCGTGTGGTTCGATCCGGTGACCACCACGGTACCCTGCCCCGCGGCGATTCTGGCGCGCTCCATGGCCGAGACGAAGTCGGCCTCCAGCTCTACAGGACAGGGGGAGCCGATGGCCTGCATGGCCTGCTCCGGATCCCACCGCCGTTCCTCGGGCGCGGAGGGGGGTTGGGTGAGAATGGCCCGGTCCGCCAGCCGAAACAGCGGAGGCAGCATGGACCGCCAGTCCTTGTCACCCAGTACGCCCGTGAGCATCACGATGGGCCGCGGCAGCGCCAGACGCTCCATCACCTCGGCGAGCGCGAGCGCGCCCGCCGTGTTGTGCGCCACATCCAGCAGCAAAGTCTGGCCGTCGATGTGCTCGACCTGGCTGCGACCGGGCCAGCGCACCGACCGAATCCCTTCCACGACGGCATCTCGGTCGGGCATGAGAGACTCCGGCAGCCCTTCGAGCATGCGCACGGCCAGCGCGGTGTTGACCGCCTGGTGTGAGCCGACCAGGGGCGTCCACAATTCCAGCTCTCCCCAGGAGTCGGTGTGCATGCGGAAGAGCGTATGATCTTCCATCACCTCCAACTCGGCGAGGTCTGTGACCGGGTCCAACACCCGGAACGGCGCGCCGGCCTCGGCGCACATCCCCCGGAACAGCTCCACCAGCCCGGCGTCGCCTTCCGCGGTAATGAACGGCACGCCCGGCTTGATGATGCCGGCCTTCTCTCGGGCGATGTCAGGGAGGGTGTCTCCCAGGTACTCCGAGTGGTCGAGAGCCACGTTCGTGACGGCCGTGAGGATCGGACGCGCCACGGTGGTAGCGTCCAGCCGTCCACCGAGCCCCACCTCCAGCACCACCACATCCACCTCGCGTCGAGCAAACAGGTGGAACGCCAGGGCCGTGGCGGCCTCGAAGAACGTCAGTCCGTGTTCGACCACCCGGTCCCCGAGGTCGTCGGCCAATTCTATCAACTCGCCCTCCTCGACCGGCGCACCACCCAGCTGGAACCGCTCGGTGAACGAGCACAGATGAGGCGAGGTGTAGAGTCCGACCCGGTGGCCCGCATGCGTGAGAGTCGCCGCGAGCGTCGCGGCTACCGAGCCCTTACCGTTGGTCCCGCCGATGTGGAGAATCGGATAGCCGACGTGGGGATCGCCCGTAGCCGCGAGGAACGAGGACATGCGCGCCAGCCCCCACTGCACGCCGATGGCCAAGTGCGGAAAGAGGCGCTCCGCAAGCGGGTCTCCCCCCTGCGGGTCGAGCTTCAAGGGAGCAAGGCCGCCGGGCAGTCCCGCGCCGGGTCCGTCGAGAGACTCCATCAATCCGTCATGTGGTGGAGCAACCGGCTGACCATGAGTTTGAGATCACGCCGATCCACGATGCGATCCACCATACCGTGCTCGAGCAGGAACTCGGCACGCTGGAAGCCCTCGGGCAATTCTTGCCGGATGGTCTCCTCGATGACACGGGGTCCCGCAAACCCGATCAATGCCTTTGGCTCGGCGATGTTGACGTCCCCGAGCATGGCGTGCGAAGCTGTCACGCCACCGGTTGTCGGGTCGGTGATTATCGAGATGTAGGGCAGGCCCGCCTCATGGAGGCGTGCCAGCACGCCCGAGGTCTTGGCCATCTGCATGAGCGAGATGACCCCCTCCTGCATCCGGGCCCCACCCGATGCGTTCACGACGATTAGCGGGGTCTTCTTCTCCAACGCGATGCGCCCCGCCCTGGCGATCTTCTCTCCGACCACGGACCCCATTGAGCCACCGATGAATCGGAAGTCCATGACAGCGAGCGCCACCGGCAACCCGTCCACGGTGCCGACACCGGACAGCACCGCATCGAGCCGGCCCACTTTTTTTTCGGCGGCGCGCAGGCGCTCGGTGTAGGGCTTCAGATCCTTGAACGAGAGGGGATCCCCGCTTCGAAGGCCCGCATCGATTTCCTCGAAGCTGCCCTCATCCATCAGGAGCGCTACGTACTGTTCTGCGTTTATCCGGAAATGGTGGCCACAGGTGGGGCACACCTCGAGGTTTTGGGCGAGCTTCTCGCTGTAGAGGATCTCGCCGCAGCCGTTGCACTTCTCGAAGACATCGCCTGGGAGATCCCGGCGATCCTCGGCCTTGAGCGGCTTCTTGTCTTTTCGGAACCAGGCCAACGCGTCAGGGCTCCTCGTGGGCAACGCGAGCAGCCACAGCCACAGCCACCCAGGACATCAGCAGGAACGTTCCACCATAGCTGACGAACGGGAGGGGAATGCCGGTGACGGGCACCATACCCACGGTCATGCCGATGTTAACGAATATATGCACCAACCAAGTACCAAAGATACCGAAGATGACCAGGCCGGCAAAGGGATCCTCCGCCTCCTCCGCCATGCTGACCAGGCGGTGGAGAATGAGGGCAAAAGCGATCAACGTCAGAAACGTTCCAACGAACCCCAGCTCTTCTCCGATAACCGAGAAGATGAAGTCGGTGTGCTGCTCAGGAAGAAAGTCGAGCCGCTTCTGAGTCCCCAGCGTGAAGCCCTTCCCGGTGAGCCCTCCGCTGCCGATGGCCACCATGGACTGGATGAGCTGATAGCCGGCTCCCCGCGGATCGACCCCAGGGTCCAGGAAGACCAAGATGCGGTTCTGCTGGTATGCCGCCAGCGAGTGCCATAGCGGCACGGCGATCGTGCCGGCCGCCAGGTTGGCCAGCAACACGGACACGGACTCGACCAGGTAGAGTCGGTGGTGATACAGGTACAGGAAAATCACCAGGACCACGAAGTATCCCGACCAGATCAGCGTGTCGAAGCTCAAGATGAGAGCCACGCCCGGGCTCGCGAGCAGCAACAACAACCAGGGCGCCGTACCCGCCCAGAAAAGTGCTGCGAAGAGGATCCCGACGAAGGCGAGCGCGCTGCCCAGGTCGGGCTGGAGCAAAACGAGCGCGAGCGGCAACCCGGCGATTACAGCTGGCGGCACCAGGTCCTTGAGCGTGGCGGGCTCGTCCGCGCGGCTTCCCAGGTAGCGGGCGAGGGCCAGAATAGTGGCGAGCTTGGCGAACTCCGCGGGCTGAAAGCTCACGAAGCCCAGATCGATGAAGCTTTCGACGCCGGCCGCCGTCCCCGCGCCCGTTCCGATCACCTTGGTGGCGGCGAGCAGAATGACGGCAAACACGTAGCCGGGCATCGCGACCCACTCGAACCACCGGAGCGGAACCCGTGAGACGAACGTGAAGGCCACCAGCGCGATCGCCAGCCACACGAGCTGCCTCATCCAGGCGCCCGTGGTCACCGGCCTAGGGTCGTTCAGCACGCCTGCCGAGTAGATCATAGCGACACCGAACAGAGTGAGTATGAGCACCAGACCCACGAGTTGCGTGTCGATCGCCCAGTAGCGGATCAGCCGGCGAACCATGATGCGCGTTCTACTGGCGTGCCCAGGGCGCCGGCACGCCCGCCGCATAATGTTCGGCTAGCGTCTGGATCGTGTCGATGGGTATGCCGTACTTCCGGCGGAGGTAGAAATCCGCCGCCTTTGCAGCGATCGGCGCCGCCATCCTGGAGCCGCTTTCCCCGAATTCGACCAGGACCACCACCACGATCTCGGGCTCCCCGCCGGGGGGGCCCGCCATGCCTGCGAACCAGGCGTGAGGCCGCTCTGGATCTTGCGGGTTCTGCCCACTCCCGGTCTTGCCGATGATTTCCCAGTGCTCGAGCGCCGTCTGGAAATAAGCCGTGCCGCCCGGAGACGTCACTCCGCGCATGCCCTTGCGCAGCTCCTCGATCGCCGGGCGTGACAACTCGAGTCGCCACGAGTCCGTCGGATCCGCGCCTTTGAGGAGTCGGGGCGCCGGAGCAGAGCCGTCGCGCGCGAGGGCCGTGTAGAACTGAGCCATCTTGAGCGGAGTCTGATCGTTCGGGCCCTGACCGATCGCGAGACTCAATACTTCGCCCTCCAACGGACGATACCCGAACACGTCGACCCAGAAGTTCCGATCTCGCGGAAAGATGCCCGGATTCTCCTCGGGTAGGTCGATTCCGCACCGGCCGCTGAATCCCAGGCGCGTGCCCGCCTCGAGCATGCGGTCGAGCCCGATGCGTACGCCGAGCTGATAGAAATACACGTTGCAGGAGTTTGCGATGGCGCCCGCAAGGTCGAGAAAGCCGTGTCCGTCGGGGTTCCAGCAACGCTTGTACTGACCCAGGATGGTGATCCCGCCGGTGCACGGCACAGGCATGATCTCCTTGGGTCCGACCACGCCTGCGTCCAGCGCGATCCCGGCCGTCGCCAGCTTCCAGATCGAAGCCGGCGCATAGCGCCCGAGTACCGCCCGATTGAAGAGCGGCTGCCTAACGTCGCTGCTGAGCTCGTTCCACAGATCCGTCTCGATCCCACCAACGAAATCGTTGGGGTCCATGGTGGGCGCCGAGTACAGCGCCAGGACCGCTCCATCCGCCGGATCGATCGCAACCACGGCGCCACGCATGGAGTCCGGGAAGATCGAATGGATCCACTCCATGAGCGGGAGGTCGAGATTCAAGTGGACGTCTTCACCCGGGAGGCTGGGGTCCTCCTCCCTGCCCGCGAACGAGCCGACGAGCCGTCCGGTGGCGTCCACCTCCAAGATGCGCACACCTCTCGTGCCTTGGAGCAACTCCTCGTACTGCCGCTCGATTCCAGCCTTCCCGATCAGCATGCCCTGTTCGTATTCCACGAACCTGGGCATGGCCAATTCATCGGCAGCGATCTCGGAGACGAAACCCAGTGCGTGGCCTATCGCTGCACCCGAGCGGTACCGGCGTTTGGGCCGCATCTCGATATAGATTCCCGGAAACTCACGGCTCCTCTCCTGTAGGGCAGCCACGGCATCGAGGTCCAAATCCACGTCGATCAAGAGCGGCTGGTTTCGGCGGATACGCCCCTCGAGCAACTCGATCCGGGGGTCGGACAGGTCCAGAAGGGGTTGGAGTCTCCGCAGCGAGACCTTCATCGAGTCCCGTGGCGCCCCGAGCACATAGACCGCGTAGCCGGGAATGTTGTCTGCGATGATCAGACCGTTTCGGTCGTAGATCGTCCCGCGCGGCGCCGGAATCGGGATCGGGCGGAGCCGGTTGGACTCCGACTGGAGCTTGTAGTCCGAAGACTGGAGCACCTGCACCCGAAAGAACTGGAGCGCGATGGCGCCCATGACGAGACCGATGATTCCGGTCGCAAACTTGGCTCTGCCACGGCGACGATGCGGGTGATGGGCTTTCAACGGACGGTCTCCCACCAGGCACCGCTGATCGCGATGGCCACGACACCCACTACGGTGGCGTAGGCGGCGGCGAGGCCCGATCCGATCAGCATTGATTCGACGAACGGTTGACGGATGTCTTCCCCTACAGAAATCCAATAGACGAGGTCCCGCAACCATTTCCCCACGAACAGGTAGGAGACCAGAAAGACGAGTGAGTCTCCTACGAACAGGTCACGAGTACGTGCTCCGGCGATGCCCACGATCGTCATCGCCACCGTACTCGCCCCGAAGGCGAGCGCCGCGAAGGCATCCTCGAGCAGGCCCAACACGAAGCCGATCCCGGCTCCCCATCCCACCTCGACCTCACGCACTCCCACCAGCAGCGCGACCGTGAGTAGATCCGGAGCGACATCGCCCAATCCGAACCCCACGTGCAGGAGAAAGTGGAGCACCGCCAGACCCACGACCACCACCGAAACCCGCAAGGCCTTGCTCACGAGCCAGGGCCCTCCAAGCGGTCGCGGTCGCCCGAACCAGCGATCGGGCCGGCACGCTGGGTCGTGGAATCCTGCATCACTTCGGTCAAGTCGGTCGGACGCTCGGACATCGTGCCCACGGCCACGAGAACATGGGTTGCGCTCCCCGGAAAGACCGCCGGGCGAAGCCAGTAACTGCGCCGCCATCCCGCTGTTTCCGCAGCCAATTGGTCCACTATCCCTACAGTGATCCCACGAGGGAACACACCGCCCAGGCCGCTCGTCACGATCGCCATGCCGGGCTCCAGGCTGTTGTGGAACGGTATGCCGTCCAGCAGCATCCGGCCGCCTTCACGGAACAGGCCGCGCTCCGCGCGGACGAACCCGTAGATCTCCCCGTCCATGGTCATCGCGCTGGCTCTGAACTCAGGGTGGGTCCAATCCATGCCGATGCTCATGCTCGCCCGCACCTCGCGCACGACGCCGATCAATCCCCCGCTGCCGATCACGGGCGCGTTCACGCGGAGGCCATGGTCCGAGCCCACGTCCAACAGGAACATGCTCTCCGAGCCGGCCGTCCCCGCGCGGAGCACACTAGCAGGCAGGTATGCGGTGCCCAGCCGCCTCGATAGGTCGAGGAGCTTCCGGAGCCGGCCGTTCTCCTCGGCAAGCGTGCCCTGGTTGGTGAGCGCCGAGACCATAGAGTCCAGCCGGGCCTGGAATTCTTCTGTGGAAACCGCGTGGAGACGCACCGCAGCCAAGCCTTCCTGAATACTCACGAAAGGCCGGAGCACGGAGCTCCGCAGCAGAAAGGCCAGTTGCTGCTGTTGTGCAGCGGGCATAAAGGGCAAGGCGAGCGCCAGGCCGACGATCACCACGGCGGTGATGGTCTTGCGACGCCCGGTCGCCTCTTCGTGTTCGCCAATGTGGTATGCGGACATCCGGCGTTCCGCGGATCAGGTCGTCAGGACGGACCGATATTTCGGAATGTCGTCTAAAATCCGCCCGGTCCCCCTCACCACACAAGTGAGGGGGTCCTCGTCCACGTGGATCGGCAGGTTCGTCTCGTGCTGGAGCAGCAGGTCCAGGCCCCGGAGGAGCGCACCTCCACCTGTCATCACGATGCCCCGGTCGACGATGTCGCTGGCCAACTCGGGGGGGGTGATCTCGAGCGCGCGCCGAACGGCCTCCACGATCGCCTGAATGGGTTCTTGGATACACTCGCGAATCTCCTGCGAATGCACCGTGACGATCTTTGGAATGCCGCTCACCAGGTCTCGGCCCTTCACATCCATCTCACGTTCCTCGCCGTAATCGAATGCGGAGCCCACCTGAATCTTGATGGCCTCGGCCGTCGGTTCACCGATCAGCAGGTTGTAGTTCTTGCGGAGGAACGTGACGATCGAGGCGTCCAGCTCGTCGCCGCCCACGCGGATCGACGTGTTCGATACGATACCTGAGAGTGCGATGACGGCAATCTCTGTGGTCCCGCCACCAATGTCGATTACCATGTTACCCGTGGGCGTGTCCACAGGCAGGCCGACGCCGATAGCCGCAGCCATGGGCTCGGCCACCATGTAGACCGCCTTCGCTCCGGCGGCCATCGCCGATGACCGGACCGCCCGCCGCTCCAACTCGGTGATCCCCGACGGCACACCCACCACCACGCGTGGCTTGATGCGGAAGATCCGGTTCGCCGTGACCTGCTTGAGAAAGTGCCGGAGCATCATTTCGGTCACATCCACGTCGGCGATGACGCCGTCCTTCATGGGGCGCACGGCCTCGATACCCTCGGGCGTTCGGCCCAGCATGCGCTTGGCCTCGAGTCCGATTTCCATGATGCGCCCGCTGCTCTTCACGACGGCAACCACCGACGGCTCGTTCAGGACGATTCCCTCGCCCTTTACGTAGATGAGCGTGTTGGCGGTGCCCAGGTCGACCCCGATGTCGTTGACCGGCACCAAACGCCCCGAAGCGAACCAACGGAATGGATTCCACGTGCTCGCGGGTCCGCTCGGCCCTTGGAGCACCTCTGTAAACAAATGCTGCGGAAAGAGCTTGGCGAAAGACCCGAGGGCGAAGGGATAAGATGGTTGGCTCATGAGCACTTCAGCAAAAAATTGTCAAGTAGCTGTTGAATCTACACTTGACGAGTGTGATCTCAAGCTTCATGTGGCCCCCGTGCTGCCGAAGCCACCCTCGCCCCGCGACGTAGCCGACAGCTCAGTGGCTTCGACGATCTCAGGTGAGGCAAAGCGGGCGAATACCAGTTGGGCGATGCGCTCGCCTCTGACGATGTCCACCGGCTCGGGGCCGGTGTTCTGCAGAATCACCCGTACCTCGCCCCGATAGTCCGGGTCGATGGTGCCGGGGCTGTTGGGCATGGTGATCCCATGCCGAAGCGCCAACCCAGAACGGGGCCGCACCTGGCACTCGATACCCTCGGGTAACTCCATTACGAGCCCGGTCGCAACCAGTCGGATCTCGCCCGCCGCCAGAGCGAAGTCGGGCTCGGCCGAGCGAAGGTCGTAGCCGGCGGCGTGAGGCGTGGCCCGACTCGGGAGCGGAAGGTCCGGATTGCTCTCCAGGCGCATGAACTGCACCGTGCCCTGCTCCATCACGCGCGAGCCGGAGGTGTGAGGATCTCATTTACGTCGTGCAACTCCATGCCGAAGGCCTCCGCGACCCCCGGATAGGCCACCTTGCCTTCTGCGACGTTCACACCGAGTCCCAGTGCGCGGTCGTCCCTGCAGGCCGCGCGCCAGCCTTTGTTCGCCAGGTCGATGGCATAGGGGAGCGTTGCATTGGTCAGAGCCAGCGTGCTGGTGCGGGGTACGCCGCCCGGCATGTTGGCCACGCCATAGTGGATCACGTTGTCGACCACATAGATCGGGTCGTCATGCGTGGTGGGATGGATCGTCTCTACGCAGCCTCCCTGGTCGACCGCTACGTCCACGATGACCGAGCCAGGACGCATGTTCTTGAGATCTTCACGGAGCACGAGGGAGGGCGCCTTGGCGCCGTGCACGAGGACCGCTCCGATCACGAGGTCCGAGTCCTCTAGCTGCTTGCGCACGGCGTAGCGTGTGGAGAACAGAACGTTGACGTTGGCCGGCATCACGTCGTCCAAGTAGCGCAGCCGCGCCAGGTCGATGTCCATGATGGCCACGCGCGCTCCCATGCCGGCGGCCATCCGCGCCGCGTTCGCCCCGACGACGCCACCGCCGAGGATCAGCACCTTCCCCGGCAGCACCCCCGGCACGCCGCCGAGCAGTACGCCGGCTCCGCCCATGGGGGCCTCCAGGTACTTGGCGCCCTCCTGGACTGCCATTCTGCCCGCCACCTCGCTCATGGGTGTAAGGAGTGGAAGCTCGCCGCTGGGCAGCTCGACCGTCTCATACGCGATGGCGATCGCCCCGGAAGCCAGCACCGCCACGGTGAGCGGCTCGGAGGCCGCGAAGTGGAAGTAGGTGAAGAGCACCTGGCCGTCGCGAATCCTGGGCCACTCGGACTCGATGGGCTCCTTGACCTTCATGATCATCTCGGCCCGGCCCCAGACGTCGTCGGCAGATCCTACGATCTCAGCGCCGACGGATTGGTAGAAGTCATCCGTGAATCCGCTCGCGATTCCCGCGCCTTCCTCGATCAGAACAAGGTGTCCCGCCTGGGTGAACGCCTCTGCCCCGGCAGGGGTGAGCGCCACACGATACTCCCTGGTTTTTATTTCCTTCGGTACGCCGATCAGCATTGTCGCGTTGGGCTCCGGTACCTGCGGTGAAAAAGCGACTGATTCTACGGAATTGTACAGCGGCGTGCGACCCCGACGCCCGGGGGGCGATCCCCCGGGATTGCGACCTCATGGTCCCAGCCTGAGCGAAAACTGTCTCTCCGGCGAGAAGAACTCCCCTGCCACTTCCGCGATGTTCTCAGCCGTGATGGCGTCGAGTCTCGCGAGCAACTCCTCCAACGTCAGAAACGGTTCGTCGTACAGCGCGAACCCGGCCAGCCTGTACAGCCGAGCACTCGAGGACTCCAGGCTGAGCGTCATCTGACCCTTCACCTGGTTCCTGGTCTGCTCGAGTTCCTCCTCGCCAAGGCTGTCCTCGGCCAGGCGTTCGTACTCTTGCAAGATCACAGCCACGGCTTCGTCGGCCGCCTGCGGCCGGGTGGCCACGTACACACCGGTGATGCCACTCGCCCGGTAGAACGACTGGTAGCTGAAGACCGAGTACGCCAGTGCGAGTTCCTCGCGGACCTTCTGAAACAGTCGCGAGCTCATGCCCCCTCCGAACGCGGCAGAGAGCAAGCCGAATGTGTCGCGGCGCGGGTCGGAGCGCGACGGTGTGCGCGTGCCGAGCACGATGTGGGTTTGCGCGGTGGGCCTGTCCACCCGCTCCTCGCCAACCGGGGCGGTCGGCGGGTCCTCGAGTGCAGAAGAAGTCGCGTCCGCGGCGGGAGCCCCGGCAAACATACTCTCGGCTAGCTCCATGACGTGCGAGTGCTCCACGTTACCGGCCGCCGCGATCAGCATGTTGCCCCCGCAGTACTTCTCAGCGTGGAGCGAACGGAGCACGTCCTCGGTGAGCCCGGCCACGCTGTCGTGGGTGCCCAGGATTGAGTGCCCATACGGGTGGCCCGCCCAGAAGCGCTCGCCGTGCAGCTCGAACACGAGGTCGTCGGGTGTATCGTCCACCGCCGAGATCTCCTCCTGGACGACCTTCTTCTCCAACTCCAGATCGGAGGCTCGGAGCGCGGGGTGCAAGATCAGGTCGGAGAGCACGTCGAACGCTTCGGGCAGGTGCTCATCCAAGACTCGTGCCTGATAGCTCGTATGCTCGCGCGTGGTGTACGCGTCCAGGGAACCGCCCAGGGCCTCGAGCGCGATGGCCAGCTCTTGAGCGGTCCTCCGCTGCGAACCCTTGAACACCATGTGCTCGAGCATGTGGCTGATCCCGAGCCTTGCCGGCGGCTCGTGGGCCGAGCCCTGGGTGATCCAAACACCCACCGCCGCCGAGCGTACACCCGGCACTTTCTCGGTCACGACCCTCGTGCCGTTGGAGAGCGTGTCGTCCTGAACACCCCTCTCGTCCAGTCGATACACGCCGCCCCCTCCCGAAACGTCGGGATTGTGCAAACGTCGGGGGCATGGACCTGCGCCCATGCCCCCGAATCCCTCATTGAAGCCCGAGGGATCAGTCACCGGCCTGATCCTGATCGTCGGACTCCTTGTCGGACACCCCGTCGCTCGAAGCGCCCGCGGCGTCCTCAGCCAAAGCGGCCCTCCGCGACAGGCGCAGCCGACCCTTCTCATCGATCGAGAGGAGCTTGACCCGAGTGATATCACCCTTCTTGAGGACGTCCTCCGTATTCTCCACACGCCCCTCTTCGAGCTCCGAGATGTGGCAAAGTCCCTCGGTGCCGGGCATGATCTCGATAAAGGCACCGAACGTGGTGGTGTTCTTCACCGGGCCCTCGTAGATGCGACCCACTTCGGGCTCCTGCACGATCGCCTCGATCATCTCGCGTGCCCGCGCGCCGGCCTCGCCGGAGATGGCCGCGATCTTCACGATGCCCGAGTCGTCGATGTCGATCTTGGCACCGGACTCCTCCTGAATGGCCCGGATCGTCTTCCCCTTCGGACCGATGATGTCGCCGATCTTCTCGGGGTTGATCTGGATGCTGACGATGCGCGGCGCGTACTCGGAGAGGTCGCTTCGCGCCTCCGAGAGCGTTTGGCTCATCACGTCCAGGATGTGCATGCGGGCCGTGTGGGCCTGCTCGAGCGCGGCCTTCAAGATGTCGTGGGTCAGCCCCTCGATCTTGATGTCCATTTGAATGGATGTGACACCCTCACGCGTGCCCGCGATCTTGAAGTCCATGTCGCCGAGCGCATCCTCGAGGCCGAGGATGTCGGTCAGGATCGCTACATCGTCGCCTTCCTTCACGAGGCCCATGGCCACACCGGCGCAGGGGGCCTTGATCGGCACACCGGCATCCATCAGCGCCAACGAAGCGCCGCAAACGGAGGCCATCGAAGACGACCCATTGGACTCCATGATGTCGGAGACGATCCGAATCGTGTATGGAAAGTCGTCGTAAGCCGGCAGCAGCGGCTGGATCGCCCGTTCGGCCAGAGCGCCGTGGCCCTGCTCCCGGCGCGAAACGCCCCGAATGGGCCTGGCCTCGCCGACCGAGAACGGCGGGAAGTTGTAGTGCAGCATGAACGACTTGGTCACTTCTTCGAGGCTGTCCACACTGTCGATGCGCTGTTCGTCCCTGGACGTGCCCAGCGTGGTGACCACCAGCGCCTGAGTCTGGCCTCTTGTGAACAGCGCCGAGCCGTGAGTGCGCGGTAGCACGCCCACCTCGGACGTGATCGCCCTGACCTCTTCCAGCGAGCGTCCGTCAGCCCGTTCACCCTGGTCGAGGATGCGCCGGCGCATCGTCCGCTTCTCGATGGAGCGGAGGATGTCCTTCACGTCCCCGGAGTGCTCGGCATAGTTCTCGTCCTCCTGGACGAGCTGCGCGATCACGTCCTCCTGCACAGCGGCCATGGCCTGGCTGCGCTCGGTCTTGTCCTGAAGGCCCAGCGCCTCGGCCACGCGTCCTTCGGCCATGCCTTCGACCTTGGCCTTGAGGTCGGCGTCGGGCTCCACGGCAGACCACTCCATGTCGGGCACCCGGTGCCCCTCCAGAATCTCGTTCTGGATCGCGATGAGCTCGCGAATGCCCTCATGGGCCTGCAGGAGGCCCTCGATGATGTCACCTTCCGGTATTTCGATGGCGCCGCCCTCAACCATGATGATGGCGTCCTCGGAACCCGCGACGATGATGTCGACGTCCGAGTACTCGAGCTGTTGGAACGTGGGGTTCAAGACCCACGTGCCCTGGATGCGCCCGATGCGCACCGACGCCACCGACGTATTGAAGGGGATCTTGGACATGTTCAGGGCCACCGAGGCCCCGATCACCGCGAGCACGTCGGCGCTGTTCTCCTGGTCGGCGCTCAGCACGTAGCAGATGATCTGCGTTTCGTTCATGTAGCCGCCGGGAAACAGCGGCCTGAGCACCCTGTCGGTGAGGCGCGCCGAGAGAATCTCACTCTCGCCGGGCCGGCCCTCTCGCTTGAAGAATCCCCCTGGGATTTTTCCGGCCGCGTAGCTCTTCTCCCGGTATTCCACAGTCAGGGGGAAGAACGGCAGGTGTGTCGCTTTGTCCTGAGCCGTGGCAGTACAGAGGATTACGGTGTCTCCGTACTGCACGAGGCAGGATCCGTGTGCCAGCTTCGCCATCCGGCCGAACTCGAGACTGAGTGTCCGCCCGGCGAACTGGCGTTCGATCCGTTGAATCATTTGTTTTTTTTCTCTCCAAAACTACGCGACCAGGACCACCCTGGCTCGCGTCAATCGCTCCTCCGCAGGGGGCTTTCCCCTGTGGAAGAGCTGCGAGATGTCCGGAGAGACGTCGACCGCCGCAAGGACGGGCAAACCCGTCGTGTGCAGCTGAATACTACTCGGCCGACTCCCCCAGGCATTCTCGGGAATTAGTGCCGCAGCCCCAAATCCTCGATCAACCCCTTGTAGCGCTCCGCGTCGGTGCGCTTCAGATACTCCAACAACCGGCGGCGGCGTCCAACCATCTTCAAGAGGCCGCGGCGGCTGTGGTGATCCTTCTTGTGGGTGTCGAAGTGCGACCTGAGGTCGTTGATGCGAGCCGTCAGGATCGCGATCTGCACCGGCGCGCTGCCGACGTCGTCCTCATGGGTCTGGTACTTCTTGATGATTTCGTCTCTTTGGATCGTCATTGTGACGATGCCTCCGCAAGAGTCTGAGCTACGAGGGAAGCCAGATTTAAGGCTTTAGCCTGTAAAGCTAGTTAAACGGCTGAGAAGCCTCAATGGGGCGGGCTCGACCGGACTCAAACCCCTTCCACGACACTGGGACCGGACCCCAGCACACGCTTGGCCAGGTCCACGTCCTTTCGCATCTGGGCCACCAGCGCCCTCACCGAGTCGAAAGGCTCGACATCCCGCAGACGTTGCACGAAGTCCACTCGCACGTCCTCGCCATAGATGTCGCCCTCGAAATCCATGAGGTGCAGCTCGATGGTGGGCGGCGAGCCCCTGAACGTGGGTCGCGGGCCCACGTGGAGCGCGCCCGCGAACGCACCGGACCGCAGGATTCCCCAAACGGCGTAGATACCGGGTGGGGGAATCAGTTTTTCTCCCGGGCCTCCTCCCATGACGTTCAGGTTGGCGGTAGGGAACCCCAGCGTGCGGCCCCTGCCATCGCCCCGTACGACCAGTCCACGTAATGAGTACGGCCTCCCGAGGCCCTCGTGCGCCTCCCCTACGTCGCCTACTGCGAGCGCCCTGCGGATGCGGGTGGATGAGATCGGAGCCTCGCCTGCCATCACCGGCCCCACCACGTCCACCGCGAAGCCCAGCTCACTGCCCAAGGCACGCATGGTGTTGACGTCCCCCACCCTACCCTTCCCGAAATGGTGGTCATAGCCGATCACCAGCTCGTCCATGCCCAAACGATCCGTGAGAATCTCCTCGACGAAGCGGCGAGGCGAATAGCCGGCCAGCACACGTGAGAACGTTAGAAACACCGCGTAGTCCAGGCCGCTCTCGGCCAGGATTTCCTTCTTCTCGTCGGGCATGGTGAGTAGAGGTGGCGCCACCTCGGGCCGGACGAGCGTGAGCGGATGGGGGTGGAAGGTCACGAGCACGCTCCGTCGCTCGGTGGCCGCCGCCCGCAACGTGATCTCCTTCAGCACCTCCCAGTGGCCGCGGTGCACCCCGTCGAACGTACCTATCGTGACAACAGTGCCCCGCCCGTCGTCGGGCAGTCCGGAAGGAAGAGCCTGGTCGATCGCGAACTCAGGCACCTTCGAACACCTTCCGCGGCCGGAGCCACCCGTCCTCCAGCACGGCGACGGCGATGAGGCGGCCGCTCTCCCGAACGGCGATGGGCACCCCTTCCGTTATCGTGGCCTCGGTCTCGAGCCACTGGCCCATCGCGAGTTGTCTGGCGTCATCCGCGCTTACATCCACGGCCTCCAGGTGCGTCAGCGCGTCAGCGGGCAGGATCCAGAACTCCTCCACCCGCTCAGGCGAGACGCCGCCCTGTAGGTCGGCGCCAGGTAGCGCCTGATCGGCCGTGAACTCCCCTACGGCCGTGCGGCGCAGTGCGGTCAGGTGGGCACCCACGCCCAGCGCCTCACCCAAATCTCTAGCCAACGCGCGCACATAGGTACCGCTGGAGCACGTCACCGTGAGTCCGAGCTCAGGAGGATCGAAGGAGGCCAGCGTCAGTTCGTGGACGGTCACTCTCACGGGCGGGAGATCGACGTACTCACCCCGACGGGCCCGACGATGCATGGCCTCACCGCCGACCTTCTTCGCCGAGAACTGGGGCGGGACCTGCTCGATAGCACCACGTAGGTCGGACAAGGCCGCCTCGACCTGATCCTCCGTCACGGAGCGCCAAAGATCAGACTCGGCCACCACCGTACCCTGGCGGTCGTGCGTGTCGGTGCTGACCCCCAGGTGCACGATCGCCTCATAGGTTTTGTCGAGCGCGGTGATGTACTCGGCCAGCCGGGTGGCCCGCCCAACGCACAACAGAAGCAGACCGGACGCGAACGGGTCCAGCGTCCCGGTGTGGCCGATCCTTCGAGTGGACAACGCACGCCGGCACCAGGCGACCACGTCGTGCGAGGTAGGCCCCACCGGCTTGTCGACCGGAAGCAGCCCGTCGGCCACGGGCTCGCTCACGCTTCGCCCTCCTCCGCCTCGTCCCGCTCGGAGTCGTCATCCCCGGCGCCTGGGCCGTCGGCATCCTCCTGGCCTCGATCCTCTGGAAGCACGCTCTTCAGGATCTCCTCGATACGGGATGCCTGCTCCTGGGTGTGATCCTCCACAAAGCGCAGCTCGGGCACCCTCCGGATGCGGAGCGAGGATGCGATGGCGCGCCGAATGAACGGCCCAGCGGCCTCTAGGCCGGCCAGAGCCTCCTCGCGCTCGGCACCGTCTCCGAAAAGCCGCACATGGACTCGTGCTAACCAGAGATCGGAGGTTACGTCGACGCCCGTCACGGTGAGCGTGCCGATACGCGGATCGCGGACGTCCTCCCTGAGGATGGACGTGATCTCTCGCTTGAACTGCTCGTTGAGTCGCTCGATGCGTCTCACAGGGCCTCTCTTCGGGTCCTGGTGATGTTCGCCCTGGGTTCAGCCGCGACGAGGTCGTCGAGCCTGGACAAGACCGACTCCGCGAAGCGGCCGTCGGTGGCAACCAGCACGGCCGTGATCTCCGCACTCGTCCACACGTCGTGATGGGCGGTCTCCGCCACGGAGACATTGAAGCGCTTACGCAACCGCTCCTTCAGGGAGCGTACCACTTGCCGTTTGTCCTTGAGCGACCCGCACTCCGGGAGCGAGAGCTGCCATGAGATCAGCGAGACGACCATCGGAGAGGTGACGCGGCCATCCGGCCCGCCGGGCGCGGACTCAGCCTCCGGGCTGGCCCACGCCGGCCAGCGTGCGGGCAATCTCCGTCACCTGGTAGCACTCGATCACATCATCGACCTTGATGTCGTTGAAGTTCGCGATGCCGATGCCACACTCGAAGCCCTCGCGGACCTCCTTCACGTCGTCCTTGAACCGTTTGAGGGACGAGATTTCTCCGTCGTAAACCACGATGCCATCGCGAATGAGCCGGACGTTGGCCTTACGGTCGATGAGTCCATCCTGTACGTACGAACCAGCGATCGTGCCGACCTTGGTGACCCTGAAGATCTCGCGGACCTCGGCGCTACCAACCACGGTCTCCTTACGCTCCGGAGCCAACATGCCCTCGAGCGCAGCCTTCATGTCGTCGACCGCCTCGTAGATCACCTCGTAGAGGTGGATGTCCACGTCGTCGCGCTCAGCCTGCAGCCTGGCCTTCGTGTGCGGTCGCACACGGAAGCCGATGATGATGGCCCCGGCCGTCTGCGCAAGTAGCACATCCTCTTCGTTGATGGCGCCTACCGCACGGTGGAGGATCTGCACCCTGACTTCGTCGGTACCAAGCTGCTCCAGTGAATCGGCCAGCGCCTGCACCGATCCGTCCACGTCGGCCTTGATGATGAGCGGTAGCGTGTCGGCCTTGCCTTCGGCGGCCAGTTTCGAGAAGTCGCCGAGCTTGGCGCCGCGCTCCTTGATGCGCAGCTGCTTCTCGCGTTCCAGTCGTTGGCGATTCTGGGAGATCTCGGCCGCCTGCTCGGCCGACATGGCCATGAGGGCGTCGCCGGCCTGCGGAACGCCGCTCGCCCCAAGGATCTGCACCGGGATGCCGGGGCTCGCCTCTTTGACTGCCTGGCCGCGCTCATCGAGCATGGCCCTGACACGTCCATCGAACTGGCCGATGATGAAACTATCGCCGACGCGCAACGTGCCCTTTTGTATCAGCACGGTCGCAACCGGGCCCTTGCCCGGGTCGAGTTCAGCCTCGATTACGGCAGCCACGGCCGGTCGGTCGGGGTTGGCCTTGAGCTCGAGGAGTTCGGCCTGAAGGAGAATCTTTTCCAGCAGGTCATCGACGCCCGTGCCTTCTTTAGCGCTGATCTCAGCAACCAAAACATCCCCGCCGAAGTCCTCGACGTTGACGCCCTCCTGCAGCAGCGCCTGCTTCACCCGACCCGGATCGGCCGAAGGCAGGTCGCACTTGTTGATCGCCACGACCAAGGGCACACCGCCGTTGCGCGCGTGGCTGATGGCCTCCCTCGTCTGAGGCATGACTGCGTCGTCCGCCGCGACCACGAGTGCGACGATGTCCGTTATGTCCGTGCCTCGAGCCCGCATGGCGGTAAACGCCGCGTGGCCCGGAGTGTCGAGGAACGTGATGCTCTTGTCACCTCTTTCGACGTGGTACGCACCGATATGCTGAGTAATCCCACCTGACTCGCCCGCCACCACGTTCGCGTCTCGGATGAAGTCGAGCAGCCGGGTCTTCCCGTGGTCGACGTGTCCCATCACCGTGACCACAGGCGGCCGCGGCTTTAGGGTCTCCGGGTCCTCGACCTCCTCCTCGTGCAAATCTATGGCGGCGTATTCCTCTTCGAGCACCGCGGTGAAGCCGAACTCCTCGAGCAACATCTCGATCTGGACGAAGTCGAGGCGCTGATTGATCGTAACCATGAGCCCGAGATTCTTGAACGCCGAGCCGATGATTTCCGTTGAGGACACGTCCACGAGGTCGGACAGCTCGGAAACCGTCAGGAATTCATTGACCCGGACGGTGGTGCGCTCGCGCTCCACCTCCTCGCGCTCCACCTCCTGGATCGCCTCGATCTCTTCCTTGCTGGGTTTGGACGACCGCCGCTTGCGCTTCTTGCCGCCACCCTTGATCTGCGCCATGACGCGCTGGATGTTTTCCTGGACGGCGCTCTGGTCCACCCGCTGGCGCTTCTTGCCCTTCTTAAGGCCGCGCTCTTTGCGGCGACCGTCGGACGTGTAGCCCTCGGCCTGAATCCGGACCTTGCCTCCCGGCCCCGCGCTGACGGCCGGAGCCGGCTTTGCCAGCACTCGCGCCGGCCCGTCCTCGCCCCCGAACCTCGCGGGCTCGGGCTTCTCGAACGCGGCAGCTGGGACCGCTGGCTCCTGAACCTCGGGCTCGGGTGGGTCGACGTCGGCGACGGACGGCTGCGCGACCTCGTCGCCGGCAACATCCGACCCCTCGATCACCTCGAACTCAGGCTCGGGTTCGTCCTCGGACACCGACTCGTCCGAGGCCTCGGTCTCGTCCGCTTCGGCAACCAACTCGGTTGCGTCCCCGGCGCTCTCGTCAGCCTCTTCAAGGTCGTCAGCCTCTTCAAGGTCGTCAGCCTCTTCAACCACCTCCGGCTCTTCGGGCGGAGGTGGGGGAATGTCGGCCTTCTTACGCCTGCGCCGGCGTCCAGTTTGTGACTGGACATCCTCGATCGCGGCCTCGACGGCCTCCCTGGAATCCTTGTGCCCACCCCGCCGCTCTCGCTCCACGCGCGACAGAACGACCGCCACGTCAGCCTCGCTCACCTCGGCTTTCTCGTCGGACGCCGAAATGCGCAGAGTGCGCAGGAGGTGCAAAAGAACCTCGGGGGTTACCCCCAGATCATCCGCTAGCTCGACAACCTGCATACCTTCCCACTACCTCTCTTGGATGACTGGGCTAATTCTGGCCTCGGGCGACAACCGGCCGAGAACCTGCTCGGCGAACGACTCCGCCGTTATCGCGATCGCGCTCACAGGCGCAGACCCTATCGCCGCACCCAAGTCGGCGCGACTTCCTACCGACGCCCGCGGCGTCTCATGATGCTCGAGCAGGCGAAGCACCTTCTGTTGCTGGATATCCGATGCGTCCCGGGCCAGCAGCACGAGCGCGGCAGATCCATCCTGGATCGCACGCCTCGTCCCGTCCGTGCCCCGCGCCACCGCGCCGGCCCGCATGGCCAGTCCAAGCAAAGCCAGCGCCTCAGCCGTCTTATTCGCCATCGGAGTCCTCTTTGGGCTCGACATCCTCAGCATCGTCGCTCGAGACCGCATCTTCTTCGGTCGAGTCAACCGCCAAGGACGCAGCCGACTCAGCGTCGTTCACCCCCTCTTCGGACTCGACTTCTCCGGCCGGCTCCTCCGCTTCCGCGTCCTCCTCGGCACTGGCTTCCTCGCCAGCGGCCTCACCGTCCTGGGATTCGTCGACGGTCAACTGATCGATCAGACTCCGGAGGCGCTCGACCTGCTCCTCTTCGAGACCCTCGATGGCCATCAAATCACTCGCCTCCAGGTCGATGATCTGCAGAAACGTGGTGTGCCCCGCCTTGGCGAGGGCCGCCACAACCTCATCAGCCAGGTCCAACTCGGAGAGGGCGAAATCCGCGACGTCCCGCTCCTCGCTCTCACCTTCTCCGAAGAGCGAGAGGTCCGCGCCACGCTCCAGCCACTCACGTGAGCTGTACAGGTCGATCTGCCACCCGATCAACTGCGAAGCCAATCGCACGTTTTGCCCGTTTCGGCCGATTGCCAACGAAAGCTGATCCTCGTCGACGATGGCCGTAATGATCTGTCCCTCGGTGTCGCTGATCACCTTTGACACCCGCGCGGGGGCGAGCGCGCGCCGGGCAAAGATCTCGGGCTCCGGATGCCACGGAACGATGTCGATGCGCTCCCCGCCGAGCTCGGACACGACGGCTTGTACTCTCGACCCCTTTAGGCCCACGCAGGCCCCCACGGGGTCGATGGATTCGTCACGGCTGGAGACCGCAATCTTCGTCCGCCCACCAACTTCCCGGGCGATCTCCTTGAGCTCGACGATCGACTGATAGATCTCAGGGACCTCGAGCTTGAACAGCGCTGCCACAAAGAGGGGGTCTGCTCTGGAAAGAATCAGGCGTGGCCCCTTCGGCGTCTCCTCGACCTTCTTGAGCACCGCACGGATTGGATCGCCTTGGCGAAACCGCTCACGGGGGTTCTGATCCTTCCAGGGGATGATCGCCTCCGCCTCGCGCGAACGGTTGAGCATGACGACGATCTTGCCACGCTCGATCTGCTGTACCTCGCCTGAGAGCAGGTCACCTACCTTGTCAGCGTACTCCTCGCGGATGCGCTGGCGCTCACCCTCGCGCACGCGTTGTACGATCCGCTGCTTTACCGCCATGACCGCGTTGCGGCCGAACTCGGCGAAATCAACCGGGATCTCCATCACGTCGCCCACCTCGAAGCCCTCGTCATCCCACCGGGCTTCCTCGAGGCTCACCTCACTCGACGGATCCTCGACCTCTTCGACGACACGGCGGAGCACGACGATGTCGAAACCGCCCTCTTGGTCGTCGATCGTTATCTCGGCTTCCACGTTGGGCCCATAGATCCGGGCGAGACCCGCCAGGATCCCATCCTTGATCAGGTCGTGCACCTCGTCCGGAGACAGGTTCTTTGTAGACGCAACGTCTCTGAAGGCCGCGACAATCTGCCCAGTGTCGATCATATCACGTTCAATCCCGTTTGCCTCGGTCCAATTTGAAGACGAGGTGCGCACCCTTGATGTCCGCCAACGGTATCGCGACCTCCTCTCCATCGGAGAGCCGAATGCGGGCAGCTCCCCCATCTACGCTTTCATCCAGCCCCGCAATCTCACCTTCCAGCCTCGCGGAGCCCTTCGTCAGCTCTCGCCACCCTTTTACGACGACGGGCTCGCCCGCAAAGCGTTCCCAATCACGCGGTCGCGTAAGCGGCCGCTCCAACCCTGGCGACGATACTTCGAGAACGTACCGTTCCGGCATCGCGTCGAGCTCATCGAGCCAGGACTCCAGGCCCCGACTGACTTTCGCACAGTCGCCCACCTGCATCGAGGCTCCGCGCTCGGCGGCTTGCGCCTCCACACGAATCCGCAGGATCGGGCGGCTACGCGACCCAGCCCACTCCACGTAAACGAGCTCGAAGCCCAGGGTCTCGACCCTGTGCTCGAGCTCGTGTTCGACCTCACGCACGCGTACAGCCACAATATCCCCACCCTCGCGTGGCACGAAGCCACCGAGGAATAAAAAAGCGGGGGTAACCAACTCCCCCACTCACAAAAGGCCGCCCCCAGGTGGGCGGCCCATCTCGGTCGTCAGAAATATAGGCGCGAAACGGCGGGGGTTCAAGGCTGGCGCGGCACCCCGCGAACCCTCGGTGCGACTGTCAGTCCATTGCAGGAAGCCGAGCTAGCCCATCCGTGAGCCTTATTCCTCCGCCTCGCCATCCTCTCCACCGACCTTCCGTTCGATGTCGCGAAGCCGGTCTTTGAGCTCGTCGATCTTGGTGCGGAGCTCCTCGAACTCATTCTGGGACACGAAATCGAAGGCCTCACGCGCCGATTCCATGCCTTGCTGCGCCTTCGCGAGGCCGCTCTTCATGACCTCCTTCGCGCGCTCCTGACTCAGGTCTCCGCGCTCTTTGGCTTCCTTGATCGTCTCTTCAATGGCGTCCTTCATGGCGTTGAGGACACTCATACCGTGTTTGATCCCATCCGACACCCTTTCTTGCCGTGTCTTCGAAGCTTCGTCATCAGCGTCGCCGCCGGGCTGCGCTGCGTCGTCGTTGGTCTTTTCGGAGTCGGTCATCCTGGATGTCCCTTGGCTCATAACAATCAACGCCCTCACCCCACCCCATGTACGGACCTACGGTGAGACGCCCATCAGGGTTTCCGGACCCGTGGGCTGCCTCAAGCCTCGCCCTCGGCGCGTACGATGCGCGCGCCCACCGCAACGAGACGCTCGTCGATGCGCTCGTACCCACGCTCGATCTGCCGGATGTTCTGGATACGACTCGTACCTGTCGCACCCAGAGCAGCGATCAACATGGCCATCCCAGCCCGGATATCGGGGCTCTCGACTGTACCGCCGCGAAGCGGAGAGGGCCCCACGACGACCGCCCGATGTGGATCGCACAAGATGATCTGGGCGCCCATCCCAACGAGCTTGTCCGTGAAGAACATGCGTGATTCAAACATCTTCTCGTGGATCAGGATGGTGCCAGTGCACTGCGTGGCGGCCACCACCGCGATCGAAGTCAGATCGGCGGGAAACGCAGGCCATGGACCGTCATCGATCTTGGGTACGGCGCCGAAGGCGTCGTTTTGTACCACGTGGTCGTGGTCTCCGTGTATGATGAGGTCCTCGCCATCCACCGTGCACTCGATCCCGAGCCGGCGAAAGCCGAGCAGGGTGGAATCCATGTGCTCGAGCGGGGCCCCCTCGACAATGAGTTCGCTTCCGGTAACCGCGGCAAGGCCGATGAACGAGCCGGCCTCGATGTGATCGGCGCCGATGCGGTACGACGCCCCGAACAGCTCTGGAACTCCCTCGATCTCCAGCCGGCCCATACCGATCCCTTCGATCCCCGCGCCCATTCGGTTGAGCAGGTGGCAGAGGTCCTGAACGTGAGGCTCGGCGGCGGCGTTTCGGATAACCGTGCGTCCCTCCGCCAACACGGCTGCCATCACGGCGTTCTCGGTGGCCGTGACGGAAGGTTCGTCCATAAAGAAATCGGCACCCTTGAGCCGTCCCGCCTCCAAATGGATTCCACCGTCCAGCTCCACAGAAGCCCCCAACGCCTCGAACGCCAGAAAGTGCGCGTCGAGGCGGCGCTTGCCGATGACGTCACCCCCTGGCGGAGGCAGCCGCACGCTCCCAAAGCGGGCGAGGAGCGGCCCCGCCAGAAGCAAAGAAGCTCGGATGCGCTCGGCCATCGTGCGATCTACATCACCGACCGTCACGCCGGAGGCATCCACAGTCACGGTGTTGTCCGCGTCCCACGTGACGGTCGCTCCGAGCGACTCGATGATCTCGAGCATAGTCTCGACGTCTCGGATGCGCGGCACGTTTTCCAGAGTGACGGGCTGGGAAGTGAGGACAGTCGCGGCGAGCGCTGGAAGCGCCGCGTTCTTGTTTCCGGCGGGCCGGAGGCGGCCGGACAGCCTTTGGCCGCCCTCGACTACGAAGCTTGCCATCTCTTCCTTGAAGATCGTCTGGTGGTGAGAACGGGGCTGCACGCGCGCCAGACTGGGCGCCTGAAGCACCGAAGCGTCGGCAACATATTGGCTCTCGCCTACGGACAGCAAGCCGGTTCTCATTCCGCCTCCTCTTCCCGGTGAGGTCTTCCACGCTTGTGGCCCTCCCGGCCTCCGCGCGACTCCTCGAGCATTCCTCACCGGTAGGTAATGCAGGATGCATGCCGCGCCGCCGTCCCGGCTTGACACCCCTCACTGGCGACGTCTAAGATCACTGCTCGTCCAAGCCCGCGAAGCCCCGAAATAGTTACAGGATATGCGTTTAGCAGATTACGTCCGGTCCGAACTTATTCTCCAGGGCCTGCACGCAGACGACACGGAGAGCACCATTCGTGCGCTCTCCCAGCACCTGGCTGATCAGCACGTCGTCGAGGATGGAGCAGAGGTCAGCCAGGCTCTCATGGAACGTGAACGCCTCCACACGACCGCGGTCGGGCATGGCGTGGCCATTCCGCACGCCACGGTAAGCAGTGTGGATTCCACAATCCTGCTCGTGGCCGTCGCGCCGGACGCAATCCGGTTCGGACCGCCGGAGAGTGAGCCTTGTCGGATTTTCTTCCTCTTGTTGTCGCCACCCGGACGAGAGTCGGAACACATCAAGCTCCTCGCGAGACTCTCGCGGTTGGTGCGCCATCCCGGATTCGTGGAGAAGCTCGGCGGCACGAGGTCGACCGAGGATGTCCTTGACGCCATCCGCGATGTCGACGCTCAGCATGTCTGACCCCTCCATGAAGCTCCTCCTGGCGGTAATCAACGAGCCCGAGCGCCTGGACGACATCCTGGCGGGATTCGTCGAACTGGGCATTCGTGGCGCTACGGTGATCAACAGCGAGGGCATGGGCCGGCTGCTCTCGCATGACATTCCGATCTTCGCGGGACTGCAGACGCTGATCTCACGCTCGAGACCGCAAAACCGAACCATCTTCTCGGTCATCGCAGCCGATCAGGTCGATCCTGCCATCGCCCTTCTCCAAGAGGTCTGCGGCGACCTGGACAACCCGGCCACAGGCATCGTCATCACGCTTCCTGTCGAACGGGTCGTAGGGCTAGCGCAGGAGTTGGGCGAGGGCGGTATCTAGCCTTCCATGGAGCCCCTGCTCAGCACCCTCGTTCTGATCCTGCTGGCCCTGTTGGGCGCAAACCTCTCGTTCTCGACAGAACACGTACCTCCCGGGCCGCGCCTGCTCTTCAAGACGGGCACCCACTTCGTCCTGGTCGGATTTTTTCTCGGACCCGCAGGCCTGGAATTGGTCTCGGCAGAGGCCCTCGAACAACTTTCGCCACTCCTCGTGCTCGGTCTCGGGTGGGTGGGGCTCTTGTTCGGCATGCAGCTCGACCGGGACACCCTGGGCCAGTTTCCACGCGGCTTCCACATCCTCGCCCTCGGGCAGGCCGTACTCGCGTTCCTGTTCTTCGCCGGTGTGGGCCTTCTCGGCCTGGCGATGATCGGGCGCTCGACCGAGGTAGCCAGACTCATGGTGTGGGGCGCGGCGGCAACGGCCTGTCTCAGCACCCCGGCAGGAATCGCGATGGTCTCGTCGAACTTCCTGGTGCGCGGAAACATGCGACGGCTCCTGTTCTTCGTCGCCTCGCTCGACGCGGTGGTGGGGATCGTAGCGCTGCAGATCATCTACTCAGTTTATCACCCGACCGCACTCGGTCAGGGGTTCGGCGACGTCCCAGCCCTGGGTTGGATCGTCGTAGGCCTGGGCCTGGGCACGGTGTGCGGCATCCTGTTCCTATGGTTGACTCGAAAGCGACCCGCCGGCGAGGAGATGGTGCTCTTCTTGATGGGCAGCGCAGCGTTCGCGGCGGGCGCGGCCATGCAGCTTCAACTCTCACCACTGTTCGTGTGCGTCGTCATGGGCGCCGTCATTGCAAACCTGGCACCTGGTCACAAGCGCGTATTCCGGAGCCTGGAGCGTTGGGAGAAGCCGATCTACGTCATCCTGCTGATCATAGCGGGAGCGTTGTTGCGTTTTCCAACGTTCTGGGTCATCCCGTTTGCGGCGGCCTACGTGATGCTACGTGTCGGTGCAAAGGTCGCGGGCGGATTCATCGCGGTGAGGATGGTTCCCCTGCCCTTCACGCCTCCCAAACGGCTCGGGTTGGGCTTGGTGCCCCAGGGCGGTATTTCCCTGGCATTGGCGATCTCCCTGATGCTGACGTTCAGAGGGCTCGACCTAAACGGCCTGGATGCCATGGATACCTTGTTCGGCATCGTGTTGATCGGCGTGGTGGTCTCCGAGTTGGCCGGACCGGTTTTCACGACGGCGGCCCTCCGCCAGGCCGGTGAGATTTCGCCTGAAGTGGAGCAGGCGCTCGCTGTGGGCGATGCTGAAGAGGCTCATGCGCACGCCCTCCGTCACGTGCCGACGCCGGCCGAGGAGGACGAGTGACCCACCTGAAAGTGACCCTTGTGCAGTTCGCTCCGGAGCGGCGGAACGTGAACGCCAACCTCATGCGAATGGAGTCCGCGGTCGCAGCGAGCCCCGGTGCCGATCTCGTGGTATTCCCCGAGCTGGCCTTGACCGGCTACCTCCTCGGCGGCGCCGTCCAGGAAGTGGCGCTCCCACTGTCGGACGGGTCGCCGCTGGCGCTCGAGCCCGGTTCTCCAGCCGTCGCGTTCGGAATGGTTGAGCGTGGATCGGACCAACTGGTCTACAATACCGGCGTGGTCGCGCGAGATGGCGCTGTGGTCGCGGCCCACCGCAAGATCTACCTACCCACCTACGGCATGTTCGACGAGGGCAGGCTGTTCGCACCAGGCCGGCAAGGTGTCCGCCCCTTCGATCTGACCCCCGATTGGAAGATCGGCCTGTTGGTGTGTGAAGACCTGTGGCATCCCGCACTGGCCTATCTGCATGCCATACAAGAGGCCGATGTCATCGTGGTGATGGCTGCTCCTCCCGGTCGCGGCCTGCCCGAGGAGGGCGACCGAAACGAATTCGCATCCACCGAGCCCTGGGAGCTTCTGGTTCGGGCCACAGCGTTTCTGCACGGCGTGTACGTGCTCTTGGCGTGCAGGACCGGCGTCGAGGGCGGCGTGACTTTCTCGGGCGGCTCCATGGTCGCCGACCCGACAGGCACCATCGTGGCCCGCGCCCCCGAGATGGAGGACGCCCGCTTGGAGGTCACTTTGGACAAGGAGGCGATCCGTCGGGCGCGGGCTTCGTTCTCGCATCTGCGCGACGAGGATCCGAACCTGGTGCAACGTGAGATCCAGCGGATCGTGTCACCCGGATCAGAGCCGGCCGACACTCTGGACGGGCCGTGACCGAGGATCGCATCACCCGGGTGGTCGTGGCGGTGGTCGCTGAGGCGATCCGCGAGGCCGACGCGAACGGAGTGGTCCTGGCCTCGTCTCCTCGGCCGGAGACTGCGCTTCTGGAACGTTGGTTCGCCGCGGCGGCGATCACCGTGGAAATTCCGGACGCCGAGGTTGTGCGGGCGGTGGCCGATACCCTCGAGGCGAGCCTGGGCGGAGATGCCTCCGAGGCTGTAGCCCGGTCGAATGAGGAAGCTCACCGCGCGGTCGCTCGCGTCATCGCCAACCGTGAAGAGCTCATTCCTGTGTCGGCGGCCAACAAGACGGAGTTGATCTGGGCCGAGCGCCTCCCGCCGGAACCGCTCTTGCCGCTGGGCGACCTCTACGCCTCCCAGATCCACGCACTGGCCGGCGCCTGCACGGCACCCCCGCCCCTGGTGGACATCGAACCCGACCGGCTCAGGGCTGTGGACAAGGCGATCGCGCAGGTGGTAGAGGACGGCGTTCGGCCGGACGTTGCGTTTGTTGAACTGCCCTCCGAGCTTCGGGATGCCGCGTTCTCCGCGATGCACCGCTCGGCCTGGAAGGGGATCCTGCCGCCGGTCGTACCCAAGCTCAGCAGGCGGACCTTGGGTGTGGACCTGGAACTGTGAGACGGAAGTCTCTTACCTTTCGGACATGCGATTCATGATGAACTCACTGCTTACGGCCCTGACCCAGACACAGGGGACGACCGTGGTACCGAGGGACGGCCTCGAGACCGCGGCGGACATCTCCCTCGTGATCCTCGCGGTGGGGTCGGCGCTTGCGCTCCTGGCGATGACGGTGCTGCTGCTCCAGATCCGCAAGCTCCTGGCCGGAATGCAGAAGCAACTCCAGCCCGTGGCCGACCGGGCGCGCGCCGCGGCCGAGAACGTCGAGTACATCTCGGCGGTCGTGCGCACGGACATTCGGAAGGTCAACGATTCCGTCACGAAAATCACAAGCCACCTGAACGACGCCTCGGACCACATGGAGGACCGCATCGCGGAGTTCAATGCGCTCATGCAGGTGGTTCAGGGCGAGGCCGAGGACATTTTTCTGGACACGGCAGCCGCCGCGCACGGTGTTCGCGCTGGCGCACGCACCCTGGGTGTGGGAGCCTCCGAGCCCGCCGAAGACCAGGAACCCGCCGCCGAGCCTGACGAGTCGGACGCCCGTGAAAAGGCCAACGAAGGGCACGCCGCCCCGGAGGAGCCGAAGCAGGTGTGAAGATCGTCGGTGCGCTCGCTCTTGCCGTAGCGTGGGTCGCCTTCTCGCCTGAACCACTCCTGGCCTGGGGACCGGGCACGCACATCGCGCTCGGCGAGAGCCTGCTCAAGGCGCTTTTCTTGCTGCCTCCGGCGATCCGAGCCGTCATCGAGCGGTATCCGGCCCCCTTCCTGTACGGCTCGATCGCTGCGGATATCTCCTTCGCGAAGAAGTACGTGCCCGAAGGACGTCACTGCCACAGCTGGCACGTAGGAGAGGAGATTCTGGAAGCCGCGAACAACGAGCCACTCCGAGCCGTCGGCTACGGCTACTTGGCCCACCTCGCCGCCGACACGATCGCCCACAATCTCTTCGTGCCGCGGCAGCTACTTCTCACGAGCACGACGCAGGCGATAGGGCATACGTACTGGGAGCACCGCATGGACCTCCATGTCGGTGAGTCCTTTCTGGGCAAGGCGCGCGAGCTCGTGATGGAGCACGACCACGAGGAGGCCGACGCCCTGTTCGATGAAGTCCTCAGCCGGACGATCTTCAGCTTCCAGACGAACCGCAGGATTTTTCGTGGCATGATCCGCATCAGCGACAACGACCGCTGGCAGCAGGTCTTCGAACAGGTGCTGAAGAATTCGCGATTCGATCTGCCGGACGATCTGGTAGAGGAGTACTTCGCGCTTTCGTTCGAGCACGTGGTCGGCTACCTGGCGGAGGGTGAAGCGTCCGCTCCGGCAGCACTCGATCCGGTGGGCGACTTGAACCTGCGGCTCGCGAAGAAGGTGCGGCGCTTGACCATGGCGCGCGGCGGTGTGGACGACCCCGCCCTGCTCGAGAGCTCGGCCGACGAGTTCTTTCCTCTGCCGGCAGAGCCGCCCCGCTACAGCCGGGTCTTGAGCAGTCCGTTGACCCGCCTGGGGTCCGCCTTGCCCTGAGAGAGGCTCATGACCCGTCCCACAAAGAACCCGAACAACTTGTCCTCACCCTCACGGTAGCGCCGGACCTCGTCCGGGTGTGCCGCGATGACCTCGTGGATCCAAGCCTCCAACAGACCTTCGTCGGCCACCTGGGCCATGCCCTCCGCCTCCACGATTTCCGCAGCACTTCGATCGGACTCGGTCATCAAAGCCAGAACGTCCTTGCCGGTCCCGTGTGATATGGTCCCATCCGCAACCAACGCCAGTAACTCGGCCATGTCTTCCGCCGTTACCGGAAGCACGGACACCTCACCACCTCGCTGGTTGGCTAACTCCATGAGCGACCCCATCACCCAGTTGGACGCCGCCTTTGCGTCGGTGCCCGCATCGGCCAGTTCCTCGAAGAAGTCCGCCGTGCCCCGCGAGGCAGTGAGCACGCCGGCGTCGTAGACGGGGAGGCCGTACTGCTCCACGAAGCGGCGGCGGCGCGCGGTTGGCAACTCGGGCAGCGACGTTCGAGCCGCGTCGATCCGTGCTCGATCGAGCTTGAGAGGCGGCAGGTCGGGTTCCGGAAAGTACCGGTAGTCGTGGCTCTCTTCCTTGCTCCTCATGGGCCGGACCGTGCCCACGACCTCGTCCCAGAGCAGCGTCTGCTGGATCACAGGCTCACCGGCGTCCAGCAATGCCTTCTGGCGCTCCACCTCTACAACGATGGCTTTGGCCACAGCGGAGAAGGAGTTGAGGTTTTTGACCTCGGTCTTGGTTCCCAATTCAGTCGCGCCGACGGGCCGGATGGAGACGTTGGCGTCTACCCGCAGGCTGCCCTCCTCCATGTTGCAGTCGCTGACGTCGAGGTAGCCCAGGATCTGCTTGAGTTCCAGCAGGAAGGCACGGGCCTCGGCCGGGCTCTCCAGGTCGGGCTCCGTGACGATCTCGACCAGGGGCACCCCAGCACGGTTGAGGTCCACCGCCGTTTGATCCGGGACGCGATCATGCAACAACTTCCCCGCATCCTCCTCCATGTGGATCCGCCGAACGCGTACGGTCCGCTCGCCCTCGTCGGTTGTGACCGTCAGGGCGCCGTCGGTCGCGAGCGGTAGCTCGAACTGGGTGATCTGGTAGCCCTTGGGCAGATCCGGATAGAAGTAGTTCTTGCGCGCGAACACGCTGGTCTCGTGCACCTCACACCCCAGCGCCAGCGCGGCCCGAAGCGCCAGATCGACGGCCAGTCCGTTGAGCACGGGGAGCGCGCCAGGCAGTCCGAGGCAGACCGGACACACCCGGGTGTTGGGTAGCGCCCCAAATTCTGCTTTGTCCGAGCAGAACAGCTTCTCCTCCGTGAGAAGCTGGACGTGGACCTCGAGGCCGATGACCGTCTCGTACACGGCGCTCATGCTGAGCCTTCCATCGCACGCTCGAGCGCCGCCGCCGCACGGAACATGGTGGACTCGCCCCAGGCGGGACCAATGAATTGGCCGCCGACGGGCAGCCCGCCCACCTCACCCACCGGGACCGAGATGGCCGGCAGGTTCGCAAGGTTCGCAGTCACGGTGAACACGTCGGAGAGGTACATGCTCACAGGATCGGCCACACGTTCGCCCAGGGGGAAGGCCACCGTGGGAGAGGTCGGGGTGAAGAGAACGTCCACTCCACCGGCGAACACGTCCGCGAACTCGCACGCGAGCCGCTCTCGCACCCTTTGCGCGCGGCCGTAATAGGCGTCGTAATAGCCGGCCGAGAGAGCGTACGTGCCCAGAATGATACGCCGCTTGACCTCGGCTCCGAAGCCCGACGAACGAGTACGGCAGTAGACAGCCTCGGCCGAGGCCGCTTCGGGTGCGCGGAAGCCGTAGCGCACGCCGTCGTAGCGCGCGAGGTTGCTCGACGCCTCGGCCGTGGCGAGTACGTAGTACGTCGGTATGGCGTAGCGTGTGTGCGGCAGAGACACCCTCCGGACCGTCGCACCGGCCGCCTCCATCCGCTCGAGCGCGGCCTCGCAGCGAGCCCGTACTTGGACGTCGAGCGTGTCGGGGAAGTACTCCTCAGGCACTCCGATCACGAGCCCATCCACGTCACCGCTACACGCACCCACCAGATCCGGCACTTCCCGCTCCGACGAGGTGGAGTCGCGGGGATCGTGCCCTGATATGACGCCCAACACCTCGGCCGCATCGACGACCGATCGTGACAGTACGCCGATCTGATCCAACGACGATCCGAACGCGACGAGACCGTAGCGGCTGATTCGGCCGTACGTGGGTTTCACGCCCACCACCCCACAAAAAGAAGCAGGCTGCCTGACCGAGCCGCCCGTGTCCGAACCCAGCGCCACAGGCACATAACCCGCCGCCACCGCAGCGGCCGAGCCGCCCGAACTGCCGCCCGGCACGCGGGCGAGATCTACGGGATTGCGTACAGGTCCGAACGCCGAGTTCTCGTTGGAGGAGCCCATGGCGAACTCATCCATGTTGGTCTTACCAACCACCAACGCTCCGGCCTCTCGAAGTCGTCGAACGGCGGTCGCCTCGTAGGGGGATACGTACCCCTCGAGGATCTTGGATCCGCACGTGGTGCAAAGGTCACTCGTTGCCAAGTTGTCTTTCACGGCCACGGGCACGCCCCCCAATCGCCCGGTGGGCGCCCGCGCCGCCTGCTCGCTCAGGGCGTCCTCGGGCACGGTGCACAAGAACGCGTTGAGCGAACCGTTCCCGGATTCGCCTCGCACGATCTTGGCCAGGGCTTCCAACGCCGCCTCGGGACCGCCAGAACCTGCGTTGAAGGCTTCTCGAATCTCCCGGATGCTCACGGATTTTCGCCCTCGCCCGCACCGCCGTCTCGAGTACCGGCATCCAACGCGGGGAGTCGGGGGACCAGGAAGAAGCCCTCCTCATGGGAGGGAGCCAAGTCGGAGAGGCTCAAAGACAACTCGTCCCGGGCGAGGGTGCCCGGCCTGCGCTCGGGAGCCGGCGCAGCCGACCTCGCGTCATGGTTCCCCTCCGGCAGGTCCACCTGCTGGAGCACCCGGAAGTGCTCCAGGATGTCGTTCAATTCCTCGGTCATCCGCTCGATGTCGTGATCCTCGAACTCGAGCTTGGCCAGCGCGGCAATGCGTGTTACTTCCGATCGTTCGACCGCCATGCGGCCCCTTCTCCCTGAGAGAGTCTCGTGGACTCGCTGTCGACTAGAATTCGCGTTTGAGTCCCGCGTGGCGGACGAGCAGCTTTTTCTTACCGACGGAATCGAAGTTGACGACGACCTTGAGATCGCGCCCGAACCCCGTAATCTCGCCCACAGCGCCCGATCCAAAAGTGTCATGCATTACGCGCTCACCTTTGATCAGGCGCGGCAGATCTTGGTTGAACGACTCATCGAGGTCGTCACCCAGGGGGTCGTATTCGAACTTGCTCTGGGCCATCTCCGGCCGGCGTGGCGAGCGCGTGTACGATGTCGTGGCCCGGAGCAACTCCGACTGGCCGACCTGGAGCAGTTCGTCCGGGATGGCCTCGACGAAGGGCGACATGCGCCCGTACATGATCTCCCCCGCCCGGCGGCGTTGCCGCGCGTAAGTGAGAAATAGACGGTCCTGTGCACGTGTGAGCCCCACGTAGAAGAGGCGGCGCTCCTCCTCGAGCTGGGCGGGATCGTCGTACGCGCGGCTCAGCGGAAACAGCCCGTCTTCCAGACCGGTGATGAACACGACCGGAAACTCCAGACCTTTAGCGTTGTGTAGCGTCATGAGCGTGACCGCGTCTGCGTCAGGGTCGTGTCGGTCCACGTCGGCCACGAGCGCTACGCGCTGGAGGAAGAGGTCCAGCTCGGTGAAGTGGTCCACCATGCCCTCCTCCCACTCGTCCAACTGTTCGGCGTCGAAGTCGAGCGCTCCGGCAATGAGCTCGCGCACGTTGTCGGCGCGGTCGTCTCCCTCCGGCCCCTCGTCCCGAAGATGCAGGAGCAGGTCGAGCTCCTCCACCAGCTCGTCGAGCAACTCGCCCACACGCATTTGAGCCGCGCGGGCCGAGAAGCGCTGGATCAGCTCGGCGAATTTCTTCAGGCCGCGGGCTCCCCCCGGTGGCACGCCGGGCGCGTCCTCTGCCCTGGTCGCGGCTTCCAGCCTCCCGATCCCCTCCAGATCGGCCCATTCCAGCAGCCGCTCGAGACTGGCCGCCCCGACGCCGCGACGCGGGTAGTTGACGACACGATCGAAGGCCACCCCGTCCAGCGGGTTGGAAACGAGGCGCAGGTACGCAAGCACATCCTGAATTTCCCGCCTCTCGTAGAAGCGCACACCACCCACCACCTGATAGGGAACCGCGCGACGCCGGAACGCGTCCTCCATGGCGCGCGCCTGTGCGTTCGTGCGGTATAGGATGGACATGTCCCGATACGTGACACCGCTACCCTCCTCCAGGTGCATTTCCACCACTTGGACGACCCAGCGCGCCTCGTCCGTCTCATCGGCCGTACCGGTCAGGACGATGAGATCGCCTCCCGTCCGCTCTGTGCGCAGAACCTTTCCCTTCCGGTTCACGTTGAGCTTGATGACGGCGTTCGCGGCGTCCAGGATCCGCTCGGTGGACCGGTAGTTCTGCTCCAGCCGCACGACCGCCGCACCGGGGAAGCTGCTCTCGAAGTCCAGGATATTCCGGATGTCGGCGCCCCTCCACCCGTAGATGCTCTGATCGTCGTCGCCCACGACCATGAGGTTGCGGCGCTCCGAAGCAAGCATCTCCAGAAAGCGGAACTGAGCGTGGTTCGTGTCCTGATACTCGTCCACGAGCACGAACGAGAACCGCTCTCGGTACTCGTGCAGGATGTCCGGAGACTGTTGAAAGAGCTCCACCGGCTTTACGAGGAGATCGTCGAAGTCGAACGCGTTCTGGTCCTCGAGGGCCTTTTGGTAGGCGGGATAAACGCTTGCCACGGTGCGGGCGAAGAGATCGAGGCTACCCTCGCTGTCCTCCACGAACTGCTGCGGAGTGATGAGCATGTTCTTGGCGCCGCCGATGTGGGCCCGGATCGCCTTGGGATGCCACCTGCGGATGTCCAGGCCCAACGACTCGGTTGTGCGTTTGATGAGGCGCAGGCTCTGCTCGGCGTCGAAAATCGTGAACGTGTTGGACCATCCGAGTCGGGGTGCATGGCGGCGGAGGATGCGGGCGCCGATGGCGTGGAACGTGCCCATCCACATCCCCTTCGGCTTGCCGCCCAAGAACGATTCGACGCGGTCGCGCATCTCGCCGGCGGCCTTGTTGGTGAACGTCACCGCCAAAATGCGATGCGCCGGGACCCCATGCTCCCTCACCAGATGTGCGATCCGCGACGTCAGTACGCGAGTCTTTCCGGACCCGGCCCCGGCAAGCACCAGGATCGGGCCTTCGAAGTGGCGGACGGCAGCGTCCTGCTCCGGATTCAGGGCCTGTAGATATTCGCTCACGCTGGCTGATCGGGCTCAGTGATGTGCTATTGTCTCGCCGAAGGGAGCATAACGTTGAAGAGAGCGCCGCCGCCCGCGGCATCCAATAGTGAAATGCGCCCTTTGTGGACGCCCTCTATGATCCTGCGAGACAGCGTGAGGCCGACGCCCCATCCGCTGGACTTGGACGAGACGCCCGCGTCGAACAGCGTGTCGCGCAGTTCGAAAGGCACGCCCGGTCCCGTGTCCTGGATTCGCAGGCTGATCCAGCCGGCGTGCTCCTGGCGGGCCTTGATGCGGATCTCGCCACCCGTCCCCGCCAGGGCGTCGAGCGCATTCTTGACCACGTTCTCGAGCGCCCACGTCAGAAGCATGTCGTTGCCCATCACAGGAGGGAGATTCTTGGGAATGTCGAGCACGAGCAGAACACCTGATCTGAGACGGGGGATGCGGGCCTGAAGGTAACGCTCCAACTCACGCACCACCTCCCGAAGGTCGAGGCTTTCGAGTTCGGGCTCACGGCCGATGAGCTCGAAACGGTGGCTGATCTTCTCCAGTCGCACGAGGTCTTCCTCGATCCCCGCGGCGACGTCGCCTACCGCCAGCTTGCCGGGCCTGTCGCCTTCCGGCACTCGTATCAACTCGAGCCAGCCTTGAAGCGACGAGATGGGCGTCCCGAGTTGGTGAGCGAGCTCCCTGGCCATGGCCGTCCAGGCCTTCTCACCTTCAGCACGGCGCTGATTGCGGATCACCAGGAACCCGATCGTCACGGTAATCAGCAAACCACTGGCCTGAAGAAGGGGAATCCAGCGGAGCCTCTGGATCTCGGGTGTGTCCCCGAAGTAGATCAAGTTGCCTCCGGCACCCGAGATCGGATCATGATCGAGGCTGAGCTGGGCGACTTCCTCGAGCGCACGGCGCTGGTCCTCCGGCGTGCTCCGGTCGAACACGAAGCCGAGGTTTTCGGCCATGATGACCATGCCGTCCTCGTCGGTGACGACAATGGGAAGACCGGACTCCAGAATGCGCGTCTGCAAGTCGGAGAGAGCCCTAATCTCACTGCCCGGCTCGGTGCCCTGGATCCCCTGCTGAACCAGGTTGAAGATCTCGGTGATGAATTCCGAGTCCTGATGAAGCTGCTGCACGATGGTCCGGGTGTAATAGAGGTACCAGCCGAGCATGAGGACGAAGAGTGTCGCCAGAGCGATCGGCCACTTGATCCGGATCATCTCAGGGGAGGATCGCCTCGAGCCCGACGTAGGGCTGAACGATGTCGGGGATTCGCACGGCACCGTCGGGCTGCTGGTAGGACTCCAACAAGGCGATCATCAGTCGCGGCAAGGCGAGCGCAGACCCGTTCAGGGTGTGCACGAACTCGGGCTTCTCGCCGTGTGCGGGTCGGAAACGGATGTTCCCCCGCCTCGCCTGATAGTCGGTGCACGTGCTGACACTGGACACCTCCAACCACTGCTCGACTCCGGGTGCCCACACCTCGATGTCGTATGTCATTGCCGACGAAAACCCCAGATCGCCCGTGGCCAGCACCACCACACGGTACGGCAGCTCCAGCAACCGCAGAATCTTCTCGGCCTCGGCGGTCATTTCCTCGAGCGCCTGGCGGCTGCGTTCGGGGGTCTCGAAGCGTACCAACTCCACCTTGTCGAACTGGTGGACCCGCAACAGCCCCCGCGTGTCCTTTCCGGCGGCACCGGCCTCACGGCGGAAGCAGGGGCTGTAGGCGACGTACTTCAGCGGCACCTCGTCAGGCCCGAGCACCTCGTCGCGATGGAGGTTCGTGACCGGCACCTCGGCGGTCGGTATGAGCCAGAGGTCGTCCCGCTCCGAGGCGTAGGACTCGTCGGCGAACTTGGGTAATTGGCCTGTGGCAGTCAGCGTCGCCGCGGTCACCAGGTAGGGTACTCGGACCTCGACGTAGCCGTGCTCGTCGGTATGCAGCTCCAGCATCCAGTTGATCAACCCTCGTTGTAACCGTGCGCCGTCGCCCTTCAAGATCGGAAATCCCGATCCGGAAAGCTTGGCGCCCCGGGCCTGGTCCAGAATGCCCAGCGCTTCACCCAAATCCCAGTGCGCCTGAAGCTCGAAGTCGTACGCCTTGGGCTCACCCCAACTGCGGACGATGATGTTGGCTTCTGCACCTCCGTGCGGAACCTCGTCGAGAGGCAGGTTCGGAATCACCAGCAACATCTCTTCAATGCTCTCCTCGGCGTGCGACACCTCGGCGTCCAACTCGCCGATGCGATCCCCTACGCGCCGCATCTCAGCGATGAGGACGACAGCGTCCTCACCTCGTTTTTTCATATCGCCGATACGCTTGGAGACTTCGTTGCGTTCGGCCTTCAGGTCGTTGACCTCGTGCAGCGCGGCCCGCCTCTCGGCATCGAGGTCGAGGATCTCGTCTACGCGAGGCATTAGTTCGTCTGCAGCGCGCTGCCTGAGTCCTTCCCTGACGGAATCAGGATCGTTTCGGATGAGCTTCGGGTCGAGCAAGAGGTCAGTTCTGTTCGGGAACCAGCTCAGGATCGGAACACAACGGATTCCGGTCGAACACGAATGTGAGTATGCCATTTTCCACATCGATCACCAGCGGTTGAAGCTTCGCGTAGAAAAAGCAGGTTTCGCTGAACGGGCCCGCGCGCACGCCCCGATGCGTCCTCAGGGCGTAGACATTGCCGAGCTCCATCATCATGGGCTCGTCGCTCACGTAGAGCGTCGTGTCGGTGGGCGCACGGACCACATCCTCGAATCGCAAACTGCTGCCCAGGGAGGTGATCTGGGCCGTAGACACGATCCCGAATACGCCCGGCGGGAGAAGCGCGAGTCCGTCGCCACGATGATCGAGAGCGAAGTCCCACGTGCCCGTGGCTCCCGCGGCCTGAATCAGTACTTGGTTCTGGGACACGAGGTCATAGGCCGTTGGCAGGTTCAGTTCGGGGCGCGACATCGAATAGACGAACGCCGTGTCCGGAGAAACTTGCCAGTTGATGTCGAACGGATTGGTACCGCAGGCCGTGCTGGCGAGCGTGTAGGCGCCCGCGAAAATCGCCAATCCACCAAGACGTATGTAGGAAGGTGAAGGCCGCATCACTGTGTACTCTGATTCTGAGAAAGACCCAAGCCTACCTCTCCTCTAGAAGGGGTGTCAACCCCGTAAACCCGCCAAGTTCCTTGACTGCTACACCCTTCGACGGGTAGGTTCCCCGCTTCCCAGGTCCTCCCATCAAAAACGGAGCGATGGTGGAATCGGTTGAGACGCCAGCGTCCAGAGGCCGCATCCTCGTGGCCGATGACGAACCCCATATCCGGCGTATCTTGGCTACACTGCTCGAGGCGGCCTCATTCGATGTCGACCCGGTCGGCACGGGCACTGCCGCGCTGGCCCACCTCGAGGCCGACACCGAGTACGACCTGGTTCTCATGGATATCATGATGCCGGGCGCCACCGGGCTCGACGTGCTCCGCCGGCTGCGGGAACTGGATCATCGCGGGTCGCTTCCGGTAATCATCCTGACGGCCAAGGGACAGGATGCGGACCGGGAAATCGCACTCTCGCTCGGGGCCAGCGACTTCGTCACGAAGCCATTCAGCCCGAAGAAACTCATTGCCCGAATCGAAGAGATCCTCAACGTCGCTTGACCCCCACCTTTGGGTCACCGTCCTGGCGGGTGGCGTCGGCGCCCGATTCTGGCCTGTAAGCCGGCCGTCGCGACCCAAACAACTCCTCAACCTGGCCAGCGACCGGCCACTCATCGTCGAGACCATGGACCGCGCCCGGCTGCTCGCCCCGGACCAGCGCATCCGGATCCTCGCCGGAGACCACCTGCTGGAGCCATTCCAGAGCGTTCTACCGGACCTTCCGGTCGAATGCCTGCTGGTGGAACCACAAGCCCGAGGCACCGGTCCGGTCCTGGCGTGGGCGGCATGGCTCCTCCACGAACAAGACCCCGACGCGGTGCTCGTCTCACTGCACTCGGACCACATGATCCGGCACACCGAAGCATTCAGGGACCTGCTCGGTGAGGCTGCCGCTCTGGCGCGCCGGGAAGACATGCTCGTGACGATCGCGATCAAGCCGACTCGCCCCGAAACCGGATACGGCTACATCGAACCGGGGGAACCGCTGGAACACGAGGGTAATGCGGAGGCGTACAGGGTCGCACAATTTATCGAGAAACCAGATGAGGTTACAGCTGTTAAGCTCATAGAAGAAGGCCATTTATGGAACTCTGGTATCTTCGTCTGGACGGCTCGGCGCTTCCTCGAGGAAGTGCGCTCGTACGCACCTGAGATCGGTGACCTCCTCCACTTGCTCGGACAGGGTAAGACTGAGGAATTCTTCGCGACTGTACCTGTCACCACCGTGGACGTGGCAGTCCTCGAGCAAAGCGAGCGGGTGGCCACGATGGCGGCCACGTTCGAGTGGGACGACGTGGGCAGCTGGGAGTCGCTCTTCCGCACGCTCGAGACGGACGCGGACGGCAACATCGGTGTGGGCGACACCTATACCATCGACAGTGTCGACACGATCGTGTATGGGGACGATAAGCCCGTCGTAGTTTTCGGGGTGGACAGCCTCATCGTGGTACGCACGCCCGAGGCCACCCTGATCACGACCCGAGAGAAGGCGCCCCACCTAAAGGAGGCCTTGGACCAGCTTCCACCACACGTCCGAGGGACCGAATCCAAGTGAGCGACCGGTCCCTGTACATGTTCGACGATGCGAGGGCTCGTGCCTGGGCCCCGTTTGCTCTGACCCGTCCCGTGGGCGAGCTGTTGTTCGGAGCCTTACTCCAGAGGGAGAGAGCGGAACGGTTCTGGAAAACGCAATGTGCCGGCCATCTCGCCGGTGAGGCGCTCACCGGCTTCGAGGAACCGGGAACGGCCCCGGCCTTGGAGCCTGGAGAACTGCCGGACACCGGCCCAGTCGTCTTGTTCTCGAGTCGTGCGGTGCCTCTCGGTTGGGAGGCTCCCGATATCGCTGAGGCCACGACATTACTGATGGCCGGGTCGGTGGTGGGATGGTTCCTGCCGGAGGGCGCCGGATCGATCTCCGGTGACCAACTGCTGAACCCGGATGATGCCCAAATCGGCGGCCGTATCGAGTTGGAAGGACGTGTGTTGGCCAACCCTTGGGATCTGATCGCCGACAATCACGCGCAGTTGATTCTCGATCTCCAGAACACCTTCCCCAACGCGCCTCCCCCCACGCGACGTGACGGCGTCCACCTCATCGGTGAGGGTGTGCTTTCACTGGGTGAGGACGTGGTGATCGAGCCACAAGTTGTGTTCGACACCACGGCGGGCGGGATCCGACTCGAGGATGGGGTCACGGTAAAGGCCTTTACGAGGCTTGCCGGGCCGGCCTATGTGGGGGCTGGCACGATGCTATTGGGCGGAGAAGTGTCCGACGTGTCCATCGGCCCCGCGTGCAAGGTTCGGGGCGAGGTGACGCACACCGTCATTCTAGGTCACACGAACAAGGCACACGACGGCTTCCTCGGCCACGCCTACGTGGGGTGCTGGGTGAACCTTGGAGCCGGCACCACCAACAGCAACCTGCGAAACGACTACGGCACGGTGCGCGTCACCACACCGGAAGGCCGGATCGACACCGGGTTGCTGAAGCTGGGCTGTTTGATCGGAGACCACGTCAAGACCGGTATCGGCACCACGCTGAACACCGGGAGCGTGCTGGGCGCAGGGAGCAACGTTTTCGGCGGCGTGATGCCCCCTGCCCTGGTGCCTCCGTTCAGTTGGGGAGCCGGAGCCGACCTCACTGAGTACCGCCTCGACAAGTTCCTCGAGGTAACCGAGCGTGTCTTGGCGCGCAGAGGCCTCGAACTGACCGCCGGCATGAGAGCGTTGCTCAGCGGCGCATGGGAGCGGAGCCGCCCCGACCGCTCATGAGGGTCGCGGTGCTGGGGAGTGGCAGCGCCGGCAACTCCACTCTGGTGGAGGTTGGAGAGACGCGCGTGCTGATCGACGCCGGGTTCAGCGGCAAGGATCTGGCGCGCCGCCTAGACGTGCTTGGACTCGAACCCTCCGATATCACGGCCATCGTGGTCACGCACGACCATCAGGACCACACGCGCGGCGCGGGAATCTTCGCGCGCCGGCACGGAACACCCGTGTACATCACCGATGCTACGCGCGCCGCCTGCGATAAGATCTTTCGCGGTGGCGAGACCACGCACTCCTATCGAGTGGGTCGGCCATTCGAGATTGGGCTGGTGAGGGTCGAGCCGTTCTTGACGGTCCATGACGCCGTGGATCCGGTGGCCGTTTCCCTGGTGGACGTCGAGACGGAGGCTCGGGTCGGCGTAGCAACCGACCTGGGAAAGCCGACGGCCCAGGTGCTCCACGCGCTCTCGGGGTCCGACTTTTTGATCCTCGAGGCCAACCACGACGACACCCTGCTGCGGACCGGTCCGTATCCCTGGTCTGTGAAACAGCGCATCGCCTCCAGCCACGGTCACATGTCCAACCACGCCGCCGCGCGATTCGCGTGTGAGCTGGTGCACCCGAGGCTGGCCGGAATCCTCCTCGCGCACCTGTCCGGAGAATGCAATCGGCCGGAGTTGGCGCACAGTGTGGTAGGGGAGGCGCTCGAGAAAGCCGGTTACCGCGGGTATCTGGCCGTAGCCCCCCAGAAGGAGCCTACCGCACTGATCGATATCGAGGTATTGCGCCGCCGCACTGGGCCGGAGCAGCTCACGTTCATCTAGAAGGCTGTTGAAGAAGTGGGGTGCGGCCGCGCGAAGGGGTCTTGCGGTGACCAGGGAAGGAACGATGACGAGGCGTAGCAGGGCTACGGCGAGGAAGAGAGACGCACCATGGGCCCGCAACCCCCCTTCGCCCTTCGGGTTAGGGCGGCACGGGGCCATCTCCGTCGTTAGAACTCCTTACCGTAGCGATTGCTATGCCTGCGGAGTTCCGCCTAGGATCTGGCCCCGTGGCGCGCCTAACGCGGCTCGCCCCACTTCTTCAACAGCCTTCTAGAGCCCGAACAACCTCAAGATGTCGTTGGAGAGCGCCCAGACCATGATTCCCATCACCAGTAGAAACCCGAAGTGACTCCATCGCAGCCGCTGCTCGATGGACAGTGCTTTGCCCCGCACAGCCTCGATGGCCAAGAACACGAGGTGGCCGCCATCGAGAATCGGAATGGGAAGCAGGTTGAGGACCGCGAGGTTGACCGAGAAGAGCGCCATGAACTGTAGGAATGTCGCCATGCCGGCGGCGGCGGCCTGACCGGAGGCCGCTCCGATCGTGACGATGCTTCCTACGGAACGGGGCGAAACGTCTCCGGTGAACAAGTCGCGGAGGAACCCGACGATGAGCTGTGTGATTAAGACGGTGTCCCCATAACCGAGTACGACCGCCTCACTGAAGGGCACCCTTATGTAGACGTGGTCGGGCCTGGGTGGGTAGATCCCGACGAGGCCAACTTCGACGGATTCTCCCGTCACCGGATCTTCTCGCGTGGACTCCTCCGGAGTCACAAAGCGGGTGAGCTGACGGCCGTTGCGCTCGAGCGTGATCTCGGTGCGCTGCTCCGGTCGGCCCTGGATCTGCTCCACGAAGTCGTACCAGGTCGCCACCGGTACACCCCCGACTGCCACGATGGCGTCACCCTCCTCGAGGCCACCCTTCTCGGCGGGTGAAGCGGGATTCACAAAACCTACGACCGCTGGGATCCAAGGCTCGACCGCCGCCGCCATCCTCCGCTGCATCTCCGGATCTGCGGGTACATCGATTTGGAGGCTCGTTGCCAACCCGTCTACCTGAAGGGTGAGCGGGCCGGGTTCCGCTTTCCAAAGCCCGTCGCGGATGTGCCCCCAGTGCTCTACCGCCTGGTCGCCGATCCGCGTAATGCGACTTCCCACAGGGATCTGCGTGAGTGCTTCCGCTCCTGGCGGGAGCAGACCGGCCTCGACGTTCCCCACCCTGGTCACGTTGCTCTCTCGCAGGCCCCAGGCGGCATTCACCGTCACATAGAGGGCAAACGCGAAAACCATGTTCATGATGACGCCGGCGGAAATCACCAACGTGCGGGCCCAAATGGGCTTGGCGTCGAAGTCGCGCGGGCTGGGTTGTCGAGGCTCGGCGTTTTCGCCGCCCTCGATTCGCTCCATCACCTCGTCGTCCATCCCCCCCATCTTCACATAACCACCCAGGGGAATCCAACTCAGGAGGTACTCGGTTCCACCCCGCGTAAAGCCGACGACGCGGGGACCAAAGCCGATAGAGAAGCGCTGCACCTCGATGCCTACGGCCTTGGCCGCCATGAAGTGGCCAAGCTCGTGCACAAAGATGAGCACACCCAGAACAATGATCGTAGCTAATATCGTCATACTACTTTCTAAACTCTCTCAAGGGAGGTTGGTTTCCAACCCCGATGTCAGGTCCCACTGGCGGGATGCTGCGCAGCCGTCAGTTCCCGTACCACATCGCGGGCTTCGCGATCCGCTTCCACGACATCAGCCACCTGCTCGATTGGAGAAACCGAGTGACGGGACATCGCGGTCTCGACCACTTCACCAATCTCCAGGAAGCCGATGCGTCCCTCCATGAAGAACGTCACCGCTGTTTCGTTGGCGGCATTGTAGACCGCAGGCATCGTGCCCCCGGCGCGCCCTGCCTCGACACCGAGGGCGAACACCCTGAAACGCGCCAAGTCGATCTTGTCGAACGTCAGCGGCGATGCCTCCACCGGATCGAAGGTGCGCAACTCCGCATCGGCAAGGCGCTCCGGATAGGTCAACGCGTAAAGAATGGGAAGCTCCATGGTCGGAAATCCCATCTGCGCCAGCACCGATCCATCCACGAACTCCACGAAGGAGTGCACGATGGATTGAGGATGGATCACAGCGTCGATCCTGTCGTAGGGCAGCCCGTACAGGAAGTGTGCTTCGATTACTTCGAGCGCCTTGTTGGCGAGCGTGGCCGAGTCGATGGTGATCTTCGGTCCCATGTCCCACGTCGGGTGCTTGAGCGCCTGGGCGGGAGTCACCGTGGCCAACTCGTCCCGGCTCAACGAGCGGAACGGCCCTCCTGAGGCCGTGAGCACGATGCGGCTCACGGCCCCGCGGTCACAGCCCTGAAGACACTGAAGGATGGCCGAGTGCTCGCTGTCGATGGGGATGAGCTCCCCGCGCCCCTCATCGGCCGCCGCGGTCACCAACGGACCTCCCGCCACCAGCGACTCCTTGTTGGCGAGTGCCAGGCGCTTTCCCGATCGGAGCGCGGCAATCGTCGACGCGAGGCCTACAGCCCCTACGACCGCATTGACCACAACATCAACATCAGGATGCTCGGCGAGCGCCACGACGGCATCGTGTCCGAATTCCCAACCGGCGGGTGGCAAATCAGACCGGGCGACCAGGGCCTCGGCATCGGCGAGCACGGCAATGTCGGGAGTGTGCTCGGCCACCAACGCGGCCAGGTCGTCGACCGAGCGGCCCGCCGCCAAGCCGACCACCCGGAAACGGTCCGGATGGCGGCCGATGACGCGTAGCGTGCTCCGGCCAATGGACCCCGTGGCTCCCAAGATGGCGACCCGAATCACGGAAGGGCCGCCACCAGGAGGATGAGCACATAGGTGAGGGGCACCGTGAAGAACACGGCATCCAACCGGTCGAGCACCCCTCCGTGGCCAGGAAGCAAGGTGCTCGAGTCTTTCACGCCGGCGGCCCGTTTGAGTGCCGATTCAGCCAGATCGCCGATCTGGCCCACCACTCCGATGATCACACCCATGGCGGCGGCCATTCTCCAACCCACCCCGTACTCCGGGATGAGGTGTAGGATGAACCCGCCGGCGAGACCAGCCGCCACGACGGAGCACGCCAGCCCCGCAAGCGCCCCGAACTGGGTCTTCCCGGGGCTCACGGCCTCCCGCAGCTTGGTCTTGCCCCAGCGGGAACCGAAGAAAAACGCACCTGTGTCACCCCACCACGTCACCCAAAGCGGGAAGATCAGGAGAGCCGTACCGTGCCACGCGATCGCGGCGTCCGGCAGGCTCCTGATCAGCGAGGCGAAGGCCAACGTAAAGCCTGTATATACCACACCGGTTACGGTCACGGAAACCGCCTCCAATGGGCGATCTTCGGCACCACGTGTGAATACGACGATGCCGGCCGTGATCAGAAAAAGGGAGAGCACTGCGCCGAAGGCGAGCAGGGCTAGATCGTGATAGTTGTTGTGCAGGGTGGCCCCAAGGGGGATCACGACCGCGAAAGCTATGCCGAGGCGTGAAAATGCCTCGATCCCCTTTGCGCGCGCGAGCCCGTAGTACTCCATGGCGGAGAAGCCCGCAGCGGCGGCCATGAGCACACCGAGATACCATCCACCCAAATAGATCAACCCTGCGGCGAGCGGTATCCCGATCACCGCGACGGTGAGTCGAGGGCCAAGGCCTGCCATCTAGATCGCCATGACCTCTTTTTCCTTGTGCTCCAAGAGTTCGTCGATCTTGCTGATGTGATCGTCCGTCATCTTCTGGACGGCTTGCAGGTCACGGTGACCTTCGTCATCGCCGACCTCGTGCTCACTCATCAGCGCCTTGATCTCATCGTTCGCCGCCTTGCGGGCGTGTCGAACCGATATCCTTCCCTCCTCCGCCATCTTGTGGAGAAGGCGCGCGTACTCCTTCCGGCGCTCCTCGTTGAGCGGCGGAATCGGGATCCTGATCAGGTTTCCGTCGTTGGCCGGATTGAGGCCGAGGTTGGCAATCTGGATGGCTCGCTCGATGTCAGCGATGAGAGACTTGTCGAACGGCTGGACCACGAGCAGGGTCGCCTCGGGGGTGCCGACCGTGGCCAGTTGGTTGATGGGCATCTTGGAGCCGTAGGCGTCGACACGGATCGTATCGAGGAGCGCGGGCGTCGCCTTGCCCGTACGGACTGACGCGAACTCGCGCCGCACGGCCTCCAGCGCGTCATCCATGTGTTGCTTGGCGTCCTCCAACGGCATTGCAATACCTCCGATGCGATCGCGGAAACCATTCTGAAACGCGCCCGAGAGGCGCTATGAAACCAGGGTACCCACTTGCTCTCCCCGAATGGCCGCAGTGACGGCGCCGCGGTTCTCCAAATCGAGAACGATGATGGGGAGGTCATTCTCTTTGCACAATGACACTGCCGCCGCATCCATGACCGCGAGTTCCCGAGTCACGACTTCGCGGAACGAAATCGTGGGTAGGAACTCCGCGGTAGGATCGAGTTCCGGGTCCGCGGTAAAGATGCCCTGAACCTTCGTGGCCTTGATCACCACGTCGGAGTTCATCTCGATCGCGCGCAGCGCTGCGGCGGTGTCGGTCGATAAGTAGGGGTTGCCGGTGCCACCGGCGAAAATCACCACGCGGCCCTTTTCCATGTGGCGCATCGCGCGGCGCCGAATGTAGGGCTCGGCCACCTCCTCCATGCGGATGGCCGTCATGACCCTGGTGGCCACGCCCTTTCGCTCTAGCAGATCCTGAACCGCGAGCGAGTTGATAACGGTAGCCAGCATGCCCATGTAGTCCGCCTGGACTCGGTCCATGCCCTTTTGGCTGGCAATGGCGCCACGTACGATGTTGCCGCCGCCGATGACGAGGCCGAGCGAGACGCCCATCTCGTGCACGGCCCTGACCTCGTCGGTGATACGATCCACCACCGACGGCTCGATACCGAAGCCCTGATCACCGGCCAACGCCTCACCCGAGAGCTTGAGAAGCACCCTCCCGTAGAAGGGCTTACCCGAGCCTTTACTCATCGATATTCTCCGACCATGGGTCGTTCCTGGCGCACCGAGATCAGTCGCTCTCTCCCAGACGGAAGCGGACAAACCGTGCTACCTCGATTTTCTCGCCGGTCTTGACCGAGACCTCCGTGATCAAATCCTCGATACTCTGGTCGGGATTTTTCACGAAGGGTTGGGCAAGCAACGTACTTTCCTTGAACCACTTTTTCAGCTTGCCCTCGATGATCCTGCCGGCGATCTCCTCGGGCTTACCCTCTTCACGGACCTGCTCTTCATAGATTCTCCGCTCCCTGTCGATGATTTCGGCAGGGATATCCTCGTGGCTGACGGCGGTCGGCGCCGCGGAGGCGATATGCATGGCCAGATCCTTGGCCAGTTGCCGAAAACCATCGGTGTTGGCGACGAAGTCCGTCTCGCAGTTGACCTCAACCAAGGCCGCAGTCCTGCCGTCGAAATGAATGTAGTGGCCAATGGTGCCCTCGTTGGCCGTTTTCTCGGCGCGCTTGGCGGCCTTGGCCGAGCCCTTGGCCCGCAGATAGTCGACGGCCTCTTCCCTGTCGCCACCGGTCTCTTGGAGCGCGCGCTTGCAGTCCATCATGCCCGCGCCGGTCCGGTCGCGCAGCACCTTCACGTCTTTGGCCGAAATCGTCATCGTCCCATCCATATGCAGAAAAGCATCTCCGTTCGCGTCCGCTCGAAAGAAGAGGCGGGAGCTAAAGAGAGAGGATCCAGATCCGCCGGTCCGCCCTCGTCCAGCTGCCGCCTCAGGCCCCTGGGGGAGTACCCACCTCTCGGTGGTCAGGACTCCGAGCTGGTCTCCTTCTCCCCGTCGGCGCCGGATTCGGCCTCTGCTGCCTCTTCCGTCGGCGACTCATCTTTGGTCTCGGCCACAGTCTCTGACTCGGCCACAGCCTCTGCGCCCACAGCCTCTGCCTCGGACGTCGCCTCGGCATCAGGGGCCTTCTGCGAAACCGCTCCAGACGCCTCATCCGAAGCCGCTTCGGGCTCGCCGGCGGACTCTGCTTGAGCCACTTCGCCGCTCCGCTCGCCGGAAGGCTTCCGGACCTTGGCGATAGCGTCCGGGACCGGCCGGCGCTTCCTCTTGGGGCGCCGGGCAAGTTGCTCGACGGCCTCTGCGGTTTTCTCGCCGGTTTCGGTCGAGTAGGTCGTGGCCTCCAAGTCCTCCACACGGCGGCGATCCTCCTCGGGAATCTCGCGCTGCGCGGCCTCGATGGAGTCGGCAAGAGCCTTGGCAATCAAGCCCACCGACCGGATCGCATCATCGTTCCCGGGGATCGGATAGTCGATCAGGTCGGGATCGGCGTTCGTGTCCATGATCGCGAAGACCGGAATGTCGAGGCGATGCGCCTCACGCACCGCGATGGTCTCGCGCTTGGCGTCCACCACGAACATCGCTCCGGGCACACGGGCCATGTCCTTCACACCCTGCAGGTAGCGGTCGAGCCTCGTGCGCTCACGCTCGATCAGGAGCCGCTCCTTCTTGGTGTAGAACTCGAAGGCGTTTTCCTCGTGACCTCGCTCCAGCTCCTTCAAGCGACGAATCTGCTTTCGGATCGTCTGGAAGTTGGTGAGCATGCCGCCGAGCCAACGCTCCGTCACGTAGAACGCGCCACAGCGTTTGGCTTCCTGCTCGATGACTCCGCGGAGTTGCCGCTTGGTGCAGACGAACAGCACCTTGTCACCCTTCATGACAATCTCGCGGACCGCCTGCTGAGCCGTGATGAGGCGATCCAGCGTCTTGCGCAGATCGATGATATGGATGCCGTTGCGCTCCGTGAAGATGTACTTCCTCATCTTCGGGTTCCAACGGCGCGTCTGGTGCCCGAAGTGGACGCCAGCCTCTAGGAGTTCGTTCAGGTCGACCTGCTGCATATAATCGCTAGTCCGGTGTTCTTAACGCTTGGAGAACTGGAACCGCTTGCGCGCCTTGGGCCGCCCAGGCTTCTTGCGCTCCACCTTCCGGGCATCCCGGGTGAGGAGACCGTTGGTCCTGAGGACCGGGCGTGTCTCTTCGTCGTTCTTCACCAAGGCGCGGGCGAGACCCATGCGGATGGCGTCTGCCTGGCCTGTCAGGCCACCGCCCTGGACCCGCACCCGAACGTCGAACTGCCCATCGGTCTCGGTGACCCTGAAGGGCTCTTCGGCGCGCAATTGATGCACCATCCTCGGGAAATACTCCGCCAGCTGGCGTCCATTGATGGACCACTCACCCCTGCCTGGACGCAGAAGCACGCGAGCGACGGCGGTCTTCCGGCGGCCCACGGTCTGAATCAGTTTGTTTTCGGCTGCGGCCATGTCCTCGCTCGTCAGTCCATTCTCAGATCTTGAGCGGTTCCGGCTTTTGCCCCTGATGGGGGTGCTCGGAACCCGCGTATACCTTGAGTTTGCGGCGCATGTGGCGTCCCAGCTTGTTCTTGGGAAGCATGCCTCGTACCGCCAACTCGATCACTCGCTCCGGATGTCTCTCCAGCATGCGCTTGAATGGGATGTGCTGCTCGCCGCCCATGTAACCGGAGTGGCGGAAATACGTCTTCTGATCCGCCTTCTTTCCGGAGAGAACCACCTTCTCGGCGTTGATGACAACGATGTGGTCGCCAACGTCGAGGTGTGGTGTGAAGGAAGGCTTGTGCTTTCCTCGGAGAACGTGGGCCAGGCGCGTCGCCAGACGACCGAGACGGTGCCCCTCGGCATCGATGATCCACCAGGCGCGCTCGATTTCGTTTTCCTTGGGCGTGTATGTCTTCATTCTTACGCTAGCCAGCTAGTGAGCAACAGAGCAAGAAAGGATAGCCAGGGGGCCAGGGGGTGTCAACCCGAAATGGCAGTAATTGTGCGGCTTCCGATGGGTTGTCAGTGAGGGCGTCAGGAGCCCGAGCCCTCAGGTGAAAAACGTCTCCAAGAAGCGCGCGCGCGAAGCGTGTCTCAGGCGAAGAAGTGCCTTTTCCTTGATCTGCCGAACACGCTCCCTCGTGATCCCCAGCAATGACCCGATTTCCTCGAGCGTCATGGGTTCCTGGTCGTCCAGACCGAAGTAGAGGCGCAGAATCTTGGCCTCTCGCTCCTTCAGGCTGGAAAGAGCCTCTTCGACGCTGTTCTTGAGCGCGTGCTCGAAAGCCTCGTTCTCGGGCCCCGGGGCGAACTGGTCCGGGAGGTAGTCGAGAAGCCGGTTGTCCTCACCTGGCGTGATCGGAGCATCGAGAGACAAGTGGGTCTGGGAGATCGCCAGCGTACGCTCGACCTCCTCCTCCGTGATGTCCAGATCCTGGGCGATCTCGCCAACGGTCGGCTCGCGGCCCAACTCTTGGAGTAACGCCGAGCTGCGCCGCCCGATCCGGTGCAACGCCCCCGCCCGGTTGAGCGGCACTCGTACGATACGGCTCTGCTCCGCGAGGGCCTGCAGAATCGCCTGACGAATCCACCACACGGCATAGCTGATGAACTTGATGCCCTTGGTCTCGTCGAACTTATGTGCCGCGCGGATCAGGCCCAGGTTGCCCTCGTTGATCAGGTCGGAAAGCGGAACGCCCTGGTTCTGGTACTTCTTGGCGACCGAGACCACAAACCGGAGATTGGAGCGTACGAGCTTGTTGAGCGCCTCTTCCTCACCCTTTCTGATAAGCTGGGCGAGCCGCACCTCCTCTTGCCGGTCGATCAGAGGGTAGATGCTGATCTCTTTCAGGTATTGATCGAGAGAGCCTTCTCGGAAAGATCCTCGGCGAGAGGCGAAGCTCATGCGGCTCCTCGGAAAACGATGAAGACTGGACCAGGGCCCAGTGCCGGCCATGGACACAATAAGTGTCTCGCGCCATGGCGCAACTCCTCCTCCCGCGATCGCGAGCGACCCTATGGCGATGCGGGGACTCCGTGGGGATTAGCCAAGCCTAACCGAATGACACCACCACGGTCAGCGGACTCGATCCCCGATGCGTCGCCAACGCACACCGGCCCACCATGGTGCAGGCGTCGGGGCGAAACGGTCGAACGAGTAGTAGACGAACCACGGCCGCCCGTGAATGGCATCCCGATCGACGAAGCCCCAATAGCGGGAGTCTTCGCTGTTGTCGCGATTGTCGCCGAGTACGAAGAACTTGCCCCGGGGCACCAGAATAGGCCCCCAGTTGTCCCGCGACGCCCGGTACCGCCGTTGCCCACGCCTCCTCATGAGTGGCGTGACCAGATACCGCTCCTGCCATTGCATGTTGGGATGGATGGCGTCCGACCCCGACCGGTCGATGTACGTCGCGTACGGTTCGGCCATCGGATTGCCGTTGACGTAGAGGATCTTGTTCACCATGCGCAGGGTGTCTCCGGCCAGGCCGAGGACCCTCTTCACATAGTTCCTGCCGGGGTCGTGCGGTGGGTCGAACACGATGATGTCGCCACGCTCGGGCTCCTCGATGGGCGGGAGCCGCAGACCGAGGCCGGGCACCTCGGCCCCATAGACCATCTTGTTGACGAGGAGGAAATCGCCGACCAGAAGCGTGCCCTCCATGGAGCCAGTCGGGATCTTGAAGGCTTCGATGAAAAACGTGCGAATGACCACGAAGAGCGCAAACGCCACGATGATCGATCGCGTCCACTCCCAGACCAACCGCACGAAGCCGCGCTTCTCTCTCACCACGTTGGCTGGGGGCTGCTTCTGGTCCTGACCGCCCGCTTCCCGTTCGATTTCCGCCATCCCGATTCCCCGGCTGGACCGCCTTCGTAACGAGGCGCAATACACGGGCCGGGGGACACCGTTCCTGCCACCCAGCGAACCCATCAAGTCAGTGGATCGGCCCGTCGATATTGCCACTGTCAACTTGCCGCGTCAGCGCAAGCGCCACAAGCCGCCGAAAGATCATCCTTCCTCCCGGGGCCGATGCGGGCCTAGCTTGAAGAGGTAACGGTACTTTCTTGTCTGGTACCCGGCGGAGAAAAGAATCCAAGATGAAGCCCGGATCGGTTTCACCCACATCGTTCTTGCTAGGTATCGCCTTCATCGCCGTGGTCGCCACGTCCATCAGAAACCACCGCACCTCGCAGCCCGGGTCGGCCGACGAGGAGGTGGAGTGCCCATACGACAACCCACGCCTTTGTTTCGTCCTGAGCGAAGAGGTCCGGACGAGTGGCACGGACATGCTGGAGATCAATCTCCCGGCGCGTGAGGTGTGCGTGAACGTGGGATACCTGTGCGCCGACGTGGAAGAGCAGGGTGTCACCAAGATCCACCGCTGGCCCGACGATACCGAGACCCTCACGGTCCGGGTCCCCCTTCCCGACTTCGAATCCAGAGCAAAGGCTGCTGAACTTCAGCGGGCGGCCGTTCGGGGTATCCAGGCCTGGCAGGGCCACCCGTTCGGGTTGGCGATCCAGACCGGATCGGGAGGAGGGCAAGCGGCGGATATCGAAATCGTGTGGAGCCAGACATTGGATGAACGGCAAATCGGCGTAGCGCGGACCCGGTGGAGTTGGAAGGCCGGCAAACCACACTTCGAGGTCTTGGGCCTCAGGCTGACAACCAGGGCCCCGTCTAGACCCGTGCGCCACCTGACGGAGCGTCAAGTCAGCCTGGTGGCCGCCCACGAGATGGGGCATGCTCTTGGGTTACCCCACAGCGATGCGACCACGGACGTGATGTACCCGACGAATACGGCGAACAGGCTTTCCACCCGGGATTACAGGACGATGCAGGCTTTCTACGACTTGCCGAACGGCGCCGAGATCCTCCATGACCCCTGAGCGACCTCCGCCAGGGCTCCTCCCTCAATCTTCACGTGTCAGGCCGTAGCGTTCGATCTTCTTGTAGAGATTGGAGCGCGGCATATCGATCTTGCGCGCCGTCTCGCTCACGTTCCAGTCGGACTCTCGGAGCCTGTTCAGGATGAAGGCCTCCTCGGCCTTCTCCTTGAACTCGCTGAAGGTCTCCGCCTCGAACAGCGTACCGCTGCTCGAGCCTTCGACCGTGGGGCGCCCAACAACCAGACGTTCGACGTCCGCGGCCTGAATCCGCTCGCCTGGGGCGAGGATGGAGAGCCGTTCGACCGTATTTCGGAGTTCACGCACGTTTCCAGGCCAGTCGAGGGCCGAGAGCCGTTCGATGGCAGAGTCCTCGATCACCTTGACCGGCATGCGATCGGAGCGCGTCAGGCCTTCCATGAAGTGGCCGACTAGCATCGGAATGTCTTCGCGCCTCTCCCGCAAGCTCGGGACATGGATCGGCACCACGTTCAAGCGATAGAACAGATCCTCCCGAAAATTGCCCTGCGCGATCTCCACCGCCAGTTCCTTGTTGGTGGCAGCGATGACACGAACATCGACCTCGATCACCTTGGACCCCCCGACCCTGGTCACCACCCCTTCTTCGAGCGCCCTGAGCACCTTGGCCTGGGCGGCCAACGACATGTCGCCGATCTCGTCGAGGAAGAGTGTGCCCCCATCCGCCTGCTCGAACTTCCCGGCTCGGTCGGCCACCGCCCCGGTGAAGGAGCCCTTCATGTGCCCGAATAACTCGGATTCGATGAGTTCCGACGGGATAGCCGCGCAGTTCACTTCGACGAATTTTTCGGACGGCCTCGTGGAGAGTCGGTGGATCGCCCGAGCCACCAGCTCCTTGCCCGTGCCGTTCTCCCCGGTGATGAGCACTCGAGCATCGGTCACCGCAACGCGTTCGATGCGCTCCAGCACAGAGCGAATCTGCGAAGATGCGCCAACGATCTCGTACCGGCTCTCGACCTGGTCCCGGAGCAGCTGGACGCTATCTGAGAGGCCCCTCACGTCCAGGGCATTCCTGAGAGTCACGAGAAGACGGTCGGTGTCGAGTGGCTTTTCGAGGAAGTCGTAGGCCCCTTTGCGCGTCGCCTCAACGGCGGTGTCGATGGTCCCGTGGCCGCTGATCATGACCACCACGCCCGTCGGATCGGCCTCTCGGATGCGCTCCAGCGTCTCGAGCCCATCCATCCCGTGCATCTTTACGTCCAAGAACGTCACATCGGGGCGTTCCTGCTCCACGGCGTCCAACGCCTCGGGTCCGTCGGTCGCCTCCCGTACTTCGTGTCCCTCGTACTCGAAAACCTGGACGAGCGCTTCGCGAATCGCTTGCTCGTCGTCGACGATCAGGATTTTCGCCATGGCGTCGATCCGTGGGAGGTTGCGGGCCCTATCAACGATCAGCCACCAACACGAGGCTGTCCCGCAGAATGTAGGCGGACTCGAGTCCACTCGGTAGCCGAACGGCCAGAGCATCCGACGACAGGCCTTCTTCGGCCTCGCGTCCGAGCGACCTCAGTACGCCGGCGATCATCCGGTCCGGGAGCGGTATGTGCGAAGCTACCACCTTGTGAATCACCAGGGCGACGCGGCGGTCGTCCAGCGGGACCAACGAACCCGTCAACTCCAGGAGCAATGTGTCGGGCAGGAAGCCGATCACAGGTCCGAGTTCGCCCAGCCCCTCGAGGGCATCCAAGGGAAACTTGCCCGACAACGTCAGGATGCCGTCGGCCATCCTGATCGAGGGCTCCGAGACCTGTTCGGGGATCAGTCCCGCGAGTGCATACCTCAGCACACTGACCAACTCGACATTACTCAACGCGATGCGGCCGGGTCCAGACCCGTCACGAAGAGCTTCGAAACGATCCAGCGTAGCTTGCGCGAGCTCGGGAGACGCGAGTCGCTTCTCGGTGACCGGCTCTCCCTGGAGCCATGCCTGGACGCGGGGCATCACCTCCGGGCCCCAACGCCACGCTGCATAGCCCCCGCCCGCGAGCACGACGAGGAGGAACGCCACGCGTCCTAGGCAACTCTTGAGGCACCCGCTCCCCATCAACGCGTTATCCGGACAGTCGGTAGCTTGCGTGGACCGAGTAGGACGCACCCCCTTTGCCGAGCCGGCTACGCATGAGGTCGATCTTCCTGACGGTGCCCCCTCCCCGACAGCTGAGGCCGGCAGCGAGTTCGGCGAGCCCCCTGAACGCCCCCGCACCATCGGCAGCGTTGGCCCGGCCCAACGAGATGTGGGGGTGGAAGGCCTGAGTATCACGCTCGAAACCCCAGTCGGAGAGGGCCCATTCGATGTCTTGCTTCAGGCACCTCAGGGCCGGAGTGGGTTCGACACCGAGCCAAAGCACCCGGGGCCGCCGGATCGTAGGAAACGCACCGAACTCTCGCAGCTTGAGATCGAGGGGCGTGTTGGAAGTCGCGACCTTGTCGAGCGCTTGCCCGATCGCCTCTAAGCGCTGGTCTCTGACTTCGCCCAGGAACTTGAGCGTGATGTGGTAGGTGTCGGCTTCGACCCAGCGCACGGGAAGCCCTTCGTCCCGAAGAGGCTTCGATGCGCGGTAGACGCGATCCTTTTCCTTCTTGGGGAGGTTCAGTGCGACGAATAGGCGCATTAAGGCTTCCTGTGGAGTTCTGTTCGACTCGGCATCTACGATACGGGCACGATGGGGCTCTTCGCGAGAGCGTGCACACCCTCGATCGCTCGATCGACATCTTCCACCGTCGACGCCCACCCAAGAGAGAGCCTGAAGGCGCCCGATACCGAAGTACCCATTATTTGATGGATTACGGGCGCACAATGCAAGCCCGCCCTGCCCATCACACCCCACTCGGTATCCAGCCGGCTCGCGAGTGTACCCGCATCCATGGCGGCGGTGGTGAACGTCACGATCGCTGCCCCATCCGGCGCTGCCGGCGAAAGTACGCTGACTCCGGGAATATCGGACAGCCCGTCGCGCAGCCGGGTTTTCAAGGCGTTGATCTCTTCATGGATCGATGCCACGCCCCGTTCTTCCAGGAATCGACAGGCGGCCAAGAGCCCGGCCAGTCCGGGGCCGTTGACGGTGCCTGCCTCGAGCCGGTCGGGCATCGACGCCGGCATGTCTACCGCCTGCGAGTCCACTCCGCCGGTCCCGCCGAGGACCATCGGCTCGATGTCGACGCCCTCTCGAACCCAAAGCCCCCCGGTGCCCTGAGGGCCGAGCAGTCCCTTGTGCCCCGTGAACGCGACCATGTCCGCACCGTCGGCTCCATGGCTCACCGGCACGTGGCCGGCGGACTGTGCCGCATCCACCAGAACGAGCGCCCCGGCTTCGTGGGCAAGCCCGGCAAGGTCGGCTAGCGGCATCCTGGTGCCGAGGACATTCGAGATTTCGTTCACGACGAGGAGTTTGGCGCCCTCGAGCAAGCGTGCGACCTCCGTGAGGTCGACGGCACCGTCGGGAGATCCGGAGATCGACCTGACGACGACCCCGCGGGTGCCGGCCAGTGCGTGTACGGGCCTCCGTACGGAGTTGTGGTCGTAATCCGAGATGACGACCGTGTCACCTGCCCTCAAGGTGCCAGCCAAAGCCGCGTTCAGGCCATAGGTCGCATTGGGCATGAACGCGATCCGACCGGGGTCCCCCGGGAGGCCCAACAATCCGGCAACCTTCTGGCGGCAATGGAGGGCGATCCGCCCAGCCGTCAGCGCCCGAGAATGCGCCCCCCGTCCGGGGGTGGCTCCGCAGTCAGTGAGGAATTCCGATACCGCGTCAACGACCTGCTTGGGCCGGATGGCCGATGTGGCCGCGTAGTCGAGGTAGTGGGCCATACGCGGGGACTCGTGATTCATCGAAGCGGGTGGTTCACTGTCTGGCAGACAGGGCCAAAGCTACCGGAAGCGGAAACACCGAACAAGCGAGCCCAAGCCTACTCTTCTGGGATCTCCGTAAACGCCACGGCGATGGGGCAGATCCCGACGGGGATCGTCGCTTCGACCTCGAATGTCGACGCCAGGCGCAGAACAGCGCTCGGACCCACACAGTCGGGGCGCAGCGTGTAGAGGCGGCCCGCCCCATCGAAGCCGAGACCGGAAACGCTCGGCACACCCTCCGGTTCGATCGCGCCGTCGGTGGCACGCACGAACTGACCCGTGCCAGGGCGCCAGATTGCTACCCCATACGAGAACGCCGGCACGTAGAGGTCACCCTCCGGACCGAAGGCGGGTGCGCCCGGAAAATCCCCGAACCCTCCGTGCCAATCGACCTCTCCTGGAATCGAGCCGTCCACCACCGAGACGCTACCATCATTTCCGAAAAATCGACCGGCGTTGACGACGTAGATCCGGCCGTTGGGCCCCACCGCCGCCGAGGAGGGATTCTCGCCGGACAAACTGATCGTCTCGATCACGTCCAGACTCGTCACGTCGACCACCGTGATCGTGCCCGGGCCGGCAGGCAGGAAGTCCGCACCGAGTTCCCCGTTGAACACGAAGGCCCTGCCCTGATGGACGATCACGCCCTGTGGGAAGATTCCAACATCGATCGAGGTGACCAGCGTGCCGTCGACCACGTTGACGACCGACACGCTCCCCAGGCCCGGGTTGGCCACCATGACCCGCTCGTCGTCCAAGAAGGCGGCCCCGGTCGCGCCCGACCCTTCAGGGAGCGCAATGGTGTGAGTGACGATTCCGGTTGTCAGATCCACTACGGCCACGGCCGGAACGAGCCCGAGGGGCACAGCGACCAACGAGCCTCGCACGGCCATGCTGACCGGAGACCCGTCGGGCGCCAACCCGATGGTGAGCGGCGCCTGCTCGGAGTCCACGCCGAATACAGTGAGCGAGATGTCGACCGAGTTGAGGACCACCCCCACTTCCCTCACCGTGGGCAACTCGGGTCCGGAGCTGTCGGAACAGCCGGCGAGCGCAAGCATCAGGCTCAGCGCGACCAGCAGGGACTTGATCAGAGGGCAACTGCGTCGAAATACATCGGGCTTGGACATTCGTCGGCTCGCTTTCGCGTGAAGGTGGTGGGTCATGGAAGTCTTTGGACCTCCACGGACAGTCCGAGCGTGCGTCCGGGCTGCGGGAATCCGAAGATCAGAGCGTCGGTTTGGTCGAGAAGGCGGTCCACACGAAGAGCTGTCCGAACCCGCCCGCCGGCCCAGCGCCAGCTTCGGCGGACAGAAAGGTCGATACTCCAAAACCCGGGCAGTTCGTTGACGGGCGAAGGCACCGGGAAGCGTGCGCCCAGGTAGTGGGCACTGCCACCCCCGCTCCAGGCGCCCATGTCCAGATCGGCTCGCACCGCGGCCGTGTGGCGTGGGCGGTACAGTATCTGCACCGGCTCGGGGTCGCCGCGGTCATAGGTGATTCGGACGAGCGAATACTCGGCCTTCACTTTGAGGACTCCACCTTCCCGCAGGGTCACGTCCGCGCCGAGCCATGCCTCCAGGCCGTCGCGCCGGACGTCGATGTTGCGTGGGCTCCACACGAAGCGGAAGTCGGGCTGCCACACGATCATTCCGGCGATGTCGCCCCGGAATGCGCTCAGCCCTCCCGAAAGCCCGACGGCTCGGCCACCCGCGAAGGCGACACCGGCCTCCCACTCCGAGGGCACGCGCTCGGGTCGGAGGTCGGGGTTCGGCACCACGGCGACCCCCTCACGGAAGTATTGATCACCGAGGCTCGGCGGGCTGAAGGCGCTGCGTTGCGTGATGTGAAGAGAGACCGGACCACGGGCCCATGCCACGCCGACCTCATGCGTGGGCCTCCAGACCCCGCTGAGTCCGTCTCTATGGGCTCGAACAGCGAGGGAGATCGTCGGCGCGGCACTTCCGAACGGCAGTGTTACGGCGCCATGGAGAAACGCGCTGACCTCGGCCCGGTCGCGGGGCGCTCGCTCGCCCAACGCCCCGGAGTTGACGCGCTGGTATTCGCCGTCCAGGCCGCCTCCAACCTCCGGACGCCACGCCCCGGGCCAGCGGCGTGTCACGTCGGTCTTGAGGCCCCCACTCGACAGCCGGGTTCGCGTGTCGAAGGGGAGCCCGAGCGCGGGGTCCGGATCTTCGAAGCGCGCCTCATCCAGGGTGCCGAACAGGGTCGCCCCCATCTGAAACCCCGGCTCGGCACGACGCCATGCGAGCGACGCCTGCGAGCGCGTGGCGCTCTGTCGGGCCGATGGGGATGGAGCGAAGCTCTTCCCCGGCAGCCCTCGCTCGACCCGCTCCGAGCCCAGGCGCGCCCGCAGGAGTCCTCCGGCCATCGAACCGTTGACGGTCACCCATCCCGTCCAACGCCCGACATCGGCATTGGTTCGGCGGGCCTCGCCGCCTCCTACCTCGGCGGGCTGCGTGAAGGTGAAGCCACCGTCCGAGCCCGAGGCCTCTCCACCCGCTCCGATTCGGAACCCGCCCAGCGATGCTCCCCACTCCGCGGACCCGCTCCAACTGCCGAGCGACCCACCCTCGACCCGTAGACGGGGCCTGGAGCCGGCCGCTCGTGTCCGGACCAGCACAACGCCACCCTGTGCTCTCGGGCCGAAGCGCGCCGTGCGGGCGCCAGGAAGCACGGTGATCTGCTCGGTGGAAGAGGCCGCAAGCCGTGATACGTCGGCTTCACCCGTTACCGGATCGTTGAGCGGAACGCCGTCGACCAGAACCAGCACGCCGTCCGGCGCGACACCCCGAATGCTGACGGTTTGCGCACCGCCCACACCTCGCTCGCTCACCGTGACGCCCGGCCGGCCACGAAGCAGGTCACCCAAGGTGCTCGCCCCAGCGTCGCGGATCTCACGTGGGTTTATGGAATACGCTCCGGGAACCACCACCCGATCCAGCCGTACGCCGAGGCCTTTGATCCCGACGGGTGCCGGAGTCATCATCAGGCGGACCCGGGCAATGGCGCCGTTCTCCACCGAGACGAGGATCTCGGCCGGAGCGTACCCGAGGCGCGCTACGACCAAGCGGTGCACGCCCGGGTCCACACCGCGCAACCGGAAGGTGCCCCCGGGGCCCGAGGTGGTGGTACGCGACAGGTCAGGGAGTTGGACCGCTACCTGCGATACGGGCGCCCCGGTCACAGCGTCCGTCACGGATCCATGGATCTGGCCGGGCCATTGAGCCCAGGCTCGACGCGGGTGGAAAGCGGCGAGCGCCAGCAACGTGAGCACACACACCGATGCGGTTCGCCAGCCTGGAGACCAATATGATATTAGATAAAAAGCCCGCACGTCTTCCCCTCGAAGAGTGCATGGTTCGCGCGGGCGTGCAGGTCTCCTGACTCAAGGCCGCCCACCTCACCTTCCCAGGATCGCGATCCCAGTGGTATTCGAGGGAGCGTTCCGGCTCTACTACGCCGTGCCTAACACAGTGGCGGGGCCGTGCCGGAGTCTCACCGGCTTCCGAGATGCCCAGCCCGCGGTTTTCAGCTTGTCGGGATAAATTTAGTGTGGGATGGCAGGGCACGCAATCAGCCTCATCGCGTCTCCCCACTCACCGTGTCGGCGGAGGGTTGGTCGCCCTCAAGAAGCTGTGCACGAGGCTCCGTCAAGGGTGTATCGCGATTCTCGGCCGAGTAGATGCGCCGCGTCGGGTACGCGAGTTCGATGTCGGGCTCCTCGGCGAAGGCGTCCAGAATGCTTTCCCAAATGGCCTGTTCGGCTCCGCGCCGCGCCCGGGGCTCGGCCAAGTGCCGTATGGTCAGTAGCACGCCGCTGTCACGCACCGTCGTATACACCGTGGCGCTCAACGTGCGATACGAGATGAGCAGCCGGCGCGTTGCTCGTGGGATGATGTCCTTGGCCCGGCGGCTGATCTCCCCCGTCTCCTTCTCCACCACCTCGGCCAGGATCGCCTTCGCCTTCTTCCAATCGCTCTCGAAGGTCACGAGCACGGGAATCTCATTCCACACGTACGGGAACTCGGCCGTGTAGTTGGCGATGGGGTCGCTGAGCAGCTTCTGGTTGGGAATGTGCACCACCCGGCCCGTGCTCTGGTCCGCGTCCACCCAGTTGCCGATCTCGAGCAGGGTGAACTCGAAGATCCTGATGTCCACCACATCTCCGGCGAACCCAGCGATCTCAATTCGGTCGCCCACGTCGAACGGGTGCTTCCACATGATGAACACCCAGCCAAATCGTGCCGATGATGACCAGGGTGATGATCGAACTGGCCAGGGTGAGGCCCTTGCCGAACTGATAGCGCGCTCGACGATCCCGAAAGCGACCCTCCAACAGTCGGGCCAACAGGCGCCTTATCACGGACATGGCGACTATCGTCGCCAGTGACATGAACACCTTCATGAGTGTCTCGTTCGAGACACCGAAGTCGGTGCCGAGCAAGGCCTGGAAGGCGCCGACTACGGTGGTCGGGGGCTGGGCCTGCACGGAGTCCGCCGCGGCCTGGAGGAGTGCTAGCATCATCGGCTACTGAGTACGCGTCTCGCGGTAGGGAAATCCCAGCAAGATACCGACCCGAGGAGCCGGGGAAAAAGGGTCGGGCGAAGAGGCCGGCCCACAGCACCCTTAGATCACCCGCCTCCGGTCCAACAACCGGTACTGAATGGCCTCTGCTACGTGCTTTGGCGCGATGTCGTCCGCGCCTGCGAGATCCGCGATCGTACGCGCCACCTTGAGGATGCGGTGATACGCCCTCGCGGAGAGACCTAGACGGTCCAACGCCTGCTGAAGCAGTCGGACCACTTCGGGACTCGGCCGGCAGAAGCGGCGGAGGTCGGCCGGCTCCATCTGACCGTTGGCGTACACGCCGGGTGAGTTTGCCAGGCGCTCCGCTTGGAGGCTTCGCGCCGCGACGACGCGCGCCCGTACCTCGGCCGATTCGGAGCCGGGACGATCGTCGCTGAGGGCCCTGAACGGAACCGCGGGCACTTCTACATGCAGATCTATCCGGTCCAGCAAGGGGCCCGACACCCGCGCCCGGTAGCGAGCCACGTGTGCGGGGTCGCACGCGCAGCGGTCCTCGGCGTCACCCCAATGGCCGCAGGGGCACGGGTTCATTGCCGCTACCAACATGAATCGGGCAGGATACCGTGCTGTAGCCCGAGCACGCACGATAGACACTGACCCGTCCTCGAGCGGCTGCCTCAGCACCTCCAGCACGTTGCGGCGGTACTCGGGCAGCTCGTCCAGGAACAGCACCCCATGGTGCGCGAGGCTGACCTCACCGGGCCGGGGCGGAGATCCACCACCCACGAGGCCAGCGTCGCTGATCGTGTGATGGGGCGCCCGGAACGGCCGCCGCGCCACCAGTGACGCACCGGGCGGGAGCCTGCCCGCCACGGAGTGGATCTTGGTTACCTCGACCGACTCCGCCAGGGTGAGCGGGGGCAGAATGCCGGGAAGGCGGCGAGCCAGCATGGTCTTGCCCGAGCCCGGTGGTCCGATGAGCAGCAGATTGTGAGCACCCGCCGCCGCGACTTCCATGGCCCGCTTCACGTGCTCCTGGCCCTTTACGTCGCTCAGGTCCGGCCCGGTGGGCGGGGCTTCCGCCAACTCCGTCTCGGCGTTTACTCGGGTCGAGGCCAGGTGCGCGCGCCCTGTCAGGTGCGCAATGAGCTCGCCAATGGTCTGCGGTCCGATCACGTCGATGCCGTCGAGAATCGCCGCCTCGCGTGCATTCTCGTTCGGGAGGATCAGCCCTGTCAGGCCGGCTTCGCGGCAAGCCAGTGCGATAGGCAACGCTCCCCTCACCGGCCGCAGGCACCCGTCCAGGCCCAGCTCACCCACCGCGGCGTAGCCGTCGAGCGCTCGAGGGTCGATGACGCCGCACCCAACCAATAGCCCGAGAGCAATGGGCAGGTCGAACGCGCTGCCCTCCTTGGGTATGTCGGCGGGGGCCAGGTTGACCGTGATGCGCTTGGGGGGAACCGGATGGCCCGAGTGGCGGAGCGCAGCCGTCACACGCTCGCGGCCTTCTCGCACGGCGCCTTGCGGTAGACCGACCACCGCGAACGAGGGCAGGCCGGGCGCGAGGCTGACCTCCACCCGGACGAGAAAGCTTTCGACGCCTTGGATCGCGGCGGACGTGATCTGGGCCAACATGGACCCGGAATCTCGACCGGATTCCGGGCCCTACCATGGCCCGATGGGCTCGCGCCCCTCAGGCGAAGAGCGGCGGCCTCTTCAGGTGGTGATCCGTAGCCTCCTGGAATGCCCGCGCCACCCGCAGCATCTCGGCGTCGCCCCAAAGTTTGCCCACGAACGAGATGCTCACCGGCATGCCCTCCTCCGTGAACCCGGATGGCAAGACCACCGTGGGATGGCCGGTGAGGTTGGTCAGCAGGAGCACACTTTGTGCGAAGGACGGCGTGATGAACACGTCGATGCCGTCCAGCGCAGCCTCGGTCGCCCCCATGACCATGGTGCGCAGCCGATTGGCTTGGATGTACTCCACTGCGGGGGTCATGCGCGCCGTGCGAAACGTGTGCGGCCAGGTTCCCCTGCCCTGTCGGGTCAGCAGGTCGTCACGCCCGCTCAGTGTGAGTTCATCGAAGGCCGCCGCAGCCTCAGCGCTCAGAATGATCCGCATCGCCCCGAGCGGGAATTCGTCCGGCAGCTCGACCGGAACCGGATCGATCCCCAGGCTCCGGATCACCTCGAGTGCCGCCTTGTCCGCATCGGTCGCGCGCTCCGACTCGAAGGCACTCTTGAGGTAGCCGATGCGCAGGTCCGTCAGCGGCGCCTCAGCGTCCCAGTTGAACGGTAACGTGCGGGCCGTGGGGTCTTTGCCGTCCGCGCCGTGAATGGCGTCGAACACGAGCGCGCAGTCCTCCACCGCCCGGCAAAGCGGACCGATCTTGTCCATGCTCCACGACAGCGCCATGGCACCATAGCGGCTCACCCGACCGAACGTGGGCCTCAGCCCCGTCGCACCACAGCGTGTCGCCGGCGACACGATCGACCCGAGCGTTTCGGTGCCAATCGAGAATCCGACCAGCCCGGCCACCGTCGATGACGCGGAACCGGCGGACGAGCCACTGGAGCCCTGCTTCGGGTTCCACGGGTTCCGGGTCCTGCCGCCATACCACCAGTCGCCCTGGGCCAGCGCGCCCAAGGTGAGCTTGGCGATGAGCACGGCGCCGGCCTCCTCCAGGCGGCGCACGACCGTGGCGTCCTCATCGATCACCTGATCTTCGTACGGCCTGGCGCCCCAAGTGGTACGGTAGCCCTTAACCGCCAGCAGGTCCTTGCCTCCCCAGGGGATCCCGTGCAGCGGACCCCTGTACGTGCCGGTCGCGATCTCGCGGTCCGCGCGCGCGGCCTGCCGGAGCGCCAGTTCCTCCGTGACGGTGATCACGGATTCCAGGGTGGGTCCATGACGCTTCAGCCGATCCAGGTACATGAGTGGTGAGTTCAGTCGAGGTCACCTGGCGAGTACGCACGAGTTCCGAGAGCACACTCACCGGCCAGAAGGCCACCTCCTCCAGATTCGCCGGCCGCTCCACCTCCGGTCGTCTCGACATGCGAAAAGGCTTCTGCTGGGTGGGAAACTCGGCGCCAGGGAGCACGGGATCGAATTGAAGCGCCGGTGGGATCTCGTTTGGAATCCCTTGCTCACGAATGGCACGAAACGCCCCGAGGTTCTGGTTGAGGCCCCTGAGCATGCCTTCACGCTCTTCCTCACTGAACTCGAGGCCGGCTACCGCGGCTGCGTCTATGATTATCTCTGACGTAATCGCCTGACGCTCCTGAGCCTGGGCCCATAGCACGCCCGGAAACAGCGTGCCGCCCACCCCAAGGCCCGACATGTAGGACATGAACGCGCGGCGATCGAGAGGTGGGGTGGTCGAAGCCGAGGCGGGTCGTGTCATGGTCTCACCGTCGTCTGTTGAAGAGTCCGTGTCGAAGCCACACGGTGCCGCCCCTTCCATACGTACGCAAGATGTTACATTGCGCTTCTGCCAAGGCCTCGATAGGATGGGCCGCGGCGCGCCACCGGGTGGGATGGAAGCGGTCCCGACCGGGCCGGTGACCAACGTAGCGAAACGCAAAGGAGAACCATCTTGACGTTCGGAGTGGGCCCATGAAGGTCGCCGTTCTCGGTGAGACGAGCCCGGATGAGAGCCGCGTGGCAATCGTGCCCTCGACCGTACGGGAAATGGCCAAAGCGGGACTCGAGATCACGGTCGTGGCCGGAGCCGGCATCGGGTCGCATTATCCCGACGAAGAGTACCGTGAGGCAGGGGCGACCGTAGCCCCCGACGCCGCCTCGGCACTTCAGGGCGCGGCCATCGTGCTCAAGGTGCAGCCACCTACTGCCGAAGAGGTCGCCCAGCTCCCGAGCGGTTGCCGGCTCGTCAGCCTGCTTTCTCCGCTGACGAACGCCGACCTCGTCGAGTCGCTGGCCAACGCGGATGTCACGGCCTTCGCGCTCGAGCTGATCCCACGTATTTCGCGGGCGCAGAGCATGGACGTGTTGTCGTCGCAGGCTACTGTCGCTGGCTATAAGGCCGTGCTCATGGGTGCGGATGAGTTGAGCAAGTTCCTGCCGATGTTCATGACGGCGGCAGGAACGATCCGGCCGGGTAAGGCGCTCGTGTTGGGCGCCGGCGTGGCGGGGCTCCAAGCCATCGCCACGGCCAAGCGACTGGGCGCCAGGGTAGAGGCCTTCGACGTGCGCGTTGCGGTCAAGGAGCAGGTCGAGAGCTTAGGGGCCAAGTTCCTGGAAACCGAGGATGAGGTCACGGCCGAGGGCGAGGGCGGCTACGCGAAAGAGCTCTCGGAAGAGCAACACCAGAGGGAACTCGAGTTGATTGCAGACCACATCAAGGACGCGGACCTGGTCATTACCACTGCGCAGATCCCCGGGCGTCCCGCGCCGCTTCTGATCACCGAAGAAATGGTGGATTCGATGCGGCCCGGCTCGGTCATCGTAGACCTGGCGTCAGAGTCGGGCGGGAACTGCGCGGTGACCGAAATGGCCACGACAGTGGTGCGCAACGGGGTCAAGGTGATCGGGCCCGTGAACCTGCCCGGCGATGTTCCGGTCCACGCGAGCCAGATGTTCTCCAAGAATGTGGTGACGTTCCTGAAAGAGATGCTGGACGAGGGCGAACTCACGCTCGACTTCGAGAACGAGGTGATCGACGCCACCTGCGTGAGCCACGGTGGCGAGGTGCGCAAATGAAACTTGTCTCAATGAACTCCGAGAGGAAATCCGATGGGTGAGATGGTCGTCGGCCTGTACGTCTTCGTACTGGCCGCTCTGGCGGGGAGTGAGGTCATCTCCAAGGTGCCTCCCACACTCCACACTCCACTCATGTCGGGGGCGAACGCCATTTCCGGTATTGCCGTCATCGGCGCCCTCGTGATCTCGGCGCAGGCCAACACCCCGATCGTGCAGATCCTGGGGGTGGTGGCAATCGCCATGGCGATGGTCAACGTGGTTGGTGGCTTCATGGTCACCGATCGCATGCTCCAGATGTTCAAGAAGAAATAGCATGGATCTCTCCTTCCTTTTCGACCTCACCTACCTCGTGTCCGCCACTCTGTTCGTGGTGGGGCTAAAGAGGCTGCAGTCACCCGCCACCGCCCGGCAGGGCAATGCCCTTGCCGCTTTGGCGATGCTCGTCGCCATCGTGGCAACGCTGGTCGAGAACGATGTGCTCTCGTGGACCGGCATTCTGATCGGCATGACCGTAGGCTCCCTGATCGGAGCGCTGGCCGCGCGCATGGTGAAGATGACGGATATGCCCCAGATGGTGGGTATCTTCAACGCGTTCGGCGGCGGCGCGTCCGCCCTCGTGGCCGGGGCGGAGTTCGTGCGTATCCAGCAAATGGGGGCACCGATGGCCACCAGCACGGGCCTCTCCATCGGGCTGGGCAGCCTGATCGGCGCCGTGACCTTCACGGGAAGCTTCGTGGCCTTCGGAAAGCTTCAGGGCCTCATCAGCGGCAATCCGATCACGTTCCCGCTCCAGAAGACTTTCAACGCCCTGCTCTTCCTGGCTGCGCTGGCACTGGGTGCGGGCCTGAGCGGCGCGTTCGCCTTGGGTGGACTCACTCCGCTCACGGTATTCATGGTCTTCATCGGCATCTCGCTGCTCTTGGGCGCCCTGCTGGTGATCCCGATCGGCGGGGCCGATATGCCGGTCGTGATCTCGCTGCTGAACTCCTACTCGGGACTCGCGGCCGCAGCCGCCGGCTTCGTCGTGGGGAACATGGTGTTGATCATCAGCGGCGCCTTGGTGGGCGCGGCCGGGCTCATCCTGACCATCGCCATGTGCAAGGCCATGAACCGCTCACTGGCCAACGTGGCGTTCGGCACATTCGGAGGTGAGAGCGCCACCGCACAGGTGGCGTCGGGAGACAAGCCGGTCCGGAGCATAGATGCTGAGCAGGCCGCCATGGTACTGGCGTACGCGCAGTCGGTGGTGGTGGTGCCCGGTTACGGACTCGCAGTCGCCCAGGCGCAGCACGAGCTCCGCAAGGTGATGGAGATTCTCGAGGAGCGCGGGGTGGACGTGAAGTACGCCATTCATCCGGTCGCCGGCCGCATGCCCGGGCACATGAACGTGCTGCTCGCCGAAGCGGATGTGCCCTACGACAAACTCTTCGATCTGGATGAGATCAACGACGACTTCCAGCGCACGGACGTAGTCCTCGTCGTAGGTGCGAACGACGTGGTAAATCCCGAGTCGCGTAGTCCCCAAAGCGTGATCGCGGGCATGCCGATCCTGGACGTGGATCGCGCGAAGAACTGCATCATCATGAAGAGGAGCCTGTCCCCGGGCTTCGCCGGCATCGACAACCCTCTCTTCTATCTGGACGGCACCATGATGTTCTTCGGTGACGCCAAAGTGTCGATGAGTGATCTGGCGCGGGAGGTTCGGGAGGCCTGAGGGTCGGGCATCCACAGAGCCGCCAGCCGGCGCTAGACGCGGGAGGCCGCCTCCGCCGATCGCGTCAACAGTTCCCAACCACGGCGAACGTGGTCTTCGGTCGTACGCAGGTTTCCCACCGACAGCCGGAGCGTGAGCCTACCGTTCAGGCGTGTGCTCGAGAAGAACGCTTCCCCGCTGGCATTCGCTCGGTCGAGGATGTTCTGGTTGAGCTCATCCTGCTCCTCCGGGGAACGGGCGGACGGCGCGTACCGGAACACCGGCGTGCTGAAAATCACCGGCGCCATCAACTCCCAATCAGTGTGTTCTTCGACCCAACCCCCCACCAGGCGTCCGAGACGAATGTGCTCACGGATGCGCTCAGCCATACCCAGCACGCCAAAATAGCGGATCACGAACCAGAGCTTGAGCGCCCGGAACCTGCGGCCCAGCGAGATCCCGTAATCCATCAAGTTGGTGGCGCCCTCACCGTCATCGGTGTGGAGGTACTCTGGGATCAGGCTGAAAGCCTGTCGCAGCATCTCAGGCCGCCGACAGTAGAGAATGGAGCAGTCCATCGGAGTGAACAGCCACTTGTGCGGATTCACCACGATGGAGTCCGCACGCTCCCACCCCAGAAAGTGCTCGCGTAGCTCCGGCAGGATTGCGGCGGGCCCCCCGTACGCGGCGTCGACATGCAGCCACAGCCCGAACGCTTCGGCGACCTCCGCGATCTCGGCGACCGGATCCACACTCCCACTCGATGTCGTGCCGAGCGTGGCCACGACCGCAAGAGGCTTGCGGCCCGTCGCCAGGTCGCTCTCGATGGCCGATCGCAGAGCACCGGGGTCCAGCCTGAACAGTTCGTCGACCTCCACCTTGTGGACGCCGTGCGTGCCGAACCCGAGCGTGATCACGGCCTTCTCGATCGACGAGTGCGCCTCGACGGAAGTGTAAATCACCCCCGATGGGCCTCCTGCGAGTCCCTCCATCCGTGCCTGGGGCAGGCCCTGCTCACGGGCGGCCGCAAGAGCATACAGGGAACTGGACGAGGCCGTGTCGTTGATCGTCCCGTGGAATCCCTCGGGAAGTCCGAGGGCCTGGCGCAGCCAGTCGAGGGTGTGCTCTTCCAACTCGGTCGCGGCTGGACAGCTTCGCCAGACCATGGCGTTCACGTTGAGCGCTGAGGCCAGCATCTCGCCCAGGATGCCCGGCCCTGAACCGGTGTTGGCGAAGTACGCGAAGAAGGAGGGATGATTCCAGTGCGTGATGCCGGGTACGATCAGGTCCCGGAAATCCCTCAACAACGTCTCGAACCCCTCGCCCTCTTCGGGGGGCTCCAGCGGCAGGGAGGCCCGCACATCACCGGGCTCGATCTGCGCCAAGACGGGAAGCTGGCCCACCTCTTCCAGGTAGGTGGCAATCCACTCGACGACATCCTCTGCGTGGGCGCGAAAGTCCTCCACAGGCATGTCTCCTGTGACTCGACCCACCGATTCCGTCGCGCTCAGGCTCCTATCACGCTCCTCAGCTCCTTCTCGATATCTGCGAGCTGATGGCGGATTTCGGTGACGACCTCGGGGGTGATCCGGCTGGCGCGGCTCCCCCCCTGAAAGAGGTCGAAGAAGAGACGATCCGTATGGCCGACGCTGGCCAGCGTCACGCCCGTGTCGAGGAATCGGTTGAGACGAAGCACCTCGCTCCCGAACAAGGACGCCCCGCTGGAGCGCGGCGGTTCCTGGAAAAGCATACGAATCAGGCCCTCTCGCAAAAGCTGGAACTCCTCGACGACCTCGCCGGACGCCAATCCCCTTGTGACACCGAACGAGCCGTACAGCTCGGCCGCACTCTGCCACACAGGGTCCAACTGCCGCCGATGAGGGCCCATCGCCGCCGGAAGCATCGACACGAGGAGCCTCAGGAAGTCGTCGAGGAGGGGCGTTTGTTGAGGCGAGGCCCGGTGGTCTCGGTCCAACACGGCGGAAAGCCAGCTGGTGGCAATCCTGTCTACTCGGAGCCGCAGCCACTCGGGAAAGTCCTGGAATTGGTCACCCGGGTAACGCGATGCAATGGATGAAGACTTGTGGGATTCGGCTCGAGGCCGGAGTGGGGGTGCGACTGAATCCCGCATGGTTCTCCTTGCTCGAGAGCGACACCGAAGAGCTGATGCAACTTAATCACTGGCGAGGTCCGCGCCAGTGGATCAAGGGTCGGACGCCAGCGCTTGTTCCTCCTCCCAACGCAACGCGAGAACCCGCACAACCGTGCCCTCCCCACGGGCGCTCTCCGCCGCCACCGACCCGCCCCAGGATTTCACCAAACGCTCGACGATGGCGAGGCCGAGTCCGGTCCCCGTGGATCGGGTGGAAAAATGTGGCTCGAAAACTCGGGCGAGAACGTCCTCGGGTATCCCGGTACCATCATCCTTCACCCGTATCTCGACCTCGGAGGCACCCCAATCCGATTCCACGACCACGCTGCCACCGTCCTCGATCGCGGCCCTGGCGTTCTCGAGAAGGTTGATCAAGACCTCCTTCAGCTCGGATGCGCGCGCCTGCACCATCGGCGTGTCGGCGCCGATCGTACACGTGAAGCGGACGGCATCCTTCTCCTCTCCGCTTTGGTAGAGTGCAAGGACCTCTTCCGCCACTTCCCGCACGTCGACCGGTTCGAGCGGCACGCCCCCGGTCTCCTGCGGTGCCCCGAATCGGGAAAACGCACTCGCGATGGACGAGAGGTGGTCGATCTCTTTGAGGATTGCTTCGACGTTCCGGTTGAGGATGGGATCGAAGTCCTCCTTCTTGTCGCGCCAGGCCCGCCGGATGTGCTGTACGCTGAGCTTGATGGGTGTGAGCGGATTCTTCACCTCGTGCGCGACTTGGCGAGCCATCTCACCCCAGGCGAGAATCCTCTCGGTCCTCAGCTCGTCGGTGATATCCTCGAGGCTGAGTACGACTCCAGCTGGCCCTTCCTGGGAAACCGGCCTGGAACGAACTCGAATACGGCGATCGCCGAACTGGACCTCGGTCGTGCCCTTTCGCGACTCCTCCTCGAAGCAGCGACGCACCCAAAGGGTGAGTTCTTTCAAGGACTCGCCCGAAGCCGGCAGCGGCTCGCCGACCTCCACTCTTCCGCCGAGCAGCCGCTGCGCCATCGCGTTGATCAAGATGACCCGACAATCGGCGTCCAGCGCGACGACCCCGGTGGCCGCCTCTTCCATTATGGCCTGAGTGCGGCGCGTGGTCCGCTCCAACGCCCTGCGTGCTCTGCGCAATCGCAGGACCATGCGGTTGAACGCGTTGAACACCGATCCGAACTCGTCCGGCCTGTCCGATGGCAGCTGAACGGTGAGGTTGCCGCTGCCCACCGCTTCAGAGGCGATCTGGAGGGTCTGGATCGGGCGGGCGAGCGTGCGCCCCACCAAGAAAGCCAAGGCCAACGAGACGATACCGCCCAACACCACTACGAAGCCCACGATCTCACCGACCTCCCGCTCGCGCAGGGCGGTCGCACCCGCCTGGAGGGGCACCAGCGTCGCCACGACATCGCCGTCGGGAAGCCGCCTGTAGGCCATGAGATACTCCCAGCGGCCAATCGACTTGCGTTGCGTGGCCACCAACACCTCGCGGCTCTCGAGCCGCCGGTGGATCTCCATCGGAATCCACCCTTCGTGAAGGCCGAGCTGCACGAGTTCGTCCACGGACCCCCCACGAAGCTCACCCGCACGATACTCCAGCAGGTCGGCGCCGACACGATCAGCCAAGAGGCTCATATTGCGATCGGCGTCGTAGTAGAAGCTGGCGGCGTCGGCAGCCACACGCTCCGCGAGCGCCGCCGCAGTCCGCTCCGTCGCCCTCGAAAGCGTGCGAACTGCCAGGGTGCCGAGGATGGCGGTGGAGAGAACGAAGAATCCGATGAGGGAGAGCGTCACCCGGGCGCGGAATGATGCCCACGGGGCCCGCCAGTCCTGGAAGGACGGGCGCCGCCCGAGAAGGGCCCACTGTCCCAGTGCCCAAAGCGCCAGGACCATCAGAACGTCGAGGAGGGTCAGAAGGGTGGCACGAGCCACCAGGACGAGCCGCGACGCGAGCTCGAGCGCGTAGTGCGCGTCGAAGACGCCATCCGGGTAGGTCAGCGCGAGCCTGGCCTCCCATCCCGTGGCGCTCCGCCGCCAGATCAAGCCTGGCTCGGGAAGAAGGTCTCCCTCGAGCAGGGGCACGAGCGTAAGCGGATCCCGGCCGGCGAAGCCCAAGCGTCCGAAGAGGGGTCCGAACGGTGAGGGACCCCGCAGGTCCCTCGGTAGGGGAACGACGGCCGTGAGAATCCGGCCGTCCCTCAGCGGTACCTGAACGAGATAGTTCGCGTCCCAGGTGTTCAAGCGCTCCACGAACGGCCCCTCCCCGTCGGCCGCCCGAAACAGGAAGTCGTCGGCCACGGCGGGTCGTTCCCCAACCGTGCCGATCCGCAGTTCATCCCCGGGGATTCCCCCACTCGACCAGAGCGTGAGCCAGACTCCACCGCCGTGATCTGCCAAGCCACTGTCCACCCAACTCTCATAGAGCAGCTCCACCGGCTCGACGTCCGCAGCGTCCAGCGCTTCTACGATATCCACCAGGCGGTATAGGAGGAAGTTCAGGTACGGGTCCTCCTGAGTCTCCAGGTGTCTCAGTTGCTCCTCTGCGGATACCATTCGGGCTTCGACACGGCCTGACCAGGCCGTGACGAGCGCTGCGGACGAACCGAGCAGTCCCGCCAGCCCCCACGCCCCCAGAGCCTGCTTCCATCCCCTCAAGCGCGACAGCGCCAGTGCCGCCGTTGCAGCCGGCAAAGACCAGAAGGCGACGGCCCACCACGGAAGCGACACCGAGAACCACACCCGTGCGGCGGCCAGGAACGCCACCGCCGCGACCAGCCCAATCGTGGCGGCGAGCGCCAAGGTAGGCGTGGACTCCTCGCGTGGTGATACGCCGAGCCGGAACGCAAGCACGGCGATGAGGGCGAGTATCAACGCCAGCGTCGCTTGGTAGGAGAGCCACAGGGGAATCGTACCGGCGAGGAACTGCGCGGACGGTCCACCCTGCATGAGAGCCGTCGCGGCCGGATAGCCGACGAGGACCAGCCCCACGGTGGCGACGAGCCCGACCGCTCGCCGGTTGGGCGTAGGGTTCGCGAGCAGAAGCGCCGCTGCCGCGGTCACGACCGCGACCCGGCCCAACGTCACGTTGCCGAGACCGGGGAGCAGGAAGTAACCGGTCGAGAACAACTCCCCGAGGAAGGGCACCAGGCCGAACGGTAGCGTCGTCGCCAGCACCACCAGCGCGATCGAGCCCGCGATCTTGTCGCGCCGGCGACCCGCGGTCCCCGCCGCCAGAATCAGCCAAGCGAACAGCGACAGACCACCCACGAATTGCGCCCAGAACGCGCGCACGGCGGCCAGCCGGTCCGATCGCGTGGGTTCGACCACCGCCGCGTTGAGGAGCACACGCTGCTGCCACACATACTCGAGCACACCACGTTCCCGGGGCCGATCGGCCCGCAGGAGCCTGACGCGCTCTCCAGTTCGGTCTTCGAACCATGAGGCGAAGCTCGCCACCTCAGGCTCCGGATGGCCCGGCAGGTTCACACTGAGCACAGCGGCTACCATGGCGGTGCCGCCGGCGGCGATCGGCTGCGTGAAGTAGAGATACGAGAAAAGAGGACGGCCCTGATAGAGGTAGGGCGCCTGGCCTAGTTTGACGCTCTCGGGAACCAACCCACGATGACTACCTGCCCACGATTCGAGTCGTCCCTCGAGGTCGTAAATGGCAGCAGCCGCCATGCCTGAACGCTTGATCGCCGCTTGCAGAGCCGCCCCATCCCTCGTATCCGTCCCACGGTCCGCCATGCGAGCGAGCTCAGTGGCTGCGTCCTCGCCCGTCTGGAGCAGTTCGTCGAGCCCAGCGATCAGCTCCGACTCGGCCCGTGCCAGCCGGTCCTGCCAGTATACGGTCCAGTCGCGGTTGATCTGACGGAACTCACGGTGGCCCGCGACACCGCCGATGATGCCGGCAACGCACATGAGGGCGGCAAGGCTGCGAAATCCCGGCCGCCAGCCTAGGCTGATCAGGGTGCCGAGCGCACCGACCGACGCGGCCATCAGCCAGGCCCAAGAGGGTGAACGGGCCCAAAGCGCGAGCGCGCACACGGCCGCCCACAGGCCCAGGCGTCCCCAGCGCCGGGCCGTCAACAACCTGGAAGGAGCACGTGGAGTCGATGGAGACTCGGTCATTGGCCTTGCATCACATGGCCTCCGCAGAAATCGCGGAAATCTTGCAGCGTGATCCCCGGTTGCTCGTGCCCGTGGGTGCACTCGACCAACATGGTCCCCACCTCCCTCTCGGCGCCAATACCGTGATCGCGCAACGGGTTGCCGACGACCTTTCGCGCCGTCTCTCCATTCTCGTAGCACCAGCCCTTCCCTACGGGATCGTCCACCCGGACGGCGGGGCCTATGCCGGCACGGCCGGTCTTCGACGAAAGACCTTCCACCGGGCGGTCAACGAGTTGTTGGCAAGCTGGGACGATCACGGCGTCACCGAGTTGGTCGTCATCACTGCGCAGCGTCACGAGCCTCATCTGGAGGCCCTCCTCACGGCGCTTACGCCGCAGGCCTCCACCACGGTCGTCGACCTGATGACGCTCGACGTTGCCGATCTTCTCGAGGGCGACCCACGAGAGGAGCGCGGAGGCGAACTGGAGACGTCGCTGATGCTCTACCTCGCCGCGGATCTCGTCAGAACCGACCGAATCGTGGACTTTCATCCTCCGCAAGAGTCGTTGAGAAGATACCTCCAGGGCAAGGTCGCCACACCCCTCCCCGAGTTCCGGGGCTCCGTTGGGTACGCGAGCCGTGCCAGCGCCGAAAAAGGCAAGAGGGTGTACGAGCGCTACCTCCAGATCCTGACGAATTCGTTCAGAAATCCACAGATCGACGAAGATTTCGACCCCCTGCTCCCTGAATCGGCGGGTTCTTGAGAAGGATGCCAAACGGCATGTGTCTTGCACCTTACGCCAGGCAAGAGCCGTTCCGGGCTGTTACGGGCTATTACGGGGCCTGAAGCAATGCATCGACGCGTACTCGCAGACGGGAGTACATGATTCTGAAACGCTTGCTGACAATCGCCGTGGCGACCGCCTTGCCGCTGGTCGGAGCGCGGTCGGTTGAGGGACAGAACGTCACCCTCGACGAAGGCGCTTTCGTTATCGACGTAGAGGGCCGCCAGGTCGCCACGGAGACCTTTAAAATCCGCCGGAGTGGCCAGGGAGAGGCCGCCGTTGTAATCGCCCAAGCCACTCTCTTGTTCACAGGAGGGGATATCGAGAGCATGACCACCCTCCTCCAGGCTCGAGGGCGGGACCTGAAGCTCACCGGGTATCAGGTGCGAGTGTCCACCGGCGAGGTCACCAGTCTCCGCGATAATGGACAGCGGCTCGAGGCGGTAACCACGTCCAGCGCTGGGCAGCGGGAGCGAGAATACCGGGGAGGGGCCCAGGCCGTCGTTCTCGAGGAGCTCTTCGCCCATCACTATTACTTTCTCGGCCAAAGGGCCCGACAGGAGCCGACCTCAGTCTCCGTCATCGTGCCCCGCGCCGGCAGTCAGGCACGGGCACGGCTCGTCCAGGGGAACGTGGAGACTGTCCAGGTGGCTGGAACCCGAGTGTCCGCCCAGCGTCTCACGCTCGACGTACGTGGGCTCAAGCACGACATCTGGGTCGACCAACAAAACCGGGTTCTGCGCGTAGAGATTACGGCCAACGCTTACGTTGCGGTGCGGAGAGAGCTTCCTTAGAGGCCGCCAGGCCCGCTGCCGACGTCCCATCGAACCCGCCCCCGGAGCGTAACCACGCATTACTTTGAGTGTACTCTTGAAGGAACGAATGACCTGCACCGTAGCCCAGGTAACACATAGCTACGGCGGATCGGCGACAGTCGTGTCTCGGAGGAGTGAAACCGGAGTTCCCGGGGAAGCGTAGGGTCGGACAGTCGCCGTTGACCGCCGGATCGACCACCAGAACATAAAACTCGGAGGCCACTCTTGCCCGCGTCATTGCCAGGGGTCCGCCGCTGGTTCATCGGGACCCTGACCGTCTACCTGCTTGCGCCTGGGCTGTCAGCCCAGGACGTCGTCGACATCAGCCTCTCACTCGAAGAGGCGATCGCCATTGCCCGCCAGAACAATCCGGCGTTCCAGGCCACCCGTAACGACGAGGTGACCGCCGACTGGGACGTGAAGAGCGCATACGGCGCGCTCCTACCCTCGGCGACCTCGAGTGCTGCCGTCAGGTGGCAGGGGCCCGGTGAGCAGCAGTTCGGAAGCATCACTGCCCAGGACCTCGGATTCGCGAACCAACCCTCGTTCTGGTTTTCGTCCTACAGCATCGGGTTGAACTACAGCCTGTCCGGGTCGACGCTGCTCGCGCCTGGCCAGGCCAAGGCTCGTCGGCGCGCCACGCGGGCACAGGTCGCCAACGCCAGCGCGATCCTCGTCTTTCAGGTGACGCAGCAATACATCGCCGTCCTCAGGCAAGCCGAGCAGGTCAAGGTGTCGGAGCAGCAGCTCGAGCGCACCGCGTTCAACCTGCGTCTGGCTCAGGCCCAATACGAGGTCGGGACCGCGAGCGCCGTGGAAGTAGCGCAGGCGGAGGTCGGTGCCGGTCGAGCCGAGGTCACGGTTCTGTTGGATCAGAATCAGCACGAAACGGCTCGAATCAGGCTACTCCAGCTGATGGGAGTGGATCTCGACCAGCCCGTGGTGCTCACCACTCCGTTCCGGCTCACCGAGCCGCTGTGGAGCCGGGACGAGCTTTATGAAATGGGCCTGGATGGCAACCCGAACCTGCATGCCCTGCGCGAGAACCATCGTGCGTCCGAGTTCGGCGTAAAGATCGCGAAAAGCGCTTATCTCCCGTCGCTCTCCCTGACCACCTCATTCAGCGGCTTCAGCCAGCAGGCCACGTCAACTGGGTTTCGGGTTTCAAGCGCCGAGGCACGATCGATCTCTGCGATCAACAACTGCCTGTTCCAGAACGATCTGTTCTCGCGGCTTGCGGATCCACTGCCCGCCACTGATTGCTCCCAACTGACGTTCTCTGATGCCGATGCCCAGGCGATTCGCGATGCCAACGACGTCTTCCCGTTCAACTTCACCAGGAACCCTCCCTCGGCTTCGCTTTCGATTTCGCTGCCGCTATTCCAAGGGCTCAGCCGGCAACGGCAGGTCGAGGCCGCTCAGGTGCAGCGTGAGGACCTACGCCACAACCTCAGGGAGCAGGAACTCGCGCTACGCGCCGATATCGCGACAGGCCTCGCCACGCTGCGCACGGCCTACCGCAGCGCCCTCCTCGAGGAGCGAAACCAGGCGACGGCTGATGAACAACTGCGTCTCGCCCGGGAGCGTTTCACGGTCGGGCTGGCCGACTTCGTCGAACTGCTCGACGCGGAGAGCGTCAAGGCTGAGGCAGACCGAGCCAGCATCGCCGCGATCTTCGCGTACCACGATGCGTTGGCGAGCCTGGAGTCCGCCGTAGGACAATCACTCCGCGGCAATGATGCCGCGAATTAAGGAATAGAATCCCACATGAGCCGCAATCGTAAAATCCTGGTCGGTGTGATCGTGGTTGCCGTTCTCGGTACCGCCGCTTCGCTCAGCGTCTCTCAGAGGGGCGCGCGCGGAGTAGATGTTCGTTTCGGCACCGTGGTCCGGAGAGATCTGGTCGAGACCGTCACCGCGAGTGGAAACATCCGTGCGGGACGCGTGGTGGACATCAGCTCGGATGTGTCGGCACGCGTGGCCGAACTATTCATCCAGGAAGGCGACGATGTCGTAGCCGGGCAGATCCTGCTGCGCCTCGATCCCACGCGTTTCGACGCCCAGGTGTCCCGCGCCCGTGCGTCCCTCAACCAGGCCCGGTCCAACACGGGGCAGCAAGAAGCCAACAAGGTGCGTGTGGAGCGTGAGTTCCAACGGCTGAGCGCTCTCTTCCAGCGAGACTCCCTGCTTGTGAAGCGCCAGTTGTTGGAAGATGCCCAGACCAACCTCGATGTGGCGGGGCATCAACTCGACGGCGCCACCTTCGGAGTCGCCCAGGCGGAGGCCGAGCTGGACGAAGCCGAAGAGCAGTTGTCGAAGACGATCTTCGTGGCACCTATCTCCGGCAAGGTTACCCGCCTCAATATCGAAGAGGGGGAGACGGTCATCGTCGGAACGATGAACAACCCCGGCAGCCTCGTTCTCACGATCAGCGAGTTGGCGACGGTCGAGGCGGTGGTGCAGGTGGACGAGACGGACATCCCGTACGTGTCGCTGGGAGATTCCGCAGTGCTGGAGTTGGACGCGTTCCCCAACCAGCTCTTCGCGGGTGTCGTCACGGAGATCGGCAACAGCGCGATCCGGCCCCCCGCATCGACGGCAGCCTCCGGACAGACGGCGGCGATCGACTTCGAGGTGGTCATCGTGATGGGGAACCCGCCCGGTGGCGTACGCCCAGACCTGTCCACCACCGCTGACATCATTACCTCCATGAGCAAAGACGCGTTGGCGATCCCCATCATCTCGCTCACGGTGAGGCAGTCCGATGACGAGGATGCGCCGGCGCCGGACCCCAACGCCGTGCAGCGGGAGGCGGGCCCGGCGAGCAGGCGCCCGGAAGACCGCGACGTCGAAGGCGTGCTTATCGTACGCGACGGCGTGGTCACGTTCACCCCGGTCGAGGTCGGGATCACCGGGCAGGAATATTTCGAGATCGTCTCGGGCGTACAGGAGGGTGACACGCTTGTCGCCGGCCCGTACCAGCGTATTCGCGAGCTCAAGACCGGGGATGCGGTGCGCGATCGAAGTTCCCGGGGCTCGAATGACGGGAATTGACGTTGGCTAGCACACGGATCGACGACGGGGTCGCCCATGCGGTTCGCTGAGGGGGTACGGCTGGCGCTCCACCAACTCCGCACCCAGAAGCTCAAGACGTTTTTCAGCCTGCTGGGCGTCATAGTCGGTGTCATGTTCCTCATCGTCGTCGTGAGCATAGTCGAGGGCATCGACCGGTACATACGTGAGGATCTCGCCTCCGTGATGTGGGGCGTCAACACCGTCACCATCCAACGCTTCCCCGACGGCCCGGACACCAGCGGCCAGAGCGCGCGCGCCCGGCGGAGGCGCCCTCGCCTCGAGTACGACGACTGGAAAGCCCTCCAGAAATTGGTGACCACGCCCTCGCTGGTCGGCGCCGAGAGCGGCACGGGTGGTGCGGTCGTAGCAGACAACGGACGCCGCATCGAGCAGGTTCGCATCATGGGAGTAAGTCCTGAGATGCTTACGATTCGGGACTGGAACGTCGAGCAAGGCCGCCCGTTCTCGGATCAGGAAGCGAGCCGGGGCACTGCCGTCGTCATCATTGGCAAGGACCCGGCCGAGATGCTCTTTCCCGGCGCCGCTGCCGTTGGCAGAAGTGTGAGAATCAGAGGGTTCCAGTACCGGGTCATCGGCGTGTTGGAGGAACAGGGCAGCATCTTCGGGCAATCCCTGGACAACCTCGTGATCGCGCCGGCACAATCGGCCATTCAAGCCGTGACCGCTCCGCACGGGGTGGTCGAGCGGATCATCATCCAGACCCTGGACCCCGCCGACCTGCGCCAGGCCCAACTCGAAGCTGAAGAGATCATGCGCATCCGCCGGCGCCTGAGGCCGGGTGAGCCAAACAACTTCGCCGTCGAGACGGCCGAGGACACCTTGAGCTTCTGGGACCGTATCTCCAAGGTTCTGTTCCTGGCGTTGCCGGGCCTGGTGGCGATCTCTCTGGTGGTCGGGGGCATCGTCATCATGAACATCATGCTGGTATCCGTGATGGAGCGGACTCGAGAGATCGGTGTGCGCAAGGCACTGGGCGCCCGGCGCCGGGACATCCTCACGCAGGTGCTGATCGAGAGTACGACGCTCTCGGGCTTCGGCGCAGTCTTTGGCGTGGGCATCGGGATCGGGCTGACGTACCTCGTGCGAGCCGTGTCGCCGCTCCCCGCGGCGGTCGCTCCCAAGTGGGTGGCTCTCGGTGTCATCCTGGGGCTGGTCGTGGGAGTCATCTCGGGTGTGTACCCTGCTTTGCGGGCCTCGAAGCTGAACCCCGTCGACGCGCTGAGGCACGAATAGCTTGAGCCGACTTCACACGCTGGAGGAAGGGGTTGCCATCGCAGTGGACTCGATCCGCGCGAACAAAATCCGGTCGGGCCTCACGATTCTCGGGGTGGCCATCGGTGTGGGTGTCGTGGTGACCATGGCCGCGCTGATCACGGGGATACGCTCCTCGATCGTCGAGGGGTTCGAGTCCGCCGGCCCGGACAACTTCTCGGTGGTGCGATTCGACTTCACAGGCATTCAGTTCAGTAGCTCCCGCCCACCTTGGTGGAACAAGCCTGTTGTGGAGCCGGAGGAAGCGGAGCGGCTGGCCGACCTCCCTGGCGTGGAGGCGTCCCTCTACAACTTCGGGTTCTCGACGACCATGATCGCCGGGGAACGCAGGGTATCCGGAATCCAATCCCAGGCCTATTCGGCGGGCTGGATCCATTACGCGCAGGGGCATTTCAGCGCCGGGCGTGATTACACGCCTCAAGAGGTGCGCCAGGCCAAGCCCGTCGTCGTGATCTCGACCGACCTGGCGGAAACGCTCTTCGGTGACCTCGACCCGATTGGGCGAAAGGTCCGAGTCAGCGCGGGCCGCAGAGGGGTCAACGAAGCCTTCCGCATAATCGGCGTGTTCAAGGCGGACGAGAACATTTTTTCGGCGGCCATCAAGGACTTCGCCGTCTTCCCTTACACAACGGCCATGAAGCGCATCAAGGCGTCGAACTGGCAGGCCGGCATCTGGATCGTCCCGGAAGAGGGAGCGCGACAGGCGGACGTGATCGATAACGTCGTCGGTGCCATGCGCGGCATGAGGGGCCTTCGGCCGCAAGAAGAGGACGACTTCGCAATCCTGCGCTCGGACCAGCTGCTGGACACGTTCAACCAGATCACTGCGGTGTTCTTTCTGGTCATGCTGGCCCTCTCGTCCGTAGGCCTGCTTGTGGGCGGCATCGGCGTCGTGGGCATCATGATGATCTCCGTCACGGAGCGGACCAGGGAGATCGGCATTCGCAAGGCAGTGGGCGCCACGCGGCAGGAGATCCTGTGGCAGTTCCTCGTCGAGGCGGCCGTGCTGACCTTGCTGGGCGGGGCCAGCGGCATGGCTCTCGGCGCGGGGCTCGCAGAGTTGGTAGCCTCCATGACCCCCATTCCTGCCTCCATTCCGCTGTGGGCCGTAGCGACGGCGTTGGCCATGGCCGTGCTCACAGGAATGCTCTTCGGGCTGGTGCCGGCGTATCGGGCGTCGCGTATGAACCCGGTGACCGCCCTGGGCCACGAGCTATGAGCTTGGAACTCGACGTCCTCGCGATCTTCGCGCATCCGGACGACGCCGAACTGCTCTGTGGTGGTGCCCTCCTCAAGAGCGCCCAGGTGGGAGAGCGCACTGGTGCTCTAGATCTGACGCGAGGTGAGCGAGCCACCCTTGGATCACCCGAAGTCCGCGAGCAGGAAGCCCGGAGGGCGGCCGAGGTTCTGGGCTTGGCCGTACGCCGGAACGCGGGCCTCCCCGACTCAGCCATCGAGAACACGGTGGAGTCGCGAACCACGCTGGTCGAGATTCTACGAGAACTCCGGCCGCGCGTGGTCGTGACCCATGCGCGCGAAGGCCGCCACCGAGACCACCGAATTGCCGCCCAACTGGTCTACGACGCCTGCTTCCTAGCCGGGCTCAAGGGCTTCCCCGCAGCGGGCGAGGCTCACAGGCCCGAGAAGTTGGTGCACGCCATGACCTTCAGAGAGGACGTGGTGAAGCCCACCTTCGTGATCGATATCTCAGATCAAATGGAAGCCAAACTCGAGGCCCTGGCCTGCTATGACTCGCAGTTCGTGGAGGGATCAGTCCAAGCCGGTGAGGTGTTTCCGGGAGGCGGCCGGCCGCTGGCAGATCAGATCCGCGCGAAATGTGCGCACCACGGGTCGCTCATTCGTGTGGCGTATGGAGAGCCGTTCTGGACCCGTGAGACGGTCGAGATGGAGAGCCTTGGACAGCTCGAGGTCGCCACCTTCTGACCACGGCCGACCCTACCGTCATCCTACCGCGCACGACACCTCGAGCAGAACCCTGCGCCAACTCGGCACCTCTGATCCGTGCACCTTGAGCGCACGCGCCGACGCGCCACCGCCCCGTAGGATCCAAGGCGCCAGCCAAGCGCCGATCTCGGGAGGCAGGTGCCCGATGGGATCACCTCCCGTGACGTGAACCCATACCTCCGGCTCTTCCTGGCCCGGGGGATCGGGTATGAGATACAAAGTGTCCCCCGCCCTCATGTGGTCGAGAAGTCGGTCCCGTCCGGCGAAGACTGTGCCATGCACCGTGGCCCTGAACCGGCGAGGGCAGCCCAGGGGGAGTGACGGAGGACCCTTCATCGCTTTTCCTCATGCAGAGTGCAGTGAGCGGACGCTTTTGTCATATTAGGCACACTCGTCGGCCAACGAAATGGCCCCCCTGACATTCCGTGTGCGGTTGCGGGCAGCCTGACCATGAAACCCATCTATCTCGACTACGCGGCAACGACTCCCGTCCGGGAGGAAGTGCGGAAAGCCATGGAGCCGCTCCTGTCGGATGAGTTCGGCAACCCGTCGAGCCGGCACCGTTGGGGCCGTGCCGCGACTGCCCGGCTGGAAGAGGCTCGTGAGCGCAGTGCCGCCGCCCTCGGGGTGGCCCCACCCGAGGTGTTGTTCATCCGCGGTGGGACCGAGAGCGACAACCTCGCCATCCTGGGGCGTGCCGCAGTGTGGAGCGCGCGCGGTGACGAGCCCCTCGTGGTGGTGTCGGCCATTGAGCATAGGGCAGTGCTGGAGGCCGCCGAAAGCGTGGCTCGCTCCGGCGGCGAATGCGTCGTCGTGGGCGTGGGGCGGGACGGCGCGCTCGACGAAGATGCCCTGCGCACCGCTCTCGAACGCCAGCCGGCCGTTGTCTCGATGATGTGGGTCAACAACGAGGTGGGTCTGATGCTCCCCGTCGTCGAGGTCGCGGAGATGGCGCACGCGGCAGGCGTTGTGTTCCACACCGACGCCGTGCAGGCGGTGGGCAAGGTTCCCGTCCGCCTGGGAGATACGGAGATCGATCTGGCCACGGTCACGGGCCACAAGATCTACGGACCCAAGGGCACCGGGCTGCTTGTGGTCCGCCGCGGTACGGAGGTCGCTCCACGCGTCTTCGGAGGCGGCCAGGAACAGAGTCTCAGACCGGGCACCGAGGACGTGGCCGGCGCCGTTGGGATGTCGGTAGCGGTCGAGCTGGCTACCCGGGAGGCCGAGTTCGAGGCCAAGAGGCTGACCACCCTTCGCAGGCAGCTGGAGGAATCCCTTGTTGCCGAGCTGGGCTCGATTACGGTCCACGGGGCCGAAGCGAAGCGCGCTCCACACATCCTGAGCATCGGGATTCCCCAAGCGGACCAGGAGGTCATGCTGGCTGGCCTGGATCTGGAGGGCATTGCGGTCTCCGGGGGATCGGCCTGTGATTCCGGTGCGGTGGTGAAGAGTCACGTGTTGCTCGCCATGTACGGCGACGACGCCCGTGGCGCCACGGTTCGTTTCAGCCTCGGACACGGCACTACGGCCGACCACATCCACGCGGCGGCGGCCGCAACGGTCGCCGTGGTTCGCCGGGCTGAGGCTGCCGCATCGCCATGACCGGGCGCATCCTGGTCGCCATGTCGGGCGGCGTCGACTCTTCGGTCGCGGCCGCCTTGCTCGTCGAGCAGGGCTACGACGTGGTGGGCGTAACCATGAAGACGTTCTGTTACTCGGAGAAGGCCGGTCCCTCCAAGACGTGCTGCGGCCTCGATGGGATCATGGACGCACAGCGGGTGGCCGGGACGTTGGGCATACCCCATTACGTGTTCGACGTGGAGGAGGCCTTCACAAGGGACGTCATCGACGACTTCGTGGAAGAGTACGCGAACGGCCGAACGCCGAACCCCTGCGTACGGTGCAACTCCAACACGAAGTTCAAGGATCTGCTGGCCCGCGGCCGTGTGCTGGGCTGCGACGGCATCGCCTCGGGACACTATGTGCGGATCGAGCACGGGAATGGGGCGTCCGCCCTCTTCAGGGGGGCCGACCACAACAAGGACCAATCCTACTTCCTGTGGGGCCTCCCCGGTGACATGCTGCCGCTGTTGCGATTCCCCCTTGGCGACCTGACGAAGTCCCAGGTACGGAGCCGTGCGCACGAACTGGGCCTGGCGACTGCGGACAAACCAGAGTCGCAGGAAATCTGCTTCGTGCCTACGGGCGACTACCGCGACCTACTCGAAAAGCGACTCGCCCCTACCCACCCAGCTCTCGAGCCAGGGCCGATCGTGGACCTGGACGGCCGTGTGCTCGGCCAACACAACGGCTACGCGGGCTACACCATCGGCCAACGCAAGCGCCTGGGCGGTGGGTTTCCCGAACCGATGTTCGTGGTCGCCGTTCACGCCGATACCCGTGAGGTGGTGGTCGGCCCCAGCGGCGCCTGCTTCTCCGACGGGGTCGATGTGGGCGAGTTGAACTGGCACGGGGCTGCGCCGGGAGAAGGCCGCGAGATCCAGGTGCAGATCCGGTATCGTGCCAAACCAGTGAGTGCAACGGTGGTAAGGTGCGGCGATCCGCTTCGATTGATGTTCGCGGAGCCGCAGCGGGCCGTGACACCAGGTCAGTCGGCGGTGGTCTACGAGCGTGAGCGTCTCTTGGGCGGAGGAAGAATCCTCGTTAGTGTCTGAGCCCCGAGGCGCTACCGAACTCTTCCATCATCTTCTGCTCTTCCTCGCTCAGTTTGTCGGGGATGGTCACTTCCACTTCGACGTATTGGTCCCCCATACGGCCGTCACGACGCACACCCTGGCCGCGGATCCTGAACTTCGTGCCGCTTTGGGTTCCGGGCGGCACCTTCAGATGCACCTTCTTCCCGCCCACCGTGTTGACAGCCATGGTCGAACCCAGCGTCGCCTGAACGATGTTGATCGGGACCGTGACGTGGATGTCGAGACCTTTCCGGCGGAAGAAACCGTGGGGCTTGACCTTGAACGTGATGAGGAGGTCGCCAGGCTTTCCTCCATGACTTCCCCGCTCTCCCTGGCCCGACAGTCGGACCTTCGAGCCGCTGTCGACTCCGGCAGGGACACCCACCTGAATCCTCCGAGTCTGCCGAATGGTCCCGCTACCTTTGCATGGCTTACAGAAATCCTTGGGAAGTTCGCCACGGCCAAAACACGCTGGGCATGGACGGTTCACCGCGAATCCCCCCTGGCCGAAGCTGACCGTGCCGGAGCCCTTGCACTCCGTGCAGCGGCTCATGTCCGTGCCGCGGGCCGCGCCGGACCCGTTGCAGGTGGCGCATTCTTCCGTGATGGACACGTCGATGGAGATCTTGCCGCCCCTCACCGCCGTCTTGAATGGAATCTCGACGACGTATTCGACATTGTCGCCCTTTGCCGGACCTCTCTTTTTCTTCCCGGCTTCCGGTCTCTTCCCGCGGTCGAAGATCGACGAAAAGATGTCGCCGAGGCCGCCGAGGCCGCCCAGGTCGGAGAGATCCTCGAAGGAAAAGCCCCCAGCCCCTGGCGTGGGCGATCCACCCGACGACGGCCGGCGGCCGAAGCCTAGCGACGCCAAGCGACGCATGTTGTCGTACTTCTTGCGCTTCTCCGGGTCGGAGAGCACTCCATAGCCCTCACCGATCGCCTTGAAGCGATCCACAGCCTTGGGGTCTCCCGGGTTTTTGTCCGGATGGTACTTCTTGGCCAGCTTCCGGTAGGCCTCCTTGAGTTCGTCCTGTGAGGCCGACTCGGATACGCCGAGAATCTTGTAGAAATCCTTCGTTGGGCTGCGCATCAGCCGAACTTCTTCACACTCACTCCGGAGGGACGAACGAGGTGCCCTTTCAGCATGTATCCCTTCTGTATCACATCCTGCACCATGTCGTCTTCTTCCTCCGACTCGGCCGGAACCCGCATCATGGCCGCCATGGTGTTCGGGTCGAACTTCTCTCCGACCGGATCCAGCACGTCGACGCCGGCGGCCTCGAGCGCCTGGCGGAACTTGCGCTCGACTAGGTCCACTCCCTCGACCAGGGCCTCCACCGTCGTGGCGTCCGGCTGCCATGCACCCACACGCTGCAGGTCGTCCAGAGCGTCTACGAACTGGCGCACCATGTCTGCCTGAGCTCGAGACCACATGTCCAACCGCTCGCCTTCCGCGCGGCGTTTGTAGTTGGTGAACTCCGCCGCAAGCCGGAGATGCCGATCGTTGAGTTCGTCGAGCTCCTCCTGGAGGTCGGGTGTAGGCGCCGCACCGTCAGCCTCCTCCACTGTTACTTCTCCATCCTGACCGGAGGGCGCTGATCCGCCCGTACCGGCGTCATCCATGCCGGCTACGAGCTCCGGCGTGGCAGCCCCCGGATCGCCAGCGGCCTGTTCCTCGATCTCGGCGGCGTCCTCCGTAACCTCGGTGTTCGCGGCCTCGATCATCTCGTCCGTTGATGGCCTGGTTTTTTTCGTCATTCGTCCCTGTGCGCTCAATTCGGTTGATTCACGATTCAAACAGCAAATGTATTCATATGAGAGACCGTTTCCTACCGTACCAGCTCTCGGTCGATCCAGTCGCCGGCGGCCAGAAATACGTCTCCCCGCTCGGGCTCGTTATGAGGTTCGTGGAGGAGCCCCGGTAACGGCACCACCGTCGCCCTCCCATTCTGGATCGTCTCCGCGAAAGCCATCGTGACGGAAGGCACCACCAGCGGATCTGCCTGGGGCACCAAAAATAACGCCGGCGTGTCGAACAGGTGCGCATTCGCCAGGGCCCTCTTCTGCTCCTCGAGTACGACGTGGTAAAGACGCGGAGAGATTCGATCGTGCACCAATCGATCCTCCCTGTAGGCCCGGAGTCGGTCGGCATCGCGCATGAGCGCCTCGGGCGCCATTCCCGTCGACAGCGCAAGCCACGGTGCGACCCTGTCCAGTATACGTGCCAGGAGACGCTTCCATTCTGGCACAGGTGCTCGTGTGGCCAACCAAGGCGACGTAATCACAGCTCCCCGAACATCGCCAGGGTCGCCTTGAAGGTGTCGAATCACCAGGAGCCCGCCCATCGAATGGCCCCAAAGGAACACGGGTAGCCGCCCGCTCACGGAGCGAGCCTCCTTAATGGCCCGTCCCAGGTCCTCGCGAAGCTGGCCGAAGGAGGGGGCGTGTCCCCGGATGCCCTGCGAGCGACCGTGCCCCCGCTGATCGAACCCGAACACGGTAAACCCTCGCGCCACCAACGACTCGGCCACCAGATCGTAGCGTCCGGCGTGATCGCCGAGACCGTGGACGATCACGACCAGGGCGACGGCCTCCTCGGCCTCCCATAGACGCCATGCCAGCCGTTTGGCGCCCACGCCCTCGAAGGTGCCTTCGGTCATGGCTTCATCCGGCCTCCAACATCCGAAGCAAGAGGGCCATCGTAGCCTGAGCCGCCCTCTCGCGTATTCCGGTACGATCCCCCTTGAAGCGTTCCCGGCGCACCTCGCAGCGACCGTCGAAATATGCTGCGAAACATACCGTGCCTACCGGCTTCTGGTCGGAGCCTCCACCCGGCCCCGCGATACCGGTCACGCCCAGACCCGCATCCGCACCCATGGTCTGCGCGACGCCGCGCGCCATGGCAGCCGCGACGTCCTCCGAAACGACGCCGTGAGCCTCAATGTCCTCCCGAGACACACCCAAGACGTCGGTTTTGATGCGATCGTCGTAGGCCACCAACCCTCCCACAAAGTACTTGGAGGCGCCAGGAAGGTCGGTCAACCGCTTCGCGATCAAACCGCCGGTGCAGCTCTCGGCCACCGCCAAGGTCCGCGATGCGGCCACCAGGGCGCTGCCGAGCGCATCCGCCAGGTCACGCCGGTCGGAGTAGTACCGGTACTCCCTCACCGCCGGTTCCAGCGCTTCTTCGATCGAATCCAACCAACGGGCCGCCTCGGCGTTGTCCACTCCCCGAGCCGTGAGCCGGAGTTCCACTCCACCCAGCCCGGGTAGGTAAGCCAGGGCGACCGGACCCATGTCCTGGGGCAGGGCTGACTCGACCATCTCCGCCAGAACGGATTCCGGAACCCCGGTCGTGTGAATGCGGCGATGGTGGAGAGGGCGGAGCCGGCCTGCAAAACGCTGCGACAGAAGAGGCACCACCTGCTCCTCGACGAGGCGAACCAGTTCACCCGGCACACCTGGAAGAAGGATCACCAGCGATCCCTCGACCTCCACAGCCTGGCCTGGCGCTGTTCCCAGGGAGTTCGGCAGGATTCGTGCGCCCTCCAGAACCTGGGCTTGGGACACGTTTCGCTCCGGCAACAGCTCATAGCCACGGGATCGAAAGCGATCTTCGAGTCCGGCCAGGAGGTCTCGGTCCACCCGAAGCGCGGCGCCCGTCAAGTCAGCCAGGGCCTCGCGGGTACGATCGTCCGGAGTGGGCCCAAGGCCTCCCGTGACCAGCACGACTTCGGCTAAAGCGGCGGCCCTCACCACCGCCGCCGCGATGTCAGCCTTGGCATCTGGAATCGTCCAACCGCGACAGACCGGCACCCCGAGATCCGCTAGCCGCCGTCCAAGCCAAGCGCTATTGGTATCGATCGTGTCGCCAAGGAGAAGCTCGTCGCCGATCGCGACGATGGCCGCCGCCGGGACGGAGGCTCCCAAGGCTCAGTCCCGCACGCCGATGAGCGCCCGGTAGCTCCAAAAGTAGTCGATCATCGAGTACACGGTCAGGATAATCGCCATGCTCAGCGTCAGTCCGATCCAGGTCGCGTGTACGGCCGTGAAGGCTCGCCAAGGTACCGAGTTCCAGCCGACATCACGCGCCATGCCCTGGAGCGGATACCAGACCAGCAAGCCGCCCGAAAACAGGTTCTGCACGAGGGTCTTGTACTTGCCCGATGCGCCGGCTGCGATCACGACCTCCCGCCTCACGGCCCACTGCCGGAACAGTGTCACCACCAGTTCCCGCCCCAGAACCACGATCATGACCCAAAGAGGAAGCACGGTCCACCACGGGATCAGCCCGGCGGGCCCCGGCCTGTGCGAGATTATGTAGAACGGCACGAAAGTCGAGACTAGCAGCAGCTTGTCGGCCAGCGGGTCGAGCAGCTTCCCGACGTCAGTGACCAGGCCATGTTTGCGGGCAACATACCCGTCCCAGAGATCACTGAAGGCCGCAGCAAGGAAGAGCACGAACGCGGCAATCTGGGATCCGAAAGCCGGCGCCAGCGCCAAGAGAAAGATTGCCGGGCAAGCAGCAATCCTGCCGATGGTGATGGTGTTGGGGAGGTTGAGGTGGCTCCCGGCCATAGCCCAGGCCTCAGCTAAGCGACTGGACGACCAACTTGCTCACCGAGCCGAGCGTCTCGAACACCCCTTTGCCCTCGATCGCAACACTCTCGAAATCGGGCACGCCGGCAGGATTGAGCTGCGCCCTGAGCTCCTCGACCGTCAACGTGTTCGACAGATCTCGTTTGTTGTACTGGATCGCGAACGGTATCTGGGTGAGGTCGTAGCCGTAGGATTCCAGGTTCTCATAGAGGTTGTGCATGGCCTCCACGTTCGCCTCCATCCGTTCAGCCTGCGAGTCCGAGACGAAAATCACGCCGTCGACGCCTTTCAGAATGAGTTTCCGACTCGCGTTGTAATACACCTGTCCGGGAACGGTGTACAGGTGGAAGCGGGTCTTGAACCCCCTCACCTCACCCAGGTCGATAGGAAGGAAGTCGAAGAACAGCGTCCGTTCGGTTTCTGTGGCGAGTGAGATCATCTTCCCCTTGGTGTCCGGATTCACCCGCGAGTAGATATACTCCAAGTTGGTGGTCTTGCCACCGAGTCCGGTACCGTAATAGACGATCTTGCAGTTGATCTCCCGGCTGGCGTAGTTGATCATCGACATGATCGCTTACGCTCCTACCCGGGGGGCCCTACGGACCGGACTATGAGAACTATCTGTCACTATCTCTTGCCCTCTCCTGTTTGGCTTAGGCACAGCATTCGACCGCTGACGGTGGGCGGTCACGGTTATGGGAATCCTCATCCCCTTGAGGACAAGGAGCCTAAGGTCGGTTCCTCGGTGAAGATAGGCAAGTTAGCTAGTGCGCGCTGCGTCCTGTTCCATGCGACCAATGATGGCGGCCGCCCGATTCCGCAAACTCCGGCGGGACTCCCAGGCGACAAAGTCCTTCAAGAGGTTGATGTTGTCCACACTGGCGTCGGCACGAGCCATGTGCCCGAGTGCCGCGAGCCGCCGAAAGAATCGGGGGCTGAACAGATCCCTGCGGTGGCGGGTCATCTGATCCCGTATTATCAACGCGGCCACCGCCCCGGCCGCTGCGGCAGTGAGCATCGCGAGCGAGGTTCGCCGCAATCTGTCATCCATGGGGCTACATCTCCCGACGACCCGCCAATGCTTCGGCGATCGTCGTACCGTCGACGTATTCCAGGTCACTCCCTACCGGAATGCCGCGGGCGAGCCGCGTGACCTTGACCCCGAGCGGGCGTATCGTATTCTCGAGGTATACCGCGGTCGCTTCCCCCTCGACCGAAGCGTTGGTCGCCACGATGACCTCGCTTATGGCATCGGAGCCTACTCGGTCCAGCAGACGCGGGATGCTCAACTCTTCAGGACCCACTCCGTCGAGAGGGGACAGCCTTCCCCCCAAGACGTGAAACACACCTCTGAACTGACCGGTCCTCTCAATGGCACCGACGTCGTATGCCTCCTCGACGACGCACAGCAGAGAGGTGTCACGGCCCGGGTTTGAGCAGATCTCGCACAGGTCGGACTCGGCGAAATTCCCACAGCGCTCGCACGGTCGGATAGTGTCGGCTACTTCACGAATGGAACCAGACAGGCGAAGGGCCTCTTCCTTGGGGCGCTTCATCAGGTGGAAGACTAGGCGAATGGCGGTCTTTCGCCCGATTCCGGGGAGCCGGGCAAAATCCTCCGCCAGCCTATCGATGGCCGACATGCGGGTCGCTATCGCAGCCGTCAGAAGAGTCCGGGAAGCTGCATCGGGAGCCCGCCGGTCGCCTTCTTCATCTCCTCTTCGTACAGGACGCGTGCCTTGTTCTGCGCCTCGCCCACCGCCGCCAGGACCAGGTCCTCGAGCATCTCCACGTCACGCGGGTCGACGACCGTGGGGTCGATGACGACCTTGGTCACCCCCCCCTTTCCGTCGACCGTTGCGGTGACCATGCCACCACCGGATGACGCGGAGATTTCCTCACGGTCCAGCCGTTCTTGCAGCTTCACCATCTTCTCCTGAAGCTGCTGTCCCAGGCGCATCAACTGCTGCATATCAGTCATCGTAATAAATCCTTATCATACACCATCTTAGGTTTCATTCCAGGAGTTCGAGATCGAGTTCTTTTACCGCCTTCTCCAAGAGCGGTTCCCGCTGCATCAGCGCCTTCAACCGATCCGAACGTACCGTACCGGGACTGATGCGTTCGGCCACCTGCCCGGGCGTGCCACCGGCCTCCTCGACCACGATGTCGATCGACCGCCCTAGGAGGTCACCCAAAGCCTCGGAAAGCCGGCGACACGCCACCGGGGCACTTAGACGTTCGAGGCCCGGCCCGGCCGGCAGTTTGATCACGACCGATCCGTCATCCGACTCGCTTACCTGCGCCGCCCTCAAGAACGGCCTCATGCCTGGCGGAACCGCCTCGCCGGTATCCAGTATCCGCTCCCAAGCCCCCGCCACTGACTCGACCTTCGGATTTTCCGATTCCGGCTCCGGCTCGGCGATCGATCCCGGTTCCGCGGCGATCCGCGGTTCATCGTCCAACACCGATGTCGCGTGCGCTTGATCCGGCTGATCCGGCTCCGACGGTGCCTCCGCCTTTGGTTGCGGGGGTTTTCGCGGTGCCGCCGGCCGTCTCGGAGAGTCCCCTCCGGTAGGCGGCGGCGCGCCCCCGAGGCCACGGATCAGTTCCTCGAGTGCGACCGTACTGTCCAGGTAGCTGAGTCGCAACAGCAGCATCTCGAGTAGCATCTGGGGATTCTGGCTACGTCGGAGACTCCCGTTGCTCTCAAGGTCTGTAGCCATCGCAAGCATCCGGACGAGATCGCCCGGTCGGAAGGCGGCGGCGCGCTCGGCGAAGGCCTCCGTCCTGTTTCCGGCGATCCCCCCCGCATCACCTGCGAGGGCCAACCGCAGCAACAGCCGGAGCGTCTCGACGAGCCCATGATAGAACTCGACCAGGTCGTACCCCTCGTCCAGCAGACCCTCTACGAAGCCGAAAACATCGCCCCGCGATCCCTCGAGGATCAGATCGAGGAGTTCCAGATATCGCTCTTCCTCGACGAGCCCGAGAACCCTCCGCACGGACTCCTGGGTCACATCGCCGCCAGTCAGCGAGAGTACCTGGTCCAGCAACGAGAGCGCATCGCGCATACCGCCGTCCGCCTTCTTGGCGATGACCTCGAGGGCTCCCTCGGCCGCCTGAGCGTCTTCCAGCGCGAGGATGTTGCGAAGCCGCCCGATGATCTCCGAGGTGCCGATGCGACGGAAGTCGAAGCGTTGGCAGCGTGAAAGGATAGGAGCCGCGATCTGTTGGATCTTCTGTGGCTCCGTGGTAGCGAAGATGAAAATGACGCGGGGGGGCGGCTCCTCGAGGATTTTCAGGAGTGCGTTCCAGGCCTCTTTGGTCAGCATGTGCGCTTCGTCGACGATGTAGACCTTGAAGCGCCCCTCCTCAGACGGCGCGTACATCGCCCTTTCCCGAAGATTTCTGGCGTCGTCTACGCCGCGGTTGGATGCCGCATCGATCTCGACGACGTCCAGGGCCGTATGGCCGCTCCAAATCCGCGAGCAGCTATCGCACTCGCCGCATGGTTCACCCTCATCCGTGCGCTCTGGACAGTTCAAAGCCATAGCCAGAACACGGGCCAGCGTCGTCTTCCCAACGCCCCGGGGTCCGCAAAAGAGGTAGGCATGACCGACTCGGTCGGTGCTGACAGCTCGCCGAAGCGTCTCCGATACGTGCAACTGCGTGGCCACATCGGAGAACGTGCGGGGCCGATATTTTCTGGCTAAAGCGATGTGGGCCAAGGGCTTGTAGCTGGCGTGGTCCCATTAGGGAACGACGGACGACACTCGAGAAAAGAAAAAGTGCCCCAGGCTACCCGCAGCTACGATCGCCGCACTTACCGCTGCTACCGGCGAGGTCCTGACGGAGTTCATGAGCTCTCGCCCTACGGACCTGGGGCACTTTCACAAGGTATCGGCGACCCCACGGGCAGTCAACGGACAAAGGGCCGAAACGCCTTATTTTGCACGCCTTTTCGGCCGTATCAAGGCTCGGCGATCATCGCGAAAGCCGCCAGGCGTCCGGCGTATGCTCCACGGTAGGAGGCCCACCGGAAACCTCCCGCACCGCGATGGCATCGAAACGGACTGTGTCCCACCCCCCGCCGTTCTCGTGGATCCAATGTCGAGCCACCAGCGAGATCTCGCGCTGCTTCCGCCAGGTAATGGCCTCCAGGGGGTGGCCGTACCCATCCCCCCGGCGCCCCTTCACCTCGACGAACGCCAGCGTGCGGCCGCGTGCGGCGATGAGATCGATCTCCTTCCGGCCGAAGCGGTAGTTCCGGGCAAGAATGGTCCAACCGCGCGCCAGAAGATGCTCAGCCGCCAACGCCTCGAACCGGCGCCCAACTCGATGGGTGTTCATGGTGGAGGGTCGCACGCCGGGGAGGGCGGTGGAATGCGGACATGGGACCCTGGGATTGCTTGGGTCTGGCGACCGGGGAGTCGGCGCCTAAGCGCCGCTCACCACAGAACCCGGGAGCGGTGGAACGAGATCGCGCCCGATGGCTTCGGCGATGACACCGATCTGCCCCATGAGCACTGCGAACTGTTCGGGATAGAGCGACTGGGCACCATCGGAGAGAGCGCTCGGCGGATCCTGGTGCACTTCAATCATGAGCCCATCCGCGCCGGCCGCAACCGCGGCCCGGGCCATGGGAATCACCTTGTCCCGAATTCCCGTGCCGTGGCTCGGATCTGCGATGATGGGCAGGTGCGAGAGCGACTGCACGACCGGAATGGCGGTCAAGTCGAGGAGGTTTCGCGTCTGGTTGTCGAAACTACGAACACCCCTCTCGCACAGGATGACGTTCGGGTTTCCCTCTGCCAGAATGTACTCCGCGGCCAGCAGCAACTCCGTAATGGTGGCAGCCATCCCACGCTTGAGCAGGATCGGCTTTCCGGAGCGACCCGCGCGGCGCAACAACGGGTAGTTCTGCATATTGCGTGCGCCGATCTGGATCACGTCGGCGTGCTCGGCCACCAAATCCACGCCCTCAGGATCGAGAGCCTCCGTAACGATCGCCATGCCGGTCTCTTCGCGGGCCCTGGCCAGCATGACCAGACCCTCGACTCCGAGTCCCTGGAAGGAGTACGGCGAGGACCGGGGCTTGAACGCTCCCCCCCTGAGGATCGTCGCGCCCATGGCCCTGAGTAGGTGGGCGATTTCCAGGATCTCGGCCTCACCCTCGACCGCACATGGCCCCGCCATGATCGCTAGGCGGTCCCCACCTATCTCGGTTCCGTTCGCCAAACGCACCACGGTGTCGTCGTTACACCATTCCCGGGACACCTGCTTGTACGGGCGCGTCACCGCAATGAGATTACGCACTCCGGGCATGCCCTGGAGTCGTCCCTCATCCACACGCCCGTCATTTCCGACGACTCCCACGGTCGTGCGTTGCTTGCCCGGCATGGGGCGCGCGCTATACCCCATGGCCTCGATCTGGGCCGTTACGGCCTCGATCTGGGCGTCCGTGGCATCATGGTTCATGACTACGAGCATGGGCATCTCAGTAATTGAGGCCGTGCCGGCCTCGAACTCTCGTTACGACTACGGGCCCAAGTCTAAAAGCGGGAACAGACCTAGTCTACCGCACGCGGGCTTCTCCACCGGCCAGGCTTACCACCAAACCATCCTCGGCAACCCGCACGCGGCCACCATACCCAGCCTGGGCGAGGAGGCCAGGCACGGCGTCGGAGTCCAGCTCCGGGTATATGTGGGTCACGACCAGAAGGTCGGGCGAGGCCTCTTTGGCAAGCGTTGCGAGTCCGCATGGCGTGAGGTGTGTCTCGACCCTCGGCGGGTCGGGATAGGAGCACTCCGCAATCATCAACTCCGTTCCCTGAAAGAACTTACCCAGGCCTGTTTGAGGTCCTGTGTCACCTGTGTACGACACGGTGCCGGTGTCGGTCTCGAGGCGATATGCGACTGAGGTATCGGTATGCCGGGTCGGGTGGGTCGACACGCCAAGGCCGCAAGATTCGTCGGACCAGACCGAGTCCCGCTCGAGTTCCAAGACCTCCAACGGAAAGCCTGGGGCGAGCACGTACGCACCGAACGCCTCGGCCAAGCGGTTCATGAGACGGTGAATGCCTGGCGGGCCGACAACGGTGAGTGGGTCCGTCCGTCTCGGACTCAAGCCGTGGCTGAGTGCGAAAAGCAGCGGGGCGAGGTCGCCAACATGGTCGGTGTGGAAGTGGGTCAGCAGAATGTGGGTTATCCGATCCCACGCGGCCCCCCAACGTGCCATCCCGTGCATGGTGCCCGAGCCACAGTCCATCAACATGCGGGTCGAGCCGCACGTGATGAAATGACCAGCCGACCGCCGCGTGCCTGAGGGTACGAGAGTGCCGGAACCGAGGATCGTGACCTCGAAATCCATGAGCTTCTACTACGCCGCGGACCCGCTCGCGTGCGCATCCTCACGAAGCCGGACCCCAACCACGGAACTCACGCCTGCTTCCTCCATGGTGACGCCGTATATCCAATCGGCCGACTCGATCGTACGGGGGTTGTGCGTGATCACGATGAACTGGGTCTGTGCCTTGAACTCGCCGAGCAGCTTGATGAAGCGGCCTATGTTGTTCTCGTCGAGTGGCGCGTCGACCTCGTCCAATACGCAGAACGGGCTCGGCTTGACGAGATAGATTCCGAAGAGCAGCGACAGGGCCGTCAGCGCCCGCTCCCCGCCCGAGAGGAGGTCGATGCGCTGTGTGCGCTTCCCCTTGGGCGACGCGTGGATCTCGATGGGAGACTCGAGAGGATCGGAGGCGTCCTCCAGCCAGAGATCGGCCTCCCCACCCTCGAACAGGCGCCGGAAGGTGAGCTGGAAGTTCGCGCGGATCTTTTGAAACGTGTCCTCGAACAGCGAGATCGCGGTTTCGTTGATCTGCTTGATGGCGGCCCGAAGGTCATCACGGGCCTGGAACAGATCCGCCCGCTGCTCCGTCAGAAAGCCTAATCGCTCGCTCTCCTCGGCGTGCTCCTCGACAGCCAACATGTTCACCAAGCCGATGCGTTCGATCTTGCCCACGATTTCCGTGAGCTCCGCCTCGAGTTCCTCAGGCTCACCGTCGACGGGCTCGGCCTCGTCCAGCAGGCGCTCGAGCGGACGGCCCCACTCGGCCTCGAGGCGCTCCTGGATCAGGCCGACGCGGCTGCTCGCCTCTTGCCGCTCCAACTCGAGCAAATGCCGACGCTCCGTGGCCTCTCGCTCCGCCGAACGAGCCGTGCGAACCCTGCGCTCGATTTCAGTGAGCTTGGCGATCACCTCCGCCAGCTCCTTGTCCTTTTCGCGCGACGCCGCCTCTGCTTCCTCTCGCTCTCCGAACAGCCGCTGCGTGGCGTCGCCTCCCTCGACCCGGACCCGCTCGGCTTCTTCGAGATCTTTGGCCAACGCCGATTCTTCCTCGTCCAAGGCCACGATGCGGCCCTCCGCAGAGGCCTTTTCCAGACGGAGATGCTCCGAGCGCTCACTCAGCCGGCCCACTTCCGCTTCGGCCCTGGCAAGCTCGACTCCGAGCCGATTTTCCTCTGCCCTCGCCGCTTCCCACTCCTCCTGCACTTCGGAGTGGGCCTGCCGTGCCGCCTCGCGCTGTTGCTGTACCTTCCCTTCCTCGGCGAGCATGAGGGTCCGGTCCTCCCGGGCGCTTTTCGCCCGGTCTAGTAGCCCGGCGCGCCCGGCCTTCGTGCCTTCGAGTTGGCGGGTGAGTTCGTCCCGGTGCAGGTCCAGGCGCGCCTGGCGGTCCACCTGGGCGGCTGCCTCGGAAGAGGCCTCTCTGAACCCGTCCTCGGCGGCCTGGAAGCTTGCGCGAGCAGCGTGTGCCTCCTTCTCGGCCTGGTCCACGGCCGTGCGAGCGTCACCGGTCACCCGGCGAGCCATTTCGGCCTCACGATCGACTCCAGTCTGCTCGGCCGTGAGAGCCCGAATACGCTCCTTGCGCTCCAAGGCGCCGCTGCCCCCCATGGGGCTGCCTATCTGAACCACGCCGCGCGGGTCGACCAACGCTCCCGCGAAGGTCTCACCGGCTGTCCCGATCGAACCGACACCCGCGAGCAGCGCATTGACCCATGGGGCCCCCACGCCGCTAACGGTGATCGACTCCAGGAGAGCGCCCCCCGCGCCCCCCGAGGACGAGGACGAAGGAACCTCATCCAGAGGCAAGAGCACGAGGCCCCCACCCCCCTTCCACTCCTCGCGAAACCAGTCGACGAGGCGCAGAGCGACAGCCGTGCTCTCGACGACGAGGCCGTCCGCAAGCGGTCCCAACACGCGTTCGACAGCCTGGGCGGCCTCCGGCGGTGCCTCGATGTATTCCGCAAGAGGCCCCAGCACACCGGCATCGCCCAGCGCCATGGCGGCGCGCAGAACCGCCTCACCACCCTCCTCACGCTCGTCCATGGCTCTAAGTGCTTCCAACTCCACAGCGACGCGTTGCTCCACCATGGTGGCCCGCGCCTCGGTCTCTCGAGCATCCCCAAGGGTTTGGCGGATCTCCGCGAGTGTTGCGGTAGCCCGCCCGAACGCCTCGCGCGCGACCTCCACATCCGACTCCAACCCACTGAGTCGGTCGGAGAACAGGTCACCCTGGCTCTGTATCTCCGAGAGGGCGCTGGACGCGTCGCTCAGCTCACTTCCGATTCGCTGGATTCGCCGCTCCAGCTCGGCCGCCTGGGACTCCGATGCATCGGCGTCACCTCCGAGCTGCGCAGCAGAACGAAGCAACTCTCGTTCCTTGGACTCGGCTGTCTCGACCGTCTGGCGGGCGTCGGCAACGCGAAGATGGACCGCGATGGCCTCAGCCTGTCTTTCCCGGAGATTCTGCTGAACGCCAGCGCATTCCGCCTCACGCTCCTCGAGGTTGGCGTCCAAGGCGGTGAGCTCGCTCATCACCTCGTCGGCCCGTCTGCGGGTTTCCCCTCGCTCGGTCGTGATCTGTTCGATGCGGCGTCCGGCGTACGACCGGCGCTCCTCGGCGACTGCGAGGTCGCGCTCCCATTTCACGAGTTGGGAGCGAATCTCCTCGAGCGCGCCGGCCGCATGCGTACGATCCTTCTCGGCGGTCACCCTGCCAATCCCGAGCGTTTCCTGCTCGGTTTCAGCTGCGGTGAGCTCCGCCGTCATCCCCTCTCCGGACTCCTTCCCCCCGGCCAACTCCCGGTCGAACTCTTCGAGCCGGGCGCGCAACTCCGACAACGTGTTGCGTACCACCGCGACCTCAACGGCAAGACGCCGCTCGCGCAGCGTCTTATAGCGTTCCGCCTTACCCTTCTGGCGCGCGAGCGACCGAACCTTGCTGTCCACCTCGGCAATAACGTCCTCCAGCCTTTGGAGATCGGCCTCCGCATGTTCGAGGCGACGCAGGGCCGACTTGCGACGGTCCTTGTACTTGCCGATCCCGGAGGCTTCCTCGAACAGCGCCCGTCGCTCTTCCGCCCGATCCGAGAGGATCGAGTCGATCATCCGGTTCTCGATGATCGAGTAGGCGTTGGCTCCGAGGCCTGTGTCCCGGCAGAGGTCGACGACGTCGCGTAGACGGCAGGGCGAGCGGTTGAGCACGTAATCACTCCCGCCGTCACGATACATGGTCCTGCCAATCTCCACCTCTTTGAAGGGGATCGGCAGGACGCCATCCTCATTGCTCACCGTAAGGGTCACGGAGCCGCGGTTTACCGGTCGCCGGTTCACCGTTCCCTGGAAGATGGCCTCTTCCATCTTAGCTCCGCGGATCATGCTCGGACGCTGTTCGCCCAGAACCCATCGGATGGCGTCGGAGATGTTGGATTTGCCACAACCGTTGGGACCCACGATGGCTGTCACGCCCTCATGGAATTCAATGGTGGTGGCGTCTGCGAAGGACTTGAAACCCTGAAGTTTCAGAGATCGAAGCTTCATTCCGGGAGGCGGCCTCTGCGCTCGATCAGGGGGACGGCGGACATCCCGCTCTCGGATATCGCCGCAGCCATCGGCTGAGCGTTGAATTCGTCGGTGAATGCGCCGGCGTACACCCGGACCGCCGTTCGTCCATCGGCGTAGTCCACCCGGAGCGCGTAGGAAGGAATCGCCACCGCGGCCAGTTCCTCGATTCGTGCGGCTACACGCGCCGCGCCATCGTACTCACCGAAGAAGAATGCGTAGGGCGTGGCTCTCACGAGCCAATCGTCCGGATCTTGGCGGTCGAGCACCACGGAGAGCAGCTGCTTGATGCTGTCCGCCTGCACGGCGTTGTACGCTGGTCCGGCAAACAGGACGTACTGGACACGCTCGTCCACTTCCAAGGGTGTGTAGAAGAAGAGAGTGCCCGGGAGCCTCGCCGCGAGGGTAGGCACCAGGCCCTGGGGCCTGTCGGGGGTTCGGTAGGAATTAATCAGCAAGGAATGGCTGACAATCGGCGTCGTCGGCTGCGCGCCATCCAACTGAACGGGCGCTGGGACGGCACCGCTCATGCGGTTCGCCGGCGTGATCCCGGGAACATCGACAATCCCGAAAAAGGCGAGACCATACCCGCCGCCACCGAGAATTACGCTCGCCGCCACCGCGGTCAGCAGCACTCGGCGCCGCTCCTTCCACTTTCGGCGCCGCTCCAACTCGTCCAGGCCGGACATCTTCCGCTCCGGCTGGACCCGCAACTCGCCATCAGCCGCGACCTGCTCCGTGTCTTCGCCAGGCTCGTCGGAGAACTCGTCATCGGAGGTAGGCGCCTCCGAGGCCGGCTCTGCCACTGCCGGGGTTTCCACCGGCACGGCCTCGGTGCCCGCATCCACAACGCCGATGTCGTCGCCCTCGAAGTCCGTTGGGGCGGGCGGCAGCTGCTCCGCCACCCCGGCGCCGTGCTCGACGCCGAACATCATGGATGTGTCGGTCGGAGCGACCATGTCGTCCGCGAGTGGCGAACGCTCGACCTCGAACACGCCAACGTCCGGCTCGACTCCCTCGAGACCGTCGTCGGCCGTCAGGGAATCGGGATCCGGGACCACCGGCGGTGAATCGACGACTGGGAGCTCCGGAGCTTCTAGCTCGAGACCATCGCCGATGTCGAACGAAGGCTCCTGGTCGTCCGAACTGTCGTCCGAACTGTCGTCCGAATCACCGTCAGCCGGCCCTCCCTCCACGGACATGGGCTCGACGGTGTCCATGGTCTCGAGCCCATCCAGTGGCGTAGCGTTGAAGGCTGACGATTCCTCTTCACCCGGGCCATCGCCGGAGTGGGCGAACTGACCTCCGCCGAACCCATCGAGGTTGAATTCCCCGCCGTCGACGTCGGTTTCCTCAACAGGCGTCGCAGGCTCATGCAGGGAGAAGTCTCCGAATCCTTCCTCAGCGGACTCGTGGGACACCTCTTCCACAACCGCCGGCTCGTCGGTAACCGCTTCGATCACGGCGTCCGAGATGTCCTCAGCCACGTCGATGGCCTCAACCGGTTCGTCCACGTCGAGCTCCGGAGCGAGCTCCGGGGCGACCTCCAAGGGCTCCTCGAGGGGAGGACCGAGCACCGCAATCGCACGATCGACTCCTTCGGCTCCGGACGCATCGGCCGCAAACACGACGACATGATCGGCCCGCGCAAGCAGGCTCGACGCTCCCGGCAGGTCGGACGGGAGGTGTAGAAGAAGCGACACGCCCGAGTCGTGAAGCCCGCGTGTTACGGCCTCCCAACGTGGGTGAGCCAGGACCACCTCGGGGTCGGCAACAGGTGTGCCCGCCGTAGCCACGAGGAACGATCCCATTTCGGAGGCGAAAGTGGCGTGCTGTACTGATACACCGTATAGGAGTATGTCCGATACGCCTTGCCTGTTCTCGTGACCGAGCACTTCGTGGAGCCTGGGCTCACGCAGGTCCAGGTCGGAGAGTAGCACGCTCTCACCGGTCTCACCCCACGCACGGGCGATACCTACGGCGGCCTCGGCTCCCCATCGGCCATCGATCCCCGGCATCATCAGAAGGGCGATGATTTGAGGCTCCCCACCCCCGGCAGCCAACGTTGCCATGACCTCGGGAATCGAGCCCTCACTGGGGTCGAAGGGTTGCCAGTTTGGGAGATCAGCACTCATAGCGCACTCTCACCACTGCGAAGATCCATATCTGGCGAGCCAGACCGTCCGACCCGCATCCCCGGGACGGCCATCGATCCGGACCGTCGCGCGAGAAAAGTAACGACGCCCTCTTCAGGCGGGCAAACCGAGAGTCGAATCACCGAACCACCCTTCCCACTAGTGACTCGAGCCCCGCGTCGGGAAAACCTGCGTCAGCCAGGAGATCACGCATCGTGGCTGCTTCATTCTCCCCCTGATAGGCGCCTGCCAGCACCGCATAAATCGGTCGATCCACGCCGTTCTGGAGGACGATGTAGGCGTTGATTCCCTGCAACTCGGCCCCGGCGACGTACGTTCGCGCTTCCCCCATGTCGGACACCACGGCCAACTCGAAGGCCAGCGGCGTGCGCCGCACGATCCAGCGGCGGCGATCGTCGCCGGGGGTTACCGATCCGATCGTGTCCCTCAACGCCCTCGCCTCATCCACGCCCGCGGCGACGGCAAGCAAGCGGTGATAGGTCGTGCCGTCGACACGGACCGGAGCCACGATGAACGCCACTCGGGGGAGCAGGCCACCCAGTGCCTCGGCGCGACGGCGCGCGGCCCCCGCGTCGCGATAGGACGCGAGAGTGAGTGAGTATCCAAGCGTCCGATCATCGCCTGATGCACCGCCGAAAGCGGCCGCTGCGACCGTTGCGACCGCCCCGGCGGCCGGAGCGGTCGCCTCCGGCGCCGACCTTGCCGGAGGCGGCTCGTTCGAAGCGGCCGGCGCAGAATCCTCCGCGTCCGGCCAGGCGATCGAGATCGCCAGCAGCCCGAGGATGATGACCACCAGCCCGGGCAGCATTTGCCTTGCCCAGGCTGAAGGAGAAGACCCGTCATTCCCACCGTGGGCGGCCCCCTCGGTGACAGGATCGCCGGCATCGTCCTCCAGGTAGGCCTCCCACTCCCGCGGCGGTGCCTCTTCACCGGGTGCCGTAGGCTCCGGGGGATCCTCGACCACGAGTTCTTCGAGACCCTCCGGCCAGGGTGCGGCGAGCGCTGGAGACGTCTCCGCCGAAACAGGCTCATCCACCGAAGGATCCGGTGCCCGGCTCGCCGGCCCACTCGTGGGTGGCCGCAACACCGCCCGAACGCGGGCCGCCATATCCGGTGGCAAAACAACGTATTTAGACGCACTCAACACAAATATTGCGCTCGAGGCTTCCAGAATGCGTGCAAGGCCCGGCACGTGCTCGTCGGCGAAGAAAAAGACGCTCGCACCCACCTCCGCGAAGCCGGCGATGAGACCCTCCCAACCGACGTCGCCCGCCATCTGCGGGGCTTCGGCGTCCGCCGGACATGCCGGGGCGAACAGAAAGCTCCCCGCAACCACGGAGCGGACGACTTCATCGATCCGAACCTGCCTGAGGATGACATCGGCCAGGTTCGGAGAGGCGGGTTCGCCGAGGAGGTCATGGAGAATGGGCGCATGGAAGCAGAGGTCGCCCAAGAACACGCGCTGGCCCGAGTCACCCCAGGTTCTGGCGATTTCGATTGCGGTTCGGCCGGCCCACTCGCGATCAGCATCGGCCGCGAGGAACAGGGTGACGACTCCCCCGCCGGCGCCTTGGGGAAAAGCGTCGGGTCCCACCTCATCTGGCACGGCGCCAGAGTTGGGATCGAAGTGCAACTGCGGAGGGCCGTCTCCGGTCATGAGCAGCTACACCGCAGGGATCGCGAGCGCGATGGACCTCCAATTCAAGAGTGTCGTCCGCAATCGGCACGGCCAGCGTGCCGTCTGGAGCAGAAGGTACTAACAGGCCGGGGCCCTTGTAAACCGCCTTCTAAGGCTCGAACTCGGCTTGTGGGGCGTCACCCCAGAGCATTTCCAGTTGGTAGAACTCGCGCGCCGCAGGGTGAAATACGTGAACGACGAAATCCACGTAGTCGATCAGGACCCATCGGCCCCCCTGCCTTCCCTCGATGTGCTCCGGGCGAACGCCTTCCTTCTTGAGCTCGTCGATGATGTGATCCGCCACCGCCCTCACCTGCACATCGGACATACCCGACGCAATGACGAAGAAGTCGGTCGCCGACGAAAGGCCCCTCAGGTCCAGGGCCAACACGTCGACAGCCTTGAGCTCGAGCGCGAAAACACAGGCTCGTGCGACTTCCGAGGGGAGATCCACGGATTTCGATTGGGGTGCTGACGTCATCAACCGACCGTCAATCGTCCATACGCTCGGTGCGCACCTCTACCGGGACCTCTACCTGCGCATGGAAGCGGATCGGGACCTCGAAGGCTCCGAGTTGCTTGATCGGTTCGTCCAGCACGATCTGCCTCCGATCAATCTCGAAGTCCAGCTCCCCCTGGTTCAGCTTGTCTGTGATATCGGCGTTGGTCACAGAACCGAACAATTTCCCTTCCTCACCGGCCTTGACCTGGAAGGTCAGCGACAGCCCCTCGAGCTGAGAAGCCCGCCTACGTGCCTCCAGGTAGTCGTGCTTCGCCACCTCCCCGGCGCGAGCCTGTTCAACCTCCAAACGGCGCAGGTTTTTCTCACTCGCCGCATAAGCCAGGCCCTGGGGAATGAGGTAGTTCCGGGCGTAACCGTCCTTGACGTCTACGACCTCACCGGACTCTCCAAGTTTCTCGACGGCCGTCCTAAGAATCAACTTCATCGACACTCAACCTCCTCGACCTTTCTTGTTGGCCACCAAAGCTTCCACACGCGACCTGAGATCCAGCCACGTGTCACCCAATCCGATTACCATCGCCCCCAAGAACAGCAGCGGGGGCAGTAAGAAGACACCAAACAGCACGAGGATGAATCCCATCAGGGACAGTCCCCCGCTTAGAAACACGACGACCGCAACCCCCCGCAGCGCGTAAAGGCCGCCCATGAACACCACCACGTTGATGCCCGCCCGCTCAGCTCCTTCGCCCGACCCCAAACCCAGCACGACCAAGGCGCCGATGAACAACCAGACGAGATGGTCGTTGAACCGGAAGTCGCGGAGAGGGCCGATGCCCTTGTCGTTCCCGAGGGCGAGCCGCACATAGCCCCACCATGCCACTCCGAGCGCCGCCAGGGAAGAAAGACCCAGCAGAGCCGGAAACGCACGGCCTTGCTGTTCAGCCGCCTGATACGCCCCGGTCACCAAACGCCCGGACAACTGTGCCTCCGGGTCTCCAAAGAGGCGCGCCATCCCGGCCATAGCGCTCACGGTGGCGTCAGCGCCACTCATGATTCGCTGCGTGACCAGCCAGTCGACGTACGCCCAGTTTCCAGGCTGAGCCTCGAAAAACACCACCACAATCGCGAACGTGCCAAGCACCGCGGCGAGCGCGCGCGAAAAAAAACCTACCGCCGGCCACCTCAACGTAAGGGCCACGAACCATCCCGCCAAAAGAACCGCCCATCCGCGCTCCAGATGCCAGATCGCATCCCCCGACCATCCTGCGAGGGCTACCACCATGGCTAACCCCGTGACCACCAAGGCCCCCAGACGGCGGGCGCCCAGGATGACGGACAGGGCGATGAACGGCACCGCGATCATGCTCGCCATACTGCTGACCCCAAGTATGGAGCCGACCAACAACAAGCCGGCCGCGCGACGCCATCCTCGCCCCGGCCGGGGCGCATCCTCCATGGATCCGAATCCGGATTCGTGGTTAGGCGTCGTGGTCCCTGACGTACGGAACCAGGGCCAAATATCGGGCGCGTTTGATGGCTCGGCCCAACTGGCGCTGGAAGCCGGCGGTCACCTTGGTGGTGCGCTTCGGCAAGATCTTGCCCTGCTCGGTCATGAACTGCGCCAACGTCGAAACGTCCTTGTAGTTCAGTTGTTCTACAGGGGGACCTTCGACTCTGCGACGACGTCCGCGCCCACCGCTGAATTCCGGGGGACCGTGGGCATTGGCGACCCTGGGACTGTCCCCTTCAGACGCTTCGTCCCCTTCGGACGCCTCAGAGGCTTCAGGCGCGGGCTCAGGCGCCGGCCGTCTATAATCATCATCGTTGTCGTCGTCATCGTCATTCGAGCCGGGTCGCGCGGGCCGGAAGGTCGACAGCCCTGTGGTGGTCTCCCCCTCGTTCAAAACGAGGAGGTAGCGAAGAACGCCGTCGTCCAGCGTGAGCGCACGCTCGTACTCAGGCAAAGAATCGGCGGATGTCCGAAGATGGGCCACCACGTAATAGCCGGCTCTGCTCTTCTGAATGGGGTACGCCATCTGGCGGGTGCCCCAGTGATCGACAGCAACCACCTCGGCGCCGTCGCCCGCGGTCGCGAGCGCGTGGAATGCCGTGAGCTTCTCGTTGACCGCGTCCTCATCGAGGTCCGCGTTGAAAATGTAGACTACCTCATAAAGACGCATAGCGTCCTCCCTCGGTCCGTCGTTCAGAACGGGCCCCGTCACCGAGACGGAGCAGGATGAAAGCCGTTAAATATATGGATCCAGACCCCTTAGAGAAGGGCCCGGTGCACCGCATCGATGAGTAGCGGATAACGCTCGAAGGTCCAGCGGGCCTCGGCGAGGTCCAACCGCTCTCGGTTGGTGTGGGCGTAGCGCTCCTCTCCCGGGGCGAAGCCCACAGTCGGAATCCCGTGGACGCCGCAGCTCCAGCCCCCGTCGGTGGCGAACGCCCAGGGGCGAACCGTGGCAGGGCCGTCGCCGTCCCGCTGTCCGACGGCCTCTGCGGCCGCTCGCACGACCGGGTCATCCGAGTCCATCACAAATCCCGGGGTAAACAGCGGACGCTCCGAAGTGATTCCCGTGTACGTCGTCTGTGGTTGTGCCGCCATCCGGACCTCCACCGTGAGTCCTTCAGGCAGGTCCCCGACTTCGGCACGCACAGCCGCTTCGACGGTCTGCTCCATCCATTCGTGGGTCGCCCCCGGCAAGACCCGCCAGTCTACGACTACCGTGACCTTGTCGGGAATCACGTTGCGGCTCTCAGGCAGCACATCCACCCCCGTAGCCACGAGAGTCGAACGGCCGAGCATCGGGTCTTCGGCCTGAGTCCCGGCCAGGTCGTGCAGGGCCGTCAGCACGGCAGGCACCAGGTCCAACGCGTTGGCAGCCCTTCCGGGAGCGCTCGCGTGTCCCGCCAGGCCATGGATGACGACCTCGACCTCGCCACGGCCGCGATGACCGATACACACATCGCCGTGGGTCGACTCACCGATGACGACGGCGCCGGGTGCCACTCCCGAGTCCAGGAGCCGCTGCATGCCAAGACCACCACGTTCCTCGAACACCGTGTGGGCGACGATAATGTCGCCTCGGGCTCGACCCATGAGTGTGGCCGCCGCATAGGTCTGGAGCGCGAGCGGGCCCTTGATATCCATGGCGCCACGCCCGTGGAGGAAACCCTGCTCGACCGCGCCCGAAAAAGGTGGGAATTCCCACTCGGAGTGGTCACCCTCGGCGACCACGTCCAGGTGGCAGTTGAGCAGGACACTGGGCGCATCGCCGCTGCCCCTTACGACTCCGATCGCGTTGCCGACGTCGTCCGTCCGCACGTCCTCAAAGCCCAGCGCCTCGTACTCCTCGATGACGCGGCGAGCCACTTCCTCCTCGTCCCCCGAGGGCGAGGGGATCCGGATGAGGTCCTGCGCAAAGGCGAGTGCGTTCTCGAACGTGGGCTCGCGGCCGCTTCCCATTATTTCGGATAGGCTCCTAGAGGCTTTACCCGAACAGGCTCTTGACGAAATCCATGATCATCGAGGTACCATCCAGGTCGATCTCGTGCACCTTTACGAACCACGGAGCCAGTACCAACGACACCACGCTCATCAGCTTGATCAGGATGTTGAGCGACGGGCCCGAGGTGTCCTTGAAGGGGTCGCCGACGGTGTCGCCCACGACCGCGGCCTTATGTGCATCCGAGCCCTTTCCACCGAGGGCGCCGGCCTCGATGTACTTCTTCGCGTTATCCCACGCACCGCCGGCATTGGCCATGAACAGAGCCAGGAGCACGCCGCTCACCATCGCACCCGCGAGCAGGCCACCGAGCGCCTCGACGCCGAGGAAGTAGCCGACGATCACGGGTGCAAGGATGGCGGTGACACCCGGAAGGATCATCTCCCGAAGCGCCGCCCGGGTCGAGATGTCGATGCAACGGGCCGAGTCGGGCTTGGTGGTGCCCTCCATGATGCCCGGGATTTCGCGGAACTGCCGCCGCACCTCCTCCACCATGCCCTGGGCCGCCCGGCCCACAGCCATCATCGTGAGTGCGGCCACGAAGAACGGCAGCATCCCACCCAGGAACAGACCGATGACCACGAGCGGGTTGAGGATGTCGATGCCTGTTTCCCTCAAGCCGACGGCCGCCGCGTAGGCGGAGAAAAGGGCCAGCGCCGTGAGCGCAGCCGACCCGATGGCGAATCCTTTGCCCTGCGCCGCGGTCGTGTTGCCGATGGCGTCCAGCGAATCGGTGATCGCCCGCGTCTCCTCGCCCAAGCCGCTCATCTCGCTGATGCCGCCCGCGTTGTCGGCGATCGGCCCGTAGGCGTCCACCGACATGGTCACGCCCACTGTGGCCAACATGCCAACGGCCGCGATACCAATGCCGTAGAGGCCGGCGAACTGGAACGAGACCCAGATCGCGATGCAGATCAGGATCACGGGGATTGCGGTGGACTCCATGCCCACGGCCAGGCCGGTAATGAGGTTCGTGCCCGCTCCGGTCTGGCTGGCATCGGCGATCTTCCTGATGGGTGCCGCCGACGTGTAGTACTCGGTCACGAGGCCGATGGCGATGCCCACCAGCGTTCCGGCGAGGATCGCCACCCAGGGGCCGATGGCGGGAAGTGCCCGCCCACCCTCTGTGATCACCTGGAAGTCCATGCCCCGCACGATGAAGTACATGGTGGCGAGAAAGATCACCGCGGCAACGAAGGTGACGTTGCGAAGCGCTGCGGCAGGATCGGTCCGCTCGAACACCTTCATCATGCCGATACCGATCAGCGAGGCGAACAGACCAACCATGACGGTCAGGATCGGCAGGGCCACGGCGCTGGGCGTATGTGTGGTCATGCCGACCGTTGCGCCGATCGCGATCGTGGCGATGATCGAGCCGACGTAGGACTCGAAGATGTCGGCGCCCATCCCGGCGACATCACCCACATTGTCGCCCACGTTGTCGGCGATGGTAGCCGGGTTGCGTGGGTCGTCTTCGGGGATGCCCGCCTCGACCTTACCCACCAGGTCGGCGCCCACATCGGCGGCCTTTGTGAAGATTCCTCCCCCTACGCGGGCGAACAGCGCGATGGAGCTCGCGCCCATGGCGAAGCCGGCGATGATCTGAGCGAAACGGACATGCTCCGGGGCGGCGATCGCTTCCGCGCCGAAGACCCAGTAGAAGCCGCCGATTCCGATGAGTCCCAGAGCCGCCACGCTGAGGCCCATGACCGAGCCGCCGAAGAACGCCACCCGGAGCGCCTTGCCCTGACCCTCATCGTTCGCGGCCGCTGCCGTGCGCACGTTCGCGCGCGTCGCCGACTTCATGCCGAAGAATCCGGCGAAGACGGAGCAGAGGGCGCCCGTCACGTAGGCGATCGCGGTCTGGCCCGTGGTGGCCCACGCGAGCAGGGCCGTGACGACGAGCACGAACACCGCCAAGACCGAGTATTCGCGCTTCAGGAAGGTCATCGCGCCGTCATGGATCTGTGTCGCAATATCGATCATCAGATCGGACCCGGCGGGTTGGCTCTTCACGTAGCGGTAGATGACTCCCGCAACCACGAGACCCACCATGCCGGCGGCCCATGCCCATGCGGTCCACGTCACGAAATCGCTCATCGGCGATGCTTACCTTTTCTAGGATATGAACGGCTGTCGATGATGGTCTGGCCAGTGATATTCCATCCGGACGCTCACCGGTTGAACCGACTCATCGCTTCTTCGACACCTTCGGTAATCCAGACTTCCACAGCCTTGGTCAACTCCGGTAGCATCCCGACGACCAAGTCTTCGTCCTGCGGGCCCATCGGCGACAGGACCCAGTCCGAGAGAGCTTCCCCGGATGGCGCAATGCCCACACCGACACGCATCCTGGCGTAGGCGTCCGTGCCCAGCGCACCCGTGATCGACCTGAGCCCGTGGTGCCCCCCAGCGCCTCCCTCGGGGCGAAACCGCACACGCCCGACCTCCAAGGCCGCGTCGTCGACAGCGACGAGCAGATCCTCTTCGACCTCGAAGTCCGACAGGAGGCGCAGCGAGATCAGCGCCGCCCCGCTGTTGTTCATGAATGTCGTGGGCTTCAGGAGGCGGATTTCACGTTCCCCAACCACTCCGTCAACGACCAGCGCCTTGCCCCGCTTCTCGAAGGGACCGAAACCCCAGTCGTAGGCGAGCCGATCGAGGACCCACCAGCCGATGTTGTGACGGGTCCCGTCGTACTCTGGGCCAGGATTCCCGAGACCGACGACGACTTTCACGACCAGGCCGCCGGCTGGAACCTAGCCCCCGGACCCGCTCTCGTCCCCGCCGGCCTCGGACGGCGGGCTGACGTCGGCCTCAGGTGCCTCCTCGCCCTCGACCAACTCTGCGACCTCTTCGAGCTCCTCTTCGGGCTCCTCGACCTCGATGACCTTGGGCAGCGCGACCGCGCAGATCGTCTGTCCGACATCGGTGATGAGATCGATGTCCTCGCCAATCGTGATGTCCGAGACATGCAAGGAGTCGCCCACTTCGAGCAGGGCCACCTCGACCCCGAAGGACGTTGGAATCAACGAAGGAATGCATTTCACCCGAATCTCATGGATAGTCTGATCCATGATTCCGCCCCCCGTCCGGACACCTTCCGCTGTCCCCACCAGAACCACGGGGATGTCGACCTCGAGCGCCACGCCCTTCTGGATCTGATAGAAATCGATGTGGATAAGCTCGGTGCGGAACGGATGACTCTGGATCTCCCGCACCAGAATGTCCATCTCCTCCTCACCTTCGATGGCAAGGCTGACGATCGTGTTTTCGACCGAAATGGACTGGAAGAGCCCAAGCGCCTCGTGACTGTCCACCGTGAGACACATCGCGTCCAGGTCCCTGCCGTACACGACGGCCGGGATCCGGCCCGCGCTCCTGATCTTCCGCGCGGCTCCCTTACCGGTTTCGCCTCTCTTGACGGCGGCGAGTTCCACCTTAGTGCTCATGTCGCTTCTACCTTGCCAGAGTCGGCCGGCTCAGAAGAGCTGGCTCACCGACTCGTTCGAGTGAATGCAATGAATTGCCTGGGCGAGAAGGTCGGCCACGGATAGAATCGTGAGGCCGTCGAACCGCCGGTCTTCGGGTACGTCGATGGTATTCGTTACGACGAACTCCTCGAGTGGCGCAGCCGCCAGCTTCTCAGCGGCTTGGCCCGACAGCAGCGCGTGTGTGGCCGCCGCCGTGACGGTCTTCGCGCCACGTTCCTTGAGGGCGACCACAGCGTTGGCCAAGGTTCCCCCGGTATCCACCATGTCGTCGACCAGAAGGCAGTTCATGCCGTCTACGTTCCCGACCACGTTCAGCACTTCGGCCACATTCGCCGCGGACCGCCGCTTGTCGATGATGGCGAAACTCGCGTCCAGCCTCTTCGCGAAGCCGCGCGCCATCTTGGCCGATCCCACGTCGGGCGCCACCACGACCAGATCCTTCAGCCCCTTGGCCAGAAAATACTTCGTAAGCACGGGCGCCGCGTACAGGTGATCCACGGGGATGTCGAAGAACCCCTGGATCTGGTGCTGGTGGAAGTCCATTCCCAGCAAACGATCAGCGCCGGCCGCCACGATCAGGTTGGCCACGAGCTTCGCGCCGATCGAGACGCGCGGCTGGTCCTTGCGGTCCTGCCGACCGTAGCCGTAGTACGGGACGACCGCCGTAACGCGCGCCGCGGAGGCCCGCTTCGCGGCGTCCAGGAGCAGCAGCAACTCCATGATACTCCCAGCCGGGGCCACCGTGGGCTGGATGATGAACACATCCCGCCCCCGGGCGTTCTTCTCGATCCGAACGAAGATCTCGCCGTCCGGAAAGTCACGAATCTCGACCCCGGTCGGATCCTCACCGAGGATCTCACCGATCTCCATCGCCAGGGGGTGGTTTGCGCGCCCTGCAAGCAGCTGTAACGGCCCTCTGCCGTACGGATCGTCCATGTATCCTAGTCGATTTCGGTGCGAGTTTAGACAGCCTGAAAAACTAGATTGGATCTCGGGGCGAGTCAACGCTGAAATCGACCTTTCGCCGGCGCTCAGCGGGATGGCCGCGTGACCCTTACCGCTCTCGTCACGGATACCGGTTCCCGCCCTCTCAACGAGAGCTCCAGGCGTAGCACATAATCCCCCTCCTCGACATCGGGGAGATCGACGTTGAGAGCTCGAAAGTGCGGTCCCGGCTCGTAGGGACCTGGCTCGCTCCACCGGATGCGAAGTGGCTGAGCGCCGCCGCCCAAACCCACCAGCCTGCCAATCCGTCGGAAGAATCCTCGCCCTTCCCGGTAAAGACTGAGCTCATACCCTACCTGCTCCGCCTCCCATCCCAGACCGAAGAGTTCCCAGCCCACCGCCACACGCTCGCCGGCGGTGAGCTCGGTCGTGGGACGCACCAGCGGCACCGCATGGGCGAGATCCTCGGGGAGGTGCTCGCGGGGCTCGAGGAGCACCAAATCGGACAGGGTGGCCAAATCCGGCGGAATCGTGTCCACGGAAAGGCCATGTCGAATTCGGCCGGCCCGCCCGAATTCGGCGCTCCACGCCTCCAAGCTGAGGAGGTAATCACCCGCCGGGGCCTGGAGGCTCATCGAGCCCTGTGACCGGCCCATCACGCGGGCCTCCGCAGCCATCCCGTCGTCAGCGATCAGAAACAACCCGATCTGTGGCGGAGCCTCGGAGCGCTCGGGAACCGCCCAGGGAATCATATCGTCCGGACCCGGGGGCGGCTCGAGTTCGATCGAGAGGTCGTCGCGCTCGTCGGACGGCTCGTCCGGAAGAGCAGTCGCACCGACGAGCACGAACGTCTCTCCCCTCGAGAACACCGCCAGCTGCCCCCTACCCTCGAGGAGGTCCGGGGCATAGACCGGCGCGTGACTGCTTCGGGGCTTGTCTTTCTCCGGAATCCATTGGCCCGGCTCGACCGCCGCCGGCTCCTTCAGCACGAAGCCGGGCGGCACCACCTCGAGGGCGTCCTTGGACTGATGGCCGACGGTCCCACCCCCGCCCTGGAATGAGCCGGCGCTGGGCGGGATGCGCTCCCAGGAGCGCTCCCAGCCGTAGCGGATCGTCAGCTCCTCGAGATCCCTTCCCCATGACATGGCCCATGGGTTGCGCGCCTCTTTCTTGATCGCCGACATGACCCAGCGGGAGTAGTGCTCCGTGAGCCGGTCGTTGCCAGCCACGACGTACAGCGGGTCTGCCAGGAGCCAAACCTGCGACCAGGCTGTGGCACGGAGCGAGTCGGGCTGGTGATCGACATAATCCTCAGCGCTCGAGTCGAGCACCAAGCTCGGATCTCTCCAGCGATCGGCTTGCTCCGCGGGCATCGACACGAGCGCCGACTCGAACGCCTCGAGCGCGGCGCCGTACTTGCCCATGCCGTGGTAGCTGAAGCCCAGGAGGGCGCGACACCACCAGTCGCCGTCCCAGGCGCATCGCGAGGCCAACTCGGCCGCCTCTCCCCAGCGGTTCCCCTCGGCCAGGTAGTAGACCCTCTGTCCCAGGACCCAACCATCGCCGGGGATACCCTGAGCCACATCGGCCAGACGCTCCAGGAGCACATGACGGGCCATGAGCAGTTCGGGAGGATCGGGTACGGGGGTCCAGTCGTCGTCTCCGCCATGGGTCAGGCAGATACGTCCGATACGCTCGTCACACGAGGCTCCCACGTATCGGCGCGTGACCCTCATGCGCCGTCTCCGCAGCCGCTCGAACGAGGCCTGCGCGTTGCGCGCCTGCTTGCTGAGCTCGGAGGAGTCCGGGCGGACTGGGGCCTGCGCCCAAAGAGGCACTGGCGATCGGAAGCACAAGGCCACGAATAACAGGAGAACGCTCGCACGACTCATGCCGAACAGTACAACGCAGCCGGCACCCACGCTCCTCTCATTCCTTGCCCGATCTCGAAAATCAACTACGATTTCCACACCCGGGGATCCGACCCTGGCGAACACAAATCCACGCAAGAGGAAGTATGCGCTCGATCATCATGCCAGTTCTGTTCGCCGCGGTGGCGGTTTCGAATGCGTCGGCTCAGGAGTCCGACCATGGTTGGAGCGGTAAGGGTGACGTCGCCCTCTCTCACAACACCGGCAGCACCGACTTCACGTCGGCCGCGTTGGAGCACGACCTGAAATTCCGTAGCGACGGCTTCCGATTCGAGCTGGGTACGTCCTTCACGTACTCGCGGACCTCGATCACCTTCTCGTCCCAAGAACCCGGAGCACCGGACGAGGTCCAGACCACCACGTTCGAGATCTTCGAAGTCGACGCGGCCGTACGCAAGGACTTCCGCCCGGCCGTGTACGGATCCCTCCACTCCGCCTGGGATCGAGACCCGAGTCAGGGTATCCAAACCCGTGTACGGGCGCTCGGCGGACTGGGTTGGCGGCCCGAGGGCGAAAAGATATCGGGGCGTCTGGAAGCCTCGGCAGGGTTCATGTACGAGGTCGAAGTCGATGGTGACAGCCAGACCTTTCCGGCCCTTGGACTCACCTTCGGCCTGGATCGTCGATTCGGGTCCGGCGGAGACTTCTCCATCGAATCGGATCTCGTGGGGAATCTGGCGGATACCGGCGATGTGCTGATTGCCACGAAGGCGAGCGTGGGCGCGAGTCTCACGGAGCGCTTTCGGCTCTCACTGCGCTACCGCGTCGTGTGGGACAACAAGCCGGCCACCGCGGTGTTCGATCCGACCGGCACGGGCGAATTCACGAGCAGGCCTCAGCGGACGCGCACGAGCCTGAGTGCTTCGGTTTCCGTGACTTGGTGAGAGGGGGTGGGCCTCCGAAAGAGGCGCCTTACGCCTCTACTCGCTGTCGGCCTCCGTCCGGCAGGAGCACTCCGGACCACACTCGGCCGAGCCGTGACATCCGCAACAGCAGCCGCAACCACAGCAGCCGAACCCCCACCAGCGGCGACGCCCGCCGCAGAGCATCCGGATGATCATGCACAGCATGATCAACATGAGGATCACACTCGCGGGAGAACCCCGCCAGAATGCTACAATGCTATTCAAATACCAGGTGATTGCTTCGCCGAACATGAGTCCGCCTCCCGAGGGTTTTCGACTACAGGTCCTATAGATCCTTAGACGGGTAAAGAGGCGCTAAGGTTTCGTCGGGGCAGCACGGTCGGAGGGAGGGCCGGGGGCCTCGCGGCGCGTTTTGGCGACTATACGTAGGATTCCGATCAGTTTATACGTATACGTGAGTACTGCCAATTCCATAGCCCCCCCAGGGTTCGAACCTGGACCAGCGGCTCCAAAGGCCAGATCCGTTCGATCGTGGGCGATGACGCTTCCGGAACGCTGCCATCGCATCCTGTATGCGGTCACCTTGGCGACGTTCGCCACCGTCACGGTCCGATGGAGTCGGGAGGAATCCTCAGCTGACGGGGGATCTGTCTTTAGTTTCGGAGCCCCGCACCACCGCCCGTTTTCGTCTTGATGAGGATCACGCCGTTGGCGCCTCGGCTCCCATAAATGGCCGTCTCGCTCGCGTATTTCAGTACGGTAATCGACTCGATGCTGTTCGGATTGATGCCGCTGAGCCCCTCGGCGGCGGACTGAATCACCATACCGTCAAGTAGGATGAGAGGGTCTTGGCCGCCGATGAAGGAACTGGTGCCACTAATCCGCACAGTTATGCTACCGCCGGGCCGTTCGATGACCCGCACACCCGGGAGCTGGCTCAACATCTCGGCCAGTGTCCTGAAATCTGCCGGCTGCGCGTCTTTGCCGGCGTCAAAGGGCTGTTCTCGGGTGGTTGTGCAGGCTGTCAGAAACAACAGGGCGAGCGCGCCGAAAAGCCAGGGATGATAGGGGACGGGACCGGACCCAGAGACCGCTTTCATCGTATCACCTTCCTTCGGCACGGCACCGAACATGCGCTCCTTAGCCACATCTGGTCGCCCATGACAGATGCCGCCACCCGCCTCAATGCCATGGACCTGAACGCGAAGCGCAACGACGTCTCGATCGAGACGCTCGAGTGGGCGGGGTGTACTGCGGCGGCCCGGAGTCTAGACCAAGACCCACATCTGCTGCTGGGTGACGACGAAGCCCTCCGACGGCTCTGGTTTCGGGGGATCCTCCTCGGGCCCTTTCGGTTCGATGGGACTATGGCAGGCGGCGGCAAAGCCCACGAGTGCAGCCAACAAGAACAAACGAAAAAACCTCATCGAAGATCCTCCCGCTTCAGGATCACAGACCGGGGGACAGCGGTGCATAATCATAATCTAGACCGACAGGGGCTTGGACGCGAGGCTTCCCGGGGGGGTCCGGGGGGCGACTCGTCCGAGAGGAAATCGATGGCGCTGGGTTGGGGTTTCCTGAGGCTGTGGTTGGATGGGCTCGAGGGGCCCGAAAGAAGACCCACAAGAAGGAATCTTCTTGTGGGTCTTCTTTCCGAACCTTGGATTGGCAAGTCAGTCGGGACTTATTCCGTCCCGCTTCATTCGCCGGTTCGTCTTCCTTCCTGTTTGTTCCGTCAATATCCGGTGTTCTGCGTTATGTTCGGATTTGCATCCGTTTCCTCGAACGGAATTGGGAGAATGCAGAAATTACAGGGGTAGCCCTGGAAGGCGACATCGCCCGTGACATCGATCCTTACGACGTCCTGCTTGTGCCGCATGATATCGTGGATTCGATGCCCTTCATAACCCAATTCAATCCTTCTCTCGATCAAGATCTCATCCAGGAGAGCCTGGCCGGTCAAAGTCACATCAGGTGCAGTGGCAAGGCCTCTCTGACGAATCATGTTCAAGTCTGCCTGTGCCGCTACGTCCTGTCCTGATCTTGCTCTTGCTTCAGCCCGGTTCAGGTAGACCTCGGACAGCCTGATTACGGGTATATGGTCGGTTTGGGTTGGAGTGGGCCATTTGTTGACTCGATGGGCCGCATAAATCCCTGTAAGCAGCGGGTCCACTTTGAACATCCCCCACCGAATGTCGGCGGGATCGATCAGATCCAGCAGATCCCTCGCAGGAAGGTAGTCGCCGTAACCGTTTGCCGTATACATGCAGCCCAGGCAGTCACTTCCATTGTTGTCGTTGGAATCGTATGCGACTTCCAATATGGCTTCAGAGGAGCCACCGGTGACAAACTGGGTCACATACGCCGATCCGGTAACCAGGCTATAATTCCCGCTGCTGATGACGGCGTCGGCCATGGCTATCGAATTGGAGAAATCCTCCATGTAGAGATAGATCCTCGAGAGCAAGGCCTGGGCAGCAGCATCCGTGAACATGTAAGGCCCCGAGCGAGTCTGTGTCATCAAGCCCATAGCGGTGTTGAGATCAGAGATGATCTGACTATAGACCTCGCCTACCGTGTTCCTGGAAGGGAGGAGGACCACGTCCGACACGAGGATGATGGGAACCCCTGGGTGAGATGCATCAGCGGTGAAGGTGTAATGCTGACCGTACATCTTCACCATGTCAAAATAGGTCAACGCTCTTAGGGCATGAGCTTCCCCGACGATCTGATCGAATTCGGCACCTCGCCTCGCGCCACCATCTTTCTCACGCGCACGTCGCGCGCGCGCGCGTACGTGCGCGGCAGGGACTTCGTGATGCCGGAGCGTCCAAAGAGATAGCGGCTCGATTCTTCGGCATGGTGCCATGCGAGTCAGAATGGCGCTCAGCGGTTGTAAACTTGGCAGGGCCGTACTATGGGTTGCTGCAATTTATGCGCTCGACGTGGGATGCCGTGGCGAGCCACACAGGCTTTTGGGATATATTCGACCCGTACAGCGTTGGCTTTAATAGCTTTACGCTGATCGATCCTTCAGGGCCGGAGAACTTGCGAGCGAATCCGGCAGGCCAATGGCCTACTTGTTGGCCGTCTAGCTTACTTCTAAAGTCATAAGGCACTACTGGAAAATGCTGGCTCTCGTTCGCGGA
>JACZXQ010000022.1 GCA_022571515.1 Gemmatimonadota bacterium
GGCCACCTATTCCAGAGCAAGTGGGCCGGGGATTCCGGGGATGTGGGCCTGTCATTCCGACAGATGTGGGCCACCCCTGGGGGAGCACGAAGGAGACGCTGGATAACCTGAATCTTAGGCCGGCGTTGGTGCATGGCTCCTGATTGTAGGTTCATGGTGATGCGAAACCCCTGACCCTGGAGTGAGCACCCGTGAAGTATCCGAAGCGCAGCCAGTACAAGCACGCGAAGTCTCGATATCGGGTCCGGAATTGGGCTGAGTACGAGGCAGGCCTCCAGAAGCGTGGCGACCTGACCGTCTGGCTCTCCGATGCCGCGCTCGATGCCTGGCGTGCTCCGGCGAGCGGGAAGCCCGGTGGCCAGCGTACCTATGCCGACCTTGCGATCGAAGCTGTGCTGACGATCGGCATGGTCTTTCATCTTCCGCTTCGCCAGACCGAGGGCTTCCTCCGGTCGCTGGCCCAGCTGCTCGAGTTGGATCTCCCGATCCCTGATCACACGACGCTGTCCCGGCGACTTCGCAAGCTCGGCGAGATCCAGTTCCGGAGGATCCCCAGGGATGGACCGATCCACCTCCTCATCGATAGCACGGGGCTCAGGATTCACGTCGGGCATCTACGGAAGCCGCCTAAGAACAGGGCTTGGAGGAAGCTGCACCTCGCGGTTGATGCCCGTACCGGTGAGATCGTCGCCTCGGATCTGTCCGGCCGTCGGACCGCGGATTGTGCGCGGGTGCCTGTCCTGATCGAGCAGATCGACGATCGCCTAGCATCCGTCTCGGCCGACGGGGCCTACGATGCGGCGGCCGTCTACGAGGTGGCCCAGGCGAAGGGTCAAGGACACGCTGTGAGAGTGCTCATCCCACCTGGACGTGATGCCCAGCTGAATCCGAGGCCCTCGGCCGCGCAGAAGGAAAGGAACCGCAACATCCGCTCGATCCGAGAACTCGGATGGCGCGAGTGGCACACGTCCTCAGGATACAGCAAGCGCAGCATGGTCGAGAATACCGTCTTCCGATACAAGACGATCATCGGTCGAAGTCTGCGAAGTCGAACCTTCGACGGACAACGAGTTGAGGTGCGGTTGGCGAGCAAAATCCTCAATACGATGACCCTGCTGGGGATGCCGGACAGCTACCGCGTAGCGTGAATCACGCACGGGGGACGGGGGATCTGTTCTCAGTTCGGAGCCATGCAACAACGCCCTTTAGATGGACAAAGAATGGGCCGGCTGACGTAGAGATCACGGACTACCACTGAACAAACTGAAGCAAATTGCCTAGTCCTCCGTTCTTGCGGCGGAGGCACCCAAACAGGAGGAGGAACCGATGACCAGGCTGCCAACCAACAGGCCACCGGCACACCCCGGCGAGTTGCTCCTCGAGTTGTTCCTCGAGCCGGCAGGTCTCAGCCAGTACAAGCTCGCCAAGGAGACCGGGCTGTCCTACCGGCGCGTGAACGAGATCGTGAAGGGCAAGCGCGGAGTCACTTTGGATACCGCGATGCGCTTCGCGCAGTTCTTTGACACCACTGCCGAGGTTTGGATGAATGCCCAGTTCCGCTGGGATCTCTGGATGTTTCGGAAGTCGAAGGCGATGAAGGAAGTCTCTAAGATTCCAACTCTCACAAGGCTGTTGGCTGCTAGGGACTAGGGAGGAACATGGAGTAGGTTGTACCCTGTTCATCCCCAAGCAGAGCCATCGAATGATCTCAACGGGCGCCCCAAACGAAACGGCGGCTCAACCAAAGCCGTAGGGTGTAGGACGAAACGGACCACTCCGGGCTCCCGAAAATAGGTGGGCGGCCCGTGGGATAGATGGAAGGCGGGAGAGCCATGATCTTCGGGTTGATAACGTGGGGGGTCGCTGCTGCGATCGGGGTCGTCGGCCATACCAAGGCACGGGCTTTCGTTGGCAAGAAACTGCGCTTCACGAAGGTCGTCGAGAAGCCGGCCATCAGCGTGGCGGCGGGCCTGGGTGCCACTACGGTTGTGGCAATCGTAGCCTCAGTGCCGATCATCCCGTTCGTTGGAGCGGCTGCGGCCATCGCGGCCGGCATAGGGGTCGGCACGGGCGTGGCGCTGGGCTCCAAGGACGCGAAGAAGCCTCCGCCGCTCCTAGAGGATTGATCGCCCCGACTCTTCGACTCGCACCGTGACCATGGGGTCCATGAAGACTATTTGGACCGGAGTACCCCTCGCCGTCATCGTCATGACGGCTTGCGGGCCGGCGTCGGATGCGCCGGTGGACTTTTCCGCTGTCTTCGACGGGAGCGGAGGCCGGTGGGTGGACCTGACCTACGCGTACTCGGACGAAACCATCTACTGGCCCACCGCCGAGCCTTTCCGCCTGACCGAGGTCGCGAACGGCGAGACCGAGGCGGGCTACTTTTACAGCGCGTACACGTTCTCCACCGCGGAGCACGGCGGAACGCATCTGGATGCGCCCTCCCATTTCTCGCGCGACGGGGATTCTGCCGATCAGATCCCGTTGAGCCGGCTGATCGGGCCCGCCGTCGTGGTGGACGTTACGGCCAAAGCCTCGCCCGACTACCTCGTCACGGTCGAGGACCTGGAGGCGTTCGAGGCCGAGCACGGCCAGATCCCGGCCGGAGCGGTCCTCCTGATTCGCACCGGTTGGGGCGATCGTTGGCCTGACCGGGCGGCCTACCTGGGCACCGAGACCGTGGGTCCCGAGGCAGTGCCCGAACTGCACTTCCCAGGCATCCATCCCGACGCCGCCACGTGGATTCTCGAGAACCGCTCGATCGCCTCGCTGGGGATCGATACGCCCAGCATCGACTACGGGCAGTCCACCGGCTTCGAGACACACGTGATCCTGTACGGGGGCAACGTGCCCGGGTTCGAGAACGTCGCGAACATGGGCGAGCTTCCAGTCACCGGAGCGTTCGTGGTGGCGCTGCCCATGAAGATCGAGGGAGGAAGCGGGGGTCCGCTTCGCATCGTGGCGTTCGTGCCGAACTGAGTCTCGAGGGATCTCTAGTGCGCCGCCACCGCCGGCCACCGCTACGGCACCCTATTTCCCGGCCACTTGACGCTGAACGGGCCCCCGGGGGAGCTTCCTGCATGGCTGAGTCACACGTTCCGAGCCCAGGCCCGGCATGATCTCTCCCCGAAAGGGGGTCGCGCAGGTGCGCGTGTCTCTCTTCAAGCAGGGGGCGGGCCACTCCAAGAGCGACGTCGTGGCCGTCGAGGAGCCGCTCGAGATCAGAGTAGAACTCGCGGGTGACCGTCACTTGCACGCGGTCTCGGTGACGATGCGAACCCCGGTGGACGACTTCGAGCTCGCGGCGGGGTTTCTCTACGGCGAGGGTCTCATCTCGGGCGCCGAAGACATCCATGAGATTACTTACTGCCAGGGCGACGAGCCGCAGACGTACAACATCGTGGTGGTCCGGCTCAAGCCGGAGGCCACGTTCGACCCAGCCGATCTGAACCGCAATTTCTACATGACCTCGAGCTGTGGTGTGTGCGGCAAGGCGTCGCTCGAGGCCGTCGAGGTAACGTGCGCCCCCTTGCCGGACGGGAACCTCAGGGTCGAGCCGGCCGTGCTCCACTCGATTCCCGGGCGCCTCAGAGAAGGGCAGGGGCTGTTCGAGCGCACCGGCGGTATCCACGCCGCGGGGCTGTTCGACGCCGAGGGGCAGATGCTGACGCTCAAGGAGGACATCGGCCGCCACAACGCCGTGGACAAAGTGGTGGGACACGAATTGCTGGCGGGGCGGTTGCCGTTGAGCGAGGGCATCCTCGGCGTGAGCAGCCGGTCGTCCTTCGAGATCATGCAGAAGGCTCTCTCCGCCGGGATTTCGACCGTCGTGGCTGTCGGCGCGCCCTCCTCGCTCGCGGTCGACATGGCCAAACGCTTCAACATGACTCTCATCGGGTTCACCCGAGACGAGCGGTTCAACGTCTACTCGGGCGGGTTCAGGGTCGCCGAGCAGCAGGCCCGCGTCTGAGGTGGCGAGTCCGGTCCGTGTCCTTGGCGCCATCATCGCCGGCGGGGGTAGCCGGCGCTTCGGCAGGCCCAAGGCGACCGCCGAGGTTGGTGGTCTAGCCATGATCGATTGGTCGCTCCGTGCTCTCATGGAGGATGTTACGGACGTCGTGGTCGTGGGTGGCGACCCCGCCGTGGCGGAATCGCGCGGACTCGGCCACCTGGTGGACGCCGCTCCCGACGGCGGACCGCTCGCTGGGTTGGTCTCGGCGCTGCGGGCCGCGACGGACCGTGGACTGCATGGCGTTTTCGCCCTCGCGTGCGACATGCCTTTGGTGGACGCGACGGTCGTGCGGGCGCTGCTACGGCACGCCGCGGGCGAAGAGGTCGTGGCGCCTCTCGGACCTCGTGGGCCCGAACAGCTCTGCGCGTTTTATCCTTCGGCGTGCCTGGGCGTGGCGGAGCGGCGGCTCGCCATGTCGGACCTTTCATTGAGGGCACTCTTGAAAGTGGTGCCCGTGCGCACCGTCGACGTGGCCGGGATCACCGAGCCGGCTGAGGCCGAGGCGCTGCTGATGAGCGTGAATACGCCCGAGGATGTGCCGAAAGCAGAGGCACTTCTGTCGGCTCGTTCCCGGCCCGCCGAACCACAGCCCGCTCCGTGAGTGCGGCTACGAGCGCGTCTGGGCGTGCGTCTGCGGGCGGTCCGCCGATCGTCACTGTGGTAGGGCTCAAGGACTCTGGGAAGACGTCCGTAGCGGTGGCCTTGGTGGCCGAGCTCCGGCGCCGCAAGAAGCGGGTCATGGTCGTGAAGCATGGCCATCGCTTCGATCTGGACCACGAGGGGACGGATTCGTGGCGCTTCCGAGAAGAGGGCGGGGTCGAGCGTGTGGTGCTCGCCGGACCTTCGAACTTTGCGGTGATGGGCGCTTGGGGACCCGGCGACGAGCTCTCCCTCGCCGAACTCGTAGCTCGCTATCTCCCGGAGGCCGACATCGTGGTGGCGGAGGGATACAAGTCCGCGGCGGTACCGAAGATCGAGGTCCATCGGCCGGAGGCCCACCCGGAGCCGTTGTACCGGCGCGGATCCGAGGACGCTGCGCACTACCTGGCCATCGTCACGGATGCGTCGGAGCTGGAGGCCGACGTGCCGGTGCTGGACATCAACAGCACCGATCTGGCCTCCGAGCTAGCGGATCTGGTGGAGCGGGAAGTGCTCGGCACTTTGCCGGCTGATTGACCAACGCGGGTTGCGTCAGACCATCGCGGCCGACCCGACCTCCGGATGCTCCTCCACGAATCGGACGAGGGTTTCGGCGTAGTCCACGAGGCGCGGCACCGCGATCCCGCTTCCCTCCAGGTCGGCGGTCGTGTTGGACGTGTCGTACGTGGTGGGGTGCGCGAAGTAGTCGATCGCCTCGGCCGGAATACCCGTGAGGTGGTAGACGCCGGGTACGTGCCGAGTGCTCCAGCGTGCGAGCGCGAGCGGTAACGGTACCCTGATGAGGCGGCGACCCACCGCCATGGCAAAGGCCTCGACGACTTCGTGGACCGTGGGTGGGTCGGGGTCCGCCAGTTGGTAGACCCGGTTCTCCGACTTCGCCAGGCCGCTCAGATACGCCATTGCGTCCGTGATGAAGTCGCGAGGCACGACGTTGAGGCGCACCCGCCGGGTGTCGCCCACCACCGGAACGAGCGCGAGGCGGGGTTGCCTCATGATGAGTCGCAGGAAGAAGTAGGGGCCGTCGTACTTCTGCGTTTCACCGGTCGTGCTGTCACCCACGACCATGGCCGGCCTGTAGATGGTGGTGGGCAGCCCGTCACGCATGGCCTGTTGCACCTCCTCCTCGGCCCGGTACTTGGTTTCCTCGTAGTGGTTGTTGAACGACTGGCCGACGTGTAGATCTCCCTCACCGAACACGCCCTTGTGGGGCCCGCTGACGTAACACGTGCTGACGTAGTGCATGCGGTTGAGCGACGAGCACTTCCGTGCGAAGTCCAGAACATGACACGTACCGTTCACGTTCACGTTCCAGGCGAGCGCCGCCGAGACGCTGAGGTCGTAGACTGCGGCCAGGTGGTAGATCTCGTCGACGTCCTCCGGAAGCCTGGCACCGTGGTCGACCAGAGTCGGCGACGTGATGTCGCCCTCGACTAGATCGATGCGGCCGTCCAGCGAAGGCTCTTGGGCCACCAGGGCTGTGCGGTGGTCGGCGGCCAGCCGGGCGAACTTGCTTTGCACGAGGCAGACGGCGGTGGCTTCGGGGCGCCGGGCCAGGATCCGAGGAAGCAGGCTGGCGCCCAGGAAGCCCGGGTATCCTGTCAGCAAGATCGAGGGCATGTGGATCCTGTAGGCGTCACCGCCGTGTAGGAGTAGTGGTACGCACGGGCGACTCAATCTCCCGCGAGGAGAAACATGGCAGCATCGGCAAGCAGGCGCACCGCCCCCAAGGCGCGCAGAGCCAAGAAACAGGGCGTCGGTTGGTCGGTCGTGCTGCCGCTTTCCTTCGTGCTGCTGGCGCTCGTGGCGCTCGCCGTCGTGCCGCTGAAGATCGAGCAGCGAAGGGTGGCCCTGGAGGACGTCCAGTTCAACCTTGCGCAGATCCAACTCCGGCTTGCAGAGCTCGTCTCGAAGCAGAACAGGCAGATGGCCCTCGTCGAGCAGTTCGTTTCGACGGGTGATCCCAAATACCGGGCGGAGTACGCCGAAGCGAAGGCGCGCGAGGACTCTCTTTTTGGTGAGTTACGCGTGCGGGCCGACTCGCTCCTCGCTCATGTCGGTCCATCGGTGACCGATCGCCAGGACCGACGCAGAACGTTCGCCTTGGCGTTTCAGGAGGATCTGAGCCTAGACCTCGGCCCACTTTTCTTGAGCTGGCATATTCTCCATAGCCCCCTTATGGAGGGCGAGATCAACGCCGTAGCCCCCTCTGATTTCGTCGGCGACCTCGATCGGAGTCGCGAGTTCTTCGAAAGCATTCGTGCGGCGACCCGGTCCCTCGAGAACAAGGTCATCGCCGAGGCACTCGCCGCCCAGGCGGAGCAGCAGCGGAACCAGGCGATTCGATTCTGGACCACGGTTCTCTCGATCCTGCTCGCGGTGTTCGCCAGCGTGGCGATCGTTGTGGTGGGCCGGAATCTCCGCAAGCTCGCGTCCCGCGAGGAACAGCGCCGCCGCGAAGCCGTCACGGCCCGGCGCGAAGTGCGGGCTGTCCTCCGTGGCACCGGCGACGGCGTGATGGGGATAGATCTGGAGGGTCTGTGCACATTCCTGAACGTGGCTGGCGAACGCCTTCTGGGGTACTCGGTGGGAGAGGTGCGTGGCCGGCCCGTGCACGAGCTGATCCATCACACGCGTGCCGATGGGTCGGCTCGCTCGGCAGCGGATTGCCCGGTACGGACCACGCTCGAGTCCGGTGAGCCTTCGCATATCGCGGACGACGTGCTCTGGCGCAAGGACGGCACCTCCTTCCCGGTGCAGTTGTCCGCCATTCCGATGACCGACGGGCTGGATGTCCGTGGCGTGGTGTTGACCTTCGGCGACATGACCGAGATCCGCCGTACGGAGTCGGCGCTCCGTGACGCGGTGCAGGCACGGGATGACATGATCGCCGTAGTATCGCACGACCTGAGGAATCCGGTGAGCACTGTCGCCGCTGCCGCCGAACTCATCCAGGACCTCCCTCTGACCGAAGAGCGTCGCGCCGAACACCTCGACATCATACGCCGCTCGGCCGACCGCATGAGCCGCCTGATCGACGATCTGCTCGACGTTGCGCGACTGGATGCGGGGCACCTCGAGGTTGAGCCGTCCCCGGAGCCTGTGGGCGATTTGATCCAGGAGGCGGTTGCCCTGTCGAGTCACCTGGCCGGTCAAGCTGGGGTAAGCGTCCGCGCGTGTGGGGACCAGGGTGTGCCTCGGGTGATGGCGGACCGGGAGCGTGTCCTCCAAGTCCTCGCCAACCTCATCGGGAATGCGCTCCAGGTCACGCCCGCCGGCGGCGAGATCACAATACGTGCTCTGGCCGAACAAGACCGCGTGGTCGTTTCGGTGACGGATACCGGCCCGGGCATCCCCGAAGAGAGCCGTGCGCACCTGTTCGATCGGTTCTGGAGAGGAGGGAGCTCCGGAGGAAAGGGCGCCGGGCTCGGTCTGGCGATCGTGAAAGGGCTAGTGGAGGCTCACGCGGGCGAGGTTTGGGTGGAGAGTGGCGAGGGAGAGGGCTCCACGTTCTCGTTTTCGTTGCCGCTGGCCGAAAAGCCGAGTAGCTCGCAGGAGTTCCTCACCACGGACGCGTAATCGGGGGCCAGCGCCAACGCTACCTCGCTGCCCACCGGAAACTTCCTGTTCGTGGGCAGATGCACCGTAAGTTTCCTCACCCCACCGTCCGTCGTAGGCACAGCCACGATCGCCTCGATATTGCTGCCCGTGTATGACGTCGCCGTGATGGTGCCTCGCAGCGTTCCATGCTCCACCGGCTCGAAGCCCTCTGGGCGAACGGCCACCATGACGTGCGCTCCCTCCGGGAGTCCGGAGCGGTCCACGCTACAGAACGACCCGAAATCCGTGAGCACGCAACCGCGTGAGCCCTGAATCAGGCCCCTCAGCAGGTTGGCCCTCCCAACGAACGTGGCCACGAAGACGGAGTTGGGGTGCTTGTAGATCTCTTCGGGTGTACCGACCTGCTCCAGCTTGCCATGGTTCATGACGGCCACTCGGTCCGAGATGGCCAAAGCGTCGCGCTGATCGTGGCTGACCATCACACAGGTCACGCCGGCGCCGCGCAGGATGGTCACCACTTCATCGCGCACCGTGTCGCGCAGGTGGGCGTCCAGATTGCTGAAGGGTTCGTCCATCAGCACTACCACAGGCTCGGGAGCAATGGCGCGGGCGAGCGCGACACGCTGCTGCTGCCCACTCGAAAGCTCGTGCGGATACCGCTCGAAGTGGCGGGGCAGGTCGAGGGTATCCAGGACCTCGATTGCCCGGTCTCGCCGCGTCTGCTTGGACCGTCCGTGCAGGCCGAACATGACGTTTTCGCCTACGGTGAGATGCGGGAAGAGGGCGTAGTCCTGAAAGACCATGCCGACCCCGCGCTCCTCGGGCGGACGCCACGTGCCATTGCCCGCGACCGAGTGGCCGTTGACCCTGATGATGCCCTGGTCGGGTGCCTCGAACCCCGCAACGAGCCGCAATACCGTGGTCTTTCCACAGCCGCTCGGTCCAAGCAGGGTGAGGATCTCACCCTGTTCGATATCGAGCGTCACGCCCTTGACCGCCTCAACGGGCCCGGGCCAGAAGCTCTTGTGAATGTTGTCGAGTGAAATGACCGGCATGCAGGCCTCTAGTTCATGAGTTGAGAATGACTTTCAACTCCCCTTCGATGGTAGCGGAAAACGCTCTCGAGTGTCAACGAGGCGTCATTGCACGGGCAGACCGTGTTCGAGGGCGAGTACCCCATACCGTTCGAGTTCCTCTCCCCGCCGATCGGGGCTCCAGCCTAGGCGCTGGGCCATGATGTCTGCGGCAGCCTCGGTCCCGGCGAGCCCATGGTCCTCGGAGAACAGCAAGAGCGCGGCACGGCGGTCCATGAAGTCGGCAAGCGTCATCGCCATCTCCTGGTCGACCGCGAGGCGCACCTCGCCACGGAGTGCCGGGACGCCTGGGCCGAGTGGCTCCAGCCAACCGGGATCCTCATCGCCGAACTCCAGCAGCACGTCGGTCTGTGAGCCGTAGAGCCACGCGACCCTTGCGGCTGTCGAAGCGTCTACCCCGCGCGCCCGGAAAGCGGCTGCGGTTTTTTCTTCGACCGCGTGCGGATCATCGGCTCCGCGCGTCCACCCGGGGAGTGGCACGGTAGCGTCCAGCTCGTCAGCGTCCGAGGATGGCCGGCCCAGGCTCTCCTGCGCGATCTCGAGTACCCGCACCGCCATGCGGCGGTACGTGGTGAGCTTGCCGCCGACGACCGTGATGAGTCCGTTCGGTTCCTCCCAAGCCTCGTCCTCACGTGAGGTGTCACGGGTGGTCTTGCCTCGTTCCTCGACCAGCGGCCTGATGCCCGCCCAGGTCGCCAGGACGTCCTCGTAGTCGAGGCCTTGGTCCGGGAAACAGTCCTGCACCATGCCGAGGACTTCACCGACATCGGAGCGCGTGGCCCTTGGCGTGTCGAGCGAACCCGAATACACGTCATCCGTGGTACCTACGTAGACGTAGTCACCCCGCCGCATGGCGAGGCCGCGCTTTCCGCTCGAGGTCCTGAGGAAGGTTGCCCCGCGGATCGGCAACCGTTCGGCCGACAGCAGGATGTGGATGCCCTTGCTCGGGATCAGTGGGTGCCGGATGGGGAGCCCACTGCTCTCCAAGACGGATTCGGCCCAGGATCCCGTGGCGTTGACTACCAAACGCGCGTCGACGTCGGTGCGGGTGCCGGTCAGGCTATCCTCCACCGTGGCACCCGTCACCCGTCCATCCTCGAATCCCAATTCCACCATCCTCGTCCAATTGGCTACGGCCGCGCCGTGTACCGCGGCAGAAAGAGCGTTCTCCATCGTGAGGCGGGCATCGTCCGTGATGTATTCCAGGAATCCGACGCCGCCCTTGAGTGGATCACGAAGGCCGGGCAGCCGCTGGCGCACCTCGTCCGGTGTGAGGTTCTCGTGCTTTTCGTCGTCGTCCACGTCCGCCAGGAAGTCGAACACCGTCAGGCCGGCTCGCACTTTGACCAGGCTTTCGCCCTCGAACACCGGGTAGAGAAAGGGAAGGGGGTGTACCAAATGCGGCGCGATCCGTTTGAGCACCGCGCGCTCGCGGGCGGACTCGCGGACCAGCAAAAAGTGCCCGTACTCGAGGTAGCGCAACCCGCCGTGCACGATCTTGGAGGATCGGCTCGACGTGCCCGAGGCAAAGTCCGCCTTCTCCACCAACGCCACGGACCAGCCACGCAACGCTGCACTCCGTGCGACTCCGGCGCCGGTGATTCCGCCGCCGATGACGAGCAGGTCGAACGTCTCGCTTCCGAGACGCTCCAGCGCCCGAGCCCTACCCGCCGGGCTGAACGCGTGGGCGTCCGGCGCCACGATCATGCGCTGGAGCGACTCCAGTCCATCAGCACTTCGACCTCGTTGGTCGTGAACCGGGTAACCCCGGCCGATCGAAGAGCGCTGGCCTCATCGGGGGTGTTCACCGTCCACACGGCCACGTCGGTTCCCTGCGACCGTGCTCTGTCTGCGAGTTCCGGGTCGTCCAGCACCAGCCTGTGGTCGAAGTCGATGATCGATCCAGGGCGAGCCTGGCAGCGCTCGAGAGCTTCGGGCAACCGATCGGGATCCGTGACGATATAGCCCACGGAGATCGCATCGTCCTGTCGCCCGATACGATCCAGCGTAGTCCAGTCCATGGAGATGAACGTGGTCTGTTGGAGCATGTCCCCGTCGATGACGATGCGGGCCATGCGATCGAGGTCCTCCAGCTCGCGGTAGCCCTTCACCTCGGGGTAGATGCGATCGACCCGTCCTCTCACACAGTCGAGAGCCTGCGCCAGGGACGGCAGCTTCTCCCCCTCGAAGTCGGCGCTGAACCATTTGCCGGCGTCGAGCGCTTGCAGTTGGCCGAACGTGCGTCGTCTGACCGGGCCGACACCATTCGTCGTTCTACCGAGATTGACGTCGTGGAACAGAACCGGGGTGCCGCATGAAGCGACTTGTAGATCGAACTCAACGGATCGAGCCCCGGCGTCGAGCGCAGCCTCGATCGCTCCCAACGTGTTTTCCGGGGCGCGGGAACTGTAGCCGCGATGGGCTATGATCTCAGGCGTCTCAGCGGCATGGTCGAACATCGGTGCACTCCGGGACCGGGTGGATCGCCGAATCTCGGATTGCTTGGTGCCTGGGGCAACCCGGTGGGGCTTCAGCGTTCGAGGCGGAAGCGGGCGATCGCGGCGCTCAGTCCTGCCTCTGGTCCACGGCTTCCGGAGCCGTTGGGGTCGGGCCTGACTGGAGCTGTTGATGGAAGTCGGTCACGTCGACCAGGCGCTTCACATTCGATTCGATCGACTCGATCTGGCTCTCCATCAACGCCATGCGTCGCTCGAGAATGGAAATGGTTTCGTTGGCTCCCCTGCCCTCGAAGAGGCGGCTGAACGCCTCCACCGTCGGTTTGAGCGCGAAGCGGGCGGTGATTCCGATCACGGGAATCAGGACGATGGAAATCCCCATGACCACCGCAATGATCTCGGTGAGATTGATAGGGGCGATCGGACCTTGGAAGAGAAACATCGAAATCAGCATTGGAACTCCATGGACGGCCACTCTCGTAGTGGAGGGTCGAATGGTGTACCCCGGTGGCGGGAGGCGCAAGCCGCGCATGGCCAAGAGGTTGTGCCGGCGTTCCAACCCCCGCGGCCCTGGTGTTGTCCAAGGGTTTGAGCAGCAAGGATCCGTGCCGGCAGTGAGATCTCACGAATTTGGCCATCAGCGCGATGACGCTTGAACGGCAGGACGTAGGTCTGGCCGTTCAGGGAGACGCGAGTGCTTTCGAGCGCTTGTACAGGGGCAGTGTGGCCCGTGTCCATGGCTTGGCGCGCCGAATGGCCGGGGATGACCTGGCCGACGACCTGACGCAGGAGGTCTTCATCCGGGCGTGGGAGAAGCTCTCGACCTTTCGGGGCGACTCGAGCTTCAACACCGGGATCCACCGGCTGGCGGTGAACTTGATCCTCAGCAGGCGGGAGACGATTCGGCGCCAACAGCGACGGCAGGTCTCGTCCGATGGGGTGCTCGAGAACATGGCAGGTCGCCGGCAGAGTCCGGGACTCAGCGTGGATCTCGAATCCGCCCTGACGAACCTGCCCGACGGCGCACGGCAGGTGTTCGTGCTTTACGACGTGGAGGGGTACAGCCACGACGAGATCGCGGGGATGATGGGAATAACGTCGGGTACGTCGAAGTCACAACTTCACCGTGCCCGCATGATACTCAGAACTCACTTGAGCTGAGCTGGGCTGATATGGATAAGCACTGGACTGACAGTCTTTCCGAATACCTGGACGGACATCTCGACCCGGCCGAGGGGCGTGAAGTCGAGCGGCATCTGGAGACGTGTGGAGAGTGTCGGGGCGTGTTGGAAGACCTGAAGGCGGTGGTCGTGGAGGCCCAGGGCCTTCAAGATCGGGAGCCCGCCCAGGATCTGTGGCCTTCGATCGCGGCTGGCCTCGCGGTGCGAGGGGTGGTACGAGGTCAGGGTGCCGGCGACGTGATCCATCTCGAGGAGCACCGCCGCACCAAGGCTCCGGTGCGCCCGTCCTACGTTCGGGTGACGGTGCCCCAGTTGGCTGCGGCGGGCTTCGTGCTGACGATGGCCTCGGGGGCCGGCGCCTGGATGCTACGGCCCGTACTGGACGACACCGCGCCGGCGACCTTTGCTTCCCAGGCCGTAATCCGGATGGCATCGCAGGGCGCCGGGCCGGTTTCGCCGTATGCCGAGGAGGTCGCGGTCCTGGAGGAGGCTCTCTCACGACTCGGTGATGTGTTGGCTCCGAGCACCGTCCGGATCATTCAGAAGAACCTCATCATCATCGACCAAGCCATCGAGGAATCCACCGAGGCCCTCCGGAACCATCCCAACGACGAGTTTCTCAGGGATTATCTGGACCGGGTACTCCGCAAGAAAGTCGAGTATCTGCGGGATACAGCCGCGATCGTGGGAGCGGAGATCTGACCATGCTCGAGTTGGTGTTGGTAGCGGCGGTTGCGCTCGGGTCGAACGCGGACACCACGGTCTCCATTGAGCGAGGGCAGGGCGTCGCGATCGAAAACTTTTCCGGCCGATTGATCGTACGGGCCTGGGACCGGCCGGAAGTTCGCTTCGAGACCGAGGGCCGTGACGAGGCCAATGTGAATGTGGCCCGCTCTGCCAGTGAACTCTCGTTCAGCCCGGACCGTAGGTGGCGTAATCGCTCAGTCACGACTTCGGTAAGGATGCCGGCGTGGGCCAGCCTAAGGGTTCGGGGCGTTGAGTTGAACGTGGAAGTCGAGGGGCTGACCGATGGTTTGAGCGTCCGTACGGTCGAGGGAGACGTTCGCATCCGTAGGGTTTCCGGGGGTGTGGTGGCCCACACCATCGAGGGCGTACTCGAAGTGGAGGATGTCGAGGGGTCGGTGGAGCTGTTTTCGTTGGACGATGATGTGTGGGTCTCCGGGGTGAGGGGTGATGTAAGCGTGGAAGCGGGAGATGGAGACATCCACTTGCGTGGCATCGACGCACGGAACGTGCAGGCGTCCACGGTGGACGGTGCGGTGAATTTCGAAGGGGTGATTTGGCCTGACGGGCGGTACGAGCTGACGACCCATGACGGAGACGTCACGCTCGAGGTGGGTGAGGGCGTGAGCGCCACAGTCTCGGTTTCGACGTTCGACGGGGATTTCACGACCGAGTTTCCCGTCCTGCTCTCTGGGTTGAACAGCAGCAGGGAGCTCAGGTTCACGCTGGGCGGGGGTGAAGCGACGATCATCATGAGGGCGTTCGACGGAGAAGTCCGTTTGGTACGCTCGCGGTAGATCATTTTCCACTCGTTGTACTGAAACGAGTCTACATCACGTGACCGGAGGAGGCGGAGGGATGAAGGGTACTGGAAGGGAGCGACGAATGACACTGAAGACTCTAAGCCGTGCCGGGGCGGCAGCCGTGATGATCGCGGCGATGGCGAGCCCTTTGACGGCTCAGCAGGAATACAGCCTCTCGGGTGACGAGGTGGCAATCTACAACCTCGCGGGCACGGCCGAGATCGTGCGCGGCGGAGGCTCGGACGTAATCGTCCGTGTCCTGCGCGGCGGCGACGACGCAGCGCGACTCGACGTGGAGGTCGGCAGGATCGACGGACGTGAGGTACTGCGTATCGTTTACCCGGGCAGCAGGATCGTCTACCCCGAGTTGGGCAAGCGCAGTCAGAACACGGTCCGAGTGGCGGCCGACGGCACGTTCCGAGGCAGCCGAAGCGGCGATCGCGTGACCATCGCCGGCTCGGGCCGGGGCCTCGAAGCATGGGCGGACCTTCAGATCATGGTCCCGCCCGGCAAGTCGGTGTCCGTGTACATCGCGGCCGGCGCCTCCGACGCTCGTGGCGTGGAGGGTGACCTCACGATCGATACGGGCTCCGGACGAGTCACGGCGATCGACATTACGGGCTCCCTCAAGGTTGACACGGGATCGGGCTCGGTTCAGATCCGCAACGTGACCGGAAACGTGATGGTGGACACCGGATCCGGCAGCGTGGAGCTCGACGACGTGCGCGGCAGCGAGGTCAACATCGACACAGGGTCGGGTGGTGTGAATGGCAGGGGGATTGCCGCCGATCGCATCGTGATCGATACCGGTTCCGGTGGCATCGAGCTCGCCGAAGTGAGTGCACCGGACGTCTACCTCGACACCGGAAGTGGCTCCGTGCGGGTGGAGTTGCTTCGGGATGTCGACAGACTCGAGATCGACACCGGCTCGGGTTCAGTAACGGTCGTCCTGCCGGCGGATGCCGGTGCCGAGATCGACATCGAGACGGGCAACGGTGGAATCGATCTCGACTTCCCGATCACGGTTCGGCGTGCGTCGAGGGACCGCGTGGTTGGCCGCTTGGGCGATGGCCGCGGCCGAATTCATATCGATACGGGGTCGGGCAGCGTCCGCATCGTGCGGGGGAGAACGGTCCGCTAGCGTGCTGTTGATCATCTGAGGTGGCGGGCCCCGTCCCTCACGAGGGACGGGGCCCGTCTGCATCTGGGTCAGTCGGTGGCCCTGTGCCGCCGCCACGGGCGCCATTCCGAGCGGGGGGCTTTGGGAAGGTCGACCCAGAAGCCGCTTCCGACACTCAGCCGCTCGACGCCGGCTTCCCCGCCGATCTTCTCGAGAGAGCGTCTCACGATCGCCAATCCGATGCCGGTTCCTGGCACGTGCGATCCCTCGGCGAGGCGCTCGAAGACACGGAAGATCCGTTCCTCTTGCCCTTCCGGGACGCCGACTCCGTTGTCCTCGACCCAGATGCGGACGACGTTCTCGCGGTCTTCGGTGCGGATCGTCACCTCAGGCGTGCGTTCCTCTGGAACGAACTTGATCGCATTCGAGACCAGGTTGCTCAGCGCCTGGACGAGCGTGAGGTGGTTCGCCAGTACGCGGGGCAGGGGCTCTTGGACATCGACCTTCGCGTGCGTGGCGTCGAGGTCGGCCTTCACTTGATCGAGCACCGTGTCGATCACGTCCTTCACTTCGACCTGCTGCAGTTCGACCTCCTCCACGGTCAACCGACTGTACTCGAGCAGGTCGCGGATCAGGCTCTCCGCCCGCAAGCCCGACGCGATGATCCTCTGCGCGAAGTCGTGTGCGTCGGCCGGAATTGAGGCGCCGAAATTCTCGACGAGCGCGTGGGCGAAGCCGGTCATCGTCCGAAGTGGGGCTCTCAGGTCATGTGAGACCGTGTAGGCGAACGCCTCCAACTCGTGGTTGGCACGCTGCAGCTCTTCGGCCAGGGTGCGGAAGTTCGCTTCGCTGTCTCTGAGCGCGTCCGCGGATTCCATCCGCCCGGTGAGGGCCGCAATGCTATGAGCGAGGCTGGCGCACATACGGACGAGGACCCCGGGGGGATCCAGGCGCTCTGGTGAGGCGAGCGTCAGCGTGCCGACCGCCGTCCCGCCCAGGAGTATCGGGAACGACATGTAGGTCTGGACCTTGAGACGCTGGAATACATCGCTCCGGAACTCCCGCCGGCTGCGGGTATCCCGCTCGACGATCGGTTGCCGCGTCTTGATCGCCAGGCCGGAGAGGGTCTCGTGGAGGGGGATCTCGAGCGGGGAGCCGTCCTCCGGTAGAGGCAGGCCGCGCGCGACGCTGATCACCATGACCTCACGCCCGGGATCCAGTCGCTCGATGGCCACGATCGGGAATCCCGTGGCTTGGCTCACGACTTCCAGAATGTCGTAGTAGGCCTCAGAGAGGCTTTTCGCCGCTAGCGTGATCTCCGAAACGCGGTAGAGAGTAGCGAGTTCCTGGGCGCGGGCCTCCGCTTCGTCCTGGGCGTGCCTGCGGTCGGTGACCTCGGAGATGATCCCGTCGATGCGTACCATCTCACCATCTTGATCTGTTTGAGGCTTGAGCGTGGCCTCCAACCAACGCGTTCCCCCGTCGGGGTGAGGCACGGCGTATTCGCGGATAAGGGATCGCCCCGACTGGACCGAGGCCAGAGTCTCCTCAGCGTTCTCCAGCCCTGCCGGATACAGCAGTTGCCGCCAGAGTTGGGAACTCTCGAGTAGCTCGGCCGGAGTCCTGCCCAGCATGCCGAGGCAGGCAGGCGATACCTGGATGAGGCGGTCTTGAGATACGTCGATCGAGAAGAAGACCTCGTCGAGGCTCTCGAACAGGGTGCTCAGCTCGCGCGTGGTGTCGATCAGGGCGTCGCGCGTCGATCGCCGCTCCTGATGTGCCAGGACTTCCTTTTCGGCCAGCGTGAGCTTGACGTTGAGGAGTGCTACGTCAACGGGCTTCTGCAGGTAGTCGTTGGCGCCTGCTTCTACGATTTGCTCGAGGACGGCGGGATCGGCGTCACCGGTTACCACCAGGATCACCGCCTGATCGCCGTCCACTCCTTTGCGGATGCGTTTGCACAACTCGAGGCCGTCTTCGTCGGGAAGCAAGCGGTCGACGATGATGAGCGGAGCGAATCGCTCCTGGAACGCCTCCCAGGCCGTTGCCACATCCTCACAGAGTGTGACGGAATGGCCGCGTGAGCGCAGGATCTCGGAGAGAGGAGCCAGCGGTCACCTTCACTGTCCTCGACCAGAAGTACGTGCAGGGGTTCCTCGCGCCGGGGTGCTATGGCTCGCTGCCTCCGAGGGTGCCGCCGGCCCGCAGCCTCGCCACCCGAGCCAACGCTTCGTCCGCCTCCAGGAAGGTGCGACCCGCCGTTTCTAAGGCGGATTGGTATCCGCGCCGTGCGCCCTCCCAGTCGTACTGGTCCTCCGCCGCCACGCCGGCAACGAAGGCGGCGGCGGCTTCGAGGCTCACCAGCGACGCGACGTAGGTGACTGGCGCGGGAGCCACGTCGGCAGCCCGTGGGTCGGTCCATGGCGGAAGGCGGCCCAACTCACGCAGCCTCTCGATGGTACCGCCGACCACGAGGCGGGCGAGGCTCGTGGGATCGGCTTGCCTGGGCGTTAGCGTACGCCACGACCTTACGATCCCGCCTGACTCCGCCTCCACGAGCCTCAGATCGAGAGCGGCCGAGTCTCCGGCCGGGATCCAGCTTCCGGTGAGTACGAACTCCGCTCCGGGCGACGTGCCGATCGGTGGTGCGTTTCGCCGTCGGGGGAGCCCTCGTCGTTGCCGCTCGACCGCCTCCGCAAAGCGTCTGCGCTCCACAAAGTCGATGTCGGCCCTGCGGAGGAGTCCAGCCGAGATCAACTCCTGGAGTCCGAGCGAGGCCGACACATCGCCGCCGCGCGCCCAGGCGGCCTCGAACAGGATCATCTCGGCGACGGTCACCCGGGGGGCGTCGGCCAGGCGTTCGACCCTCGGGCGTTCCAGAGCCCCCCATTGGGCCTCCGACGCGGCGCGTACGCTGGACGACGGAGACGGTCCACCCGCGCAGGCCGCCACGAGTACCGCCGCCGCGGCTGCCGCGAGTGTCACTCGGGCCTGCCGGCCTGCGTACCCTTTGGCTCCCATCATGCTGGGCACGTGGGTGAATCTCCTTGGCCAAACGTGATGCCCGGGGGGATGGAGGTGCATCCAAACAGGCCCGCTAAAGCTACAGGAGACACCGTGGGGAAACCAGAATGATCCCGCGGGCTCGGGCGACACGATTCCGATCCCGGATGAGGTCCGGGCCGCTGTCGAGGCGTAGGAGCCGGAGGTGGGCGAAACTCTGCGGCGACGTGACGAAACCCTCGCGGGTATATAAGGATTACGCCAGCGCCTGGCATTAACTTTTTAGGTGGGCCATACTGGGTCGAAAGTAGATGGTTGACCGGATTCGAGCCTTGCATAAGTTTCAAGCGCTGCGGACCCATCAAACCATGGATGGTTTAGCAGATGGGAGGCGCCGGGTACGAGGCTCGTCGGGCTTCGTGGCCCGTGTCTTTTTTTTGGGAGAGACCCAGGGGGATGGAATGACTGGACGGCACGGTCCCAGGATCGTAACGCTTGCCGCTGTTGCGGCCGTAATGGCTGCCACGGCTTTCGGTGCGGCCCAGGCTCAAGCGCAGCAGAGCGTGAGCAGCCGGTTTCGCGTGTTGGTACCCGACTTTCGCCACACCGCGGGCGGCGACAAGAAGTTCGGGGAGAAGCTGGCCGACGAGGTGAGGGATCTGATCAGCGACCTGGATACGCACGTCGCTGTCAAAGAGGGTGACATCAAGGACGAGCTCAAGAGGTTCGGGCTCAAGATGCAGGACTTGGACTGCGTGCGCGCCAGGCAGTTGGCGCAGGCGGGGAACTATCAGGTGGTGCTGTGCGCGGAATACTCCGGCGACAAGTCCGCATTCACGGTATCCGCAATCCAGTTCATCGCTGTGGAAAACGGCGAGGCCTTCGATGTCGATCCCATCCAGTCCGCCGACAAGCAGGAGAAGGCCGCAGCCCGGGAGATGGTCCAGGCATTCGCGTTGTTCGTGGAGCAAAGCCGTAGGGCTCAGTGGTGCGGTGACTATGCGGCCAGCCAGCAGTGGGACAGCGCGATGGAGAACTGCGATATCGCGCTCGAACTGAACCCTGGCGCGACTTCCGTGCGGTATGTGCGCGCGGACGTGTTACGCCAACTGGAGCGGTTCGAGGAGGCACTCGAGGAAGTGATGCGCATTCTCGACGAGTCCCCGTTCCACGAAAACGCCCTCCTGCTCGGGGGCTACCTCGCGGTCCAGCTCGATCAGAAGGAACGGGCCCGGGAATACTACCGCGACTACCTGAAGCTCGACCCGACGAATGGCAGCGTGCGCATGAACGTGGCCTATAACCTGGCGCAGGACGGTGATCCCCTGGGCGGCATGAAGCTCATCGAAGAGGGCATCGAAATCGATTCGGGGAATATCGACTTCTACCAGCAATACGGGAACTTCGCCTTCGCGGCCGCCGAGGAGGTTCGCCGGGAGATGGACTCAGACTCTGAGTTGGGCCCCGATTTGGTTGAGCTCTACCACAAGGCCATCAGCGCCTACGAGCGTGTGTTGGAGGCAAACGGCGAGGAAGCCCTCCTCGTGTCGCAGGTTCGGAACGTCGGCGTGGCGTACATTCAGTTGGACGAGGTGACCGAGGCAGCGGACTTCCTCTATGCCGCGCTGCAGGCGCATGGTGGAGAGGCCTCCCTCTGGGCCGTGTACGCCCGTGCGCTAACAGAGAGCGATCGGATCGACGATGCGCTCGCCGCGCTCAGCTCCCTCGAGGCGATCGATTCCGATTGGCCGTCCTTGCACCTCAGGATGGCGAGCTTGCTGATCGGGTCCGGACGCTTCGAGGACGCGGTACCGGTCCTTACCAAGGCGGTCGAGCACGACTCCAGCCCGGACGCCGCCGCACACATGATCTATGCGAGCGCCCACTCGCGCTACGTGGCGCCGTCACAAAAGAACTATCCACGCTTCGTGGAGTTGATTCAGCTCGCCAAGCGCTTCGAGGTTGGTGAGACCAAGAGGCAGGAGTTGGACTTCTGGCACGGCTTCGGGCTTTACAACCGCGGAATGGCCATGCAGGAGCCCGAAACGGTGGCTTCGGCCAACCGTTCACTTCCGGTCTTCCAGGAGGCGCTCCGGCTGTTCAGGCGGTCCAGGGCTTACGCCGACCGGCAGCCCTCGATCGACTACAATACGTTCGTCAGCGCTACCAGCGCGTATATCGACATCCAGGAAGCGCTCATCAAACGGGGTCGCTGAGCCCAGTCTTTCTCGAGCTGAGCGGAAGCGCCGCGGGACTTCGGGTCCCGCGGCGCTTTTTCTCGTTCAGGCGAAAATACAAAAAAGTCGATGTGGGTTTTTTGTAGTTCCGGTCGCTTCACGGCACTACGGCGTCCCGCCGTTTGTCCTTGTGTGGCACCACCTATCATAGGTTTCGGGCCCAGCGCACAGCCAAACAAAAACCGAAAACCTTTCCCCCAAAAAAACCTTGCTGTACCTGCCACCCAGGCGTATCTTCGGTCCAATGGTCACCACTATTCACCACTTCAACCCACTATATACCACGACGTGACGAGTTTTCTGGGCAGGTACGAGTACCAGTTGGACCAGAAGGGGCGGGTCAGCCTCCCCTCGGCGTTCCGTCGTGAAGCCGAGGCTGACCACTTCGTTCTGCTCCAGTGGAAGGCACCTGCCCTGACCCTTTTTCCCATGTCGGTCTGGTCCGCCACGCAGGAGCGACTGTTGACGTTCCGCCGCAATGAGCCCGAGGCGTGGCGGGAGGTCCTCTCGATCACGGCGAGCGCCGTCGAGGTGCATCCGGACAAGCAGGGCAGGATCCTGATTCCGTCTTGGCTGCAGGAGGCGGGTGGGTTGGACGGGAGCGTCCTGCTGGTCGGGAACATCGATCGCATCGAGCTCTGGGATCCCGCGGCCTTCGAGACCGCCGTGGAAGGACGCACGGGGGCGTTCGAGGGCTTTGCGAGCCAGATCTTCGGATAACCTATGACGTTGACCGCTCTAACACGCGAGGAGGTTGTGGCCGACCACTTCCACGAGCCAGTGATGGCCGGGCAGGTTCTCGAGCTTCTCCAGCCGTCGGGGAACGGCGCATACCTGGACGCTACCGTAGGCGGCGGCGGGCATACGCGGCGTATCCTGGAGGCATGTGGTTCGTGCAGCGTCGTCGCGGTGGACCGCGACGCACGGGCGCTGAGCGAGGCCGGCGGCTCCCTCGAGGATCTCGCGTACCGGATTCAGTTCATCGAGGGATCGTTCGATACGGTGACGCAGACCCTGTTGGAAGACGATCCAGGGTCCTTCGCGGGTGCGCTCCTCGATCTCGGCGTGAGCTCACACCAACTCGACGAAGATAGCCGCGGATTCGCATTCCGGCGCGGTGTGCCTCTCGACATGCGCATGTCAGGGGATGCAGACGACGTTCCCACCGCGGCGGACCTACTCAACGAGGCTGATGTCGACCGCCTCCGCACAATCTTCCGCGAGTACGGCGAGGAGCCGCGTGCGGCCCGCCTGGCCCGAGAGGTCGTGCGACGCCGGGATCGGCATCCGTTCGCCACCAGTGACGACTTGGTCGCGGCGCTGTCGGCGGCGCTGGACCGGGCGCCCTCCCAACGCGACAAGGCGCGGATATTCCAGGCAGTCAGAATCGCGGTGAATGGGGAGCTCGAGGCGCTGGAGCTCGCTTTGCCCAGGATCAGGGGCCTGCTCGCGGATGGGGGCACCCTGGTGGTCATATCCTATCACTCGCTCGAAGATCGGGCGGTCAAGCTGGCGTTTCGCGAGTGGAGCGCCTCCTGCGTCTGCCCCCCGAGGCTCCCGATGTGTGCCTGCCGCGGTACGTCGCTCGGCCGAACGCTGACACCGAAGCCTTTGCGCCCGACCGACGCCGAAGTCGCCTCCAACCCGAGGTCGCGGAGCGCACGGCTTCGGGCTTGGACGAAGGTGGAAGCGGCATGAGGCGGCACTACCGATCCAACGCCGCGATTCGGCTCGCCGCATCCATGGTGGTCCTGCTGGCCTCGTTGAGCGTGGTCGTCTGGCGCCGAAGCCGGACGCTGGAGGACCTGGCGTTGAACGAGAGCCTGAGCCGGGAAATCTCGCTGGCAGAGTCCGAATTGACGGAGTTGCAGCGTCGCATCCAGCATCTCGAGAGCTATGGGCGGGTGGTGTTGGAGACCCGTGAGCGTCTCGGCATGAAGACGGCTGGAGCGGAAGACATCGTCATTCTGCCCGGAGAGCTGAGGTGAAGAAGGTCACCCGGGCGGACCGACGCCTGATATTCAGGCGCAGAACACTATTGGCCGGCTGGCTGCTGGCCGCCGGAGTGGTGGTCTGGCGGGCCGGCCAGATCCAGATCGCCGAGGGAGCCACATGGCGCGCCCAGGCCGAGTCCCAGCACCGGATGAGCGCCGAAGTCGTAGCTGCTCGCGGATCGGTTGTGGACCGGAACCGAGTGGAACTGGCCCTCAGCCGCGAAACCTACCGCGTGAGTGTGGCTCCACACGAACTCGAAGATGCGGATGCGGTAGCCGAGTTGTTGGCCGCCTCCCTGGACATGCGCCGGGCCACGGTGCGTCGGGCCACCCATTCCGATGCCAGATGGCGGGTACTCCACGGGAGCTATCCTCCGAGCGTCCGCGAGGCTCTCACGGGCGTCACCGGCGTGTACCTGGAGCGCGAACTCCAGCGCTTCTATCCCCAGGGTGAGCTCGCGAGAGGCTTGCTCGGCGTGGTGAAGAACGGTCGAGGCGTGGGCGGGATCGAGCAAGCCTTCGACGAGCTGCTCCAGGGTCGGGCGGGCCGCGACATTCTGGCGAGAGACAACAACGGTAAGCCCATCCCCGGTGCGGCAACCCGTGTCGAAGAGCCGCAGTCCGGCAACCACGTCGTCTTGACGATCGATCTCGAACTGCAGGAGATCGCACAGGAAGCGCTCGGCGAAGCCGTGGCATCGACCGACGCGGCGGGCGGCGATCTTCTCGTCACCGATCCCCGTACAGGGGACATCCTGGCCATGGTCTCGCTCAGGGACGGTTCGACGGCATCGCTCTCCGCGATCAATACGCCCTACGAGCCCGGGTCGATCCTGAAGCCGTTCACGGTCGCGGGACTCCTCGAGCATGGGCTGGCGACCCTCGACGATGAGATCGACACCGGCGACGGGACTTGGGAGGTTGCGGGACGCAAGATCTCCGACTCCAGCCCCAGAAAAGGCATTTTGACCCTTGGAGACGCCATACGCGTATCCTCCAACGTCGCGATCGCCAAGGCTGCACAATCCCTGACCCCGAGCCAGCACTATCAGGTGCTGCGCGACTTCGGCTTCGGGGCTCCGTCCGGGATCGGCCTGGCCGGGGAAGTGGCGGGCACGCTGCGCCGTCCGGATCAGTGGAGCCTCCAGTCATCGGCGTCCCTGGCCATCGGCTACGAGATCGCGGTGACGCCGCTCCAGATGGCCATGGCATACGGCGCTCTCGCGAATGGCGGAACGTTGATGGCCCCCCGCCTCGTAACAGAAGTTCGCGATCCGGATGATCGCGTCATCCTGCGCATCGAGCCTCGCGTTGTACGGCGGGTGGTCGGTAAGAGTGTGACGCGAGAGCTGGTTCGGGTCCTGGTCGATGTCGTCGAAGACGGAACCGGGACCGCCGCGCGTCTGAGCACGTTCTCGGTCGCGGGGAAGAGCGGCACCAGCCGGGCCGTCGGGCCGGACGGCCGTTACGAGAAGGGTGCATACTTCGCGTCCTTCGTGGGGTTCATCCCGGCCGAGAACCCCCAACTCGTGGTGTTCGTGAAGCTCGACCGGCCACAGGGGGCCTCGTACTACGGCGGATCCACGGCAGCACCGGTGAGCCGTGCCACCATGGAGGCGATCCTCGCGGCTGGGCATACGCCTCTGGACCGCCGTGCCCTCGCTCGCGCGACAGGGCCTTCGCCCCAGCCGGAGCCCGTCCGATTCGCATCGCTACAGGCACCGATCTCCTCCAATCAGCCCGTGCGCTCCCAGCCCTCGGACGACCAGGCGGCCGTCCCCGTTCCGGCCGTTGAAGGGTTGACGGCGAGATCCGCGGCACGCCGCCTGCATGCCATGGGGTTCAGAGTGATTCTGAACGGGAGTGGGCACGTGTCGAAGACGATACCGGAAGCAGGGGTGCGGATCGCGCGCGGGGACACAGTGCGTGTGTGGGTGGGGGGATTGAACCATGAATAGGGAAGCGGTTTCGTTGGCCTCCGTAACCGAGGTCCTCCGGGCTGCGGGTCTCATTCAAGAGATCCATGGCCCGGAGGACGTTGCGCTTCATGGGGTGACGCAGGACTCTCGTGACGTTGATCCCGGTGACCTCTTCCTGGCCTGGAAAGGGGATCAGCACGACGCTCACGACTTCGTGAGTACCGCCGCCGAGACGGGGGCCGTTGCCGCCGTCGTCGAGCGTCCCGTCGCCGAAGCGAAGATCCCACAACTCCAGGTTTCCAACGGTCGCCGCTCGGCGGCCCTCGCCGCGGATGTGGTAATGGGTTCGCCCTGGAAGAGCCTGTTCACGGTCGGCGTGACAGGGACCAACGGCAAGACGACCACGGCCCTGCTCACGCGGCACATTTTGGCCGCCCGCGGCCCTGCCGCAGCGATGGGTACGTTGGGGTTGGTCGACGCCGACGGCACGGTCCGGCCGGGCTCCGAAGGTCTCACCACACCGGGCCCGGTGAAGGTCTCGGAGTGGCTTCGCGAGTTGGCGGACGACGGAGTAGAGGCCGTGGCGATGGAGGCGTCCTCTCACGCTCTCGCGCAGCATCGCCTCGACGGCGTCCGCTTCGACGCCGCCATCTTCACGAACCTGAGCCGTGACCACCTGGACTACCACGAGTCGTTCGAGGACTACCTGTCGGCCAAGGCACGTCTCCTCGGGCTGGTGAAGGACGACGGCGTGGCCATTGTCAACGGCGACGACCCTGCATGGGCCGATCTGCCGATGTCGGGCACCCACACCATTTCGTATGCGGTCCAGTCGGATGCCGAGATTCGCGGCGTGGCGCTCGAACCCGGCCTGGAGGGGACCCGGTTCCGGATGGCGGTCGATGGTGATGAGTATCCGGTGGACCTACCGCTGTTGGGGCGTTTCAACGTAGAGAATGCCCTGGCTGCCGCCGCCGCGGCAGCGGCGGCGGGCCTCGAGCTGGACCTCGTCGCGGAGCGGCTGAGCCAGGCGCCCCAACTCCCTGGTCGCATGGAGATCGTGACTCGTGACCCCTTCATGGTCCTGATCGACTTCGCCCACACTCCGGACGCGTTGAAGCGCGTACTGGAGGCGCTTCGGGCCGATGTCGCTGGGCGCCTCATCGTGGTGTTCGGTGCGGGCGGCGACCGTGACGCGACCAAGCGACCACTGATGGGGGAAGCGGTCGCCGGCCTCGCGGATCTCGCCATCGTCACGTCCGACAACCCTCGCACCGAAGACCCCGACGCCATCATCGATGACGTCGTTGCGGGTATGGCCGAGAGCACCTACGAGCGCCTGTCTGACCGCAAGGCGGCGATATGCCGCGCGCTTGATATGGCGCAAGCCGGCGACACCGTGGTGCTGGCCGGCAAGGGCCACGAGAGCTACCAGGCGGTCGGTACCGAGCGCCTGCCCTTCGACGAACGGGCAATCGTGCGCGAGTACCTGAAGGGCGGAGAGCGATGATGGGCGCCTACGTCTGGACGGACGAGCGCGTACGGGCCGCCCTGGGCCTGCCGGTTGGATCCGGTGGTGGAGAGCGGTCCTTCACGCGGGTGTCGACGGACTCCCGCAGTGTGGAGCCGGGCGAACTCTTCGTAGCCCTCGAGGGCGAGCACTTCGACGGACACGATTATGTCGCGGACGCGCTGAAAAAAGGCGCCTGTGGCGCTGTGGTGTCCCGGTACCTGGATCGTGTCGACCCCGGTGCCGTCTACGAGGTCGACGACACGCTCCTCGCCCTTGGACGGCTCGCCTCCCACCGCCGCGAGGCACTGAACGCATCGATCGTCGCGATCACCGGGTCGTCCGGAAAGACGGGGACGAAGGATCTCACGCGGGGCGCGCTTGAGGGTTCGCTACGCGTTCACGCCACGCCGGGAAACCTCAACAACCGGATCGGCCTTCCGATGACGCTTCTGGCGGCTCCGGACGAAGCCGAGGTCGTCGTGCTCGAGATGGGTACCAACGAGCCTGGCGAGATCGGTACTCTCGCCGTGATCGCGGCGGCACAGATCGGCGTGATCACCACCGTCTCGGAGACCCATCTGGAAAAGCTGGAGTCTCTCGACGGTGTGTTGACGGAGAAGCTGGCGCTGCTGAGCGGGCTCGCGGCCGACGGTCAGGCCGTAGTCGGAGACGAACCGAGTGAACTGCCGGACGCCGCCAGGAAGCTCCGCCCGACATGTCGTGTCGCCGGGTGGACCGACCGGGCCGACGCGGAGTTGAGGCCCGACCGACCGGAGATGGACATCCAGGGACGGTGGGGCTTCCACTGGAAGGGACACGCGGTCAGCCTAGAGACACCGGGCAGGCATACGGTACGGAATGCCCTGCTCGCGTTGACCGTGGCGGACATGCTAGACGTTGCTCCCGAGCGGGCGGCCGAGGGCGTCAGTGGTGTCCGCCCGACCGGAATGCGCGGCGAGGTCCGTCGGCTCGGTGGGCTGAGCCTGATCCTCGATTGCTACAACGCCAACCCGCAGAGCACGCGCGCGGCCATCGACTTGCTCGCAGATCTCTCGGCCAGACGCCGAGTGTTGTTCCTGGGCACCATGCTGGAGCTCGGCCCCCGTAGCGAAGAACTACATGGCCAGGTGTTGAGCTACGCGTGCGCGGGACGCGTCGAGACCGTCGTGGCAACCGGTGAGTTCGCGAGGGCCGCCAGGTCCGTTCCGGCGCTCCAGGCATGTTCAGGACTCTTGGTTCAGGACGACCCGGAGGCCGCGTACTCCGAGCTCCGTTCGAGGCTCGAGGGCGACGAGACCGTTCTTCTGAAGGCGTCGCGTGGCGTCGAGCTGGAGCGACTCATCCCGATGCTGGAGGAGGATTTCGGGACCGCCGCCTCGGCGGACACAGCGGGGAGGCCATGAGCCATGCTCTACCACCTGCTGCCTCAATACGCCGATGTCCACATAATATTCAACCTGTTCCGGTTCATCACGTTTCGGGCAACCGGTGCGCTGGTGACGTCTCTGCTCCTGGCGTTCTTGCTGGGGCCGATGACCATTCGCTGGCTGGAGCGGATGCGTTTCCGCGAGGTCGTGCGGGAGCACGGACCTCAGAACCATGTGGGAAAGGCCGGCACGCCGACCATGGGGGGCGTCCTCATCCTGATGGCCTCCGGGCTTTCGACCCTTCTCTGGGCGGAGCTCACCAACTGGTACACATGGATCGCGCTGGTGGCGCTTGTCTGGATGGGGCTGATCGGGTTCATGGACGACTACTTGAAGGTGGTCAAGCGTCGTCCAGGCGGACTCATCGCACGCTACAAGATGATCGGCCAACTCACGCTCGGGTTGGGGATCGGCCTGTTTCTGGTGTTGAGGCCGCTCGCCCCGATGGACCCCAACCAGACGATGCTGCCGTTCTTCTCCGGTTGGTCACTGTGGATTTGGCCGCCGCTCTACGTGGTCTTTGTCGCCGTGGTGCTTTCGGGAAGCTCGAACGCCGTCAACCTCACGGACGGCCTCGACGGGTTGGCCACGGGACTTTCGGCCATCGCGGCTGCGACCTTCGCAATCTTCGCCTACCTCATGGGGCGCGTGGACAGCTCCACCTACCTCGGCCTGTTCTACCTGCCCGGGTCCGGGGAGTTGGCGATCTTCGCGCTCGGACTTTCGGGGGCGTGCCTGGGCTTCCTCTGGTACAACGCGCACCCCGCCGAGGTCTTCATGGGCGACACGGGAGCGTTGGCGATCGGATCTGCCATCGGGGCGATGGCGATCCTTCTCAAGGCAGAATTCCTGCTCGTGATCGTGGGTGGGGTGTTCGTCCTGGAGGTGCTCTCCGTAATGCTCCAGGTCGGTTACTTCCGCTACACGGCGCGCAGGTACGGGGAGGGGCGCCGCGTGCTCAGGATGGCGCCCATCCATCATCACTTCGAAAAGCTGGGATGGCCCGAGAGCAAGATCGTGATCCGGTTTTGGATCATGGGAATCCTCTGCTCCATGTTGGCCTTCGCAGCCCTGAAAATCCGCTAGGGTGTGGAGAAATGGACCACAACGACGCGGAGAGCGGCAGTGAGCAGGGGAGCAAGCACGTTGGAAGGTGCACAGGTAGCGATCGTGGGCCTGGCTGCGAGCGGATACGCCGCAGCCGAATTGGCACTCAACCGAGGAGGAACAGTTTATGTCTCGGATTTGCGTACTGACGCCGCAACTTCAGCTCGTGGAAACGAGCTCCGCGCCTTGGGAGCCCGGGTCGAACTCGGGGGGCACTCCGTGGCACGAATCGCCGCGAGTCAAACCGTGGTGGTCAGTCCTGGAGTCCCGCCGGACGCTCCGGTGCTCGTCGAACTCCGCCGAGCAGGAGTCCGTTGGATCTCCGAGCCTGAGTTCGCCTTTCGGTTCTTCGATGGTGCACTGATTGCCGTGACTGGAACGAACGGCAAGACGACCACGGCCATGCTGACCGCGCACCTCCTCGAGGCAGCGGGCGTCGATGTGGCCCTCGGCGGGAACGTGGGCATCGGCCTGGCCCCTCCCGCCTCGGCGTTGGCTCTCAGGGAGCCGGCTCCGGCGTGGTATGTGGTCGAGATGAGCTCGTTCCAGTTGGCGGACATCGACACGTTCCGTCCGGATATCGGCGTGGTGACCAACCTCGCGCCGGACCATCTGGACCGGTACGAGTCGGTGGCCGCGTACTATGGCGACAAGGCACGCCTGTTCGACAATGCGGATGAGGACTCGGCGTGGGTCCTCTACCGAGATGACCCAGCCGTGCGTGAGATCGCCGGAGATGCTGCGGGGCGGCGCCTCTACTTCAGTGCGCGTACATCCGGGTTCTCCGGGACCTACCTGAAGGACGGATTCTTGACGCTGGGCGTCGAAGGCGAACCCGAAGTCGGCGTACTCGAGGCGGACCGGTTGCCCCTGCTCGGGGAGCACAACGTAGAGAATGCGCTGGCTGCCATGCTCGCCGCGCACCTTGCCGGCGCCGGCCCAGCAGCGATGGGGCAGGGCTTGGAGAGCGCGCCTGTCCTACCACATCGCCTGGAGCTGGTGGTGGAGGGTCGGGGCGTGCGGTGGGTGAACGACTCCAAGGCCACCAACGTGGCCGCCGCGGTGAGTGCGATCAAGAGCTTGTCCGGGCCACTGGTGGTCATGCTCGGCGGGAAGGACAAAGGCGAGGACTTCGGACCGCTCGCGCAGGTACTGAAGGACAAGGTGAGGGCCACGGTCATCTTTGGTGAGGCGCGTGACCGCATAGCGTCGGCGATCGGTGACGCTGTCGCGAACGTCCTCGTCTGTGAGTCATTCGAAGACGCCTTGGCGACTGCTGCCCGCGCGGCTCGGCCGGGTGATACGGTGCTGCTTTCCCCCGCGTGCTCCAGCTTCGACATGTTCGAGAACTACGAGGAGCGTGGGACCCGGTTCGCGGAACTGGCCAAGGAGGTCGCCCACTCGGCGCCCGGCGGAGAGGCGCACTGATGGCGCGCCCGGTGGACGTGGCCCCCGCGCGTACCGCGTCGCTCGCCGACATCGGGCTCGAGCGAGGCTGGGAGCCGGCCGCGCTGCTCGTGACAACGCTGCTCCTTCTCGCGTTCGGGCTCGTGACGCTCTACTCAGCGAGCGCATTCCTGGCCCGCAGCCAGGCTCTTCCCGACTACTACTACGTGCTGCGCCAGATCAGCGGTGCCGCCATCGGACTGGCGGCGCTGGCGCTGTGTGCGCGGGTCCCGTACCGCACCTGGCGACACCTGGCGTGGCCCATGGTGATCGGGGTCTGGATTCTCCTCATGATCCTGATCATTCCGGGGACGGAGTCCATCGCTCCAAAAATAAACGGGGCCCACCGGTGGTTGAGAGTCGGCGTCACCATCCAGCCGTCGGAGCTCGCCAAGGTGGCGGTGGTGGTGTGGACCGCGGCACTGGCCGTGAAGAAGGGCGAGAGCTTTCGGAGTCTACGGAAAGGGCTGCTACCCTTCCTCGTGGTATGGTGCGCCCTCCTGGTCCCGATCGCCCTCCAGCCGGACTTTTCGACGGCCGCGTTGGTCGGGCTCATGGGTGCACTGGTCGTGTACGCGGCGGGCGGGCGCATCGGCCACTTCGTGTTCTTGGCGCTGCTCGCCCTGCCTGCGGTGTGGAGAGAGTTGAGCGTGACCTTTCGGGCTCGCCGGCTCGCCGCCTTCCTGGACCCCTCGGCCGACCCGGCTGGAGCGGGCTTTCAGGTGAAACAATCGCTGATCGCCTTGGGATCGGGTGGGCTCGCTGGCGTGGGTTTCGGCCAGGGCCGGCAACGCTTCGGTTTCCTGCCGGAGGCCCACAACGACTTCATCTTCGCGATGATCGGGGAGGAGTGGGGCCTGATCGGTGTGGTCGTGACGGTCGGACTCTATGTGATCCTGATCTTGGTGGGCTTCCGGATCGCTTCCCAGGCGAGGGACCACTTCGGCGAGTTGTTGGCGATCGGCCTCACGGGGATGATCGCGCTACAGGCGTTCCTGCACATGGCCGTGGGATTGAGCCTCGTACCGCCGACAGGGTTGGCGCTGCCGCTCATCTCCTACGGGCGCTCCAATATGGTTGTGACGTTGCTAGCGATTGGTATCCTGATGGCCGTGGCCCGGGAGACCGAGCAGATGAGGTTGAGCGGTGCATGAGGGGCCGGTCGTTCTCTTCGCTGGTGGAGGCTCCGGTGGACACCTCTATCCAGCCCTGGCGCTCTGCGACGCTCTGGTCCGTCTCAGGCCCGATGTCAGGCCGGTCTTTCTCGGGTCGCGGCACGGCCTGGAAGCGCGGGTCCTCCCGCAGCGGGGGCTTGAACACGTTCTCCTTCCGGTTCGGGGCTTCCACCGCGGGCGCCTCCTCGAGAACGCGGGGTTCTTGTCCGCGCTGGTCGTTTCTCTGGACCAGGTGGCGGACGCCTTTCACCGCCTTCGGCCGGAGCTCGTCGTGCTGACCGGGGGCTACGCGAGCGGCCCGGCGGGCGTCATGGCGGTGTTGCGGGGGGTCCCTCTGGCCGTCCAGGAGCAGAACGCGGTGCCCGGCGTCACCGCGCGTATTCTCGCGCGCTGGGCGAGACAGGTGCACGTGGCGTTCCCGGAGGCCGTCCGGCATTTCCCGGCCGGAGCGGCGAATATCACGCGTGTGACCGGAAACCCCATACGCCCGCCCGCTCGAGTCGACAGCGCGGCCGTCAGGGCCGCGCTGGGCCTCGATCCGCACCGGCACGTGGTCATCGTGGTGGGCGGAAGCCAGGGGTCGGCCGCGCTCAACGCGCTGGTTACAGAGGCCGTGGTGGGAGCCGTCGAGGGCTCGGGTGCTCCACCCACGAGCTGGCAGCTGCTATGGGCTACGGGCCCAAACCACCTGGAGAGCGTGGTGTCTGCGTTCGAACAGCTGGGGGGAGCCCCCTCGTGGGTGCGAATCGTGGGTTACATCGACGACATGCCCTCTGCGCTCTCCGTGGCCGACCTGGCCCTGAGCCGCGCCGGTGCGATGGCGACGTCGGAGTTCCTCGCCTGGGGCCTTCCCGCCGTGCTGGTGCCGCTGCCCACGTCGGCCGCGGGTCACCAGGAGCAGAACGCGAAGGCGCTCTCGGCCGCCGGCGCGGCGGTGCACATGCCGCAGGACGGGCTCTCAGCCACCTCGCTATGGCGGGAACTGGTGACCCTGATGGGCGACTCGAGCCGGCTGAAGGCCCTATCAGCCGCCGCTCTCGAGCGGAGCCGGCCCGACGCGGCCAAAGACATCGCCGAGGACCTGGCGCACCTCCTGCCCCCTCCGGCCACGTACGGTGAGGGAGGTTCACGATGACGGCCTGGGGATCGGGTGCGGTGCACTTCATGGGTGTCGGTGGCGCCGGAATGTGCGCGCTCGCCGAACTCGTGGCTCGGCAGGGCCGGGAGGTGAGTGGTTGCGACCTGAAGCCGGGACACAGCGTCGAAAACCTGCGCGATCTTGGGGTAACGGTCCATGAGGGGCATGACCCATCCCACCTCGAGGGCATCGGCTCGTTGATCGTGTCCGCCGCGGTGCCGGGCGCTCATCCCGAGGTCCAGGCCGCGAAGGAGCGAGGCATCCCCGTAATGAAGCGTGCCAAGGCCCTGGGTGCGTGCGTGAACGGTGGCCGGGTGCTCGCCGTAGCCGGAACCCATGGGAAGACCTCCACCTCGGCGATGGCCGCGGAGCTTCTCAGGTCCGCGGACTTGGACCCCACGGGCATCGTCGGCGGTCGGGTCTCCGCCTGGGGCGGCCATCTGCTCTGCGGCAACAGCGACATCTACGTCGTAGAGGCAGACGAGTTCGATCGCTCGTTCCTGGAGTTGGAGCCGCTGGTCGCCATCGTGACCAACGTCGAGGCCGATCATCTCGATACGTACGGCACGCTCGACGGCGTCATGGATGCGTTCCGACGGTTCGTCGAAAGCGTACCGTCGGAGGGGCGGGTCATCGTCTGCGCGGACGACCACGGTGCAAGCCGACTGCTGCCCGAGGTCGGGGCGCGGGGATATACGTACGGCACGAGCGCGGGCGCGCAGCTACGCGCAGTGGACATCCGCCCTGGGTGCGACGGAACGCGCTTCAGGGTGGTCGAGGACGGCGGGGAGGCCTGCGAACTCCTGGTGACCACCCCGGGGCTGCACAACCTGCTCAACGCATTGGCCGCGGCCGCCGCGGCACGGTACTTCGGAGCGGAGTGGGCGCAGATCAGGGATGGCCTCGCCTCCCATACGGGTGTCAGCCGTCGCTTCGAGCGCCTCGGTGCCGAGGACGGCGTCGATATCGTAGACGACTACGCACACCATCCGACCGAGATCGAGAGTGCCCTCGCCGCGGCCCGCGAGTTGTTCCCGGATCGGCGGCTGGTGGCGGTCTTTCAACCGCATCTCTACTCGCGCACGCGTGATTTCGCGGTCGAGTTCGGCCGGGCGCTCGGCGCTGCCGACGTGGCATTCGTCACCGATGTCTTCCCGGCACGAGAGGATCCGATTCCGGGCGTCACGGGAGAACTCGTCGCGACCGCCGTGGATACGTCGTCCGGGACCGAAGTCCACTACCACCCAGCCCTCGGTCCGCTGCCCGAAGCGTTGAGCTCCTTCCTGAAGGAGGGTGATGTGCTGCTCACGCTCGGGGCCGGATCGATCGAAGAAGTCGGGCCTCGCACCAAGGTGCTGCTGGGGGGAGGGCGGGATGCGTAGGGGATTCCGAATCGCGCTGTGGCTGACGGCGGTGGCAGGCCTCCTCGTGGGCGGCAGCCGCGTGCCCGGCCTGCTTTCCGAGCTGGAGTACTTCCGCCTCACGAACTTCGAACTCGAGGGCGGGCGGGTGCTCACGCTCGAACAGGTGCTGCGACACATGGATATTCCGGATGGGGCCAGCTTCTGGGACGACTCGGCCGGCTGGTCGAACCGTATCGGAAGTCACCCGATGGTCCGATCCGTACGCCTGAGCATGCGGCTCCCCCGCACACTGGTGATCTCCCTCGAAGAACGGGTGCCGGTGGCTTTCGTGGCCACACCCGTGCTGGAGCCGGTGGATCGCGATGGTGTGGTGCTGCCGCTGGATCCCGTCGCGCGGCGTCTGGATCTGCCGGTGCTCCAGGGTGTGGGGCCGAACACGGCCGAGCTGAGGGTGCTGGCGGCCGAAGCGGCCAGGCTTGCCGGAACGGACCCGCGATTCACCGCGATGCTTTCCGAGATGGCGCTGGACGATCAGGGCAACGTACTCGGCAGCCTCGGTGACGAAACGGTCGTCTTCCGATTCCGGCCACGCCTGTCCGCTATCCGGCTCCGGGAGGGCATCGCCGTGTTGGCAGATGCCCGAAAGCGTCGAACGGACCTCGTGGCCGACGTGATCGACCTGCGCTACGAGGATCAGGTCGTGGTCCACTACTCCGAGCGAAACGCCGAAAAGGACGGGCAGGGCACACGATGAGCTCCATCCTGGTCACCGGACTCGATATCGGCACAACCAAGACGTGCGCCGTGATTGCGGAAGTCAGCGCGGATCCGAGGGAGCGCGATGATCTCAAGATCCTCGGCGTGGGACAGGCCCGCACGTCGGGGATGCGCCAGGTCGTCACTCACATCGAGGAGACCACCGAGTCGGTGAGCGCGGCGCTCAAAGAGGCCGAACTCATGGCGGGCGTGGTGGTCGACCGCGCCTATGTGGGCATAGCGGGAGACCACATCCACGGGTGCGTATCACCGGGCATGGTCGCGGTGACCGACGAAGAGATCACCCTGGGCGACCTCGAGCGTGTGCACAGGGTCGCCAGGACCATAGCGCTTCCTCCCGACCGCGAGATGCTCCACGCGATCCCGCAGGAGTACATCGTCGATCACCAGGGTGGCATCAAGGATCCCATTGGCATGGCCGGGGTCCGCCTCGAGGCCGAGCTCTACTTGGTCACGTGCGACTCCGCGGCGGCCGAGAATGTACGCAAAGCCGTGCAGAGGGCCGGGTATCGCGTGCAGGAACTCGTACTCGAGCCTCTCGCAGCCGCGCGGTCCGTACTCACTGAAGACGAGAAGGAAGTCGGCGTCGCCATGGTCGAGATGGGCGCCGGCACGACCAAGATCGCGGCGTTCTACGAGGGTGAGATCCGGCATGTCGCCATCTTGCCCATAGGCGGTGGTACGGTGACGAGCGACCTCGTCAAAGGGCTGTCCGTTCCCTTCGCCGAGGCTCGCCGCGCCAAAGAACAGTACGGTGTCGCCTTCGCGCAGCTCGTCGACCCTCAGGAGACCGTCGAGCTTCCCGGCCCGAGTCCGGGACAAAAGCGTCATGTAGCCCTGGAACTGATTGCCCACATCGTGGAGCAGCGCCTGGACGAGACCCTGTGCCTCGTCCACAGAGAGATCGAGGAACAGGGACTGGTCGAGCGGTTGGGCGCGGGCATCGTGCTCACCGGAGGAGCCTCGAGCCTGCACGGTGCGGTCGAGTTGGCCCAGCAGATCTTCGCCGCGCCGGTGCGCGCGGGTGTGCCGGGCGAGGGACTCACCGGTCTGGCCGACTCCGTCGGCCGGCCGAAGTTCGCCACCGCGGCCGGTCTCGCGATGCACGGCGCAGACCGGTACCGGGAGACGGGTCAAGGCGCGACCACCCTGGCCTCCGGATTGTTTTCGAAGCTTGGATCCTGGCTGAAGGAGTTTTTCTAGACCCATGGGAGGAGAGCAAATGATGATCTTCGAGTTCGAGGAAACCCCGATCCTTAATGCTCGCATGAAGGTGATCGGGGTTGGCGGCGCGGGAGGCAACGCCGTCAATCGTATGGTCGATGAAGACCTGGAGGGTGTTGAGTTCATCACCGCGAATACTGACGGGCAGGCCCTCAAGGGCTCGCGGGCCCAGGTGACGATTCAACTCGGCAAGAAGCTCACCCGGGGCCTCGGCGCGGGCGCGCGGCCGGAGATCGGCCGGCAGGCCGTCGCGGAGAACGCTGATGACGTACGCCGGGCGCTGGAAGGTGCGGATCTCGTGTTCGTCACGGCGGGCATGGGCGGTGGCACCGGCACGGGCGCTGCGCCCATCATCGGCGAAATCGCCCGGGAGATGGGCGCCCTGTGCATCGCGATCGTGACGCGCCCGTTCTCATTCGAGGGCAAGAAGCGGATGCGTCAGGCCGAACAAGGACTGGCCGAGTTACGTCGTAGCGTCGACACGATGATCGTTGTTCCCAACGACCGGCTTCTGGCGGTTGTCGGCAAGGGAACGAGCTTCCGCGACGCGCTCAAGAAAGCGGACGAGGTTCTGCTGCACGCGACGCAGGGCATCAGCGACCTGATTCGCGTCACCGGTGAGGTCAACGTGGACTTTGCCGATGTCCGGACGATCATGGCATGCCGTGGGCCGGCGCTCATGGGGTCGGGCTTCGGAGAGGGCGACAACCGGGCGCAGGAAGCTGCTCAGGAGGCCGTCTCATCGCCGCTGCTGGACAGCGTGTCCATCGAGGGAGCCAAGGGCGTGCTGATCAACATCACCGGCGGCATGGACCTCGCCATTGACGAGGTGACTCAAATCGCGACAATAATTCAAGAAGAAGCCGGCGAGGACGCCGAGATTATCTTCGGTGCGGTTCATGATCCCGAACTCGAGGGTACGATCCGCGTGACCGTCATCGCCACGGGCTTCGACTCGGAGGAAGGCGCGATCGACAAGGTGCTCCGGCCGGACTTCCGGGGGCAGGCATCGGCGGCGAGGCCCGCATCGCCGGTCGTCGAGCCACGGGCGGTCGAAGTGCAGCCACGCTCGGTTGCGGTCGGAGGCTCACGCACCGGTGTCGTGCCGTTTGCTCGGCCGCCCGAGCGGGTCGTGACGCGGGAGCAGATCGGGGAGCTGGATATCCCGACGTTCATCCGCCGTCAGATGGACTGACCCCGCGCGGCCGGGTGGCCGTTGAACGCCGAGAGTGAAAGACAGCCAGCTGGTGGGCGACGGGCGTCGCGTGCCGTGGAGGGGAAGAAGATACGTGTACGATAGTCCATCTCGAATACGTACGGGCATGGTGCTGCTTCTGGTGGCGGGGATGCTCTCGGCCTGTGATGACGTTCCGGACGTCGGCGTAGTCGAGGCCCTCTACGCCGATCCTGCGGAGCGCGTCGAAATGCACCGGCTCGCAGCCGGCAGGACGTTTGGCGGGATCCTTTCAGCCGCCCTGAGCGGGAATGAACAAGCTTCTCTCCTCCTCGCGTTCAGAGAACAGGCCGACCCGCGCAGCATGCGTCCCGGCGCCGAGATCGCGTTCCGCTGGGTGGGTGGCTCGCCGGAGCGGCTGCGCGGTGTGGACGTCTCCCTGAACTCGGACGAGACGGTTCGTCTGACCCGAGGCGACTTCGGTTGGAGGTCCTCCCTCATCCGGACGCCGGTCTGGGTGGACACCATCTACGCGTCGGGTACCATCGAAAACTCCCTTTGGGCGTCCGTGGTCGCCGGCGGCAATCTCGACCAGGTGCCCTACGCCGACCGCAGCAAGCTCCTGCTGCAGCTCGACAAGGTCTTCCAGTGGCAGATCGACCTCGTGCGTCAGATCCGTCCCGGTGACTTCTACCGCTTCGCGTTCGAGCGCAGCGTACGCCCGGACGGCACCATGAGGACAGGACATGTTCTCTCCGCCGAGCTCATCAACCGCGCGCGTCCGTATTATGCCGTGTGGTTCGATCCGAACGACGACGGCGTCGGCACGTACTACGATCTCGAGGGACGTTCCGTGAGGCGAGCGTTCTTGCGCAGTCCCATCGAGTTGCGGCACCGGATCTCCTCCGGTTTCACCAGGTCCCGTTTTCATCCGGTCCTGCAAAGGTGGCGTGCTCACCAGGGCGTTGATTTCGCGGCGACGACCGGAACCCCTGTCCAGGCGACCGGGAGCGGGCGCATCGTGAAGCGGGGGGCGAACGGTAGCTACGGCAACATGGTCGAGATCCAGCACGCCAACGGGTTCACCACGCGCTATGCCCACCTCAGCCGTTTCGCGAGCGGCCTGTCTGTCGGCCGCAGTGTCGAGCAGGGCGACGTGATAGGGTATGTGGGAAGAACCGGCTTGGTCACAGGCCCGCACCTCCACTACGAGATGCATATCCATGGACAGCCCAAGGATCCGATGTCGATAGAGTTGCCCGCGGGTGATCCGGTGCCCGGCGATCAGAGGACGCTGTGGGACGCCCGACTGGCCGAGCGCGTCGTTCTCCTCGAACGCATGCCGGTACCGTGGGAGATCGAGCTCGCCGTGAAGACGCGCGCAGAGTCCTTGGCGTCTTCGCGGGGTGGCCAAGAGTGACGTCGGAGATCCTTGCCACCGCCTGTATCCGGCCCGCCCTGTGCGGGCCTTTTGATTGAGGCCGCCGCAGTGAGCGCCGTTTTTTTCGGTGGCCTGGCGCTGGGCGCGGCGGGCTTCGCGTTTTGGATCTACGAGCGCCGAGAAATTCCCATCGCCGGTCGCCGGGTCCTGGCTTCCGCCCGTGCGGCATCTCTGGCTTTGATCATCGTGCTGCTCTGGAATCCTCACCTCCCGGCCTTTGGCGCCGGCGCCGGGGCCGGTGCGTCGGGGCGCTGGACCCTGTTGGATGGCTCTTTGAGCATGGGTGCGGTGGATAGTGGTGGTGTGACCTTGTGGTCGGAGGCGCTCCGCCGTGCACGCGACAGGGAGAGTGCCGGGGACAGGATCATGGTGTTCAGCTCCGGGCTCGTGGTGGCCACGGACGGCCTCCCAGACTCCACGGTACTGGAGCCGGCCTCGCGTTTGGCCCCGGCGCTGGAGCGGGTGCGGGAGTCCGGCAGCCGGGAAGTCGTGGTGATCTCCGACCTGCGTCTCAGCGATCCGGAGGCCGTTGGCAGGGCGTTGGCCCGGCTGGGGATGAGCGTACGGTTCGACATCGTCGGCGGCACGCCTCGCAACGTGGCATTGCCAGTCGCGGACCTGCCTGCATTGGTGGCATCGGGGGACAGCCTGGTCGCCGACGTGGCGGTCCGTTCGATGGGCACGTCGATCGGAGACAGCATTCTCGTAGAGGTCCGGGAGGAAGGCGACGTGAGGGTCTCGCGTACCATCGCTCCTCCTCCGGCCGGCCGGCTCACTCGCCTGCAGTTGTCCGTGCCACCCTCTTCACGATCAGGACTCGTGCGCTACGAGATCCGGGCCTCCCTGGCCGGAGACGTGTTCCCGGACGACGACGCTCGCGTACGCTTCGTCGAAGTCGATAAAGAGGCCGGTGGGCTGGTGCTCGTGTCGCTCCGGCCGGACTGGGAGCCGCGCTTCTTGATGCCGGTGCTGGAGCAGGTGACGGGTCTTCCGGGTCGAGGCTATTTGAGGCTGTCCGAGGGCCGTTTCGTGCCGCTGAGTGTGGGCGACGGTGTCTCCGCCACTGTGCAGGACGCCGACGTTCAGGGTTGGGCGGAGACGGCCGAAGTGCTCGTCGTGCATTCCGTGTCGGGTGACATGCCGCCATGGCTCTCCGACGCCCTGGCGGGATCGAGCCGCTCCATCGTGTTCCTGGCCGGGCCGGCGGGCGCACGGTCCGTGGGTCTCGGAGTTGGCGCCGTGCTCTCAGGCGAGTGGTACCCGTCCGCCGATCTGCCACCCTCTGCGTTGGCATCGAGCCTGGTGGGCGTGCCGTGGACCGGCCTACCCCCGCTTACGGGAGTGCTTCCGCTGAGTCGTGCGGCACCTGGACTCGTGCCGCTCGAGCTCCAACTCCAGGGCAGCGGACCGACCGAAGCGGCTATGGTCCTTCAGGGAATGAGCGGAAAGCGGCAGGTGGTCGTGCTGGCTACGGGATTTTGGCGATGGGCTTTCCGGGACGGCGCTCCCCGTGAGGCCTACCGACGGCTGTGGGCGGGAGTGGTCGGGTGGTTGCTTGCGAACGAGCCTCTGGGCAGCGGTCCTGGCGTCGCGCCGGCCGAGCGGGTCGTGAGGCGCGGTGAGGAGGTGGTGTGGCGGGCCGGCCCCTGGGCAGGGCGGTCGCTAAGGTTCGTGATCGGCTCGGAGGACGCCCCCACGACCGACACGGTCCTGGAGGTGGGTCCAGCAGGTGACGTGCGTAGTGGCGTGCTTCCACCCGGGACCTACGACTACCGTGTCGAATCCGGCGATTCCGCGAACGTGGTCGGCCAGGGGCGCTTCGAGGTCGAAGCGTACAGCGGCGAACTCTTGGCGCCGGTATACCAGCCCACCGCTGATTCGGGCCGACCCAGCGGTACCGAGACGGTCGGTCGGGACACCCCGGGCCGGCCCCTCAGAACTCATGCGTTCCCGTACATTCTGCTGGTTGGCCTGCTCTCCGGTGAGTGGATCGGCAGGCGCCGGCGAGGGCTACGCTGATGCGCCGCCTGTTCAGGTCGAAGGTCGAGAAAAAAAAGGGGTTTTGGAAGCGCACGGTGGATCTCGCCCTGACCGACGTGCGGGTCGCCGTGGGTGGCCTGGACAGCGAGTCGCTGGAGACTCTGGAGGAGCGACTCCTCGCGGCGGACTTCGGCGTTGCCGCCACCCTTCGAATGGTGGACCATGTGGAAGCTCTGGCACGCCGCGGCAAGGCGCGTGGTGGTGGTGAGTTACGCAAGGCGCTCGAGGAGGAGCTTCGACGCATTCTGGCGCCCGCTCGGGATGCGTACCTTTCGGCAGCCGAGTCGGGCCCGACCGTCTATCTGATCGTCGGCGTCAACGGGGTTGGCAAGACCACCTCGATCGCCAAGCTCGCGCACAGCGTGATTGCCGAGGGCAAGCGTGTGATGCTCGTAGGCGCGGATACGTTCCGGGCCGGCGCCGTCGAGCAATTGTCCATCTGGGCTGAACGTGTGGGCGCGGAATTCGTGGCTGGCCAGCAGGGTGGCGATCCCGCCGCGGTGGCCTTCGACGCCATCGACGCGGCCGAGGCACGAGGGATAGACCTGGTGCTGGTGGACACCGCGGGGCGGCTGCATACGCAGCGCGACCTGATGGGAGAGCTGGAGAAGGTGGATCGGGTGATTCGCAGACGACTCGAAGGCGCGCCGCACGAGACCTTGCTGGTGCTGGACGCGACTGTCGGCCAGAACGCCGTTGCGCAGGCGCGGGCGTTCGGCCAGGTGGTTGCGCTCAGCGGGATCATCCTGGCCAAGCTCGACAGTTCCGCGAGGGGCGGTATCGTGGTCGGGCTCCAGCATGAGTTTGGCCTTTCGGTCAAGCTCGTGGGAACCGGCGAGCAGGTGGGTGATCTCGCCGCCTTCGATCCCGACGACTTCATTGAGGGGATTTTCTCGGAGTGACGTTTCCGAACCTCGACAAGCCGGTGCAGTTCCTCAAAGGGGTGGGCCCCGTGCGGGCGGAGCGCCTCGGCCGGATGGGTATCGCCACCGCGCGCGATCTCCTGTACTACGTGCCGCGCCGGTACGACGACGCATCCACGGTGCAGCCGATTTCGGCGCTCGAGGTCGGCATGGATGCCACCCTGGTCGGCCGGATACGCAGCAAGGGCGTCATCCCGACGCGCTCGGGACTGCGGATCTTTCAGGTCGTTCTCCAGGACGACACCGGGATGATCACCTGCGCGTGGCCAGGGCAGCCGTGGCTGGATCGCAAGCTCCAGAAGGGCGATCTCCTGCTCGTGACCGGGCCTGTGAAGTTCTTCCACGGCCGGCAGATTCAACCGCGCGACATGACGCTTCTGTCACGCGCCGGTGCCGAGGGCGACGATGATCCCGGCGCCGGGACGATTTTCGTGAGTTACCCGGCGAGCGAGGAGCTTCCGCAGTGGGTGCTTCGAGGTCTTTTCGACAAGAACCTGGACACGTTGCTAGGATACGCAGGCCGCGAGGACTATCTAGGCGGTGAGGAGCGGCGTGCGCTCGGTCTTTTGGGCCTGGAGGAGGCGATGGGCGCGCTTCACCGGCCCCGATCGATGGCGGACGTCGAGCCGGGTCGGCGCCGGCTGGCCTACGACGAACTGTTCTTTTTCCAGCTCGTGCAGGCCATGGCACGGTACCGCGAGACCGTGGCGCGGCCCAGCATCAAATTCGAGCGCACCAACGAGTTGATCCGGCCGCTCCACGAGGCTCTGCCGTTCTCTCTGACGGACGCCCAGACGCGGGTGCTCCGTGAGATCTATGACGACATGACGTCGTCCCGGAGAATGAACCGCCTCCTCCAAGGGGACGTCGGCTCGGGAAAGACGATCGTCGCGCTTTTCTCCATGCTGCTGGCGGCGGAAGGTGGCTATCAGGCCGCCCTCATGGTGCCCACCGAGATCCTTGCCGAGCAGCACGGGCGACGCCTCTCGGAGTTGGTGAAGCCGCTCGGCATCGAAACCGTGCTGCTCACGGGCAGCCTCGCCACCAAGGAGCGCAGGGCGGCTCTGGCGGCCATCCGATCGGGTGCGGCCCGCCTCGTGATCGGAACACACGCGCTCATCCAGGAGGGTGTGGAGTTCGACTCGCTGGGGCTCGTGGTCGTCGACGAGCAGCAAAGGTTCGGAGTGCGCCAGCGCATGGCGCTGAGCGAGGAAGAGACGGCCCCCGATACGCTGATCATGTCGGCCACACCCATTCCACGCTCGCTGGCGCTCGCTGCATACGGGGATCTCGACCTGAGTGTGTTGGACGAGTTGCCGCCGGGCCGCACGCCGGTGCACACGCGTCTGGAATATCCCTCCAGGCGGGACGAGGTCTACGCGTTCATCGACCGCCAGATCGAGGAGGGTAGGCAGGCCTACGTGGTCTATCCGTTGGTGGAAGAGTCGGAAAAACTGGAGTTGCGTGCGGCTACCGAAGAGCACCGGAGGTTGGCGGAAGAGGTATTTCCCACGCGGCGTGTCGGGCTCATCCACGGGCAACTCGGCAGTGACGAGAAGGATGGGATCATGCGGGACTTCCTGCGCGGCGGCATGGATATTCTCGTGGCCACGACCGTAATCGAAGTCGGTATCGACGTGGCCAACGCCACCGTCATGCTCATCGAGCATCCCGAACGGTTCGGGCTCTCGCAGCTTCACCAGTTGCGCGGACGGGTGGGCCGGGGTGTGGCGGACAGCTACTGCATCGTCATCTCGCCCGCGATGGGCGACGCTGGGGAGCGGCTGAAGATCTTCCGGGACACGTCGGATGGCTTCGCCATCGCCCAGGCGGACCTCGGCATTCGCGGACAGGGGGACCTGTTCGGAGCACAGCAGCACGGCCGTGACCTCACCCTACGATTCGCGGACCTCTTGCGTGATGAGGATCTGCTTGTGGCGGCCCAGCGGCGAGCGCGGGATCTCGTGAGCGGCGACCCGGACTTGAGCGCACCCGCGCACGCCGATATCCGGCGTCTTCTCGACGGCCGCTACGGCGAGAAGCTCAAGCTGTTCAGCGTCGGGTGATCTGGATAAAGTAAAGGCTTCCAGTCCGACGAATTCCAAGGATGAAGAGCGTAAAAGGGACCGATGAGCGATATCGCGGTGACGGAAGTGCGCAGACTCTCCGAACACGTCGGCGACGAGGTTCGACTGCTGGGTTGGGTCGACACCACCCGAGTGCACGGCAAGGTGGGTTTCGTCGTCGTGCGCGACGGCACTGGGGTGGTGCAGGGCGTGCTGGTGAAGAGCGAGCTTCCGGAGGAAATCTGGAACGTCCTGGAGGGAGTGACGCAGGAGAGCACGGTAGCGCTCACGGGCCTGGTGAAGGAGGAGGCACGGGCGCCGGGCGGCTTCGAGATCGGTGTGACCGCCATCGAGGTGATCGGCGCAGCAGAAGAATACCCCATCCAGCCCAAGGAGCATGGTGTCGAGTTCTTGCTCGACCACCGGCACTTATGGCTCCGTTCCTCGCTCCAGCGTGCGGGCCTGCGCGTCCGTGCCGAGGTGGAGCAGTCGATTCATGATTTCCTCTACCAGAGGGATTTCGTCCGCATCGACACCCCGATTCTCACGGGGGCGATCGGAGAGCACGCCGGATCACTCTTCGAGACGGATTATTTCGGTGTGCCGGCGTTTCTCGCACAGACCGGCCAGCTCTACGTCGAGGCGGCCTGTCCGGCCTTCCGCCGGGTGTATTGCTTCGGTCCGACGTTTCGCGCCGAGAAGTCCAAGACACGCAGGCACCTGACGGAGTTCTGGATGGTGGAGCCGGAGGTCGCGTTCGCGGACTCGGCAGAGAACATGCGGCTCCAGGAGGACTTCATCACGTACATCGTCGAGCGGGCCCTGGAGCGATGTGCGGAGGAGCTGAAGGTGCTCGAGCGGGACACCACGAAGCTGGAGATGGTCCGGCCCCCGTTCCCCCGTCTCAGCTACACCGACGCGGTGGCGCGCCTTCAGGCCAAGGGCAGTGAGATCGAGTGGGGCAGCGACCTGGGGGCGCCGGACGAGGAGGTCCTGATGGAAGACCACGATCTGCCCTTGTTCGTTCACGACTACCCGAAGGGAGCCAAGGCCTTCTACATGAAGGAGAATCCCGAGGATCCGCGTACCGCGCTGTGCAACGATCTGCTGGCACCCGAGGGCTATGGCGAGATCATCGGTGGCAGCCAGCGCGAGGACGATGCGGACAAGCTGCTGGCGCGCATCCGAGAGGAGGGGCTGCCGGAGGAGACATACCGTTGGTACCTCGACCTACGCCGCTACGGGACGTTCACGCATTCGGGCTTCGGACTCGGCGTGGAGCGAACGGTAGCCTGGATCACGGGAAGGCACCACATCCGTGAGTTGATCCCCTTCCCGCGGCTCATGAACCGCCTGTATCCCTAGAAGGCCAACCCCGGCACGAGGTCCGACATGACCAAGCTGGTCCTCGACGTCAACGACCGGCGTCCCGTGTGGGCTCTTCCCGACTGGGCGGTCGCGGAGATCCGGTCCGCACTTCCGGACGACTGGGAGTTCGTATCCGTCACGGCCGAGAGTGAGGGTACGGGCGACGGCTCGACGCGCGTCTCCCCAGAAGTACTAGCGGCGCTCGCTGGCGCACGTGTGTACATCGGCTACGGCATCGCACCCGAGATCCTGGCCGATGGTGAGAAACTCGAGTGGGTGCACACCGCATCCGCCGGTGTCGGAAAATCTCTTTCACCCGAGATGCTCGAGAGCCCCGTCTTGTTCACCAACTCGGCCGGCATCCATGGGCCGCCCATAGCGGAGACCGTGCTCGCCATGATACTCCATTTCGGGCGGGGCCTGGACTTTGCCGAGCGGGGCAAGGCCGCCCGCACCTGGCACAACGAGCCGTTCTACGATGTTGCCGCGCCGGTGCGCGAGTTGGCTCATAGCACGGTCGGTATTCTGGGGTTGGGTGGAGTCGGTGGAGAAGTGGCATGGAGGGTCCGGGCGCTCGGCGCTCGCGTGATCGGCCTCAAGCGCCGTCCCTCCGACGCGGCGGGTGGGGACGGCGGATCGAGCGTGGACGGAGTCGAGGTGGTCTACGGCGCCGAAGGGCTGGCGACGCTCGCGTCTGAGAGCGACTACCTGATCGTGACGGCTCCGCACACCGAAGACACACGCGGCATCGTGAGCCGGGAAGTCTTGGCCCTCATGAAGAGCGACGCCGTATTGATCAACGTCTCACGGGGTGCACTCATCGATGAGGCCGCCCTGGTGGAATCGTTGCGGGCCGGGCGCCTGCGGGGGGCCGGGTTGGATGTGTTCGCGGTAGAGCCACTCCCGGAGGATCACGATCTCTGGGATCTCCCCAACGTGGTGATCACTCCGCACGTTTCGCCCGTCACCCGGAGATTCTGGCGCCGTGAGGTGGACCTGATCGTGGAGAACATCGATCGGTTCCTGAGCGGTAGGCCCCTGAGAAATCTGGTCGACAAGCAGGCGGGCTACTGATCCTCTGCAGTGCCCTCGGCTCGTTTGACATCGCCCCAGATCGTGTCCAACTCCTCGAGTGACGCCCCGGGGATGTCTACGCCGCGGCTCTTGGCGAGCTCCTCCAACCGTTCGAACCGTCGCCTGAATTTGCGGTTGGCGGAGTCCAACGCGGGCGCCGAGTGCACACCGCAAAGCCGGGCCAGGTTCACCACGGCGAAGAGCAGATCACCCAGTTCCTCTTCGACCGCCGTGCGGCTCTCGGATGCCATGGCGCTGCGTACTTCTCCAAGCTCTTCACTCACCTTTTGCCACGCTCCCATCGGCTCCGCCCAGTCGAAGCCCACGCCGGCGACGCGGTCCTGGATCCTGTGCGCGAGCAGCAGGGGATCCAGCCCGGCCGCGAGACCCGAGAGGACGGAATCGCCGGAGGCCCGTTCCCGGGCCTTCAGGGTCTCCCAGTCCTCCTGATCGCCGAGCCCGAAGAGGTGGGGGTGCCGCCGCCGCATCTTGTCTTCCAGCCGCGCCGTGACCGATCCGGCCGTGAAGCGGTTCGTCTCTTCGCCGAGCACGACCTGGAATGCCAGGTTCAACAGGAGATCTCCCAGTTCACCCTCGAGATCGGACCATGACTCGGCGCGGATGGCGTCGACGCACTCGTGTGTCTCCTCGAGCAGATGTGGGATCAGCGTGTCGGGCGTTTGCGCCTGGTCCCAGGGGCACCTCGCGCGCAGAAACCGGATGAGTTCGAGAGCCCGGTCGAGAGTGCCTTCTCCGAAGTCCACATCAGTTGGGATCTGGTCGTTCGGCATGCTTTTCGCTTTCTTCATCGTCTATGTCAACGAGCAAGGGACTCCGAGCGTGGGTCGAGGTAAGAGGTGGTGCCATAAGGCGCAACCTCGAGCGGGTTCGCCAGGCCGCCGGTACCGAGGTGCCCGTGATCCCCATGGTCAAGGCCGACGGGTACGGCCTGGGCATGGAGGACGTCGTGGACTGCCTCGATCCGCTCACTCCCTGGGCCTATGGCGTCGCCACCATAGCGGAGGGTCTCAGGCTCCGGGACCATGGTGTCCAGCGCCCCGTGCTCGTGCTCAGTCCGGCGATTCCGGAGCGGTACGGCGACGCGGTCGCGGCGGGTCTCACGCTGTCCCTGTCGGACCTGGAAGCCGTCGAACGGCTCAACCGTGCCGCGGAGGCGGCCGAGCGCGACGTGGACTTCCACGTGGAGATCGATACCGGAATGGGCCGGGCGGGCTTCGCCTGGCAGGATGCCGCGACCTGGGGCGAAGGGGTGGTGACCAGGGCGGGGCCGAGGCTCAACTGGCAAGGATCTTTCACGCATTTCCATTCCGCGGATACGAACGACGCCTCCACCCGCGAACAGTGGGAGCGGCTTGCCGCGGCGTTGTCCAAGGTCTCGGCGATTCCCACGGGTTGCATGGTGCATGTGTGCAACAGTGGGGGGGCGCTTCGTGGTCCCGAGTTCGCGGCCGACGCGGTGAGGCCGGGGATGTTTCTTTACGGAGGGCGGGTCGGTGCCGGCCTGCCGGACCCCGAGCCCGTCGCGTCGGTGAGGGCACGCGTCACCTTCGTGCGCGACGCGAAACCCGGCACCACGGTAGGTTATGGCACCACGTATTCGGCGGGGCGTGAGGAACGGTGGGCCACGCTGGGCATGGGCTACGGCGATGGCCTTCCGCGCTCATTGGGAAACAGCGGGCATGCGCTGCTGGGCGGCGTACGAGTGCCGATCATTGGGCGGATCTCTATGGACACCACCGTGGTAGACATCACCGGGATCGAGAATGTGCGTGTCGGCGACGTGGCGACGCTGATTGGTCGCGACGGTGATGCGACGATCCTGCTGGACGAAGTGGCGGGCCGGGCCGGGACCATTGGGTACGAGATCCTCACCGGACTCACAACGAGGCTCCCACGGATTTGGATTGACGATGGCGGATCGTGATGAGTTGCTGAGCGCGGCGATATTTGTGAAGGAGCGCGCGCATGCTCCGTACTCGGGCTTCCGTGTGGGCGCGGCTCTGGAGGCGGACGACGGGACCGTCTATTCGGGCTGTAACGTGGAGAACGCTTCGTACGGGCTCACGATCTGCGCCGAGAGAGCGGCAGTGACTGCCGCGGTCTCCGCGGGACGGGTGTCCTTCCGGCGCATCGCATTGAGTTCCGATGCGGATGCGCCCGTAGCGCCTTGCGGGGCGTGCCGGCAGGTACTCGCCGAGTTCGCGCCGAGACTTCCGATCGTTGCGGAGGCGGGTGGGACGGTGCGGGAGTGGACGCTGGACCGCCTTCTGCCGGAGGCGTTCGAGCTCGAGCATGGGAAAGAAGCCGAAGAGGAGTGCGAGTCTTGAGGACGAGATCGTGAGAAAAACCACGCACGCGGCTCTGGCCGCAGCGGGTGCGGGACTTGTGCTGTTCGCGGGGTGCCAGGAGTCGGTGCCGACTGCGACGGATGCGAGCCTGATCCCGATCAATCCGATCACCGTGGAGGTCTTGCTCGATTTCGAGGACTTCGTCACCGACTTCGATGTCATCGGCGGGTTCGGCTCGCCCGCCGATCTGGGAAGGGGACTCGTGGCTCGGGACTTCAGGGGCACCCTGGACGCACGCACCCTCATTCGATTTGGGAATTTCCAGCGCAGCATCACGGTCGAGGACTCCCTCGGCGTGACCCGGCAGGACACGGCCTTCACGGTCCTGGGCGGACAGATCGTGATCGTTTTCGACAGCACGAGCGCGAGCCCCGACATCCCCGTGACGCTTACCGCCGCGGCAACAAACACGCCCTGGGACCGAGAGACCGCCACCTGGGAGCTAGCGATCGATTCGGTAGGGAGTCGCACGCCCTGGCCCACTCCCGGAGCAGGGTCGTCCACGCCGGTCGGATCCGCACTGTTTGACCGGTCGATGAGTGACACGGTGGTGATAGCGGTCGATTCCGCGACCATCGCGGCGTGGGGTGACACGACCAACCTGGCACGCGGCGTCATGATCGACGTGGCGGACGCCGGCGCACGTCTCGAATTCACGTCGGTCTCGCTGAACATCGATGCCAGGCCGAGCATCAACCTCGATACGATCGTCAGCCTCACCGGAGCGGCTTCGGAACGAACCTTCATCTTCCATCCGGGCCCCGATCCCGATCCCCCGGGGCTTCGTGTCGGAGGAACGCCGGCCTGGCGATCGATCATGACGCTGGAGGTTCCGGAGACGCTCACCGGCCCCCCCGCGCTGTGCGCCCTCGTGGGCTGCCCCCTGACGATCACGGCGGAGCGGGTCAACCAGGCCGAGTTGGTGCTGACGACCAGCTTCGACGATCCGGCGTTCGTGCCGTTAAGCGCCGTGCTCGTCGACATCAGACCGGTGCTGACCCCAGAGTTACTGCCCAAGTCGCCCTTGGGCGCAACGTTGGTAGGTCTCCTGGGTCAGGCCGTCCAACCCGAGCTCTTCGACACCGAGACCGGAACGACCGTGTCGTTCCCAGTGACCTTTTTCATACAGGATTTGATTCGAGGGGTCACGCTCCTTGATGAACCGGCGCCCAACACGATCTCCGTCATGACCACCTTCGAGCCGCTATTGGTCGGGTTCGCGTCGTTCCAGGGGCCCGGGGGTTCCGGAGCCCCCATGCTGCGGCTGATCCTCACCGTCTCCGAAAGCGTGCAGATTCCATGAGGCTCCGCCGTTACACGCTGGTTGCGCTCGCCCTATGCGCACTCCCTGCCGGGGCGTCTGCGCAGTCCTTGTTCAACGCGGGTGGCATCGGTGCTCCGATCGAGCCGCTCAACGCTCGGGTGCGGGGTGTCGGCGGGGTCGGGCCGGGCATGTTCGACGCGATGCTGCTGCCCGGAGAGCCCGGCGCGGCCCTCGACCTGGTGGTGCCGACGATAACCTTCAGCATGCAGCCGGTCTGGGGGGCCTACAGCATCAACGACAGCCGTGGCGACCTGCAGGCGACTCGGTTCCCGGTGGTCGGCCTTTCTTACCCCTTGAGCATCAACAGCATCATCATGCTCACGTTCGGCGGAGTCTTCGATCAGCGCTGGGCTGTGACCCAGAATAGCGAAGCGGTGATCGGTGGTCAGAATGTCGCCGCCGAGGATCGCTTCGTGTCCGACGGTGGCGTGTCGGCGTTACGAGTGGGTTGGGTGCAGCGATTGACTGCGGATTTCGGCGTCGGTGTCTCTGTCGGGACGTACACGGGTCAGGTCACGCGAACGTTCACACGAACCTTCGACACGTTGGCGGTGGCCAACCCGATCACGCCCTTCACCGAGCGGGGCCGATGGCAATTCAGCGGCCCCGTGGCGACGGTCAGCGGCGTGTGGGACCCCTTGGACATCGTGAGGGTCGCTGCGACCGTCGCGTGGTCCGGTGATCTCAAGGCCGAGCCGGTCGACATGACGGACGGCGTGGCCCGGAAGTTCGATATGCCCCTCGAGTTGAGGATCGGCGCGAGCGCGCTGCTGAGTCCTGGCCTCCGCCTTCACGCCGGCTTTTCGACGGCCGATTGGTCGAGTACGGGCGAGGGCATCGACGGCCTCAGCACCACGGGCAGAGCGAGGAGTGTGGGTGTCGGCATCGAGTGGGAGTTCGCACACTTCTGGGCGGGGCCCCTTCCACTCCGGCTGGGTTATAGGAAGACCGATCTGCCGTTCCGGCTCGATGACGCGGATCCCGTCGAGACCGTATTCTCGGTCGGTTGGTCGCTCACGCTGGCGCAGGTGGGGACGATCCCGTTGGCTGGGTTCGACTTCGCGCTTGAGTTCGGCGACCGTGATGCCGGCGCCCTCTCCGAGGATTTCCGACGGCTCACCGTGACCTTCAGCCTGGCCGGTGGTTAGCCACCGCACTTCTTCAGCAGGCCTGTAGTTGCCATGCGGGTTCACTACCACACCTTCGGATGCAAGGCCAACCAGTACGACACTGAGCGCATGCGCCAGGAACTGGAGGCCCGCGGCGCCGTCACCGCCACCGACTACACCCAGGCGGATGTGTGCGTGGTCAACACATGCACGGTGACGAATCACGCCGACGCCGACGCACGCCGTTTCGTGCGGAGGCTCCGCCGGGAGAGCCCGGGCGCGCGTATCGTGGTCGCCGGCTGCTCGGCAGCGTTGCGTACCGCTGACTATCACGCGATGGATGGGGTGGAGGCTGTGGTGCCGGGCCACGATCCGGTGGGGGTTGCCCGGGCCGTGGATCACGTTCTGCCCAGCCTCGTCCAACTCGGCATTCGGAGGTCTCTCGATAGACTGGACATGGAGCCGGTGGGTGGCGAGATCCTGACGAGGCGGGTCGGCTCCACGCGGGGTTGGGTCAAGATCCAGGACGGATGCGACCGCAAGTGTTCGTTCTGCGCGACGCGCTTGGCGCGAGGGGTGAGCCGGTCCCGGGAGCCCGACCAGATCATCGCTGAGGCGCGGGCGTTGGCGCTGAGCCATCCGGAGCTCGTGCTCACCGGGATTCACATCGGACATTACGGCCGCGATCTCGGTGCCCGCACGACGCTGGGCGGGCTGCTGGCGCGTCTCTTGGACGGGGTGCCCGACGTGCGGTTCAGGCTCGGCAGCATCGAAGCGAGCGAGATCGACGACCCGCTCCTCGATGTTTTGGCCACGTCCGGCGAGCGGGTCGCGCCCCATCTGCACATGCCGCTCCAGAGCGGCTCGGACTCCGTGCTGCGTAGGATGAGCAGATGGCACACGCGGGAGGCGTATCGCGCCAGGGCGCTCGAGATCGCGGCCCGCGTCACACCGCTCGGACTCGGGGCGGACATCATCACGGGCTTTCCGGGTGAAACGGACGAAGACCACGCCCAGACGCGCGCACTCGTGGAGGAGCTTCCCTTCACGTATCTGCACGTCTTCCCATTCTCGCCGCGTGACGGAACCACCGCGGCGACCATGCCCGATCCCGTGCCGCAGCGCGTCGCGGCCGAGCGGAGCCGGGAGCTGCGCGAACTCGCTCAGCGAAGGGCGCGGGCCTACCGAGAGAGCCGTGTGGGCGGCAAAGCCGTCGTTGTGCTCGAGGGCGCCGCCGGCACCGCGCTCACCGAGGACTACCTGCGGGTTCGCGTCGTGGGCACCGGGCGGCCGTCTACCGACACCCTGCACTCCGCCGTGCTGGAGGGAAGTGGTGATGAACTCAACGCCCGCCTGACCATGAGTGCGATGCAGGCATGACGGACCAGCGAATCGGGGTCGAAGAGATCCGAGCTAGGAAGGGCGGGGTCCCGCTGGTCTGCCTCACCGCCTATACGACGCCCGTGGCACGGCTGTTGGACCCGCACTGTGAGCTGCTCTTGGTGGGAGACTCGCTCGCCATGGTGGTCTACGGCCTGGAAACCACGCGCGGCGTCACCCTCGAAACGATGATCGCGCACGGACAGGCCGTGATGAGGGGTTCGAGCCGGGCCTGCGTGATCATCGACATGCCGTTCGGCACCTACGAGGAGTCCCCCGACCAAGCGGTGGAGTCGGCGCGTCGCATCGTGGATGAGAGCGGCTGCCAGGGCGTGAAGTTGGAGGGCGGAGTCGACCTTGCCGAGACGGTGGCCGCGATCGTGGCCGAGGGGATCCCCGTGTTCGGACACATCGGTCTGCTGCCACAAAAAGTCGAGCGCCGGGGCGGTTTCCGGATTCAAGGCAAGGATGACGAAGGCGCGAGGGGCGTATTGGCCGATGCGGAGGCGATCTCGGCCGCGGGTGTGTTCGCGATGGTCGTCGAGGGCACGGTAGAGCCTGTGGCTCGGGAGGTCACCGAGAGAGTGGCGGTTCCCACGGTGGGCATCGGGGCTTCTCCAGCGTGCGACGGACAGATCCTGGTGACCGACGACATGCTCGGGCTGTTCAGCGACTTCATCCCCAAGTTCGTCAAGCGTTACGCCGAGCTGGGAGACGCGACGACCGCGGCCGTGCGGGCGTACGCCGAAGACGTCAGAGCCCGGCGCTTTCCCACGGACGACCACGTCTACCACATCGACGGCGGCACGCGGTCCTGATGGACATCGTCAGGACGGTAGCGGACCTGCGCACGCGGGTGAGTGCCTGGCGCGGCACGGGCGAGACCGTGGGACTGGTGCCGACGATGGGTGGGATCCACGAAGGCCACCTCGCACTGGTGCGCGCTGCCGGCGAGCGCTTCGACCGTACGGTGGCCACGTTGTTCGTGAACCCGAAGCAGTTCGCGCCGGGCGAGGACTTCGGTGCGTACCCCCGGGACGAGGAAGGGGACGCCGGGCGCCTCGACGCGGAAGGCGTCGATCTCCTGTTCGTGCCCCCCGAGTCCGTCATGTACCCGGAAGCCCATGCGACCCGGGTGGAGGTTGCCGACCTCGGGTCCATCCTGGAGGGGGCGTTTCGTCCAGACTTCTTCACCGGGGTCGCCACCGTGGTGGCCAAACTGCTCCTGCAGGTGTTGCCGGACGCGGCGTTGTTCGGCGAGAAGGATTTCCAGCAGCTCAGGGTCGTCCAGCGCATGGTGCTGGACCTCGATGTGCCCGTCGAGATCGTTGGGGTCCCGACGGTTCGAGAGCCTGACGGCTTGGCCTTTTCGTCCCGAAACCTGTACCTGTCCGCCCCAGAGCGCGAGATTGCTCCGGCGCTGTTCGCGACCCTGTCGGCGGTAGCCGAAGCCGTACGGGCCGGGGCCGATCCCGAGTGGAGGGAGCGTTGGGCCGAATCGGAGCTCGTTTCAGCCGGGTTCGACTCTGTGGACTACGTGGCGGTGCGGGATGGGGCGACCTTGGGACGTTACTTGGGCCCATACGCAGCGGGGCAGGGACCCGGGCGCGTACTCGCGGCGGCTCGGTTGGGCAAGGCACGCCTGATCGACAACGTGGCGCTGTGAAGGCGGCCGGAAGAAAGGTCTATTGATTTGTCCCGCATCCAGGATTTGAATTAGGGCATGGACGGATCCTCTCGGAAGCGCGCGTACGTCGAGACGTACGGGTGTCAGATGAACATCAGCGATGGCGAGCTGATGGAGGGCATCCTCGAGGCGGAGGGCTACGAGATCGTAGACACGCCGGAGGAGGCCGATGTCGTGCTGGTGAATACGTGCGCGATTCGTGAGCGCGCCGAGCAGCGCGTGCTCGGGCGGGTGTCCCAGCTCACGGGACTCAAGCGCGAGCGTCCGGACATGGTGATCGGGGTCACCGGCTGCATGGCCCAGCGCATGGGTAAGACTCTGCTCGAGCAGGCGCCGGACGTCGACTTGGTCATGGGGCCCGACGGGTATCGCTCGCTTCCCGAGCGCCTCGCCGCTCTCGAGGGCCGGCGGTCGTGGACGCCCTCGGCCAAGCGGAGGGGTCCACAGCTGGCCGTGCTCGACCTGGATCTCGGAGAGAACTACGAGGGCCTGGAGCAGCGCCGTACATCCGACATCTCGGCGTGGCTGCCGATACAGCGCGGTTGTGATCACCGCTGCACGTTCTGCATCGTCCCCTACGTGAGGGGTCCCGAGAAGAACCGGGATCCCGCCGAGATCCTGCGAGAGGTCGGAGACATCACCGCCTCCGGGGTCACGCAGGTGACGCTCCTCGGGCAGACCGTCAACTCCTATTCAGCCGCGGGCTGGGACTTTCCTCGGCTGCTCAGGGCAGTGGCTCGTACGCCCGGCATACGCCGTGTGCGCTTCCAGTCGCCGCACCCCAATGACGTCACGCCGGAGCTGGTCGAAGTGATGAGGTCCGAGCCGGCCGTGTGTGACCACCTCCATCTTCCCGCGCAGTCGGGTAACAGCCGGGTGCTCAAGCGCATGCTCAGGCGCTATACCGTGGAGAGTTACCTCGAGAAGGTCGAGATGGTACGCGAAGCGATTCCCGATATCGCGGTGTCGACCGACATCATCGTCGCGTTCCCGGGTGAGACCCCCGAGGAGTTCGAGGACACGCTGGATCTGATGCGGACGGTGCGGTTCGACGACGCGTTCACGTACAAGTACTCGCCCAGGGAGGGCACGCCGGCCACGAGAATGCCGGCGGAGGACTTCATCGCCCCCGACGAGGCTCAGGCCCGCCTGGAGCGCTTGATCGAGGTGTCTCGGGAGATCCAGGCGGAGATCACCGCCTCCGAAGTGGGACGGGTGGTGGAGGTGCTCGTGGAGAAGGAGGCCCGGACGCATGGCCAGCTCCTCGGGCGTACCGAGGGCAACAAGGTCGTGGCGTTCCCGGCAGAACCTGTGCTGATCGGCACGTACCAGACCGTGCGGCTGGTCGCCACCACCTCGGCCACATTCGTGGGCGAACTCGCCGGCGATGCTGCGTTGGTCGAGTCGGCGTGACCCGACTTCTCGGACCGTTCGCCGTGTTGTTGGTCCTCATCCTGTCGGCTGCGTTCGCCTCCGCGAATGCCGCAGAGCGCGTCACCGTCGACCTGGGCCTGTTCATGCTCTACCGCGTGCCGGTCACCGCGGTCGCGTTCGGCGGCCTGTTTACGGGCATGCTCGTGATGCTGGTGGCTGGCATCAACTCCGACCTCAAGGTCCGCGGGATCCTGCGCCGCCGATTCGAGGAGGAGGATCTCGAGGAGCGCGCGCGCATCGACCGAGACCAGCAGGATCTGTTTCAACCTGTGCCCGAGGAGGAGGACGAGTAACTGATCGGCTCTCCGACGTCGTCATGACGTGATTGCCCGGGCGCCGCCCGTAGCCGGTTTGGCCGCCGGCTTCGCATTGGGCGTCGCCCTCCTGCCGCATGCCGGCTACCCCCGCGCTGCGGCCCTCTCGCTCACGACCCTCCTGCTTCTCGTCCAGCTATTCCGGCGCCCGGTCCTGTCCACCTCGCTGATCCTCGCGGTCGCGGCGGGGGCAGCGGCCGGCTGGGCGAGCACCGCCCGCAGCACCTTCGATTGCCGATGGTCACTGCCCGACGGGTTCTCGGGCACGCTGGTCGGGAGGTTCACCGCCAGGCCCGGGCTGGGCGCCGCACCCTTCCGGGTCATCTCGGGCTTCCCGCGGGGCTGCTCGGCGGTCGTGCGGGCCAGGCTCGGGCGAGAGGCCGAGGCGCCCGCCGTGGGCGTGACGGTACGGGCGCACGGGCGCTGGCTGACGACGCCCCGTCCACGGAAGGGGCGGCCGGACCTCGCGGGCATGCTGATCCTGGACTCGCTCGTGGCCGCCCAGGATCCCCCGGGCGGCTCGATCCGGGAGCGGATGCGGGCGAGGCTGGTACGGTCCCGGGGCTCCCTGCAAGCCACGCTCCACGAGTTGTTCCCGGAGACGGCCCCGCTCGCCGAGGCGCTCATCCTCGCGAGAAAGGAGAGCCTCACGCCCGAGCGCCGGGAGGTCTTCGCGCGCTCGGGTACGGCTCACCTGCTCGCCATCTCGGGCTTCCACGTCGGCGTGCTCGCGGGTCTGATGCTCGGACTGGCACGCCTGGCGGGCGCGGGCCCGCGGCGAGCCGCCCTCGCTGCGGCTCTGGGAGCATGGGCGTACGTGGCGTTCATCGGGGCGCCCGATGCCGCGAGCCGCGCCGCCCTGATCCTCAGCCTCTTCGTCGTGGGGCGCCTTCTCGGTAGGTCGGTGCTGCCATCGGGAGCCCTGGCCACGGCGTTCCTGATCCTTCTGCTCGTGGATCCCGCCGCGCTCGGGCGCCCCGGCCTGCAACTGTCCTTTGCGGGCGCCGCGGGCCTGCTCTACGGCATGAAGCCTATTTCAGCGCTCCTGGCACGGGGTTGGACCGGCAGGATGCCCTCGGTAGTGCGGTCCGGCATCGCCGCGGGTGTTTCCGCGACCTTGGCGACGTTGCCTCTCGTGGCGTGGCACTTCGACCGGGTGTCTGTGGTCGGAATCCCGGCCACCCTCATGGCCGCTCCCCTGGTCGCCCTGGCGATTCCCGGACTCCTCGCCGTGCTGCTGAGCGCGCAGGTGTGGCCGGGGCTCGCCGGTTTCCTGGCGGGGGGTGTGGACATCGTCCTACGAGCGCTCGAGATCGTGGTGACGGCCTGGGCGGGGTTGCCGTTCGCTTCGATCTGGGTGGCGCGGATGGGGGTCGTCGGCGGCGTGCTCGGCGCCCTCGTCGCCCTGTGGTCCGTGTGGAGGCGCCCCGGCGTGGGCCGGCGGGCACGGCTCGCGGTGATGGTGATGGGATTGGTGGGAGGGTGGATCGCCTCCCCGGCCGTCGGTTACTGGGCCGGGCGCGACTCGGTCGAACTGTTCTTTCTGGACGTGGGGCAGGGGGACGCCATCGCGATCCGCTCGCCGAAGGGCCGCTGGATGCTCGTGGACGCCGGACCACGCAGCCCGTCATTCGACGCCGGCCGTCGGGTGGTCGTGCCCTTCTTGCGGCGTCACGGTGCGCGGCGTCTCGAGGCCCTGATCCTCACCCATCCCGACCTGGACCACATCGGCGGGGCGGCCGCGGTCATTCAGAACCTGGACGTGGGAGTGGTGCTCGATCCTGCAGCTGCCGTGGCCAAGGTGGAGTACCAGGACCTCTTGGCGGCGGCGGCGTCCGTGGGCGCTCGCTGGCTGGGCGCTCGCGCGGGCACGCGCTTCGACTTCGATGGCGTCTCAGTGACGATCCTGGCGCCCGACGCGGCGGTGGAGGGCGCAGCGCGGACCGCCGGCGAGGTTGGTGTCACCTCGGGAGTCCAGATCGACGCCAACGACTGGTCCGTCGTCCTCGAACTCCGCTACGGCGCCTTCCGGGCCATCCTCATGGGTGACGCGCCGGCCTCGGTGGAGCGTCGCATCGTCTCCGGCGCGGCCTCCGAGCCGGTACAGCTCCTCAAGGTCGGCCATCACGGCTCGGCGACCTCCACGTCCGCGGACGCGTTGGAGGTGTGGCGCCCGGCGGTGGCCGTCATCTCGGTAGGTGCCCGCAACCGCTACCGACACCCCGCCCGGGAGGTGACGGACCGCCTCGAGCGGGCCGGCGCTTGGATCCTCCGCACCGACCGGCATGGAACCATCTCGCTGCGAGGACGGAAGGACGGCAGCTACCGTATTACGACCGAGCGGCGTTGACCGCGTCCGGCGCCCCGATTATATCCTTCGCATCCGCAGTAGCCATCCGATTTCGCCGGCCGGGCGCCCGGTGCGCCGTGAGGAGCCATGACAGAAAGCCACATCGTCACTCTCGAGCGGCATATCATCGAGGCGGAGCGAAGCCATCCCGACGCCACGGGGGCGTTCACCAACATCCTTCACAGCATTGCCCTGGCCGCCAAGATCATCTCCCGAGCGGTCAACAAGGCTGGGCTCGTCGATGTCCTGGGCGCCACGGGGGACACCAACATCCAGGGCGAGTCGGTGCAAAAACTCGACCTCTACGCCCAGGACGTCATCTACAACGCGATGGACCATTCCGGGCACTTGTGTTGCATGGTGTCCGAGGAATCCGAAGAGATCCTGCCTATCCCCAAAGCCTTCCCGAAGGGGGAGTACGTTCTGGTGTTCGATCCGTTGGACGGTTCGTCCAACATCGACGTGAACGTATCGATCGGCACGATCTTCTCCATCCACCGAAAGGTGTCGGGCGCCGAGGACGGCACGCTGGAAGACTGCCTTCAGGCCGGCTGCCGGCAGCTCGCGGCCGGATATGTTCTCTACGGCTCATCTACGATGCTGGTCTATACCAGCGGGGCGGGAGTCCACGGGTTCACCCTGGACCCCTCCATCGGTGAATTCCTGCTCAGCCACCGTAACATCCGCATTCCGGACCCCGGTGCGCTCCTCTATTCCATCAATGAGGCCTATTATCCACGCTGGTCGGCAGGCCAACAGAAGCTCATGCAGCATTTCAAGGGCCTCAGCGACGCCTCGGGCCCGAGCTTTAGTTCCAGGTACATTGGTTCCTTGGTAGCGGATTTCCACCGAACGCTGCTGAAGGGTGGGATTTTCATGTATCCCGCCGACTCGAAAAACCCCACGGGCAAGCTACGGTTGCTCTACGAGGCCGCTCCGATGGCCATGATATGTGAACAAGCCGGTGGAAAAGCCTCGAATGGGGTTGGACCGATTCTCGATCTCAAGCCGGAGGGCCTTCACCAAAGAACTCCGCTCTACATCGGCTCGGCCCCCCTCGTGGAGCTGGCGGAGTCGTATTTGGCGGAGAACGCGGCTGAAATGGGTGCCTGAGGCCCGAATATACGCCGAATGTCGGCTAAGAACATGGGTGTTCAGGGCGTTCCAGGGGCACTCGGCGTCCTGAAGGCGATGCACAACCTCGGAAATCTGAGGAATTCGGCGAAATCCGACAGAGTTCTGAGATGACTGAAAGAACGTAACTCGTTGCCGTAAAACGCTTTAGGACCATGTTCCATTTTGGCACGTGGCTTGCTGCTGTCCCTGCGGTGCGGTGCGCCCTCGAAGATTGTGGAAAACCGGGCGGCCCAAGACCTGGAAAACACCTGTTTTAGTGCAGTAAAACCGACACAACCCCAACAGGAGAAAAGTCGGATGTTCAAGCGACTCAAGTTTCTCACGCTCGGCCTCGCGCTGGTGCTGCCTTTGGCGGCCTGCGACGACGACGAGCCGCCCCCGATCGTTGATCCGGTACAGGAGATTGGTAACATCTCCGGTGCGGCGCTCATCGAGGGCGCGGCACTACCTGGCGCGACGATCGCGATCGCAGGTCCGCAGGCTAGCACTGCGGTTACCGACGCGGGCGGCGCCTATTCGTTCAACGGCGTTCCGGTCGGGGCCTACACGGTCACGATTTCCGGTGGCCCCTCGGACATCACGTTCGCGACCAGCACGGTCAGCGTGACGGTCACGAACGGTGGTACCGCTACGGCTGACTTCGCCGGTACGTACATCCGTACGGCAGCGCTTGCCATTGGCGTGACCGTCGACACCGGTGACGGCCCAGAGGGCGTTGCCGGTGTGCCGATCACGATTACCGGTACGGAGAGCTTCGCGAACCAGACCGACGAGACCGGTCAGCGGACGTTCACCGGCCTTCGCAAGGGCTCCTACACGGTCGAGATCGATGTGTCCGGCCTGCCCGAACAGGTCGTTATCTCGACCTCTCAGACGGCTACCCTGGACGTCGGCCAGACGATTGCGCTGGTCTTCGCCGGCGCCATTGCGCAGGAGCCGACGGTCAGCATCGCGAGCGTGGTTGCTGTGCCGGCTGGCGGGATAGTGAATCCGGCCGCGGTACTTGGTACCATCGCCATCACCGTCAACCACGATGCCGGCGACGACCAGGCCACGCGCCTAGCGTTGCTTCTGAACGATGTGGAGGTCGACTTCCAGACATTCTCCTCCACGGGTGTCGCTGGGCTCGAGGGCCCGGCGCGGACGCCGGGAGACCCGGTCATGTTCGCGGTCTTCACGGCCGAGTTCGATCCGGCCACGTTCCTGGTCACGTACCCGAACGGTCAGTACACTTTGAGTGCCCAACTCACAACCTCCAGTGGTAAGGTGGCCACGGCCACGCTTGGTACGCCGCTCACGTTTGCCAACCTCGACGTTCTGACGGTCCGGCACACTACCGGCGGTAAGGGCGTCGTGGCCAAGGGCGTGCGCTGGTGGGGCGCCGAGGACATCAACTTCGAGGCCGTCGTCATCATCTACAGCCAGGCGATCTCGATCGCGGACATCGGTGTGACGGCTACGGGTACTTTGCTCGGCAAGTCGGCTAACAGCACCTCCTTGTCCCTCGACCTCGGCTCTGGACATGGTGCTCAGCAGCGGAACAGTTCCGCGCCGTTCACCTATACGGCTAAGTTCTCAAAGAACGCCATATCAGGGACGCACACGAGTAACGTCGAGGATGTCTTCCTCGGATTCCCGCCCACTGTTCAGGGTCAGACCTTGAAGATCACGAGCGTGCGTGATGCGTCTGGTATTGACATCCTTCCGGACTTCACGGGCCCGAACACCCCGCTCACGGGCTTCATGGTCGACTTCGTGACTCCGGTCACGCACGTCGGTACTCAATCGTTGATCGGTGTTAAGACGACGGACATTCCGGCGGCCAGCGCCGTGACGGGTGTTCCCGAGTGGTACTCCAAGAATAGCTACTCGCTTCGCCCGAGCTCGTCGATCACCGAGTTCGGTGTCGGTGGTAAGAACACGACCTTCGATATCGACGACCGGGGCACCGGTACGACGGACCCGGACTTCACCGGCATCGCCGGCCCGGGGAGTTTGCCCGAGAACGACAACGGTCCCGGCACGGGTTTCGTTGCTGAGTTGGTCGCCCTCGTGGATGACCTGGGCAACAGTAACAAGCTCACGGGTGGACAGTCCGTGGACGGCGTTGGACATGCCTTTGGCGCCAACCACTCGGATGAGCATGGTACCGACTTTAACGCCCCAGTCACGTCGAAGATCTTCCCGGATCCGGCCGTAACAATCGTCCTGAACCCTGACGATGACGGTCCGGCGGCTGTTCCCCCTGCTGCTCCTGCAGGGCCTGACGGAACCGGGGACAACAACATCAACTGGGACACGGACGATCCCAAGCTGGCGGACGCCTCGGTCGGTTCCGGTATGCATACGCGCGGTACGGCGGACCTCAAATTTAAGGATCCGACGTTAGTCGTGGCGGATCCGAATTGCGAGATCTTCGCGGTTACCGGTGGTGCGGCGCCGGTGGGTATCGGTTCGGCCACCATCGACTACGCGGTCGATCTCGGGGCCGTTGGTGGCACGTGCTTCTCCGACCTGGCTTCGGGTGTCGGCGTGGCCAACCCGCTCGACATAAGGTGGGACGTGTCCATCAAGATTCCGGACCTCGCGGTTCCAGCGAACTCGACGACGATCGAGTGGGACATCATCATCGATGCCACCGATCCGACGACCAACATGCTGAATCCGCCGCCGGGCTCGATCTTCAGCACGAACACTACGCTGACGTTCACCATTGCGGGTAACGCCGTCGACGCGAACGGCCTCTCGAGTGTGTTGGTGAACACGCGCATAAGCGTGGACACTAGTTGCACCCTGGCCGACCCGTTCTTGGCTCAGGGCACCGGTGCGGGCCAGGTCGAGGACCAGTCAATCGACGTGACCGCGAGTGCGAAGACAGGCTTCTCCGTGTCCGTCGTGCTCCACAACCCAGGCGGCGTGGGCCAGATGCAGAACATCTGCTTCTTCATCGAGTCGGAGGACGAAGCCAGGGACAACAAGGGCGAGTTGGAGCCCAACCGGAGCGACGAATCCGCTCTGACCGTGATCACTTGGAACTAGTCGTTCCTGATCACAACAGTTTGGCCGGCGGGGGGTACAAACCCCCCGCCGGTTCTTTTTTTTCCTCTTTCTGGCACGACTCTGGCGGGTCTACGTCTGCCAGATTTATCTTTCATAGTGAGGGCACGAGGGCGCCCCAACCGCTAACGCGTTCAAGGAGTTGGGCTTTCATGAAGCAGATGTCACGCCTGATCGTCGGGGCCGCCGGGCTCCTGATCATAGCCGCCTGCGATAGCACGACGGAGCCACCGCCGCCGCCACCGCCGGCGACGGGCACGATCACCGGAACGATCCTGGTCGAGGGAGAACCGCTCGGCGGGGTCACCGTGAACCTCAGCGGGGCGACCTCCGCCTCGACGGTGTCGCTCGCCGACGGCACGTTCACGTTTACGTCCGTCCTGGAAGGACAGTACACGGTGAGCATCACCGGCCTCTCGGCCGAGGTGCAGTTCGCGCAGACCACGAGCGCCGTGACCGTCGCGGGAGGCCAAACGGCCACGGTAGCGTTCACGGGCACGTTCGTGCGCACGGCGTCGATCTCGGGGACGGTGCTGATAGACGGGGCGGGCTTTCAGGGCGTGATGCTCACTCTTTCCGGTGTGGAGACCGGGACTGCCACGACCGGCGTCAACGGTGGGTTCAGCTTCCCGGGGCTGAGGGCGGGAACGTTCACCGTGACGCTGAGCGACCTGGCGGCGGACCTGACGTTCGCCATCACGGAGCGCCAGGTTACCCTGGGTGTGGGCGACGCCGTGACGGTGGAGTTCAGCGGCATCCAAGAGAAGCCGGCCGAGGTAGCCATATTCGCTCTGGAAAACGCCGGGGGGTTCCGGATCAACCCGAATGCCGTGAGCGGCGAGGTGACCGTCCTGGTCGACGTGGAGTCGGGCACGCAAACGGTCACCAAGATCACGGTCTTCCTGAATGCCGAGAACGTGGGCGAGCAGGAGTTGCCGACCCCGGCCGCGGCGTTCGG
>JACZXQ010000040.1:0-15698 GCA_022571515.1 Gemmatimonadota bacterium
GGCCGGCGAGCATCACACCAAACAGCGGGAGCCCGAACAGCATGCAGGTGATCAACACCAACTTGCCGAAGGCCGCGACCACAGCTCCTCTCCCGTCGTTTGTGGTAGTGCAGTGCCGTTCCAACTTTACGGGCGAGGTCCGCACGTATGGTGTTCTGAGAGGGCGTGCGGCTGAGGTAGTCAGTTGCCCGTCGAGAGCCGCACCACCGTGGGATGCACCAGCGACTCGAAGTCCGAGTAACTGAGCTGTACCAACTCCGTGAAGGACCCGGCGTTGAAGGCAATGTGCTCGTCCTCTCGGAGCCTCTGATCGACGAAGACATTCAGGTCCCACAGGTTGCCGAAGGGGGGCATGGCTCCCACCTCGCAGCCCGGGAACAGGTCACTGAACTCCTCCTCGCTGGCGAGCTCCACCATCTCGGCTCCCGTGGCCTTCTTCAGGCCCTCCAGGCTCACCATGTCGAGGGCCGAGAGCACAGCCAGCGCGACCTTGCCGTCGATCTTGACGACCACGGTCTTGGCGAGCTGCTTACCCGGGATGTGTGCGGTCGCGGCGATCTCCTGAGCCGTGAACGCTGGCGAGTGGGAGATGGTGATGAACTTCACGTGGTGATCCGCCAGAAATTCCATCAATCGCTGGGCGGGCATTGCTACCTCCCGTTAGCGTGAGCGAACACCTTCAATGATAGCCACGCAGAAGGCCCCTTCGCTATCGGGTGGTGTCTCTTTCCCCCAGCCGGAGCTCTGGCTCGTCACCGCGCACGAGCCGTGTGTCGAGCTCGAGGGGAGGCACGTCGGCGACCCCCGGCCATGAATGCGGGTCCTCGTCCGGACGGCGTTCGACGATCTCGCGGCAGCGAGCCGCGTGGTCAAGCACGGCGTCGACGTCGACACCCAGGTAGTATGGCCGATACCCGGCCAGCTTCCGCTCTGCCTTCTCGAGCTGCGCGCCGACGCCGTGTGCGTTGCCCCGCTGGGCGTGTACGAACGCGCTGGCGTAGAGAATCAAGCCCTGGTAAAAGTCGCTCCCCCCCTCGCGCCAGGGGCCCTCGAGCGCTTCGTGGCTCTCCCAGTACTCGCGCGCGTTGAACAGCTCGAGAAAGCGGTGGAGCGTCTGAGGAAGGTCGTGGAGGTCGGGGCCGCCGCCCTTCGTTTCAGGGTCTGGGGGCCTCGGGCCCCTTTGCTTCTCCGGATCAGCCATGTGGGTCCCAGGTTGGGCGGATCAATTCCATGCGACGGCGCGCTGATCCGTAGGTCGGAGCCATGCCATCACCTGCTGAAGTCACCCTCGATCTTACGCCGAGTTCCCGCATTGACGTCATCGAGGCGGTGGTTTTCGCCACCCACTGGGGGGCGGTGCCGCTCGCCTGGCGGGTCGCGACCCCCGACGGCTAAATTGGCAGCCTCCTCTTTTCCCAAGGAGTCCATCGATGGATCGGCGTCATCTTCTGCGCTTACTGGGAACGGCCGCGGCCGCTGCGGGACTATCTCCCTCCCAACTCAGCGCCTTGATCGCTCGGGGCGGCCCCCGACGACGCACCGGTCTCGCGTTCTTCACTGCCGAGCAGCGCGAGGCGGTCTCCGCCATCGCCGAGGCGATCATCCCCGAGACCGACACGCCGGGTGCGAACGAAGCCGGCGTGGTAGAGTTCATCGAGGTGATCATCTCCGAGTGGGTACGACCCGCCGAGCGCGAGCGCTTCATGCGCGGGCTGACCCACATCGACGAGCACACTGAGGCCCTGACCGGGGTTCGTTTCGCGCACGCCGGCGAAGCACGCCAGGTCGCGATCCTGTCCGGCATGGAGGCCGAGGGCCGAGCGCTCATGGACCTGGACGAGGACGCGCCCACGCCCTTCTTCCATCAGGTTCGTGGACTCGTGCTCAGCGGCTACTACACGTCTGAGCTCGGCATGAAGGAGGAGCTGTTGTGGCGGCCGATGCCCGGCCGCTTCGACGGCTGTGCGGATCTGTCCGACGTGATCCGCACCACCGAGGGGAGCCACTGATGGCGCGTCAAGAGGTGTACGACGCCATCGTCGTGGGCTCGGGCATCAGCGGCGGTTGGGCCGCCAAGGAGATGACGGAGCGCGGACTGAGAACGCTGGTCCTGGAGGCGGGCCGCCGCATCGATCCCACGGACTACGAGATGAGCACACAGCCGTGGGAGCTCCGCCACCGTGGCCGGCGCGACCGCGATAAGCAGGAGAAGGAGCGACCCATCCAGCGTGAGTGTTACGCCTGCGACGCGTACAGCGAGAAGTTCTTCGTGCGGGACGACCTGAACCCCTATACCACCGGGGACGGCAAGCGATTCTCGTGGATCCGGTCCCGCCAGGTGGGCGGCCGGTCGCTGGTCTGGGGTCGCCAGGTGTACCGCTGGAGTGACCTGGACTTCGAGGCCAACTCGAAGGACGGATACGGGGTGGACTGGCCGATCCGCTACGCGGACATCGCGCCTTGGTACGACCACGTCGAGCGCTTCATCGGCATCAGCGGTCAGGCCGAGGGGCTCGCCCAACTGCCGGACGGCCAGTTCCTGCCACCCATGGAGCTCAACTGCGCGGAGCAATTCGTGCGCGATGGGCTGAAGCGGCACTACGGTAGGGATCGCCTGCTCACCATCGGTCGTTGCGCGATCCTCACGAGGGAGCACAATGGGCGAGCGGCCTGCCACTACTGCGGGGTGTGCGAGCGGGGCTGCACCACGCACTCGTACTTCAGCTCCCAGGCGGCCACGCTGCCGGCCGCCGAAGCCACCGGGCGCCTGACGCTCCGTCCCCACAGCGTGGTCCACAGCGTCATCTATGATCCGGCGAGCGGGCGGGCCAGCGGCGTGCGGGTCATCGACGCGGAGTCCCACGAAGAGCTCGAGTTCAACGCTCGACTCGTCTTCCTGTGCGCCTCGGCGCTCGAGTCCACGCGCCTTCTGCTCAACTCCAGCACGGAGCGCTGGCCGGACGGACTGGCCAACTCCTCTGGGCAGGTGGGCCGCAACCTGATGGACCACACCATGGGCGGCGGAGCTCGAGGGCGCATTCCCGGCCTCGAGGACAAGTGGACGTTCGGCCGGCGGCCCAACGGCATCTACGTGCCGCGCTTCGCCAACCTGGTCGATCAGCATCCCGACTTTCTGCGGGGCTTCGCCTACCAGGGTGGGGCTTCCCGGTCGGGGTGGGAACGCGGGAACTCCATGGAAGGCTTCGGAGCTGACTTCAAACACGCGCTCAGGACTCCCGGACCGTGGAGCATGGGACTCTACGGGTTCGGCGAGTGCCTGCCGCGCGAATCGAACTACGTCGATCTCGACCCCGAGCAGGTCGACGCCTGGGGCATCCCCTCGCTCCGCATCCACTGTGAGTGGAGTGACAACGAGCGCCGGGTGCTCCGGGAGATGGCCACGCAGGCGGCCGAGATGTTGGAGGCCGCGGGCGTCCGCGACGTAGAGGACTTCGTGGAGGACAACCCACCCGGTCTCACCATCCACGAGATGGGCACGGCTCGCATGGGGCGCGATCCCGACACGTCCGTGCTCAATGGATGGAACCAGACCTGGGACGTGCCCAACCTCTTCATCACCGACGGAGCGTGTATGACGTCCAGCGCCAACCAAAACCCGAGCATCACGTACATGGCGCTCACCGCGCGGGCCGTGGATCACGCGGTTGACCTGATCACGCGAGGAGAGCTCTGATGCTCACTCGTAGAGAAGCGGTGAGACGGTTGGGTCTCGCAGCCGCGGGGGCCATGGCGGCGGGCGGGTTGGGCTGCTCGGCGGACGCGGGCGAAGCCGGCGCGGGGGCGGCGGCGGAGTCGACGGGCAGCACCGCCCGAGGCACCGAGGGTGCCGCCGGCGGCCTTGGAGTCCTGGGCATCCAGCTCTATACGCTGCGGGGCGAGATGCAGCGGCACGTCGCCGAGACGCTTACCGGCGTGGCCGAGATCGGATACCGAGAGGTGGAGTTCGCGGGGTACTTCGGACACAGCCCGAGCGAGATCCGCGAGATGCTCGACGCCACGGGCCTGTCCGCGCCCGCGGCCCACTTCGGCATCGATTCGACCTTGGACGGGTTGCCCACTTCGATCGAGATGGCGGCGACCGTCGGACACGAGAACCTGGTCGTGGCTTGGATCCCGCAAGGGATGCGCCAAACTCTCGACGACTGGCGTCGCACCGCCGACTTGTTCAACCGGGCCGGGGAGGCATGCAAGGCCGCCGGAATCCAGTTCGCCTACCACAACCACGACTTCGAGTTCGAGAGGATCGGTGGGCAAGTGCCGTTCGACGTGCTGTGCGAGGAGGCCGACCCGGAGCTCGTCAAGATCGAGCTGGACCTGTTCTGGATCATCCACGGCGGTGGCGATCCACTGGCGTTCTTCGAGCGCTGGCCCGGCCGTGTTCCCCTGGTGCACGTCAAGGACCGCACGGCGGACGGCGACATGGTCGACGTGGGGGCGGGTGTCATCGACTGGGCGGCCATCTTCGCACGGCGTGAGCAGGCGGGAATCCGGCACTACTTCGTCGAGCACGACGAGCCGGGTGACGCGTTCGCATCGGCTCGGGCGAGCTACCGGTACCTTAGCGAGTTGGAGGTGTGATGGACCGCCGGGCCTTCGTGGCGGCGGCCGGTGCGGCCGCGCTCACCGGGTTGGGGGCTACGGGCTCCCGCGCCGAAGCCGGTGATGCCCCGCGACCCCTGCCTGACGGCGACTCGTGGTTTCGGCGCGGTGAACGGTCCGGCCCCGGCCGCTTGCACCAGTCCGTGTGCCGGTGGCCCTTCGAGCGTATCCCCCTCGAGGACTTCTGTCGGGAAGCCCGCGACATGGGGCTCGAGGCCATGGACCTGCTCTATCCGGACGAATGGGCCGTGGCCCACTCGCACGGCCTGGCCGTCTCCATGGGCTTCGCGTCTCGGCGCCCGCGCTTCATCCAGGAGGGCTTCAACGACCCCGCCATGCACGCCACGCTGATCGAGGAGCTGGAGACGGCTATTCCCCTGGCCGCCGAGGCCGGCGTGCCGAACCTGATCGTGATGAGCGGAAATCGCAGGGGCGGGACGGAGGCCCGCGGCATCGCGGTCTGCGCGCGGGGTCTGCGCGAGATCACGCCGCTGGCGGAGCGGCACGGCATCACGATCTGCCTCGAGATGCTGAACAGCACGGTGGACCACGCGGACTACGACGCCGACACGACGGGGTACGGCCTCGAGGTCGTGCAGCGGGTGGGCTCGCCTCGTTTCAGGCTGCTGTACGACATCTATCACATGCAGATCATGGAAGGGAACGTGCTAGCCACCATCGGCGCGAACCGCGATGCCATCGTGCACCTGCACACGGCCGGCGTGCCGGGCAGGCATGAGTTGGACGACTCGCAGGAACTCAACTATCGGGGCATCGCGCACCAAATTGCCGAGCTCGAGTTCGAGGGTTACGTGGCCCACGAATTCATTCCCACACGCGAGCCGCTCGCTGCGCTGCGGGAGGCGATCGCGGTTTGCAACGTGTGAGCCGCGTACCACGTGGTATTGTGAACTTGGTGTAGCGCATGGCATTCGACGTTCCTGAATCGCAGGAGGCGCCCGACGGCGACCTGGGTACCGAGCTATCCCGAGTCGGCTACCCTCAGGGACCACCCAGACTTCAGGGCGCTGATCGGGCGCTGAGGGGTCAAGGGATGAGCCCTGTTACCTCCCGCCCACCCTTCCCCCCGGCGTCCATGGCGCACCGGCAGCTACCAACGCGTCTTCGAGCTCCCTCAACCGCTGGTCCATGAGGTCGGCGAGCTCTCGCTCGAGCAGGGCGAAATCCCGCTGGGCGATCTCGACGTTCCGGCGATGGGTTTGGGTTGGGTTCTGGCGCGTCGACCAGTGCCCACCGATCACGTTCCCGATCCGATTGGAGATCGTCGGCGCGCTCGACTCGTTGAGCGATCCCCGGATCGGGTCACCCTGGATCCGGAGGGAGAGACCATTCAGCGAGCGTTCGAGTTCGTCCATGCGACCGAAAAGAGCCGCGTCGGCGCGGGGGGCCTGAAGCAGCGCTGCCCGCATGTATCGCAGCCGCTCCCGCACCTGGCCGATCTCGCCACCCGCGGCACTGACCCGACGGGATAGCTCGCTCGTCTGATACTGGAATTCGGCGACAGCCACGAAGTCCGTACCCGGAGGTGCACTCGGCACCGGCTTTACCTCGAAGCCCTGCGCGCCACCGATCTCTTCGACGCCATCCGCCGAGACGAGCACCATCTGGACCGAGTACTCACCCGGAGGCACCAACGGACCGACCGGGTCGGTCACCCACGGCGGCTGAAAGGCCGGCCGGGTCAGGCTGATCGGGTTGGGCGCTGGACGCCGGAGATCCCACGTCACGCGGTGCAGGCCGGCCTCGGCCGGTCCTTCGATCCAACGCACCGGATCGCCCGCCGCATCCGATATCTGAAGCAGCACCCTGGCCCCGCTCTCACCAGCCTCGGCCCGGAGCACGTCGTAGCCGGGGAACGGCGCGTCTGCGCCGCTCTCACGCAGATCGCGCTCGGCGGCCTCCCGCATATCACTCGGGTTCTCTGGCGTCTTCGGTAGGTAATACGTGAGTGTAGCCCCGAAGTCGGGGTTGGGCGCCGCGTACGCGGTGCTGCCCAGCGTGGGTCGACCGACGGCCTGATTGGTGGCGTGCGGTATGTACCACCACGCATCGCGCACCGGCATGACGCCGCCTGCCCCCGCCAGCGCGCCGTTCGCGATCTCCCGGAGCGGGCTGTAGTCGTCGAGAATGAAGAAGCCGCGCCCGAAGGTCGCACCGACCAGATCATCGTCACGGCGGTGCAACTTGATGTCGCGGAACGCGATCGTTGGCACTCCGGCCGAGAGCATGTGCCAGTTCTCGCCCCGGTTCGGCGAAAAATAGACGCCGTACTCGGCCGCGAGGAAAAGCAGATCGGGATCCACGTGGTCCTGCTGGATCGCCCACACGATCGTACCCTCCGGCAGATCGCCGGCAATCGACGTCCAACTCCGCCCGTCGTTCGTGCTCTCGAATACATAGGGGCTGTAGTCGCCCTGTTTGTGCATGTCGGCGAGCGCAAAGACGGTGCCCGCGGTGTGCCGATCCGCCTCGACCTTGTTGATGAACGAGCGCTCGGGCACGCCCGGTAGCGGCGCCGCACGCGTCCACGTCTGCCCCCCATCGTTGGAAACATGAATCAGACCATCGTCCGAGCCTGTGTAGAGCAGACCCTCGGTGATGGGTGACTCGGAGATCGTGGTCAGCGTGGCGTACTTCGACATGGCTCCGTTGTCGTGCATCGCGTCGAGCTCCCAGACGCGGCCCATGTACGGCAGCTCGTATCGGTTGGTGTTCGTGGTAAGGTCGCCGCTGATTGCCGTCCACGAGTCGCCGCGATCGTCACTGCGCCAGAGACGCTGCGAAGCGAAGTAAAGCCGATCGGAAGCGTGGGGGCTGATCATGATCGGCGAGTCCCAATTCCAGCGCTCCGGCGGATCACCCGCGGCGGGCTGCGGTTGGATTCGGATCGACTCTTCGCTCTTCCGATCGGTGCGATAGAGGTTCCCTTGCTGCGTCATGAGATAGAGGATGTCGGGATCCGAGGGGTCGACCTGCACACCGTACCCGTCGGCGCCCATCGGAAAGTACCAGTCGGAGCTTCGCACGCCCTCCGTGTTCATGGTGCGCGCCGGGCCCCAGAGTGTGCCCAGGTCCTGCGCCCCGCCGAGGATCTCGTAGAACGGCTCCGAGTTGGAAAGCGCAACCTTGTAGAACTGCGAGATCGGCATGTTCGGGAAGTGCCGCCACGTCGTTCCTTGATCGAACGTCTCGTAGAGCCCCGCGTCGGTTCCCGCAAGCATGTGCAGCGTGTTGTCCGGATCGATCCAAAGCGCGTGGTTGTCCGAGTGCTTCTCGCGCCCGGTGCCCAGGTTGTCGAACGTCGCCCCGCCGTCGCGCGTGATCTGGAAGAAGACGTCCATTTGGATTACGAGGTCCGGGTCCGTGGGCGAGGCCTCGATCTCCTGGTAGTAGTGAGGCCCTGTGCCTCCGGAGATGTAGTCGTTTCGGCGTTGCCAGCTCTCGCCCTTGTCCGTCGAACGATAGAAGCCGCGTTCGGCGTCGGCGGCTTCGATGGTGGCGTACACGACGTCCGGGTCGGCCGGTGTCACCGCCAAGCCGATCTTACCCATGTCGCCGCTCGGGAGGCCCGTGGTGACTTCTCTCCAAGTGTCCCCGCCGTCGCTCGACTTGTAGATGCCCGAGTTCTCACCCCCGGACATGAGGCCCCAGATATGTCTGCGTCGCTGGTAGGCCGCTGCATACACGACGTCCGGGTTGCTCGGGTCGAACTCGAGGTCGGTAACGCCTGTGTTCTCGTCGATATCGAGGACGTGACGCCACGTCTCTCCGCCGTCTTCCGTCTTGTAGATGCCGCGCTCTCCTCCGGGGGACCAGAGCGGGCCCTCGGCCGCGACGAGCACGGTGTTACCGTCGCCCGGGTGGATGAGGATCTTGCCGATATGCTCGGAGGACTCGAGACCGACGTTCTGCCAGGTTTCACCTCCGTCTCTACTCCTGTAGACGCCCGATCCCCAGCCCACGTGGCGGCCGCTGACGTTCTCGCCCGTACCGACCCAGACGACGGCGGGGTTCGTGGGGTCGAGCGCCACAGTGCCGATCGAGTAGCTCGGCTGGTCGTCGAAGACAGGTGTCCAGGTCGTGCCCGCGTTGGTGGTTTTCCAGAGGCCGCCCGAGCCCACGGCGACGTACCAGATGGACGTGTTCCTCGGGTTGACTTTGATGTCGGCGATACGCCCACCGGCGACGGCCGGGCCAACACCGCGGAGTTCCAGAGCGCCGAGCGCGTCGGCAATCTGGGCGGTGGCTGGCGTGGTGAGGAGGAGGCCGAGGAGAACTGCCGATCCCCAGCGAAGCGTGATGTTAGCCATGTCGGCCATCCCGGTCGGAGGTAACGAGCGTGCCTGCCCCGCCAGCTTGTTGCCTCGGGGTCCGCTCTGCAAGAGGAATAGGGAGTTCAAAGACCTTCCCGAGTCCGGCATCACCAATCACAGCGTCGCTCAGGGCGAGAAGCGCAGCCTCGTCCCCAAGCCCTAGAACCACTGTCGATTCTACTGTCGATTGATTGCCGCAGGTGGCATGACATTTCCTGATGGGAATCGTGGCAGATCGTGCAATCCATCAGGGTTTGTTGGGTTTCTTGCCGTAATCCGACCGCTATAGGCCCGAACACAGACTTCGGCGAGTGCAGTCCCGGTCGTAGGGGGGGGGCGTACGCAGCCCGCCTTGACGCTTCGTGTCTTGTGAGGCCATTTGGAGGTTCGTCGGCCGAGCACGCACACCCCAGCGTCGTTCGGCGACCATCTCAGATCCGGAGAGGTTGTCATGAACGCGAACCTCCTCACGCGTGTGCCAAGAGCCTTCCACCGAGGTTTTTCCCAGGCCTTCCCAAGGCTGGGAGCTCTCATGTTGGCAGCCTTCCTACTCCCCTTCACCGGAGGAGCGAGCGCTGCCGCACAGGATCGAGGTCGGCCCCTTTCGATCGAAGACTATTATGACATCCAGTCGATATCGTCGCCGGTGATCTCTCCCGACGGCGCATGGGTCGCCTACGCTCTCGTGTCACGGCTCGAGGATGACAATTCGAGCCCGTCGCAGGTGTGGGTAGTGAGGACGGACGGGAGCGCCGATCCAAGGAGGATCAGCCCCGCCGGGGTGGACGCCGGGCGGCCCTCATGGGCGCCTGATGGTCTCCTTCGTTACGTGTCCGGGGAGCGCTCCTTCTCCATCGGACCGAGCGAAGAGCCCGCCTCGCGGGCCGCATTGCAGGGAGAGGCGCTGGACGTCATTCCCAGCCCCGACGGGCGAATATTCGCCTCCCTCAGGGCCGTCGAGGTTCCGACCTCGGAGCCCGTCTACGCCTCGGACTTCGAGCGGCGTCATGAGGAGCGCTTCGATGGGCGAGCCTGGGACTGGATGTATTTCCAGCGTGATCGGCAGCCGTTACCAACCCTGGATCCTACGGATCCCGCCGCGACGCCTGCGCGGGAAGTAGCGATCTCCGGGGGGGCGGGTGGGCCGGCGCGGATCCTGACACGTCTGGGACTACGGCCGAACGGCCTTAGCTGGCGACCCGACGGTCGAGCCCTGGTCTTCGCGGCCGATTCGGCATATCGCGACGAGTGGACCTACGGCCGGAGCGACCTCTGGACCGTGACGACCTCGGGCGATGTTCACCGCCTGACGCGCGACCCGCGCTATTCGCTGGGCCAGCCCGCATACTCTCCGGACGGCAAGCGGCTCGCGTATGTCAGGCGCTACGCGACGGATTGGGTCATCGCCGAGCGGATCGGCCACGGTGGACCGACAGACTTGATGATCATGGACTCCGAGGGTGGTGAGGCCGTGAGCCTCACAGCGGACTGGGATCTGCGGCCGGGCTCGCCCAGGTGGAGTCCCGCCGGCCAGCACCTCTACTTCACGGCGGGTATTGGGGGCGAAACGCACCTCTTTCGTGCCGCGGTGAATGGCACGGGAGTCGAGCAGGTTACGAGCGGGGAACGTCGCCTCGGAAGCCTCACCATGAACGGGGATCTCTCGAAAATCGCCTACCTGAACGGGCGCTTCGATGGACCCTCGGAGCTATTCTCGGCGAACGCCGACGGCAGTGACGAGCGGCAGCTCACGCACGTACATGACGCGCTCACCCGGGAAATCGCCTTCAGCCGGGCAGAACGAATCCGCTTCCCGAGCTATGACGGAACGGAGATCGAGGGATGGGTCATGTTGCCGTACGGCTACGATCCTGACCGGGGACCGTATCCGGTTATCGTCCACAGCCACGGCGGCCCGCACTCGGCGTCCGGCTACGGCTTCAACTTCAAGCACCAACTCTTCGCCGCGAACGGATACATCGTGCTTCAGACCAACTTCCGTAGCTCGACGGGCTACGGAGAGGATTTCCTGTGGGCGACATGGGGTGCGTGGGGAGACAAGGACGGGGAGGACGTCATCGCCGGCCTCGACTTCGTTCTGGCGAATTACCCGGCCGACGGGAAACGGGTGGCGACGATCGGGCACTCGTATGGCGGCTTCATGAGCAATTGGCTTATCACCCGCTATCCAGACCGCTTCCAGGCGGCGGCGGTCGGGGCGGGGATCTCCAACTGGATGAGTGATTATGGTACAGCGGACGTCGCTCGGACCAAGGAGACCGAGTTCTTCGGAACGCCTTGGACGGAGGAGGGCCGCGAGCGTTTGATCAGGCAGTCGCCGCTCATCTATGCGGATCGGGCACAAGCCGCCACGCTCTTCGTCCACGGCGAAGTGGATAACCGGGTTCCCTTCGAGGAGGGAGAGCAGATGTACTTCGCCCTGAAGAAGAACGGTGTACCGGCCAAGTTCCTCCTCTACAACGACCAGTCCCACGGCATCCGAGGGCACTGGAACGTGGTCCATCGCATGATGAACGAGCTCGGTTGGTTCGATACGTATCTGAAGCCCCAGCGGCCGATGAGCTCCGATGGAGGTGGGTCATGATCGGGGAAGGCTCTTCGCGGCCACCCCTGTGGGTGGCGAAAACCTCATCCGAGTGGTGCGAGGGACGATGCGTGACTCAAGAGCGGCACGCGGACGGATCGAAGGGGTGCCCAGAGCCGGTGCCAGTGCGGGGCAGACATCTTGATTGGCCTTTTCAGACGTGTGCACGTGACGATCGGGACTTGAGCACGTAGGGATGTCGGTCCCGCCACGTGCATGCGACGGTGGGATCAATCAGCCCCGGGACGCCGGGAATTCAGGCAGCGAGCCGGCGGGTGTAGCGGTGATGAAGCCCGCCAACCTGGGCGATGGCTACCACATTGCCCATCTCGGGCAGCTCAACAACACGCGGATCAGGGCAGTCGTCGTCCAATGACCGGTGCGTTCGCGCCGAGTGGTAGTAGGACGCGTAGCTGCAAAGAACCCGCATGAGGTGCCGCTCATTGAGAATGATGACGTGGTCGAGGCACTCTCTCCGGATCGATCCGATCAGACGCTCACAGTATGGATGCTGCCACGGCGAGGCGGGGGCTGTGATGGCTTCCTCGATGCCCATCGACCCAACGCACCGGACGAAATCGTGACCGAAGATGCTGTCACGGTCACGAAGCAGAAAACGGGGCGCGGTAGCGTAAGGAAAGGCTTCACGCACCTGCTGGGCGGCCCACCGGGCTGAAGGCGAGGTCGTGACGCTGAAGTGCAGGATGCGACGCCGGTCACGGTCCTTGAGCCGCGGCCTCCCGGACTGTCGCTGGGGCACCATCAACTGGTGACGAAGTGCGACGTTCTCAAGTGCGAGATCGCGTTGACTCTTCAGCTCGGAACCGACGCTCCACGCCAGGATACGTACCCAATCCCACATCCACGCCTGCCCTCAATGAACCGTGAAAGGCCAGTAATCTCGCAGCAGACGAGGTTTTAGCCACCCACAGCTATTCTGCCAGGGCCAAAGGTGCAGTCACTTCGATTTCATCCCGATCGATCTGGGACAGGTCGTAATTCCCCTGAAGGCGCAACCATGCCTGGGCCGTGCTGCCGAAGGCTTTCTCAAGCCGAACGGCCATTTCAGGTGAAATAGCACTCCTACCGGTAAGGATGTTAGTAAGGGCCTGACGGGTAACACCGAGAACTTCTGCGGCCTTGGTAACTGACAAGCCAAGAGCCTCAATACAATCATGTCTGATTGTTAGGCCCGGATGCGGTGGGTTCTTCATAGGCATTTTGCGAGCCTCCTTATAGTGTGTATCGAGGTAGCGAACGTCGCATGGCTCGCCGTCCTCGAATCTAAAAATGATGCGCCAATTTCCGGAGATATCTACAGACCAGAAGCCTCGTAAATCGCCTCTCAATCGGTGCAGTCGCCAACCTGGGATATTCATATCCTGAGAGTTGGTCGCGATGTCGAGGTGAGCCAGGATGCGTTGTACTCTGCCAAGGTGGGGGGGGTTGATGCCGCTTCGATCGCCGTGCTCATAGAGACGCTTCAAAGCCCTGGTCCCAAAATTCCGTATCATGGTTCTATTGTAAAGTCATGCTTGTCATTGTGTCAAGCGTCACTTGGCACCGCGTCTCGTCGTTTCGAGATGTCGTGGGTGGCGAAAGCCGGCGTTGGTGTTGATCGCGACATCCTGAGACATTGGCAGAAATATCTCGCTCCTGGCTACGCCTGGGCCCCGAAACAGCACCCGAATCCCCGAAACGACACCCAGAGCGGCTACGGACCCCTACGAAGAAGCCCCGCTTGATCTCGTAAGACCAAGCGGGGCTTTCACTTCCTCAAAGTGGGCCTGGGTGGACTCGAACCACCGACCTCACGCTTATCAGGCGGCCATCGGGGCGCCGACCGGCGCCGGTGAGCGCCAGAAAGCGCTTAAAACTTAGGTTTTGGCGCTGGGGAGCGCCAGGTGGCGCCACCTGGCGCTGATGTTTGTGTTACCGCTTGTGTTACCGCGAGACAGATTTGGGTAGCGAGGATCTCGTCCTCGTGAGCCTTCAGATCATCAATAATTTCGCGGCAGACGGGGTTTTCGCCACCCACACGTTCCGGCGCTTCCGGTTTCGATCGCCTTTTTTTCCGCTCTTTCAGCCCAAACAGCACCCAGGAACGGCACCAAGCGGAAAGGCACGCGGCAACTCCCATCGATGATCACAACTGTGGCAAGGTGACTCGATGAATGAATATCTCCTAACTCGTGCTATTACCATCATATAAACCGCTTGACTTGTCAGATATATAGTATAGTTTATCTGACAGGAGGCACACATGAGTATCCAAGATAAGATTCGGAACAGGCTTCGGCGCCGCGGGCGCGGTTCGGTGTTTTCGCCGAGCGACTTCGCGGATCTGGGCTCCCGAGCCGCGGTTGATCAGGCATTATCCCGTCTGGTCAGGGGGGGTACGCTCCGGCGACTCGACCGCGGCACCTACGACTTCCCCAAGACGAGCGCTCGAGTTGGCGTGCGTTCTCCGGATGCGGACAAAGTGGCTCAAGCGGCCGTGCGACGCCTTGGTGCCCGTCTGCAGCGTTCCGGCGCTGTGGCGGCCCACGCTCTGGGGCTTTCCGATCAGGTGCCTGCTCGACCGGTGTACTACACAGACGCACCGAACCGCACGGTCCAAGCTGGGACAAGGCAGGTGGTTCTGCGGCATGCGGGCCCACGCTCCTTGCTCAAGGCAGGTACTATCTCCGGGGACGTTCACCACGCGCTGCGTTTTATCGGGCGGGACGCGATTGATGATCGGGTCATCAATCATCTCAGGAAGCGTCTCAGTGACCGGGACAGGCAGACGCTGTTGCGCGACCTGACCGGCTTCCCGGCGTGGGTGCAGGACGTGATGCGCAAAGTCGCCACGGGCTGAGCCATGGACACGATCGCAACCTGGTCCGCCACGGAGCGTGAGGAGCTCTTCCAGGACACGACCGAGCTCCTGCCAGACCTTCAGTCACCCTCCCTGGTCGAGAAGGACTTCTGGGTGTGCTGGCTTCTTCGACGGCTGTTCCTCTTGGATCACGACGTCCCGATGATCTTCAAGGGTGGAACCTCGCTGTCCAAAGCATACCGCGTCATCCGCCGGTTCTCTGAGGACATCGATCTCTCCTTGGGCCGAACGAGCCTCGGCTTCGATGAGGAGCGTTGGAACGGAGACATCAGCAACAAGACATCCAAGCGTCTTCTCGCCGAGCTCAGCGAAGCATGTCGGGTCTACGTGTGCGAGCCGCTTCTCGATTCCCTCCGGGCCGACATCCGAGGGGTACTGGGTAGGAGCACGGACGAGGCGAGCTGGAGCCTCGAGGTCCGAGAAAAAGGGACCGCCGACCTCCTCTTCACGTACCCCCGGACCGCCGTTACCCTCGACGCATCGGGCTACACGGCTCCCAGGGTCCTCCTCGAGTTCGGTGCCAGGGGAGACCACTGGCCGGAGGCCGATCGTGAGATCCGCCCCTATGCTGCCGAGGCCGTCCCAGCGGAGTTCGACGTCGGCAGCTTCGCGGTGCGCACGCTGGATGTAGCCCGCACGTTCTGGGAGAAGGCGACGATCCTTCACTCGCTGGCCAGCGGAGGCATGGAGAAGGTCCGGAGCGGGATGGCCCGCCACTACTACGACCTGGCTCAGCTCGCGGATGCAGAAGAGTCAGCGGGTGCAGTAGATCGACTCGATCTCTTAGAAGCCGTGGCGATCCATAAGAGCCGCTTCTTCGCGAGCGCATGGGCCTCGTATGAGACGGCAAGACCCGGGACACTTCGACTCGTACCTCCCCCTGAAATGGTCAGGGCTCTGGAGAAGGACTACCGGGCAATGGACGCCCTTTTCATGGATGAACCGCCCTCATTCGAGGCAGTGGTCGAGCGATTGGCGGAGATCGAGGAGCGGGTGAACCGGAATTCCTGAGCAGAGTGGATCCACCGGGGGTGCTCTTGTTGGCGGAAAAACCGTGGCTTTTCCAGCGACTCCCGAGTCCCAACCGACAGTAGAACCGACAGTTCGGCCCATTCCGGCGAAAAAGGGTTGCCCCGCTTGATCTCGTAAGACCAAGCGGGGCTTTCACTTCCTCAAAGTGGGCCTGGGTGGACTCGAACCACCGACCTCACGCTTATCAGGCGGCCATCGGGGCGCCGACCGGCGCCGGTGAGCGCCA
>JACZXQ010000040.1:15797-17305 GCA_022571515.1 Gemmatimonadota bacterium
AGAAAGCGCTTAAAACTTAGGTTTTGGCGCTGGGGAGCGCCAGGTGGCGCCACCTGGCGCTGATGTTTGTGTTACCGCTTGTGTTACCACCTGGGGGGGGTGGCGACAGGTATCTCGCCAACCGGCCATGCTACCCCAGCATTTCCTCCAAAGCGAGCCTGGTTTTCGGAGGAAGCCTCTCCTCGTCGAAGTAGCGCGTCACAATGGCGAGCGCCTCGCCCAACTCCGTGACATTGAGCCATCGCAGCAAGAAACGAATGTCGTCCAGGTCGTGGAACTCGGCACCCAGCCTCATTGCGGCACACTTCATCGCGAGCAGGTACTCGGGGCGAGCAACGAACACTCGCAGGTGCGACAACTCGAGAAAGGAATCGAAATCACCCCTCGGGCTGAGAAATCCCTTCACGGCATCGTTAAGCCATTTATCCCCGACACCCGCAGCCGCGCCAACACGGGCGGCCGCTTCACGGACAGTTTGCGTTGGCTCGAACAACGCGTCCATGTCGGCTGTCGATTCGCGAGCGTTCAATGCCAAACACATCACCGCGCCCCCCACCAGGTAGAGCTCGCCGATGGTACCGACCTCCGCGAGCTCTTGGTTCAGACGATTGAAAAGCTCGTGGATGTCCTCTCGCGTCAGCCGCACAGGTCCGGTCACACACGATCCCCAAGAGAGGAGTCTACAAAGAGCTGCCGGCGCCTGAACGGGACAGGTGATGCCCGTAGAAGGTGTGGCCGGAGGCTGGCGAATGGGGCTGCAAAGTAGGGCTCCGAAAGCGGCTCAACCGCCTTCGTCCACTCTGGCGGCGGCAGTTTGCATAAATGGGCCGCCTGCTCGACGAGCGCGCACACGTAGTTGGCTAAAAACGAGCTCAACCCGGCCAAGTCCACCGATTCGACTGCGGGACCGAATTCGGCAGCGCTGAGATCGGAGAGAAGGTCGTTCAAGTCGGCGAGGCCGAAGCGCCAGGTCTCATCATCGCGCAATGATTGCAGGATCCCATGAAAGCGGATTCTGTTTGCTGGCAAAACCCTTTGGAGGACGTAGCGGGATACGTCGAGTCCGGATCGCTTGGCCAACTCCTTTAGAAGGGTCTTCTCTTCTGGAGAGACACGGATCTGGAGTTGGCTGGACTTGGTGGACATAGAAAGGAATATGAGGGTGCGCCAAGGGAATGTCAATACATCTGTCAATACATTCAGACAACTCGAGGGAAAGTCCGGCGTGGCTTTGGCGTGCTCCCCGAAAACCTCATCCGCCCTGCAATTGTTGACTTTTTGATCTTCGGCTGCGGACCATGGGACGATGATCTCATGGCTCCTTCTGGTCCTTCGGGCACTCCGTGGCATGGCTCGATCCCGCATCTCTCTTGCAGCCGAGAACGCCATCCTCCGTCATCAGCTCGCCGTGCTCCAGCGAGGACGGCCCAGGCCGTTGCTCCGACCGGCCGACCGAGTGCTATGGATCTGGCTCTGCCGGCACTGGAATTGGTGGCGCCAGGCGCTGG
>JACZXQ010000064.1 GCA_022571515.1 Gemmatimonadota bacterium
AAGGAAGGCGCCGACAGAGTCGCTGATGATGTCTTGAATGGGCATTGGGAGCCTCCCGACGGTGGAAGTGCCTGGGGCTACCGGTCTTGCGGCCGGTCTACACGGTGCACGCGCTCGCTAAGTTAGGTGTTCCCATCGGGCTCGGCCAGTGGCGGCGCTCACCGAATGGCCGACGCCACCGCGATCGCCTCGACGAGAACGTCGCGCATTCTCATCAGTGCCGGGTACGGGACGATTCGTAAAGCGCCGCGCCACGCCGTACGTGCTCGCTCGGAGCGTCCCCCTTACACCACCAGCCAACTGAGACCCACGCAATAACTCGCTGCATCACGCCACGAAATGGGTGCCACCTGGGCCGCCGGCTCGATCGTGCGCCCGCGTGTGTGTGTTGATGAAGACCGGCTGAGTTTGGCGCGTAGGACTCCCCGTGGTCACCAGGACAACCTGAAAAGGTCGAACTTCACGCCGGGTACGACGCCCCGCCGCGTGCCAGGGGCTGCCAGCACGGTGGGCCTGGGGAGGGGCGCGCCGAACCGGAGCTTCCCCTCGCGCCATGAGATCAAAGCGGATGCCAGGTTCGGGACGTCGACGTCGTGGCCGGAGTCCTCGCTGGTCGTGCCGAAGCCAACGAAGAGGCCGAAGGCACTCGTGGCCATCGGGATCAACACCGCCAGATCGTCACCCGGCTGCACGATGAGGTCCAACCCAAGGCCCCCGATGAGCCCAGCGATGCCGGCGAGGTGGACGAGCCACACGCGGCCCGTGCTCATGCCCAGCGCGGGAGCGGCGAGCGCGCCGGCGATGAGACCGACATCCCCGCCGATAAGGGTCATTGCGAGGCGCCCGTCATCGTCGTTCTCGATCGCGATGACCGACGCGGCGAAGCCGTACCAGGTGCCCCACAAGGCGCCGAAGTTGGCAGCGAGGGCCGTCGAGGCGGCAATGTCGATCTGGCGCGACAGGAGAATGCCGGTCGTGAGGCCGGCCAGGCTTCCAAGCACCGTACCCGTAAACGGTGCTTCGTCCGACTCCTGCCGGTGGGTGAAGCACTCCGTCACTCCACCCCCGGTATCGAAGCACTGCGTGACGTCGCGATCGCCCCAGTCGAAAACTTCTCGCCACCCGAAACCCTGCCACATACCCCACCACGAACCGAAGGTGATGGCCCGGGCCTGACCCGGTGTCAACCTCACGCTTTTCGCGTAGGCCTTCGACCCTGCGAAGCCGAGGGGCGCCCCAAGCAGCAGCCCGACTCCGTAGGGGGCCGAGTCGTCGGCACCGAAGGCCGCCGGGATCAGGACACCGAGGGAGGCACCGTAGATCGTGCCCCAGGCGATCAGTTCACCGCGACTCCCGCGTTCGCGTCGCGCGGCCTCCAATTCATCGAGCAAGGCCCGGGCGTCGGACGCAACTCCCGCTTCGGGAAAACGACCCAGCAAGATCCGAAAGAGAGACGTCGCCTGGGTGGTGTCCCCCTCCTGCAGGAGATCACTGGCTACGCTGAACAGGACGCTGGCGGTATCGGCCGGAATTTGCGACGCGAGCGGAGCGGGCGCCGCGGACAGCAAGATGGCAAAGAGACCGAGGACGACCCCGGGCCCCCTGGTCCGAACGACGACGCGACGCGAAGAGTAGGGAGTCATCGAGGTCTGGTCACGAATCGAACAGCGGGATGCGCGGGTTCGGCGCCGAGAACCGCCGCGAGTTCGGGCTTCAAGACTTTGACCGCGACCTGCTGCTCGTGTCTGACGGGTCAATTCGGCACCCGCTCCTTCAGCACCTGAAAGAAATTGTTGATGAGCATCGTCTGAATTGGAGTCCCGCCCCCGCCCGCGAGGTCCGGGGTGCGCGCCATCAAGAACCTCTGACCGTCAGGTGAGACGTCGAAAAGGATGTTGGCCGCGGAAGTCCTGAATCCCCTGGGGACCGTGAACAGAATCTCCCTTTCCGTCACCTGGAATCCCGAGTCCGTGTCGATCTGTGCGGCCACCAGACCTCTGTCGTCATCCACGAAGAACAGCTCTCGTCCGTCATCGGCCCAAACCGGCATGATTCCCCCGTTCGTCGACACCGGGAACTTACCGTCGTCGACATCAGGGAAAGGTCTCACGAAGACCTCGTCGTTGCCGGTTTCGTTTGAGACATACGCCAACCAGCGGCCATCCGGTGACAGTGCCGGCTGCTTTTCGTCGTACTCCTCCACCAGGAGCGGCACGGCCACGCTGTCCACGCCGGGCCTGAACGCTACAATGTCCCGGTTTCCGAGCGGAAAAACGCGGAGTACGATCCAGTCTTCGTCGGGGCTCCAAGCTCCATCGACGATGTATGCCGTGTGGCGGAACACCAGCTCCTCAACGCCCGTGCCATCCGCCCTCCGGCTCCAGAGGGCGTTCGCACCTGGACCTCGATCTGAGGTGTAGAGAATCCTCTCACCGTCCGGTGACCAACGAGGTGACCCGTCTCCCGCTTCGTCCAGGGTTATTCGGTTGTTCGGGCCATCCGGCAACTCTTTGATCCAGATATCTTCGTTGTTGGCAACCAACTGTCTATACGCCAGGCGTTTTCCGTCCGGGGACAGACTCCAACCGGGATTTATCCCCCCGGGGTCGAAAGTCCAGCTCGAATCGATCACGGTGGCCTGGCCCGTGCGAGTCATCCACACGAATTCGGTGGTCCCGACCAGACGTCTCGCGTCTCCTTTGGAATAGAAGAGCTTGCCTGTGTCGGAGAGGGAATACCCAACTACGCCCTCGAGAACGGGCACGGCCGGCCCCAGAAGCTCCATGGCCCCGGCATCGAAGGGCGCAGCCATCAAGGTTCCACCCTCGGCCAGATATACCAGATGCCCGGACTCGGCGTAGCTGGGAGTCGCCCGTAGTGTGTAGCTGGAAGTCGCCCCTAGTGTGAGCAGCGCCATCTCACCGGTGGCGAGATCCATGGCTATGACGTCCCCAACAACCGTCGCCACAATGGCGCCTTTTCCACCCGGCAGGACATCATAAAGGATGGTGTATAGGTCGTACCCATCGGGCGTTACGAGCTCGGGAACTCCACCGGTTGCCGGCACCCGTACGATGCCGCCACCGGTGGTCGCGTACAGGTCACCGTCTGGTCCCCAGTGTGGTTGGAATCCCGGAGTCACCGTTCGGACTGGGCCACCGTCGACGGCGACAACCCTGATTTCATCATTCACACTGAACGCAATCTCGGTGTTGTCGTAGGACACGGCCGGGTAGAAACCCCCGTTCGTGCCTCTGACGGGGAAGGCTTCCAGGTCGTCCCATCTCCGCACCCAAAGTTCGTTCCCGGAATCTTCCCGCCGACGGTACACCAACATAGATCCGTCCGGGGAGAGAGCGAATGCCGATGCGCCGAAGGCGGTGGGCCTCTGGCTCTGCGCAAATGGGTTCGCAAAGCGCTCAACCGGTAACGTGGGTCCGGGACGTATATACAGCGACGTAGCGACTGCGCCAAAAAGAACCGTCGAGGCCGTGAGCGCGAGGGCCGCCTTCTTCCAACGGCCGCCGCTGACCGCTAAACCAACGGCAGCTTCTTCGCCGTGCCTGAACGCCGGATTGGACAGTGCATTCGCGAAGTCGTCCACTCCCGTGAACCGATCCGCCGGGAGCTTCTCCAGTGCGCAGCGGAGGGCCGCGTCGACGTTCGGCGGGATCGACGGCCGCTGTTCCGTGGCCGAGATGGGTTTGCTCTGGATGATCTTGCCGAGCACCGCCTGGGCGGTCGTCCCAGGATAGGGTGGCTCGCCGACCAGCATCTCGTACAGCACGCACGCCAGAGCGTATGTGTCCGTGGAAGCTCCCACCGGCTGATCGCCCGTCGCCTGCTCGGGGCTCATGTAGTAGGGAGTGCCCAGGCTCAGTCCGGTCTCGGTGAGTCGCGTGCCCCCTGCTACTCCGATAGCGAGCGCGATGCCGAAGTCAGCCACCACCGGCTCGCCGTCCTGGAGCAGGATGTTGGCAGGCTTGATGTCGCGGTGAATGACCTCGTGGCGGTGGGCGTGGTCCAAGGCGTTTGCGACCGCCGTTGCGATCCGAACCGCCTCGTCCACCGGGAGCTGCTTCTCCCGGTCCATCCGTTCTCGGAGGCTCTCCCCTTCCAGATAGGGCATCACGTAGAAGAGGAAGGAGTCAGCATCACCGGAGTCGAACAGAGGCAGAATGTGCGGGTGCTTCAGGTTGGCGGTGACTTTGATCTCGGAGAGGAAACGCTCGGCTCCGACCACTGCCGCGAGTTCAGGCTTCAGCACCTTCAGCGCGACTTTGCGCTCATGTTTCAGGTCGTCCGCGAGATAGACAGTCGCCATCCCACCCTCACCGAGTTCGGACTCGATGTGGTAGCGGCCTTCTAGGGCTGCGTTCAGGCGGGTGACGGGGTCGACCATGCGCTCAACATGCGGCTTGGGTCAGGAAACCGCGAGCCTACCGCCCGGAGGCGTTCGTGCTTCCGTCTCTCTAGGGATAGGCATTCTAAAGACCCTCGCCCAAGTCCGGCGCTCTGCTTGAGCGATCCGAGACACCCTAGGAAACTCTGCTCGCGGGCCGTTCTGAGGCGAAGGTGCAGTCTCACCGTTCGCCATGC
>JACZXQ010000065.1 GCA_022571515.1 Gemmatimonadota bacterium
AATGGGGCCGATGGGAGCGGTCGAGCAGCCCGTCGGGTCCCTCGGTCTCGTATCGCTCGAGCCATTTATAACCCGTCTTACGGCTGATGCCGTGGCGTCGGCAGAGTTCGGAGTGGGAGAAGAGGCCTGCGGTGGCCTCGAGGATGAATCGCTTGCGTTCGTTCATGGGATCGGTCTCCAACCATGGCATGGGCAGCTCCAAGAGCGTGTCGAAGGAGCGCCACGTTACGGGTCGAGACTGTCACCCATCAGGGGTGAGAAAAGTGTTACCTATCAGCGGTGGGCGTACCGCGCGGGCCATCTAACAAGCGATTGCTGCTGTCGCGGTAGACGTCAGGCTCGCGCGCTGCGCTTGCGGTCACCATCTTAGCCGCGCAGCAGAATCGCGAGACGTTAGGCGTCGGATCAGGTATGGTGCCGCAGCAAGGTTCTGACCGTTGAGAGGAAGATGAGATTTCAACGCGGGATACTTCTTGACTGGAGGATGGCCCTGGGGGTCGGATGGCTTTGTGTCGCCGGGTGCCAGGGGGTCGAGCCTTCTGCGGGCCTGCTTGGCGAAATCAATTTCCCCAACTCGGGACTGGCAGCGGCTCAACCAGCGTTCATCGAGGGCGTGCTCTACCTGCACAACTTCGAGTACGAGCAGGCGGCGGTGTCCTTCCGACAGGCCCAGGACATCGATTCGACCTTCGCCTTGGCCTATTGGGGTGAGGCGATGACCCACCATCACACGATTTGGCGGGAGCACGATCAGCGCGCGGCTGAAGCCGTGCTCCTCCGTCTCGGGGCCACCCCAGAACAACGCGCTGCCAAGGCCCCGACAGGACGCGAAAAAGGCTACCTGCGGGCGATCGAGGTCCTCCTAGGCACTGATGCTGATGCGGAATCTGGGGGAGGTACACTGGATGAGCGAAGGGTACGTTACCGCGAAGAGATGCGCCGATTGCATGAAGCATATCCGGACGACGATGAGGCAACCGTGTTCTTCGCCCTAGCCATCTTGGGCGAGGGGCGAGCGAACCGAGACTTCGGGACGTATATGCGCGCCGCAGGGAAGCTGCTGGCCGTGTGGGAGGCAAACCCGATGCACCCCGGCGCCGCGCACTATCTTATTCATTCTTTCGACGATCCGACGCACGCGCCACTGGGTCTGGGCATGGCCGTGGCGTATTCGAAGATCGCGCCCGCGGCCGCTCACGCCCAGCATATGACGTCGCACATTTTCCTGGGCTTGGGAATGTGGAAGCCTATGGTCACCGCAAACGAGACTGCCCTCGCGATTGAGCTCGAGGAAACGGAGGACTGGACGCGAGAGGCGTCGCACTATGTGCACTGGCTTCACTACGGATATTTGCAGCAAGGCAGGTACGAGCTGGCTGACAGCCTGATCCAGATTGCTCGAGAGCGGCTGCGTTCGGGCGCCTCGGCCCGGGAGCGGGGCTACTACGGTACGCTCTATGCGCGGCACTTGGTGGAAACTGGCGCTTGGGGTGCTGAGGAACGGTGGCGTGCCCCGAGCGGGGTCGAGATTCCGAGCCCCAATTACTACTTCGTGCGAGCTCTTGCAGCGCTCGAACGCGGTGATTTGGACGAGGCCAGGCGGGCTGCTCGTTTAGTGCGTGCCGGGGGTGAGGGCAATCCTGAGGTCGTCCTTGGAGAAGATGTCGCCGAGATTCTGCAGCTTGAGTTGGAGGCCATGCTCGCATACGCGAGCGGCGACGAGTCCGATGCTCTGACTCTTCTGGCAGAAGCCTCCGCTCGCGAGCGGGCGATGCCTCCCAGGTTTGGCCCCCCTGCGGTCGTGAAGCCCGCCACTGAGATGTTAGCGGACGTCCTCAACAGAACAGGTCATGCTCACGAGGCTCTCGCCGCGTATCAGGATCAGCTACTGCGGACGCCTCGGCGTAGCCAGACCCTGCTTGGACTGGCACGCGCTGCGCGCGCGGTGGGCGACACCGCGGAAGCCGCGCGGGCTACTCTCGAACTGTTGGAGGTTTGGACGTCCGCGGACCCAGACGTGCGCGGCAGGGCGGGCGGGTCGGATCCCGAAGGTTAAAGTCCTGAGGCCCGGAGCCGACGCCTAACAAGCGATTGCTACTGACCGCGATATAGTTGGTTGGTTAGTTGGGAGCCGTTTCGGGCTTGTGTACGGGCTGACGCGGCAGCAGAATCGCGAGACGTTAGCTCGCACGGGCGTGGCTTTGTGCAGACACGGCCTTCGCCACATCGGCTCTCGCGGCTCCAAGCTTGAGCAGAGAGCGAATGAGCAGGTCGATCGAGACGCTCGAATCGGCAGCTTCCATCTTCGCGACCCTCGACTGACTCGATCCCACGATTCGCGCGACCTGGGTCTGGTTCAGGTGTCGTTTCAGGCGACGCGCCCGCAGGTCTTCGGCCAAAGCCAGTTTCATCTCGATAAACTCAGCCTCAGCATCGGCAAGCCCGAGGAAGTCCTGAGCGTCCCCAACCTGCCAGCCGTCTGCTTCCAGTCGCTTCTTCGTCTGCTTGTCCATCATCTCTCCTAGCCGCCGCCTAGCGGTATGCGTCGCGATAGCTGCGAACTCTTTGTTGGCAGACCTCAATCACATGCTTCGGCGTGGCCCGCGTCTTCTTCGAAAACACCTCGAGCAGCACCACTGCGTCGCTATGCACGAGATACATGATCCTCCACGTCGTCCCTTGGTCCACAATCCGCAACTCATGGCACCCTCTTCCAATCGACGGCATCGGACGAGAGTGGGGCATGCCCAGATTCTCGCCACGCTGCAATCTCCTAAGCAGAAACCCCGCCTGGAGTCGTGCCTCCGGCGTGAACGGTGGGGACTTCACCTCCCCGGCGATCCACACCAGCGGCTTGTCGTTCGGACTCATGGAGTATGATATGTCAGATGCGACATACGTGCCAGTCTGGACTCTTGTGTGTGCGAGCTAACAAGCGATTGCTGCAGTCGCGGAAAGACGTCGAGGGTCCGCAGCACTCGCCTTGCGGCTCGCGCTCGGTTTCGACATGCTGGCCGCGCAGCAGAATCGCGGGGACGTTAGCTGGCGCCTGAAAGGCGAATCTGAGGACCTTGATGTGTACATACCGCGTATGTACATTTCGTGATGTCTACGATCGAGTTCGAGTGGGACCCACGGAAGGACCGGTCCAATCGGAAGAAGCATGGCGTCTCCTTCGATGAGGCGGCGACCGCCTTCTACGACGAAGAAGGCCTGTTCCTCGACGACCCGGATCATTCTGAGAACGAGGATCACTTCATTATCCTGGGAATCAGCTCGGCGCTCCGTCTCCTCGTGGTCGTCCATTGCTACCGAGGCGACGACGCCACGATTCGAATCATCTCGGCCCGAAAGGCCGTACCGGCCGAGACAGTCTTCTACGAGAGTCACCTAAGGCTATGAGAGCAGAGTACGATTTTTCGAAAGCTCGAAAGAACCCCTATGCGAAGCGGCTCAAGAAGCGCGTAACCATCCGCCTGGACGCGCCAACCGTCGACTACTTCAAGCAACACGCTGAGGAAACTGGGATCCCGTACCAAACCCTTATCAATCTCTACCTGCGTGATTGTGCGGCTTCGAAGAGGGAACTGAACTTGGAGTGGCGAAGGGCAACCACCGGCGCCAGCTAACAAGCGCTTGCTGCAGTCGCGGGTTAACGTGAGGGTCGCGCGCTTCGCTTGCGGAAGGCATCTTTGCCGCGCAGTAGAATCGCGAGACGTTAGAGCGCGCGGTACCAAGGGGCGGGCTGCTCGTGAGGCTTGCATCTCGGTCACGACGTAGTACATTGTACTACATGAAGACGGCGGCCGTTACTATCCGTTTGGATCCCAGCCTCGAGGAGCTTCTCGACCAGGTCTGTCGCGATACGGGCCGTTCGCGAAGCGAGATCGTGCGAGACGCTTTGCGACGCCAACTGACGTTGCAGCTTTTCGAAAAGGCTCGGCGCCAGATTATTCCTTTCGCTGAGGCCCAAGGGATCTTCACGGACGAGGATGTGTTCAAGATCATCTCGTGACACGAGTCTGCCTCGACTCGAATGTCCTCGTCGCGGCATTCGCTTCGCGTGGGCTGTGTGCGGACATCCTGCGGTTGACCCTGTCGGACTACCACCTCGTCGTTCCCGAGGTGGTCGCTGAGGAGGTGCGTCGAGTCCTGGCGAAGAAGTTCAAGCTGACTCCTGCCGCACTTTCCTCGGCTGAGGCGGTGCTCGAGCGTTACGAGATCGTTCCGAAGGGCTCCGAGCCGTCCCCTGTCTCGGTCCGAGATCCCGACGACGAACTCGTTCTGGCCGGAGCGCTTGCTGGGGGTGCACAAATCCTCATATCCGGTGACGCGGACCTGCTCTCGGTCGCAGCGCAGTCCCCGATTCCCATCTTGTCTCCCCGGGCATTCATGATGCTGACTCGCGGCGGCGCGCCCTAACACGGGCTTGCTGCTGGCACGGTAGGCCTGGAGGGTCGCGCGCTGCGCTTGCGGTCGGCACATTGGACGCGCAGCAGAATTGCGAGACGTTAGACGGCGGGAGAAACGACCACCTGACCGCTCCGCAAACCGGCGGCCCGGGTGGGACCATCCCACGGAACGGCGCCTACCC
>JACZXQ010000041.1 GCA_022571515.1 Gemmatimonadota bacterium
TATCCCCCACGAAGGCGCTGGGATGGTGGCTACGGTGATCGTGACCGGCTAGTGTGCTGACTCAAGACTTCAGAAAAGAACTCTCACGGCCGACGACGCATGCCCTCGGACCCTCTTAAAGATCTAGAACTCCTCATCCGGTCCCGGCACGGTCTCATCCACCTCGCCACGGACGAGGAGGAAAGGGCTTCGACGCTAATCCAACACGTGGCGGACCGGCTCGCCACGCCGTTGTTCAGATGGACGCGTATCCGAGGGCTCGGCCGGGTCGATCTCGAGAGCGCGGCGTACGACACCGAGGTGCCCACCAAAGCGTTCCGCCACATCACAGCGGCCGCGAACTCGGCGGTCTAACACTTCCAGGACCTGGGTCCCCACCTGGGCCAGGACCCCATATTGGCCGCGCACATGAAGGAAGCTGTCGAGGCCCTCTCCAAGGCGTGCGGCGCGCGATTCTGGTGACCGGAGCCGCGATGGAGTTTCCGGAGACGCTCCGCCGGCTCGTCACGACCGTGCAGCTTCCGGGCCCCGGGGAGGAGGATTACCGTGACCTCATCTCCCAGATCATCCGTGACGTCTCGCGGCGGCGACATGTCGAGGTGGCCCTCAGCCAGGACGAGCTGGATATCCTCGTGCGCCACATGAGAGGCCTCACGCTGCTCGAGGCGGAGAAGATCCTGACCAAGGCGATCATCGAGGACGGACGGCTCACCGTCGACGACATCCGCCACGTGATCGATGCGAAGAAGTCCGTGGTCGAGCGCGAGGGTCTCCTGGAGTACTACCCCGTCGAAGCGACGCTCGACAGTATCGCGGACCTCGCCACCCTCAAGGCATGGCTCGCCAAGCGCCGCGAGGTGGTGGCTCGGCCCGAAAAAGCCGAAGAGTTCGGACTGACTTTTCCGCGAGGTGTGCTGCTCCTGGGCGTTCCAGGGTGCGGGAAGAGCCTCTCCGCCAAGGCGGTTGCGGCCGAGTGGCGGCTGCCGCTGCTCAAACTCGATCCCTCGAACCTCTACAACAAGTACATCGGCGAGAGCGAGCGGAACTTCAAACGTGCCATGGAGGCTGCGGAGCGCATGGCCCCCGTGGTGCCCTGGATCGACGAGCTGGAAAAGGCGTTCGCTTCGGGCGGCTCTGAAGACGGCGGAGTCTCCCAGCGGATCCTGGGCAGCTTCTTGAGCTGGATGCAGGATCGGAACGGGGACGTGTTCATCGTGGCCACGGCCAACGACATCAGCCGCTTGCCTCCCGAGTTCCTCCGCAAGGGCAGGTTCGACGAGATCTTCTTCGTGGACCTTCCCGACCAGAAGACCCGCAGCGAAATCTTCCGGATTCACCTCAGCAACCGGGGCAAAGCCGCCGAGGAGTTCGACCTCACTGAGCTTGGAGCCGCCTCCTCGGGGTTCAGCGGTTCCGAGATCGAAGAGGTCGTGGTCTCCGGCCTCTATGGAGCGTTCTCGGAGGGCAGCGCCGTGACCACGGAAGCGCTGCTGGCGGAAATCAGCCAGACGCGCCCACTCTCCGTCACGATGTCCGAAAAGGTGGAAAGCCTGCGCGCCTGGGCCCGTGACCGGGCGGTCATGGCCAACTGACGATGGGGGACTGAACCGCTACTGCATCAGCGCTTTCGAACGGCCGCCGCCGCGCCGGAGCGACGAGGATCAGCGCCCGCGACGGCAACTCCGCCGTCGACCATGACGGCAGCACCGTACCCCATCCGGACCTCACCCCGAAGCGAGATCCGGCGCAGGGTGTGCCCCATGGCTTCGAGTGCTCGGATGACGCCCGGCGCGAAGCCATCTTCGTATTGGACCGTACGGGATCCCCCTCGCCCCGCCACCAGGAACCGGGGCAGCTCCAAGGCGCGCTGGGGGCCCAACCCATCGTCGATGACACCGGTGATCACCTGATAGACCGCCGAAGTGATCCAGGCGTTTCCCGCCGCGCCCACGGCCAACATGGGCTCACGGTCCTCACCCGTGCCGCGGAAAACCAAGGTGGGTGAGATCGACGTGACGTTTCGGGCAAACGGGATGCGCGCGTTGTACCGATCCGGATTGCTGCCATAGGACCGGAGCTTGTCGTTGTACGGAAAACCCAGTCCCGGCGTCACGTAGAAATTGCCTCCCCAGGTTCCAAGGGTCTGGGTGACAGCTACCATGTTCCCCTCCGCGTCGGCGACCGCGAAGGCCGTCGTACCGGCGGCGCGACACAGGCCTTCGGCTAGTGCGGGCTCCAGGTCGCACAGTTCGCCCGGGTCTGTGTCCGCCTCCGCGTGGAGGGGGACGCCCCCCGCGTCGGCGTCCGCGCAGTCGGCCACCCGGATTGGAAGCGGCATCGTGAGGGCACGATCCGACCGGAAGCACCGCCACCGCACACGCGCGGTGTCCTTGCTCTCGAAGGGCGCGACATCGACCGGCCAGAGCCCCGGGTCGGCCACCCGGCCCCGCGTAGAAGGCGCGAGCTTCCAGGCCTCGATCATCGCGTGCAACTTGGCGGGGTCCTCGGTGTAGCGCCCCCCAGCCTCAGCCAACTCGAGCAGATTGAACTTGCCGACCAGGCTGGCGCCGCCGCTGGTGGGGGGTGCCGACCCGAAGATCGTGTGCCCCCGGTAGCTCCCGGTCACCGGCCTGCGCTCCACGGCATAGTAGCGGGCCAGATCACGAAGGGTCATGACGTTGCCCTCACGCCGCAGGTCGTCGACCATGAGTCGAGCGATCTCTCCCTCGTAGAACGCGCGTGCCCCTCCTTCAGCGATCTGCCTCAGCGTCCAGGCCAGATCCGGATTGCGAAGCGAGTCGCCGGCCACCAAGGGCTCACCGTCACGGTAGAAGAGTTCCCTGGTCCGCTGGTAGCTGAGGTAGCGCGTCCTCTCGCGGGCCAGCGTCGTCGTGAACGCGTCGTCGAGCACGAAGCCATTTTCAGCGAGCCGGATGGCCGGCTCGACCAGTTCGCTCCACTCTACGGCCCCGCTACCAAAGCGCTCGTAGGCCAGTCCCATGCCGTCTACCGTGCCCGGTACGTTCGCGAGTACCGGCCCGTATTCCGGAAGCTCCCCCTCGGAGTCGAGGAGAGCACCGTTGTCCAACGTCGCCGCCTCCGGCAGACGGGTCAGAAAATCGATCACTACCGGCTCGCGCATCCCGACCAGGTGGATGAGCATCTGTCCATAGCCCCCCAAGCCGCTGGCATCGGGCTCGACCACGCCCAGAGCGAACGAGACGGCGACAGCGGCGTCCACCACGTTCCCGCCACGCCGAAGCGCCTCCAGACCGGCAGCGGTGGCCAACGGGTGGGCCGACGAAACGGCGACCGCCCCGCGAGCCTCGGCCCGCAGGCTCGGCCGTGACTCCACCAATCGGTGGATCTCTTTCTCCAGCGCGAACTCCGAATTGGCGCCGAGAACCCGCGGCCGCGCCTCCTCGACCACGCGCTCCCAAAGTCGCCTGGCGTCGGCCCGGTCGTCACCACGAAAGTAGAGGGCCGCCATGCGCTCAGCGACACGGTCGAGCACCCACCCCGCGTAGCGAGGTCCATCGACCGGGAATCGGGCCTCCACGTCCGCGCCCGGGTTGGGAGTGCCCACCTCGGAGAGCAGTCTCAAACCGCCGGTGGTCGGGAAGAGCCGTTGAGGCTCCCGCGCACCCAAGCGATCGGGATCACCATTGTACCCGGGGCCGCTCGGTGGCACGTCGGCCACCAGCAAACCGCCGTCGGGCGTCCAGGCGGGCTCCCCACCCCGGCGGCTCGCGAGGTTGGTGTAGCTCCCATCGGCATCGGTGATCCATATGCCGCCACCGTCGGAGTCATTCGCGAAGGCGATGCGCTCCCCATCGAAGGCCCAGGCGGCATGTGACCCCTCCTGGCCCGACAGGAGGAGTCGATCCTCGCCGCTCTCCAACTCGAGCACGCGGAGTTCGGGAGAGCGCTCCGATCCTGTCGTGTACACGACCAGGCGCCCGTCCGGTGACACGGCTGGATTCCGGGCCGGGGCATCGCGGTTCGTGAGGCGCCGCTCGATGCCTTCTCCATCGACCAGCCAGAGGTCCGCGGCCTGTCCGGCGCCCCGCACGAAAAGGATGCCTCCGTCTGGGAGGACCGCAGGCTCACTCTCGGGCTCGGACGACTCCAGCAGCCTGACGGGGCCGCTCGACGCACCCTTTGGGCCTACGCTCAGCCTCCACAGATCCTGACCCGAGCTGTCGGCGGCCACATAGATCACAGCGGAGCCATCGGGCGTCCACACGGGATCGCGCTCCCAGGCCTTCGTATCGGTCAGCCGCACGGTCGCCGCATCGTCCAGTCCGACGAGCCACAGATCTCCCCGAACCTCGACCACCACCCGCCCGTCCCTGGATACGGACGGCCCACGCACACCACCCGTAATCACGATGCTATCGGCAGCCGGGAGCGCCAGCACGAGGGCGGCCACAAGAGTGTTGAGTGGGATCATGGGGCGACTCCCTCGACTGGATTCCGGCACTCCGGCACGTCGTTGGCAGGCGAGTTCACGATCTTCGAGACTTCGTACGCCATCAGCTCACCCTCGTACGGGAACAACAACTCCACCGCTTCCTCCCCGGACAGGTCGCGGTCCAGCCACCGCGCACGGGCCTCGCCTTCCAGGATGACCGGCATGCGGCCGTGAATCCGGGCGATGGCCCGACTCGCCTCCGTCGTGACGATGGTGAATGTGAACAGGGGATCCCCCTCCCCGCCATCCCACCGCTCCCAAAGGCCGGCAAAGGCGATGGGGACGCCGCCCGGACTGTGGATCCAGTAGGGGACCTTGCCGTCGGCCCCCGTACCCCACTCGTAAAACCCATCCGCAGGCACCAGACAACGGCGGGCGTGGGTCGCCTGTCTGAAGGCCGGCTTCTCCAGAAGAGTCTCTGAGCGGGCGTTGATCATCCGGCTTCCGATACCCACGTCTTTGGCCCAGAACGGCACCAACCCCCACCGGAACATCCCCATCCTGGTGCCGCGCTCGTCCGATGCGACGATAGGGGCTTGCTGAGTCGGGGCGACGTTGTACCTGGGACGATAAACGAAGTCGATGGACGGAACGTCGAAGACCTCGATCAGGTCATCGAGGGGAGTGGCGAGAGAGTATCGGCCGCACATTACGAGGTCACGTCGGCTTGTCATCGGGGAGCTGGTAGTCGATGGGCATGAAGTCACGCTCCGTGACCAGCCCAACCAGCTTGTCGTTCTTCACGACGGGAAGGCACGAGACCTTGTGCTTCCGCATGAGGTCGATGGCCTCCAACGTAGCGGTCTCAGGCGTCACCGAGAGCGGTGCGGTTTCCATGATGGCGCTCACCGGCAGGTGGGTTTCGGTTTCGGAGTGGTCGCCCTCCGACGCCATTCTCACGATCGACCGGTACGAGACCAGGCCGACCAGCCTATGCTCGCCATCCTCGACCGGAATGTGGCGAATCTGATTCCGGTCCATGAGGAACGCCACCATCTCGATGAGCTCGTCTTCGTGGACCGTAACCAGTTGGGTGGTCATGTACTGTTCCACCCTCATGCAGTCCTGCTTCAAGCCACCCGCATCCGACACGCAGGCCGGCTCCCATGTGTGGACGGGCTCGCCCTCCCACTGGAGCCGCACGGTCGCAGCCGTGAGCGCCGAAAGCCGCTCGGCCCGCGTGCCTTGCCCTCTCATGCACGAGAGTGAGCGGGCTACCCATGCCGAGCCGGTGGCGCCGAGCTCCACCCGCTCCTGAATCACGCCCAGATAAAGGTCGATGTCGGTGGACTCCACGCGGCCCTCGAGGCCCTCCCGTGCCAGCGGAAGGAGCGTGTCCAGAATGAGCTCTGTCGCCGAAACGGAGCGCTGGTCGACCCAGCAAAGGCCAGCGTTCAGGCCCTGGCGCGCGGCAGCGAGGAAGTTCGCCTTGGCGTCGTCGAAGTCGATGTTCTCCGTGATGTCGCCGTACCGGCTTACGGTACCCATGGTGAGGCCGATCCAGAAGACCGCGTTGGCTACCTCATCCCTCACAGTGGGCCCGGCGGGCAACGCGCGGCACTCGATGCGCAGGTGCGGCTTGCCGTCACTGATGCCGTAGCACGGTCGGTTCCAACGGTAGACCGTGCTGTTGTGGAGTTGGAGCGCGTCGAGCCTCGGCACCTGTCCCGCGTCCAGGCACTCGAAGGGATCCTGCTCGATGTCCTGAGCCAGCAGCGCCCGGAAGTCGGCGATGTCCTCTTGGAACAGCTCCGTGACTGAACTCTCCACCCAACGGCTTCCGAAACGCACCCGTGGACTCAGTTCGCGAAGGTGCACGCCTGAGCTGCGAGTGTCCAAGGACTGCTGGAAGAGCGCGATTCGCGTCTCCGCCCACAGGCGCTTCCCGAACAGGAGTGGCGAGTTGACGCACGCGGCGAGCACCGGCCCCGTAATCGCCTGGGCCGCGTTGTACATGCGCGCGAACTCGTCCGGCGAGACTTGCAGATGGATCTGGCAGCTCGTGTTGCAGGCCTCGAGCATGACCGAATCGTGTTCGATGTGGAGCTCGTCGGTGCCCTCGATGCGGAGCCGATAGGCGCCTCCCCGTAGCCGCGTGAGGGCGTCGTTCAACGCGTAGTAGCGATCCGTGGGCGAGATGTTGTCCAGCGAAAGGTCCGATTTGGCCAGCGTCGGAAGAATGCCCGCAAGGCATACTTCGGCATCGAGTTCGGCCGCCGCGTGCCTCACTTGCCCTAGGAGTTCGTTGAGCCGCCCTTCCAGCCAGCTGAAGCAAGCTCCCTCGATGCGCCGAGGCTCGATGTTCACCTCGAGATTGAACCGCGCCAGCTCCATGGAAAACGGCCCCTCACCCAGGCGCTCGAGCACCTCCACCGCTACAGGGGCCGGCGTCCAAGCCCGGTTGACGAGAAACATCTCCTGCTCACAGCCGAAGCGGCTGACGCCCGACTCGATCATGCCATCACGCAGCATTTTCTCGAGCGCCTGGAGATCGGTGAGCAGCGCCTTGGTGAAGACCCTGCTGGCCTTGGCTGCTAGCCGTTCGGAATCGTCACGTGCCATGAGGTGATCGGCCTCTCGGGGGTCATCCGTCGACGCGTCGTGATTCGACGAACGTCGCGATCTCACCAAGAGATTTCTTGGTGATCTCGGGGACCTCCGCATCCTCCTCGGGATAGCCGACCACGAGGATCAGGAACGGGCGTTCGTTCTTGGGCCGGCCGAGGATTTCGTTCAGGAAGGCCATCGGTGAGGGTGTGTGTGTGAGCGATACCAATCCCGCACGGTGGATGGCGGTGATGAGCATGCCGGTGGCGATCCCCACGGATTCGGTGACGTAGTAGTTCTTCGTCCGGTCACCCTCTTCGCCCACCGCATAGCTTTCGGCGAAGATCACGATCAGGTAGGGAGCCCGCTCGAGGAACGGCTTCGACGCATCGGTCCCCAAAGGTGCCAGGGCCTCGACCCACTCGTCGGGCGCACGACCACCGTAGAACGCCTCCTCCTCTTCCTCGGCCGCCGACCGGATGCGCCGCTTCACATCCGGATCGCTGACGACCACGAAATGCCACGGCTGCCGGTTGGCCCCATTGGGTGCGGTCCCGGCCGTGAGCAGGCAACTCTCGATGATGTCGCGGGGGACGGATCGATCAGAGAAGTGCCGGACCGTCCGACGTTTCCGCATCTCGTCGTAGAAAGCCCGTGCCCGGTCCCTCATCTCGTCAACAGGGCACTCTTCATATGCCGGCAGGGGGATGAATCGGCCTTCGGACGTCATGGGCCTCCCAGGTCCCGATGCGCGCCGACGAACGTCTTGGTGCGCTCCACGGCCTCGAGAATCCGTTCCGGGGAAACCCTCATCTGCACCGACAGGAAGCGGATGTTCACGAGCGCGATGATCTCCTGATCTCTGAGCCGGAGCGCATCCCACGCGCTGCGGGGCCGACTGCCGAATCCGTCGTAGGCCCGGGCCAATAGACCCTGCGAAACATCTTCAGTGAACGGGATGTGAAAGTCCACCGGCCCGAGGCCGAATCTGCGCGTCACCGCGTCCCACGACTGTCCGTCACCTCTGAGAGTGGCCACGGCGTCAGGTGACACCCCGCCGCGGGAAGCCACGAAAAGCACCACTGGGATCTCGTCCGGCGAGAGCCGCCACTCACCGAGGATCCGAACCTCTTCGAGTGAAACGCGGAAATGCTCGCTCACCGAACCGAGGTATCCTTCTCTGGCCGGCGAAGTCTGTGCGCTGGCCAACGTGGACCAACCCATAAGGGTCACCGTCGCGGCGATCGCTATCATCCTCACAAAGAACACTCCCCTCCCACCAGGTGGCCACAGCAGGGCCGCGAAATTCGCGGCCGTCTCCCGTACATCTCCTAATTTCCCACTACTTGTGCCGATCTGCCAGGTATTGTGCCAGATCGGCAGCCAGGCAACGGTCATCACGGCACGTTTCCCGCCACTGGATCGTGGCACGACTCTTGATACTCAAAGAGCTTGCGGTACCTAGTTGAGATGATCGCCTCGGCATGGAAAGGAGGCCAACGATGCGTGAGCACGAGAGGATTCGCGAGATCGAGGAAGGCCAACGCCGGCTGGGACGGAGCCTTGCTCGGGTACGCTCACACGGCGGACCGGTGCGAGAGCCGAAAACCGACCTGGTCTTTGATTTCGCCGGACTTCAGGCGCCCGATGTAGTCACGTTGGCGCTTGTCATGACCGCTCGGCAGCTGGCTCATGACGAATGCCGAAAAGTGTGGGTCAAAGACCTTCCGGACCACGTGTGGAATTTCCTATACGCCACGGGTTTGCAGAGCCTCTTCGAGTTCTTCCCAAACTCCGGGAATCTGGAAAACTAATCCGATTATAGGAAATGTTTGCCCCTCGCCGGTCAGTCCGGCGGGGGGCTTTTCTTTTCACTCCATGAAGAAATGTCCTCTACGGAGGACATTATCTTGGTACGCCTATGCGGTCGGCATTCGAGCAGCCATGAGAATCCGTTCAACCCTCCGGCTTGCCGAAACGAGTGGGGAGATGCTCTCGGAAGCGGACTCTTCGAAGATCTCGTCGAGCGAAGCCCCGATCGTGCTCACCCGGCTCTTCAGCGCCTCATCCTCGGTCACACCCTGGAAGATGAGTCCGAACGCCATGGCGCCACCGCCGTTGGCCATGTAGTCCGGGGCGTAGAGAATGCCACGACCATGAAGAAGGTCTGCATCGTCGTCGTCGCGGAGCTGGTTGTTCGCAGATCCGGCCACGCCACGACACTCGAGCAGCGGGATCGTGTCCTCGCTCAGGATCGCGCCAATCGCGCAGGGCGCAAACACATCGCAATCGGTCGAGTAGACGGCCTCGGCAGGCACGACGGCGCCGCCCAACTCCTCGGCCAAAGCTGCCACACGGGATGCGTCGACATCCGAGAGAAGGACCTGGCCCCCCGCCGCGCTGATCGTGCGGGCCAGTGGGTCACCGACACGACCGATCCCTTGGATCAGGATCCTCTTTCCGGTCATGTCGTCACTACCCACGGTATGACGGAGCACGGACCGGATGGACTCGAACACACCGAGCGCCGTATACGGACCGGGGTCGATGGCCGCCGTCGACCCGGGCTCAACGCCCATGACGTTCGAGGTCACCTGAGCGATCGTGAGCATGTCCTCGGGCGTCGTGCCCATGTCTTCGCCTGTACCGTACGTGCCATTCAAGGTGTTGAGCAGCGCCCCGAACCGGTGGAGGAGTCCCGTGCGCTCGGCACCTTCGAGCTCGTGCGGGATGGCGAGTACCGACTTGCCCCCTCCGAATGGGAAGTCGATGGCGGCCCATTTGCTGGTCATGCCTTTCGCCAATCGGAGCGCATCGACGAGCGCGTCTTCGGGTCGCTCATAAACCTTCATCCTGCACCCGCCGACCGGCCGTCCCAGGGTGTCGTCGTGCAGCGCGATGAAGATCCAGGTCCCGGTGGGAGCATCGTGCCGGACGATGACGCCGATGCCGTCCCACTCTGCCATCAACTCGAACATCTCCCCCGTCATCGGGCTAGCCAGCGCGCCACTCATCGTCCAGCCCCTTCCACGATCTCGCGGTAGCTCTCGGGATCCCACTTCGGACGCGCCGTGCGCTCGGCCACCTCGACCCCGAGGTAGAACATCAGCTTGCCGATCCGCGACGCTTTCTCCGTGTCGATGCGATCGACTTCATCATCACGGCCGTGGTAGTCGTCATGGGTCCCGTTGAAGAAGAACAAGATCGGCACTCCCTTGCGAGCGAAGTTGTAGTGATCGGACCGCCCGTAGAAGTTCTGCTCGGGCCAAATGTCGTCCATCGCCACCATCCCGAGTTCGGGATGCTGGGCGTTGACCCCGTTCATGGTGGCGCCGAGATCGGAGTGCTCCTTACCGATCACCACGATGGAGTCGGGCCAGTTTCTGCCCACCATGTCGGCATTCAGGTTCGCCACGATTTGGCCGATCGGCACAGTCGGATTATCGGCATAGTACCGGCTGCCCCAAAGCCCCTTCTCCTCGCCGCTGACCAGCAGGAAGATCATCGACCGCCTCGGAGCCGGATCCATGGAAGCGAACGCCTCGGCAAGCTCTACGACCGTGACGGTCCCCGATGCATCGTCATCGGCCCCGTTGAAGATGGAGTCACCCGACTCATCCGGGGTGCCGGTGCCGATGTGATCCATATGTGCACTGAAGACGACGAACTCGTCGCGCAGTTCGGGATCGCGGCCCTCCAACATGCCCACGACGTTGGGGGCAGTCTGCTCCTGTATCACCTGGGTCCGTAGGGTCAACGAAAGGCGCAGGCCCGGCACGGCCTTGGCGGTGAGGCTGCCTGTCGCAGAGCGCAGCGCATCGAGATCCAACCCGTGGGCAGACAAAATGGGGCGGAGCGTCGCGTCGCGGATGTTCACGCGGGGGGCGCGCGTGCTCGTGCCAAAGCGCACGCTCACGTTGGTGCGCTGCCGTTTTACGTCGCGGTCCCAAGCGGCATCATCACTTGCGGAGGCCTGCACCACCGAGAGCGCCCCGGATGACTGGAACGAGCGGATCGTCCGGAAGCCGGCGCCCCGACCGCGCCGTCCGCCGCCACCGGCATTGACACTCGCGATGATCAGCACGTGCTTGCCCGCCACCTCGGCGAGCTGGTGGTCGTCCGGCGTGCCGCTCCCGCTGACGACTACGACATCCCCTTCCAGATCACCCACCACCGCCCCGGCGGGGAAACTCATGTCCATGCCGAAGCTCAGCTCAGTACCGTTCAGGTCGGCGGACGAGTTGTTGAAATCGGCCCGCACGGACGTGATGGCGTAGCGCTGGAAGTACGTGCCGTCTTCACCGGCCGGCGCGATACCCATGCGCTCGAACTCTGCGGCAATCCAATCGGCCGTCGCATCCAGACCGGGGCTGGGAGTGTCACGGCCCATCATGGAGTCGTGTGCGATGACGCTGAGACGCTGAAAGTAGTCGGCGGCGGTGATGGTGCCGGCCGCGGCGTCCAACGCTTCGGGAGCCAGGCTCGGGGCGGGCGCGGCCGTGTCGGCACATGCCGTCAGGGACATCAGCAAGAGCACGTGGAGCGACGTTCGCTTCATGAATTTTCCTCGGATGTAGGGGGGCGGGAAGCGAGCCGCCGCGCATGCGGCCCCGTTCCAGTCTTGACCTCCGGGCACGGACCCGGAGAAAAGAAAGCTACCGATGGAGGGGGGCCAGACCAACCCGGTGCGCTAGCGCACGTTCACCGGCGTAAAGCTGCGCGCGACCGGGTACGCCGACCCCACCTCTATGAACTCGTCCAGCATCGCCCAATCGAGGAACCCGTCATCGGCCCGGGGCTCCAGGAGATGGAAGGCCAGCAGCCCCAGGGGCTGTGCAACGGAGATGACCGTCGTCCCGGGAGGGAATGTCCGCTCGACCTCGCGATACGCGCCCTGGACCTGGCGTTCCTGGCGGCCCTGGAAGGCTCTCCGGGAAGCTTCTGTCGACTCCACCATGAACTCCTGCACCGTCAGGGTCATCTCGGTGCGGGTGGTTTGGGTCTGCACGCCATGGATGTGCAGCACGTCCACGATGCCCGACAGTTCCGGAGGCAGGATGTAGGTGGCGGGCGCGATCTCCTGTTCGGTCGCCGCGAACGTGCCGTACTCGATCATCTCGACCGGGTTGCTCACGTCGAGACGTCGGAGCATCACCTCGCCGGTCTCGGGGTGGGCTTCTTCCTCCACCTCGCCCATGAGGATCGTCACCGGCTCCTCCGCCGCAACCAACTGCGACCGCAGCGAAAGCGACATCCCAACAATCGAGCGCGCTTCCGCCTCGGCAACGACTCGCCTGATCTCCGCGCCGTGCTCGTGCGCGTAATTCAGGATCTCCTCAACGAAGTAGAGCGTGGCCATCACCCGGTCTTCGAACGTTGCGTAGGCGTAGGCCTCGCTGAGGATCGCGATACGGTTCCTGAGACCCACGTAGTTGTTGTTGAAGCGCGGCCGGTGGTCGAAGGTGGCCCACCTCGGGGTCTCTCCCTCGGGCACGCGGCGGCCGGAGTTCCCGTAGTAGTAGTAGTCCCAGCCGTGCTTGGCCTTGATGGTTCGGGTGACGGACGGGAGCCAGTCGCCACGAAGCAGCTCGATGATGCCCGAATCCGTGTCGGGGTGAAGCGGCGGTGCGTACGTCAGATGATAGGCATGGCGCGTGCCATTCGTGGTGTGCAGATCAACCGCAACATGTGGGTCGTAATCGCGCATCAGGCTCACCACGGCCCGCGCCTCGGGGGACGCCAGCTTCATGTGGTCACGGTTCAGGTCGAAACCCTGAGCGTTCGGCCGCTGGCCCATGCCTCCGATCGGCCCATTCTGCCGGGGCCGGTTCGTCAGGGTCATGCGCTCGTTGCCGTCCGCGTTGAATATGGGCGCCACGAGCAGCACGGAGGACTCCGTCCAATCGGGATACTCACCCTCGATCCAGTCGCGGAGGAGCATGAGCAGGGCTTCCTTCCCTGAGACCTCACCCGCGTGGATGTTGCCCTGCAGGTAGATGCGCGTCTTGCCGGTGGCGCGCACCGCCTCGGGAGACGGGTCGTCGGAGCCGATGACGAGGAGCGGCATGGAACGACCCTCCGAAGTCGTGCCGAACGACGTCAGATGGACCTGGTCATGCGCTTCAGCCAGCGCGGTCGCAAAGTCCATGACGTCCTGGTAGCTGCTGGTCTCGATGAAGTCGGTGGCCTCGGCCCGCGTGAGGAGATCGGACAGATCCGGGGGCGGCGTCTCGGGAGCACATGCCACCGCCAGGGCGGTCAGGGTCAGAAGCGAGCAGATGGGCGAAGCTGTGCGCACGGGGACTCCCTCGATCGGGTCGAGCCGGCCCCCACGGGGCTCGGCGGACCGCAAGTTACCGGGCGATCGAGGGATCCTTCAAGAGCGAGTGGTCAGTCCCCTTCTGGCACGCGTTCCATCAGGGCGTCGAGCTCCGACTGAGACAGTGGGGCCCGTGCGACCAGGTAGCCGTCCTCGCGCTCCATCACGGCCATGCTCCAGCCGCGGGGCAGAGAGTTCCTGAAGTAGGCCGTGATCTGCGCGATGCGGTCCTCGAGATCGATGCTCGGTGACGCCGCAGCGAGTGCGGAGGCCGTAAGAGACCAGAGCTCGAAGTCCCCGCCCCTCGGGAGGACCTGGACGATGAGCGTGGCCTGACCCATCCCGGGCAGCTCGACGCGATCGATCCGCTGTACCTCGAGATCGGGCACACGAGTGAATCCCCTCTTCGTGGTGATCAGGAGCACTCCGTTGGCCGCGTCCTCCCCGTAGAGCTCCGTGGCCTCCTTCCCCTTCAGCACCTCGATGCTCGCGATGTCGTCGGGGTTGAGGTCGTCGAGGCGAGAGGTGTCCTGGCCATCCAGATCGATCCCCCTCGTGATCCCTCCGTCATACAGAACACCATCGATGAACACGAGCCGCTCGTTCGAGAAGCTGACCGAGTTCGCACCCCGGATCCGGATCTTCTGATCCGTACCGATCGAGTCGGCCAGGCCGGTGAGCACCAGTCCCTCGGGACGACCTGCCAGCGCGTTGACCGAGACGCCGTCGATCTGAACCGCCGACGCCGACAGGTTGAAGTCCGCCACCGCGTCCCGATCCTCGGAGACCGTGATGCTCTGGATCTGCTGAGAGAACCCGAGAACCACCGCCCGAAGCTCGTACTGTCCGGCCTGCACGTCCGACACCACGTAGCGGCCGTCCTGGTTCGTGAGGGTCCCTCGGTTGGTACCGGTGACCACCACCTGGGCCCCAACCAAAGCCAACCCCGTCTCGGCATCGATGACCGTGCCCGAAATCCCTTGCGTCTCATTTGCCCGAGCATCATCGAACATCGTGCTGGCGGGCGCAGGTGGCCGGTCTACCGGCGTAGATTCCTTCCGTAGCGCGGCGTCGATCCGCTCAGGTAGCCCGACATCGGACCTGCGTCGACGCTGCCTCTGCTCGGCGAACACGAAGCCCGGATCCTCGTCGACTTCGGCCACGGCGGCGGGTGGGGCTCCGGCTCCGGCAGCACCACCCCGCACGGCCTCGGCGGAGAACATCGGCCCGAGGGCCTCTGCCTCGACCGGCGAGGCTCGGAACCCGTCAGCCTTCTCAGCCGACTCGGCGGGCTGTTCGCCCGCTGAGACCGCGTCCCGGTCGCGCCTCGGCTCCAGCTCCGCGGGCAGGGGGGGCCGTCCCGCCGGGTTGGGCGCGAAGTCCTTCACCGCATAGCCCGTCCAAAGAGCGAGCGCTATCGTGGCGGCCCATCCCATTCCCACGACGTAAGGGCTCCGCCACGAAACGCGGGACTTGGAGGTGCGGTCACGCGGCGCAGCGGTAGCCGCGGCCCGGGCTTCCAGTTCCTCCAATGACGCGAGCGGAAGGACGCCCGGATCGGCGCCTCCGAGAATCCCGGTGGCCCGTTCGCCTAGCGCCCGCTCCTCCTCGAGGCGCTGAGCACAGTCCGCACAGCTCTCCAGGTGGGCGCTGATCCGTGCGGCCTCGGCGGGGGCGTACGCGTCGAGCGCCTCGTCCAGGTAGGCGTGCAGGTCTCCGTCAGTGACGTGCGACATCGCTACTCTCCCCCTGCTCGTGTGCCTCTACCAATCGCCGGCGGGCTCGGGCCAACGTCGTCCCCACAGCTCCCGCGGCCAATCCGATCTCTTCCGCGATCTCTCCGTAATCCCAACCCGCATCCCAGAGCAGCAACACCTCACGGTCGCGTTCGCTGAGCGCTCCGAGCGCGTGGCGCACCGCCTCCCACCGCTCCCGTCGCTCGAGGTCATCGGCCGGGTCGTCCTCCGACACCCGATCAGCGCTTTCGGAGTGCAGGAGCGTGAGGTGCCTCTTGCGGCGGATCGCCGAGCGAGCCTCGTCGCGGGCGAGGTTCGCCGCGACCGTGAACAGCCACGCCCGCGGGTTTTCAGGGCGTTCACGTAACGCACGGACAAACACCTCCTGGGCCAGATCCCTCGCACGCTCCGGATCCCACACCTTGTGGTGCAGGAAGCGGACGAGGTCCGGCAACGTCGCTCGATACAGTTCTGCCCAGTCGGTAGTCACGGACACTCGTACCCCGAACTCGAGTTGGGAGCCCTTTTCCGGTGCTCCACCCATGATGACGTGCGAGTTCAGATTTCTTGCACACGGGTTCTACACCAAGACGAGAAAAGCGCCGAACCCCCCAATGGAGGCCGGCGCCCTCACCCGGCATTGGGCCGGGAGGCTTGCCCACCGCATCACCGCAGGTCGAAGCCGGACTCCTCCAGCTTGGACGCGTGCTCGGCACGCTTGACGTCCTCTTCGTCGACGATCTGGCCGTCGAACAGGTGCACCGTGCGGTCCGCCACGTGGGCATACCGAGGATCGTGCGTCACCATGCAGATCGTCGCACCCTCGTCGTGCAGCTCCTTGAGCAGGCCCATCACCGCGTTGCCGTTCTTCGAGTCCAGGTTACCCGTGGGCTCGTCGGCGAGCAGAATCA
>JACZXQ010000066.1 GCA_022571515.1 Gemmatimonadota bacterium
TGATGAGCCTCCTCTTCTATCCCAGGGGCGGGAGCGCGCAGGTGGCCCGCTATCTGTCGCGCGCCCTGATCGAGCTGGGCCACGACGTGCATCTGATCACCGGCACGCTGCACGACGGCGACCCGCACAGCAAGAGTGAAATCTTGTGAGTCCGTGGATACGCTCCGAGCAGTGACATGGGGTGGGTAGCCACTCCCGGTGGAGTGCCTAGGCCACTCGACGTACGGCGTGGGCTTCGGGAGCCGATAGCCGAGGCGGGACTCGCCCGCACGGTCGTCTCCCTCGATGCGAACGGAGGCGTACGAGTTCCCGAACGCACGAAGGGCACGACCGTACGGCCGTGCCCTTCGACTCCTTACCCAGTCAGTTCGATCAGTTCACCGTGAAGCAACTGTCCCCCGTGCCGCTCTGGCCGTCGGGGTTGGTGACCGTCACATCTCTGGGTCCCGAGGCTCGTCTATGGATCTTGATCTGGACCTCTAGTAGCTGACCGCCGTTCACGAACGTGACACCCTGAACGTTGACCCGATCACCGAAGCTCACGGTCGCACCCGACGCGAAGCCGGAGCCGGTGACCCTCACGGTCAGCTTCTGGTTGGAATTTCCGCTGTTGGGGTCGCACCCCTCCACCATCGGTGACCCTGTGGATGGCGGATCCGAAACGGTCACCGTCTGGCTGGCCGAATCGGTCTCACCCTCAGCGTCCATAACGCTCAGCGTCACCGTGTAGGTGCCGGCCGAAGCGTAGGTATGCGTCGGATTCTGGAGAGTGGAAGTGTCGCCATCCCCGAAGCCCCAGCTCCAGCTCACGACGCCACCGTCGTCCGAGCTCTGGTCGGTAAAGTCACACGTCAGATCCGTACAGCTGGAACTGAAGTCCGCCACCGGCGGCTGGTTGGGAGGAGGTTCTCCGTCGATCAGGGTTAGTCCCGTCACGGCTCGATACGAGTTCAGCCGCCCGTGCCCGAACTTGGTGTCCCATCCGGGGTCGCCCAGATCGTCGACCGATCCCTCTATGCGTGCTCGCAACAGGTTCCCCCTGAGCAACGGGTTCTTCGAAGCCACCACGGCGGCGGTACCGGTGACCTGCGGGGCGGCCATGGACGTGCCCTGGAAGTAGGCGTAGCCCCCCCGTACCGAGCTCCAGATGCCTCCCTCGGCGGTCGTGTTGGAATACATCTCGCCGCCTGGGGCGGTGATGTCGAGCCCCTCGCCCCAGTTGGAATAGTAGGACAGCTAATCTTGCCAGTTGCTTGCCGCGACCGAGATGGCGAGGGGATCGCAGGCCGGGCAGCTCACAGTGCCCGTACCCCCGTTGCCCGCCGACGCTATGACGAGCGCACCCATGGTGTCGGCATGGGCGATGGCGTCCTTTTCGGCCTGCGACTCGGAGGAACCTCCCAGGCTCAGGTTCATGGCGACGACTCCGTAGTCGGCCGCTGCACGGATGGCTTGGGCGATGTCGCTCGTGAAACAGCCCAGGGGTCCACAGACACGGTACACGATGACCCGCACGTTGGCCCCAGCTCCCGAGACCCCGGCGACGCCGACATTCTGGCCCACCATGGTGCCCGTGGTGTGCGTGCCGTGGTCGTCCTCGTCCGAGGGATCGTCGTCGCCGGAGTAAAAGTCCCGCCCCCTGATGAGTTGGCCAGGCAGAAACTCCTCGTGGTCGAAGTCGACGCCGGTATCGATGGATGCGATCATCACCGCGACACCACCCGCTCCGTAGACCTCGACGTTGTCTTCGTCCGCGTCTTCCAGGGAGATTTTCGATTCCACCACGTCACCCTTGTCTCTGCCTCTCGTGAAGGTGATCGTGAGCCCGCCCGGGTTGTAGAACGCCCAGAGCTTCGGCTTCGGGTCGATCGTGATGGTCTGACGCACGTAGTTGGGCTCGGCCCAGACCACCTGAGCGTCGGCACCCATGCGCGCCGCCAGGGCTCGCTCGTTCCCCGCCGCGCCCTGGAACACTGTGAACGCGCCGCCGGCAACTCGGCGGTTGACCTGAAGGCCGTAATTGGCCGCCACGGCTTGATCGTCCGCGCCGTCCACCAGTCGGGCCAGGACCTGGCCGGCTACCACCCTTTCGGCCCCCTGTGGGACCGAAGCGGGCGCGGTCGAGAAGAGCGGTCCGTCGGCCACACCGGAGGGCTGAGTCAGGTCCTGACAGGCTGTCGTCAGCAAGGCGACCAACACCACGAGGGAGGCGGCAAAGCGGCTCATCGGGCTTCTCTCTAGCACACAAAAAACATGATCCCCGGCGAGGATCCTACAGACCCCCTGCCGGGGGAGGCATACGCAGTTCACGAGTATTCATAAATATGAGCGGGGGCCGTCCTCCCGCAAGTGATTGTTATGTTGGTGGCCCTTGGCTCGAGTTCCCGCCCAAACCTTTCTTCGAGGGCTGCCGAGTCCCCAGTGTGCGTCGGGGTACTTGGGGTTTGTCGCCACGGCCCGGCGCCAGGCATGGCATGCGCCCAGCTGTCTGTGACGGGGTCGGCTGGAGTATCTATGAAGCAGCGTGATACCCCACTGTCCGTCGCGCTGGGCATACCCGACGGTCCCGAGCAACCCACGCGAGGAAATAGCGGTCTTCATGGCACGCTCGTCCTCCGGTCCCTGAATCACAAAACGCTCGACCTCCTGAGCGTGCTCATCCAGGCGTAGGAAGAGGACATCGTTGGGAGCCGTGACGCGGGGTGCACCGTAGCCCGTCACCAAGAACTCACCACCCGGCATCAGCATCAGGCGGATGATTGGCATGATGATCAGGAGCATCATCACACGGTTGGTCTTCACCACCACCACCGCCGCCGCCCCCATGGTTTCGGGTATGGAGGGAGCGTTGCAGTAGAAAGAGGAGTCGGCAGGATGTTCGTACTACTAAATTAGGACATTGACACCACAAGTTGTCCTATTATAATAGGACATATCTATAGTATAGCGTACTATTATGATAGGACGAACTATGGCTCGTTTTACCAACCTTCGACTGAGACAACTTGATGCTGCACTTAGAGTTGCAACCGCGCTCCGGTCTCGTCCACCACCTCAGGTGGGCTGGATTCGAACCGTGCGAGAGGCGCTCGGCATGTCGCTCCGACAACTCGCCAGAAGGACAGGTCTGTCCAAGACCACGGTAGCCAGCATTGAAAGTAACGAGGCGAAGGGCTCGGTCCGCCTCGAGTCACTCGTCCGATTAGCCGACGCCATGGACTGCGATTTGGTCTACGCCATAGTCCCACGGCACTCACTCGAGGAGACCCTGAACCGTCAGACGACCTTGGCTGCCGAGCGCATAGTCCGACGCGTGTCGGACTCCATGGAGTTGGAGGCTCAGGGAACACCCTCAGAGGAACAAGATCGACTGGTGGAGGAGGTCGCCAACCGGCTGAGGGAGAACCCGCGCGACGCCTGGGATGTTTGACGACGGACCGGAGGCCTCGACCCCGATAGACGCAGACGAGGCGGGCGACCTTCTCCCGCCGCACCTCCACAACCGAGCTGAACTCAACGCGTGGGAGCAGGCTAACATTTTGGTTGCGGCACAATGGGTCCAACGCACCAGGAAGCGAGCGCTCGCTGAGCCCACCATTCGGCTCTTACACAGCAAGATGTTCGACGAGACTTGGGGCTGGGCCGGGAAGTACCGGAAAAGCGACAAGAATATTGGCGTTTTCTGGGCACAGGTGCCCACCGAAGTGAGGCAGTTGGTGGACGACGGGACCTATTGGGTAGAGAACGGGACCTATCCGATCGATGAAGCCGCACTGAGGCTCCATCACCGGTTGGCCATGATCCACCCTTTCCCGAACGGGAACGGTCGGCATGCACGACTGTGGTGTGACTTGTTACTCAAACAGCACAATAGGGCGCCGTTTGAGTGGAAGACAGCGCAACTTGACCAACCGGGGGACGCGCGACGCCAATACATCGATGCGTTACAACAGGCCGACGGGGGCCGACTGGACCCATTGTTCGAGCTCTTCCTCGCGGACGGTCCAAGGAACGGAGCTTCGCAAAGGGGACCACATACCTGAGACCCATCGCCATCACCCCGAGCGCCGACCACACCCAACCGGCCCCCACGAGCTCGAGCCACAAGAGTACGGCACCGAGGAAGAGGAGATTGGCGAGCACTGTCTTACGCTTCGGGCGCACCTCGTCCATGTGAGCCTCGATCGCGTCCAACTGATCGAGGAGAGCAGTCGTGTTGCCCCCCCACGCACCACCACGCTTGTGCCATCTTTGCAAACATGAAGGCTGAACACTCGTCAACCAGGCCGTCATGAAAATTCTGATGAGCCTCCTCTTCTATCCCAGGGGCGGGAGCGCGCAGGTGGCCCGCTATCTGTCGCGCGCCCTGATCGAGCTGGGCCACGACGTGCTTCTGATCACCGGCACGCTGCACGACGGCGACCCGCACAGCAAGAGTGAAATCT
>JACZXQ010000042.1:0-1645 GCA_022571515.1 Gemmatimonadota bacterium
CTTCGTCATCTGGGCCTTCATGAGGCCGAGTACTTCGGTGCGGTAGTCCTCCCTGCGATCTGACCAGCGAAGGCCACCACGAGCAACCATGCCGCCTCGCAGATGCACCCCCTCAACATCCCCCGAGTAGACGAAGATCTCGTACAGCGGCTTGGGATCGGGCATCTCCGGCACGTTCTCTGACCGGAACTTGAGAGCGAGGGACGATCTACCTTCGACACGCACGTTCGACCGCTCGGTCGCGCGGATCAGTCCATAAAAACCGCGCAGGATCCGATCTTCATCAAGGGATTCCACGTCGTCGAGAGCTGCCCGGATACGCGCATCGATGACGTCCTGAAGCTCTGAGTCGCGCCCGCTTCCGAACCGGGCGTCAAAGAATCGGACGAGGTCTTCCGCGATTCTGGGATGAGCCGCAAGGGTGTTGTCTATGTATCCGACCGAGAAGGGGGTTGTGACGAGGCGCCAGTAACTGCGGTACGCCCGCAGGATCGTGAGATCGTTGTGGTCTAGCCCGCTCGACACGAGCAGGCGATGCAGCGAGTCTGACTCGAGCTCACCCCCGAGACCGTCCTCGATCGCCGCTCCAACGCGTGCAGCGCAAGCTTCGATGTCGAGCTGCTCACCGTCAGCGGTGAGCACACCGAAGTCGTGGATGAAAGTGCCCGCTTCATCTTCGAGGCGGGTCGGTACTTCCTCCACAACCACAAGGCCGAGATGCTCGATGTGCGGCATCATCTCTGACAGGTTCAGCTTTCCCGTCGATCGATACACGGCTATTCGCGTCAGTGCGGTGAGAACACCCGGCGGGTCGGCATCTCCGCCTTCGTTCTGCAACGCGACAACGATCGACTTCTGCGAACGGTGGAGACGGTCCACGTTGAGAATGTCACCCGCAGCCACGTCGACGCCTGTCGAAGCCGTGTAATACTCGGGGAACTTGTCCGCCCAGGTGTCAATCAGTCGGTGCGCTTCCGAGTGGTCGACCCGCTCGATCAACTCGTCGAATACCCGGTCGTGCCACGTACGAGTGAGAGCCATCACCGCGCGCTCAAGCTCCGGGATGTCGACTTCGCGGGGATCCTCCTCATCGGTCCAGACGGTGAAGTGCATCTGGGCATCGCCGGACTCCCTGAGCGCTAGCCGGTAATCGATTGAGGTCCCCTCAAATACGTTCAAGAACTTCTCCTGAAGCTGCTTTCGCAACGTCACGTTGAACCGATCTCTCGGGACGGTCACGAGGACGCTGACGGACCGGTTCAGCGTGTCTCTGCGAACAAACAACCGGACGAGCTGTGTCTCATCGGTCTCGACAAGCTCCCCGATTGTCTCGCTCAAAGCGCCTACGGGCATGGCGAAGAGCTCGTCCTTCGGAAAGGACTCGAAGATCTGCACTATCGACTTGTAGTCGTGGGAGTTCTCGATCACGTCCTGATCCGCAAGGATCTGTCGAAGCTTTCTCCGCAGGACGGGTATCTCACTCGCGGTACCCATGTACGCCTTTGAGGTGAACAGGCCGAGCAGCCGGAGCTCGGATGTCATGGAACCGTCTCCGTCAACCTCGCGCACACCCACATAATCCATGCGTGCGTCACGATGGATCGTCGAATGGCGGTTCGTCTTCGAGATGACCATCACATCTCCT
>JACZXQ010000042.1:1655-15579 GCA_022571515.1 Gemmatimonadota bacterium
CCGAGTTTGGAACTGGGTTTCGGCGACGATGGCGGGCCCGCTGTCTCCTCCCACGACGTTGTACACGCGATAACCGAGGAAGACGAAGTTGTCATCGAGAAGCCATTCGAGGAAGTCAACGGTCTCAGAGATCGCCTCCAGCGAGTAGTAGTGAGCACCTGATTTGGCGGTCTCGATCATTCGGGAGATGACTCCGCGCATGGCGCCGAAGTCCTCAACGACTTTCGTGATGTCAGTAAGCGCCGTGCGGATCTCCGCCTCCAACGCCGCAGAATCCTCGGCGCTCAGCTCACGATCGAGTTCGAAGTGCTGGACGGATTCGCGCGTCGCGGCGCCGCGAGCCTTCGTGAGTTTCGTGAGCGTGCCGTCATCGGCGCGCTCGGTTCCGATCACCGGATGCAGGTGACGAACGACACCCGCTTCAGTACGCGATACCGCGGCCATCACGGTGTCGACAAGGAAAGGCCCATCATCTGCAATGACCTGGACGACCGTGCCCTTGGTGGTGTACCCGTTCGACTCGCCCTGCGGCCTGAATACGCGCAACGCGCAGTCGGTGACCGGGCGCTCTTCTACGAATCGCAGCAGATCGTGGATCTCAGCGAGGAACTGCTCGGGGGTGATCTCCGGAAGGTCTACCTCAGGGAGCCGTCGAAGATACATGCGCACGAAGAGCTCGATCAGAGCGCGTCGATCGTCAGGTAGGTCTGAGGAGATAGCGGCAACAACCCGATCAACGACGGCTGAGGCGGACGTCGCTGCGCCCGTTGTTCCGATCATGGACGCGAGGCTATACACGTCCGGGATTACTGTGCGCATTTGGCAGCTCTCAGATAAATGCTGCCGACCGCCAGTGTGCTGACGACGGGCGTTGTGCTCGGCTCGATCACCGTCTGAGGAACTGACAGCAACCTCGCGAACCCAGGGTTCCAGCCCACAGATGCGTGCAACATGGTCCACAGAGTCGGACTCGTCGCTGACTCGTCCGACGTAATCGGTCAGCGCGGTAAGAGGTACCGTCTCACCATGTCCAATCGTCTCGCGGACGCGACCTCCCCGTATCTGCTCCAGCACCAGGAGAACCCTGTCAACTGGTACGAGTGGGGGGCAGAAGCATTCGCAGAGGCGGCTCGCAGAGATGTGCCCGTGATCCTCTCCGTCGGGTACGCGACATGCCACTGGTGCCACGTCATGGCGCACGAGTCCTTTGAGGACGAGACAACCGCCGGGTTCATGAACGAGCATTTCGTGAGCATCAAGGTCGACCGCGAGGAACGCCCCGACGTCGACCGCGTCTACATGGACGCGGTGACTGCTATTGCGGGGAGAGGCGGCTGGCCGATGACGGTCTTCCTCACGCCAGACCAGAAGCCGATCTTCGCAGGCACGTACTTCCCCAAGACGCGGATGGGGCACCACCCGTCCTTCATGGACGTGATGGAGTCTGTCCTGGACGCGTGGGACACGAATCGCACCGGTGTCACCGAACAGGCAGCACACATCACAGCCAGGATCGCGGACCAGTCACGACCGGCGGGGGTACTGCTCCCTCGCATCGAGGACGTCGAGCGGGCTGTCGACCGGCTGAGCACTACTTTCGACCGGGTGAACGGAGGATTCGGGACAGCCCCGAAGTTCCCCCAGGCACCGACGCTCGAACTCCTGCTGCGCGTCGCCGTGCTGCGTCCTGGATCCGACGCCGCCAAGACCAGCCTCGACATGTTGACGCGCCAGCTCACCGCGATGGCCCGCGGAGGCATTTACGACCACCTGACGGGCGGCTTCGCACGGTACTCCGTTGACGCACGGTGGCTTATCCCCCACTTCGAGAAGATGCTCTACGACAATGCGCTCCTCGCTCGCGTCTACCTGCGTGCCTGGCAGGTGACCCGCGTCGACCGGTACGTTGAGGTGGCGCGCGAGGTACTGGATTACCTCGACTCGGCGATGGCGGACCCCTCGGGGGGCATCCACTCGGCTGAGGACGCTGACTCTGAGGGTGTGGAAGGCAAGTTCGCCATCTGGTCGTGGCAGGAGCTCGGCGAGATACTCGGTGCGGATCGCGCGCTCGCTGCAGCTGTCTACGGAGCAACACCGGAGGGGAACTTCGAGGGGAAGAACAACCTGCACCGCGACGCCGATCTCGACGACGTCTCTGTAGCACTAGGAATCCCGGTCGCAGCGATTCGAGAGAACATGCAATCGATCAACAGTCGTCTGAGGGCAGCACGGGCTCGGCGCGTACAGCCAGGCCGCGATGACAAGATCGTCACCGCGTGGAATGGGCTTGCGATCCGCGCCTTCGCAGAAGCTGGCGCAGTTCTCGAGGAGCCGCGTTACACCGCGCGCGCCCGATCAATCGCGACCTTCCTACTCACCGACGCCTCCCCGGGTGGTCACCTGACCCGTTCCTGGCGGGGTCGGCCCGGCCATCCCGCTTTCGCAGAGGACCACGCGGCGCTCGCGATCGGGCTCTACACCTTGTATCAGGTGACGGGAGAAGAGGAGTGGTTCACCGCTGCGGAGACACACGTCGGAACACTTCGCGAGCGCTTCGCGGACCCGGAGGGTGGTTTTTTCGCTACCTCGGACGCCTCCGACGATCTGATCGCCCGGCTCAAGAACACCCAGGACAACCCGACGCCTTCTGACAACGCGCTCGCGCTTGAAGCGCTCCTCCTCAACGCCGCCACCGGCTTCTACGGCATTGGCGAGATGCAGGCCGCCCGTTCGAGCCTGCGGGAGGCTGTGCGCACGGATGCGAGCGTGCTCAGGAGCTCCGTGCTGCACTGGACCTGGATGCGGAGCCTTCTCGGCGGCCGGCTGTCCAGCGCGCTCCGCGCCTGGAAGCGGCGACGCGTGAAATCCTCCGATGCGCTGGATGACTGAGGCGCAGCGGAAGCCGTCCCTGTTGATCGTCGCACGCACGGCGCGAGTGGCCGGCGCCGAGCGCCTGATCATCCAAATGCTTCCCGGGTTGACGAGGCGCTTCGACGTGAGTGTGTGCGTGCTCTCCGGCACATCCTACGACGGGGACGAATGGCCGGTGCCCCGGGTTGACGCGCGCGAGGCCCTCGGTGGCCGTTACGACCTCATCCACACGCACCTCTTCCTTCCGGGCCTTCTCGTCAGGATACGCCGGATTTGGGACGGCTCCTTTCGGTGGGTGCACACGGTCCACTACGACAGCTATCCATCCCTGAGGCTGGGCGTCCTCAGAAGTTGGATCGACCGGCGGTTCATCTTCCCGGCCGTGGATGAGTTGGCGTGCGTCAGCGTTTCGGTCCTGGAAGGGCTTCAGCACCCGCCCAACGCCCTCCTCATCGAGAACGGCATTCCCATGGAGGAGCGGTGGAGTGGCGGGGCGACCACGGCGACGAAGGCCGTGCTCGGAACCGTAGCCATGTTCCGCCGCGAAAAGGGCCTCGACGACCTGATCAAGGCCATGGCCGAGCTCAAGACACGCCGACCGCGGGTTCGGCTCAAGATCGCCGGCGACGGCCCTCTTCGGCCGGACCTCGAGCGGATGATCGACGAACTGGATCTCGGGGACACCGTGGAGTTGTGTGGCTACGTGACCGATCTGGATGCGTTCTACCGCAGTCTGGACGTCTATGTGCAGGCCAGTCGGCACGAACCGTTCGGGCTCGCCGCCCTCGAGTGCTTCACCTACGGCCTGCCGTTCGTCGCCTCGGCGGTCGGCAACATGCCGCGTATGCTCGGAGACGGGAGCTACGGTGAGCTGGTGCCCAGAGAGGGTGATGTTCCGGCGGGACTGGCCGCCGCCATGGACCGGGTGATCGACCACAAGGGCGAGTTCTCGGCCAAGAGTCGAGCGGGGTACGAGTACTGGTCTGCGCGGCTGTCACCAGAAGGAATGCTCGACGCCTACCGTCGTGTCTACGAGCGACAGCTTCTTCCCGGCATATGCATGATCGCGCCCCTCGTGACGCACTCGACCGGAGGCGTGCAACGGCAGCTCCTCCTCCAGAGCCGGGAGCTGGCGCGCCGGGGCTACCGGGTCTATCTCCTGCAGCGAAAGGACAGACGGCTCGGTGAGGACGAGGCGCTGGCCCGCAAGTGGAGCCACGTCACGTTCCTCGAAACCCCCAACATCATGGAAGGCTGGCCGGGCCCCCTCGGCACCCGGGCCCGGGGGGCCGCCTTCGTGTTCTTCGGCGTGCTGCGCATCGTCATGAATCGCAGGAACCTCGCGATCCTCCATGGGCACCAGCTCTATTCGCCTGCCATGGTAGGCGCTCTGGGCAAGCTTCTCACCGGCCGGCCGTTGGTCATGAAGGTGACGGCGAGTGGCGAGTTGGGCGAGATGGGCGAGTTGGGCAGGCTCCCCTTCTCGAGGTTGCGGCGTTGGGCCTTCCGCAAGATCGATCGCTTGATCACGCTCACCACAGCGATGAGCCGTGAGATGACCGACTTCGGTTTTGCCCATCGCGTGCTGAGGGAGCTGCCCAACAGCGTCGCGATTCCGGACGAGACGGCTAGCCCGCTCAGCGGTTCAGGGCCCGTCGGCTTGCTCTATTGCGGACGCCTGTCGACCGAGAAGTGTCTGGACACGCTTTTCGAGGGAGCGGCTCGGGTGGCGAACGCCGGTCGCGCGCTGCGGGTGGACCTGGTCGGCGCGGGCGATCCCGTGCGGGACGCGGAGCCGGACCTCAGGCGGCTGGCGGACACCCTGGACGTAGATATCCGTTTCCACGGCGACCAGGCGGACGTGGCACCCTTCTACCGGAGGGCGGACATCTTCGTATTGCCCTCCGTTTCGGAGGGTATGTCCAACGCACTCCTGGAGGCCATGTCGTACGGGTTGCTGGTTCTGGCTAGTGACATCCCGGAGAATCGATCGGTGATCGAAGACGGCAAGGACGGCATGCTCTTCCGCCAGGGCGACGCCGGAGACCTCGCTCTCAAACTCGAGTCGCTCCTGGCGAACGTGGATGGCTCGGCACAGCGGTTGGCGCGGGCCGCCCGCGATACGGCCGAGCGGCGATTCTCGGTGGGCGCCATCGTGGACCGCCTGGAGGCCATCTACGGCGAGTTGGTCGACCGCCGCGTCCCCTAGCCCCTATCTTGCCCCGTATGCTGACCATTTCGAAAAAGCTGCTCGGCCTCTTCACCAGAGCCGACCGGTGGCAACTTCTCGCAATGTTCGTGGCCGTGCTCATCACGGCCACCATCCAGACGTTCGCGGTCGCGTCGATCATGCCGTTCATCGCGCTGGCCGCCAACCCCGACGTGGTCTCGGAGAATGCATGGTTGGCCTGGCTGTACGCCACTTCGGGGGTAACGGGCACCTCCGCCTTTCTCACTCTCGTGGGCGTGATGTTCCTGGTGATTCTGGTTCTGAGCAACACCTTCTCCGGACTGACGAACTGGTGGCTTCTCAAGTTTGTCTTCGGCAAGAACCACGATCTCTCGACCCGCCTGCTCGGTCAGTATCTGTCGCAGCCCTACACCGAGTTCCTGGACCGGAACACCGCGGAGTTGAGCAAGAACATCCTCAATGAGGTGTACGTGGTCGTGACGGGCGTGCTCATACCCGCCATGTACGTCTTCGTCCGGGGCATCACGTCGTTGTTCATCGTTCTTCTGCTTCTCACGGTGAACGTGACCCTGGCCGCTTCCGTGTTCGTGGTTCTGGGCGGAGCCTACGGAGTCATCTACCTCGTCGTCCGGGGTAGGCAAGGCTACCACGGAAACGCGCGACTGGATGCCAATACGGATCGTTTCAGGATGGCCGCCGAGGCGCTGGGAGGTGCGAAGGAGATCCAGGTGCTCGAGCGCAGGCGTGAGTTCGTGGCGCGCTTCGCGGAGCCGTCCAAGGCCTTCGCCAGCCACACGGTGCGCAACGAGGTCGTCGGGTTGGTGCCCCGGTACACGATGGAGACCGTCGCTTTCGGGGGCATCCTGCTGATCATCGTCTACCTCCTATCCCAGGGGCGAGAGCTCCAGCAGGTGCTTCCGACCGTCAGTCTGTTCGCCTTCGGTGGCTACAAGCTCTTGCCGGCGCTTCAGCACATGTTCGAGAGCCTCACCACGGTGCGTTTCTACGAGGCCGCGCTCGACACGCTGCGGGATGATTTGCTGGCGGGCGGCGAGAGAGTTCTTAGCGATGTGGCCGAGGTCGGGCCGTCCGCGGTCGAGCCGTTGGGGTTCGACGACACGATCCGCCTGAGCGGTGTCTCGTTCACCTATCCCGGCGCATCGACGCCGAGCCTCGACGGTGTGGACCTCACCATTCGCAAGGGCACGGCACACGGCCTCGTCGGTGGCACGGGTTCGGGCAAGACGACGGTCGTGGACCTGATACTGGGGCTGCTCGTGCCGCAGGAGGGGGCCTTGTTGGTCGACGGCGGGGAGGTGGCAGGCCCGCTCGTGACGAGTTGGCGCCGGCACGTGGGCTACGTACCGCAGGAGATCTTCCTGACCGACGAATCCGTCTCGAGCAACGTCGCGTTCGGGTTGCCCGCGGACCGGATCGACCACGAACGGGTCGAATGGGCGTCCAAGGTGGCTCAGCTCGACGAATTCGTGGATACATTGGCCGAGGGGTTCGACACCGTGATCGGCGAGGCGGGCGTCAGGCTCAGCGGTGGGCAGCGGCAGAGGATCGGAATCGCGCGCGCCTTGTACCAGGATCCCGACGTGCTGATTCTCGACGAAGGTACGAGCGCCCTGGATGGCGTGACCGAAGCGAAGGTGATCCAAGCGATTCAGGCCCTCGAACCCAGGAAGACGATCATCTGGATCGCACACCGCTTCGCGAGCATCCGGGACTGCGATGAGATCCATCTGCTCGACCAGGGCAGGATCGTGGCTCACGGCCGATTCGAGGAGCTCATGGAGTCCAACGACCAGTTTCGGGCGATGGCGCAGGCCGCCCCGGTGGAGCAGGCTACGCCGGCATGAGCACGACCACCTTACTGGCCCTCATACCGCTGCTCGCGCTGGCGAGCACCGTGGTGCTCACCGCGATCGTACGCACCATCGCCGTACGCAGCGGCAGGGTCCCCGACACCCGCCCCGACCGTTGGCACACGAGGCCGACGCCCAACGTGGGCGGGATCGCCATCGTGGGAGGTGTCGTGGTGGCGCTGGGCGTTGCGGTCTTCTTGTGGCAGCCGGACCTGCCCGGGCTGGAGATCTCGCCGCACGGCATCCTGCCGTGGAGCCATGCCACCGGGCTGTTCGTCGGCGCGCTCATGATGTTCGCGCTGGGCCTGACGGACGATTTCATTCACCTGCGTCCCGTGACGAAGCTGGTGGGGCAAGTGATGGCCGCCGGCGTTTTGACGGCCAGCGGCATCGGAGTGTGGTTCACGGGCGTGTACGCGGTGGACGCGCTGCTGTCGCTCTTCTGGTTCGTGGCGATCACCAACGCCATGAACCTGCTCGACAACATGGACGGCGTAGCGGGAGGCGTAGGCGCCATCGCCGCCGGCTTCCTGGGCATCACGTTCCTGCAAGCCTCGGAGCCCGGCCTCGCCCTGATCGCGTTTGTGCTGGCCGGATCCTTGGTGGGCTTCCTGGTCCACAACTATCCGCCCGCCCGCATCTTCATGGGCGACAGCGGGTCGCTCTTCCTGGGCATCACGCTCGCCGGGCTCGCGTTGTCGCCCACGCCGGGCCTGTCGCGGGGACTCTTCGCGATCATGGCCGTGCCGGTGGTGATTCTCGCGATTCCGATCCTGGATACCGCCTACGTCGCCGTGATCCGCCTGATCGAGGGCCGGGCGATCTCCAAGGGCGGGCGTGACCATACGTCGCATGGTCTGGTGGAGCTCGGCGTCTCCGAAGAGCGCGCGATGTGGGTGCTCTGGACCCTGGCGCTGCTCGGTGGCGGAGTCGGTCTGCTCGTGCGTACCTCGAGCCGGACGTTCGCCTACTTCTTGGGCGGCGTGCTGCTGCTGGTGCTGGCGCTGATCGGCGCCTTCCTGCTCACGTCGAGACTGGAGGCATCCGAGGCCGCCGGCGCGGACGTCCGAAAGGACGGCACTCCGGGCGCGTTCTATCGGCTGCGCGAGCTCACCCAGCGCATTCCGGTCTTCGCGTTCATGCTGGACCTCGTGCTCGTCGGGCTGTCGTATTTCGCCGCCTACATCATCCGGTGGGACCCGGCGCAGCTCGGCGCCGAGCTGATCTATTTTCAGCAGACGCTCGTGCTCGTGGTGGCCCTCAAGCTCGCCGCCTTCGCCGGGATGGGCGTGTACGCGCCGCGCTTCCGCCACTACGGGTCGGGCGACGCCGTGCGGCTGCTCAGGGCCAATCTGCTCGGCACGCTCCTCACGGCCTCCGTGCTCCTGCTCGTCCACCGAGTGGGGCTCTCCCGCGGCGTCGTGATGGTGGACTTCCTGGTGTGCACCATGCTCACGACGGGAGGCCGGTTCTCCTTCCTGGTCATGGAAGGAGCCCTCAAGCGCTGGTCGCAGAAAGGCACGGCGGCCATCGTACTCGGCACGCTCGGCGATGCCGAACTGGCGTTCAGCGCCCTGGAGAGGATCACGGAGCCGCACCTGAGGCCCGTGTGCGTGGTCGATCGCTGGTATCTCGGGCGCAAGGGCGCGTTCAAGGGTTACCCGCTCTACGGCGGCGTCGACGGGCTGGAGCGAGCGGTGCGAGACTGCGGAGCGCATGCCGTGGTCATGCTCGAGCATCCGGACGGCACGGGATCTCAGGATGAGACGCTGCGCGATTATCTCGATGGCAAGGGATCGTTGGACGTGTATAGGCTGGAGTTGTCGTTGAGGGCGGAGGCGGTGTGGGCGGGGGCGGGAGCGGGGGGAGACCGAGCGGAAAGGGCTTCAGAAGGGGACTGAGGACTAGGTTACTCCGCCAGAGGGCCGGGGTTCGCCGCCGCCATCGAGCGGGACCCGCACCTGCGGACCCTCGCCGGGGAGCGTCTCGTGTTTCCGCACGACATTCCGTTTCTCCTCCCCGTGGATGCCGTCTTTACCGTCCGTGGTCCCCGCCAGGTTGGCAAGACGACGCTCATGAAACGCATGGTCCGGCGGCTTCTCGGAGAAGGAGTGCCCCCCCGCTCGATCATGTACTTGGACGTCGAAGGAGCGAACCTACGCACCTCACACGAACTCCAGGATGCGCTGCGGGAGTATCTGGAATGGATGCGCTCCTCATTTCCCGAACACCGTGCCTACATCCTGCTCGATGAGATCACCGGCATCGAGTCGTGGGGCACGGCGATCCGGGTGCTCCACGGTCGTGGCGATCTTCAGAACTGTACCGTTGTGTGCACCGGTTCGCATGCTCGCGACGTAAAGCGTGGTGCCGAGCGGGCGCCTGGGCGAAAAGGCGCGGTCGAGGCTTGGGATTGGGTAATGATGCCCCTCGCCTTTCGCGACTTCGTCGCGATGCACGACCCCGATTTGGCCGGGTGCCTCCCCATCTTTGATCCCACGAACCCGAAGGAGGCCTACGAGGCGACGCAAGAGATCGAGCTGCATCAGCGCAAGCTACATCCGCTCTTCGACCGCTACCTGCTCACCGGCGGGTATCCCCATGCCGTCTCGGCGGAAGCCGCACACGGGCAGATACCCCCTCGCGTCTACCGTCTGCACCAAGAGGCCTTCCGGGGCGAGATCGTGCGCGCCGGGCATCGGGAGGATCTCTTCCGAGAACTCGTGAGCTGGGTCAGCGCGTCGCGTATGGGCCGTGAGTTCAACTGGAGCGACGGCAGCGGAGGCACGGCGATCGGGTCGCATCATACTGTGCGGGAGTACCTCGAGGACGCTCAGGCGGCATTCCTTTGGCACATCGTGTATCGCGTCAAGAACATCGATTCACCTGTCCAAGCTCCTCGAAGCCCCAAGAAGTTGTACCCCGTCGACCCGTTCGCCTGGTACGTCCTCAAGAGTTGGGTGTCGGGAAGTTCGAATCCATGGCGCGATGCCATGCAGTCGTTCGGAGACTCGACAGAGACGGGCGTCATGGTCGAGTCCGTGGTTGGAGATCATCTGCGCCGATGGCGTGGCCCGTTCACACTCTACCACCGTGCTTCCCAGGGCAACGAAGAGATCGACTTCGTCACGTTCGCGGACGACTCACGTGCGCTGATCGAGGTCAAGTACAGAGCCGCCATCAAGCCGGCACACAAGAAGGCGCTGCGGAAATACGGCGGGGGCATCCTGGTGACGAAGCGGGACTGCTTTCTCGACCGGGACAACAACGTCTCCGGCCTGCCGGCACCGGCTTTTCTTGCCGGCCTGCCCAGCTCCCTGACCCTATTTCCGTCAGTCGAGTGAACGCGTTCCCGCGGGAACGCGGAGCCCGACCACGAAGGCGGCATCGTGGCGGAGCAACTCAACGCCACCTGGGGGCTCGACCTGGGGAGTGGCGAAAGGCGTGTCCATCCAGGTCGGCCGCGCCGTGAACTGACACGAGCCGGCTTTTGAGCCACCAGGACGTGTCCGAAGGATATGTTATGAAATAACTGGTTGATCTGGTGCCGGTGTGCGCATAGATTGCCGGTATGGACATCGATACCGTGGGCAGCAAGTACGCAGCGTTGTCTTTTGCGCTGACGGAACGGTCCAGGCGTCTTTGGGCCGCGACGGAGGCGATGTCTTTGGGCCACGGGGGTATCGCGTTGGTGGAGCGAGCGACGGGGATCTCGCGCTCGACCATCGCGAGGGGCATCCGGGAGGTGAGGTCGGGACAGAGCGATGTGCTGCCTCCCGAGCGGACTCGGCGCCCGGGAGGGGGCCGCAAGCGAGCGACGGACAAGGACCCAACGCTGCTCGACGACCTGGATGCGTTGGTGGAGCCGGCGACGTTGGGCGATCCGGACACGCCGCTACGCTGGACCTCGAAGAGCGTGCGTCACCTGGCCGACGAGCTCGAGGCGATGGGTCACGACGTGAGTTACCGGCTCGTCGCCCAGCTCCTCAAAGAAAGCGGCTACAGTCTTCAGGCGAACCGCAAGACGCGCGAGGGCCGCCAGCACGTGGACCGGGACGCTCAGTTCCGCTACATCGACCGACACGTCCGTCGTCAGCTACGGCAGGGACGTCCCGTGATCTCGGTGGACACGAAGAAGAAAGAACCGGTGGGGGACTTCAAGAACCCGGGCCGGGAGTGGAGGCCGAAGGGTAACCCCGAACCCGTGCGCGTCCACGATTTCTTGATCCCGGAGCAGGGCAAGGCGATCCCCTACGGGGTCTACGACCTAAGCCGCGACGAGGGATGGGTCAGCGTCGGCATCGATCACGACACGGCGAGCTTCGCCGTGAACGCGATCCGTCGGTGGTGGAGGCTCATGGGTCGCTCCAGTTACAGGGGCACTCCCTCCCTTTTCATCACAGCCGACGGCGGCGGAAGCAACGGCTCCCGCGTTCGCCTCTGGAAGTGGGAGCTCCAGAAGTTCGCCAACCGGACCGGACTCTCGATCACCGTATGCCACTTCCCCCCGGGCACCAGCAAGTGGAACAAGATCGAACACCGCCTCTTCTCTCACATCGCTATGAACTGGCGCGGTAAGCCGCTCGTGAGTCTCGCAACCATCGTAAGCCTCATCGGTTCCACGACCACTTCGTCGGGCCTGAGGATCCGCTCCGAGATCGACCACGGATCCTATCCGCTCGGCGTCCGTGTCACCGACGAACAGATGGCCACGATCCACATCGAGCCCCACCCCTTCCACGGCGAATGGAACTACTCCATCCACCCCCGCCGCCATCGGCAGTATTAGCCAGTTATTTCGTATCAGTCCCTTAGCGAACGGTTCACCGTCGAGCGCTGGCGTGAGGCCTCATGTTGACCGATCTGGTCCTCCACCTCACGTTATCGCGACCCGTCAAAGGGCTTTTGTTTTGGTGCGCCAGGCATGGCGCGGCCCGCCGAGAGGCGGGAAGTAACCGTGAGGCGAAAGCCGAGCGGGAAGTGACTAGGGGGTGCGAGTCCCCTGGGGGCCCCGGTGGCTGGGAACCCCTAGCTGAACGGCAACCGTAGCTTCGTGAGGAGACGCGGGAAGGAAGCCGCAGGCAAAGCTCTGGCCTGAGGAACACGAACCACATAAGAGGCAGCCGCGAGGTGGGCGAGGGGGCCAAACGACCTGAAGCCCGAAAGCCATCCGGACCGAGCGGAAGTAGATGTGGCAGGTGGATGGAGCGAAAGTCACGCGCCTTACCCTGGGAGATCTCGCCTCATGCCTGAAGGGGCGACGCCGGCAATGCGCTAGGATGCCCGCCGGTGGAGCGAGAAGTCAGCCGAGGCCATAGTAGCCGCTGGCGCACGGCGGCGAAGGGCCGAACACAGGAAGCCGAACTGGCACAAAGGGTTCGATGGAACGCAGAGACGCAGGCAAGAAGGCTGAGAGGCTGGAGCGGGCCGGGAAGGTAGGCGGCGGAACCGCCGAGGATACCGGTACTGCGCGTCAAGCGACCACGGCACCTGGAGAACAAGCCGGGGAAGAGGCTTCGGGACTCATGGAGGAGGTGCTGCGTCGTGAGAACTTGAAGGCCGCATATCGGCGGGTAGTCCGCAACAAGGGTGCCGGAGGCGTAGACGGCAGGAGTGTCGACGACCTAAAGCATCAGATCCGGACGGACTGGCCGCGGATCCGGGAAGCGCTGCTGAGCGGAACGTACCAACCGAGTCCGGTGCGGAAGGTAGAGATACCGAAGCCTGGGGGAGGTACACGAATGCTCGGCATCCCGACGGTGATGGACCGGATGATCCAACAAGCCCTACTCCAGACTCTGACGCCTATCTTCGACCCGACGTTCAGTGCGGATAGCTACGGCTTTCGACCTGGACGAAGCGCGCATCAAGCGGTAGAGCGTGCCCGCGAGCACATTGCGGAGGGCAGGCGATGGGTGGTGGACCTGGACCTGGAGAAGTTCTTCGACACGGTGCAGCACGATGTCTTGATGAGTCGAGTGGCCCGGCGCGTGAGGGACAAACGAGTGCTCCGTGTGATCGGTCGCTATCTGCGGGCCGGGATCATGGAGGGAGGGGCCGCACCACCTCGCCGGGAGGGGACACCGCAAGGTGGGCCGCTCTCGCCGCTGCTATCGAATATCCTGCTGGATGAGCTGGATAAGGAATTGGAGCGCAGGGGTCACCGTTTTGTACGCTATGCGGACGATTTCCAGGTGTATGTGGAATCGAAGCGGGCGGGTGAGCGAGTGATGGCGTCGCTGGAGGGCTTCTTGGCGAAGCGCCTACGCTTGGAGGTGAACCGGGAGAAGAGTGCGGTGGGCCGACCCTGGAAACGGAAGTTCCTGGGGTACCGGACCACGGTGGACAAGAGGCCTAAACTGAAGCCCGATCCGACGTCGGTGAAGCGGCTGAAGCTGAAGCTGAAGGAGTTGTTCCGACGAGGACGAGGATGGAGCCTCGCGCGCACTATCAGGGAGCTCAACCCGATCCTACGGGGCTGGGCTGCGTACTACCGGCTGGCGGACGTGAGCGGAGTGTTCGAAGAACTGGACGAGTGGATCCGCCGAAGGCTGCGCCTGATCCTGTGGCGACAGTGGAAGCGACCACGAACCCGGCTCAAGGAGCTACGCAAGCGGGGCCTGAGTGAAGAACGCGCCGCACGGTCGGCGTACAATGGACACGGCCCGTGGTGGAACGCGGGTGCGAGTCACATGAACCAGGCCGTACCGACCAGCGTGTTGCGCCAGATGGGACTCGTGAGCGTTCTTCAGGAGCAACGGAGACTCAAGTGCATCTTGTGAACCGCCGTGTACGGACCCGTACGCACGGTGGTGTGGGAGGGCGGCGGTCGTGACATCACGTCGCGGCCGCGCCCTACCCGATTGCGCCAGGCCGGTGCGGCAGTCCCGCTGATCCTGGGGATCCCAGAGGGGATCGCGCTACCAAAGATGGGCCTCAGCCAGTGCGCCGCCAGCCAAGTTCTGAATCCCTTCAATCACGTCACCACGGT
>JACZXQ010000023.1 GCA_022571515.1 Gemmatimonadota bacterium
GTGACTCAGGGTAGGAACGACGACGAGTCGTAGCAGGGCTACGGCGAGGAGGAGAGACGACGCATGAGGCATGCAACCCCCCTGTGCCCTTCGGGTTACGGCGGCACGGGGCCATCTCCGTCGTTGGGGACCCTCAACGTAGCTAGTGCTACGCAGTCGGGCCCCCGCCTAGGAGCTGACACGGTAACAAGCGCGTTAGCGCTTGTCGGCGCTCGTAACGCGACCCGCTGTACTTCTTCAACAGCCTTCTAGTCCACACAGCGATTCTGGAGAAGATATATATGGGCGACGTACTCGCCTTTGCGGAGCAGCGGGGCGGTGAGCTCCGGGGAGTGTCCAACGAGATCGTGAGCGCGGCATCGACACTGGCCGCCGCGCTGGGTGGGGTCGCGCATGCGGTCGTGCTCGGCGGTCCGGGCATCTCCGGAGCAGAATCCGTCGGGGAGTTCGGTGCGGTGCGGGTATTGGTGGGCGAGCACGATGCCCTGCACCAGTACGTCCCCGAGGCCTACGCCGAGGCCCTCGCGGCGGTGGTGCGAGGCGGCGACTATGCGGCCGTGCTCTTCCCGGCGACGGCCCAGTGCAAGGACCTGGCTCCCCGCGTGGCGGCGCTACTGGACGTCCCGCTGGCCTGCGACGCGACGCAGGTGAGCGCGGTGGACGGCGTGGTGCGCGTGGTACGGCCGGTGTATTCGGGTAAGGCGTTCGCGCATCTGCGCATGGAGGCTTCTCCCGCACTGGTATCGCTCAGGCCGAACGTTTTCCTGGCCGAGAGCGTCGGGGGCACCGTGGCCGTGGAGTCCTTCGCGCCCGAGGTGGGCACGCCCACCACTCGAATCCTGGAGTTCAAGGCGGCCGTGGGTGGCTCGGTGGATGTGGCTGAGGCCAGCGTGATCGTCTCCGGCGGTCGAGGCATGAAGGAGCCGGAGAACTGGCACCTTCTGGAAGAGCTTCGCGACGCGCTGGGCTCGGATGCTGCTCTCGGAGCATCGCGGGCGGTGGTCGATGCAGGCTGGCGTCCGCACGCCGAGCAGGTAGGGCAGACGGGCAAGACGGTCACGCCGAAGCTCTACTTCGCGGTGGGTATCTCGGGGGCCATCCAACACCTGGCCGGCATGCGCACGTCACAGACGATCGTGGCGATCAACAAGGATCCCGACGCGCCCATTTTCACGGTGGCGGATTTCGGGGTGGTGGGAGACGCGCTGGAGATCCTGCCGCGGTTGAGCGAGGAGATCCGCGCCGTAAAGTCGGACTAGATCCAGTCCGCTAGCCGATGTCGGCGTCCGCCGACAGGGCGCGCGCCGCCATGAAGGAGGCGCGCGATCCCCAGGCCGGGCGATCGTCGAGGAGGATCACCCGCACGCGCTCGCCGGCCCGAAGCTTCTCGACACCTTCGGGTACGACGGCCAGGCCCTCGGCCTTGCCCAGGCTGTCCATCAAGCCGGAGCCCTGGGGTCCCGTCAGGTTCACGGTGAGAGCACCGCCGTCCTCGCTCACCGTGACTCGCAGGAAGTGCGTGAGGTCCCGCGCAGAGGAGAGATCTTCGCCGGCGGTGGCTTCCAGCACGAATCGGTGGACGGCGCTGTGGCCGGCGAGCTTCAGGAGGAAGGGCCGTACAAACAGCTCAAAGGTCACGAAGGCGGAGGCCGGATTGCCCGGTAGCCCAAACACAGGCAGCGGATCCGCCCCATCCCGGGGGATGTGACCGAAGCTGAAGGGGCTTCCGGGACGCAGCTTCACACGCCAGAAGTCGAGCTGGTACCCGAGGTCGAGGAGTACGCGCTTGATCAAGTCGCCCTCGCCCATGGAGGCGCCCCCGATGGTGACCAACGCGTCCGCATCCATTGCGCGCTCAACATGATCGTGAAGGTCGTCGACGTCGTCGCGGGCGATGCCGAGAGAAAGCGGGATGCAGCCCGCCGCGAGAGACGCCCCCCTGATGGTGTGGCTGTTGCTCTCGGGGATAGCGGAGCCCTCCAGGACACGCTCGAATTCGCCGAGCGCCGCCAGTTCATCACCGTTGGCTAGGATCGCCACGGTGGGACGGCCACCCACTTCGATCTCCGAGGCGCCCGTCGCGGCCGCGACACCAATTCGTCCCGGAGTGAGCGATACGCCGTTCTCCAGCATCACGTCGCCGGCCGCACAGTCCAGGCCCCCGGGGCGAACGTGCCTCTTGATATCGGCGTCGTCACGGACCAGCACCGTCCCCGTGGACGCCGCCTCCCGATCCGTGTGCTCGACCCGTATCACCGAGTCCGCGCCCTCCGGAACCGCGCCGCCCGTCATGATGCGGATGGCGGTGCCGGCCTGGAGCGTGAGCCCCCCGGATGGACCCGCGAGGATGTGCCCGGCGACCGGCAAGCTCACAGGATCGTCGGCGGTGGCGCCCCTCACGTCGTCACCCCGGACGGCATAGCCGTCCATTGCGCTTGATTTCCAGGGTGGAAGTGCCACCGGTGAGCGGAGGTCTTCGGCAAGAGCCCTACCGAGGGCGTCGTCCAGCGAAATCATCTCGGTCGCCAGCGGATTTGCCGCCGCGAGGATCCGTCGGAGAGCTTCATCGGCCGTCAGCCAGTCGGCGCTCAGTGTCTCAAAATCGGTCATGTCTGCTCGGCTGCGCCTCAGAACCGGATCGCGGTACCTACCGTGAAGGCGGGAGCACCGACCCATTCGCTGTCGGGCACGGGGCCGAAATCTCGACTCAGGTCCGTGAAGCCGGGAGGTGTCGTGATCTTCCAGAGGTTGAGGGAGGCATCCAGCCGGATAGTGAATCTAGGGGATGCGTGAATCGCGATGCCACCACCTGCAATCGCAGTGAACCGTGTTCCGAACGAGAAGCGGTCCGTCGCCGGAAGTTCGACGGCCTCCTCGAGGGTCGTGTCTTCGGATGTCGCGAAGGCGAGTCCGCCCCCGACCAGCACGAAGGGGCGCAGGCGGTGCCACGAGCGGTGCCCCGTGAGGTTGAGCCGAAAGCGTGCCTCCAAGGTGGTAACCGTCAGGTCCGACACGCCTAGGTGCCGGTCCCCCGCGGCGCGGCGCGGGTCCCGCACCTCCCGGTCGCCGGCGAATATGGTGGTACCCAGCTCCACCGTCAGTGTCGAGCCCACGTCGATGCTATAGCGACCCCCGTATACGGTGGCCGACCCCATGCCGATCCGGAGTTGTCCGGGGCTTGGGTCGGACGTGCCGACGAAGAACACCACCTCCTGCTTGGACTCGAGAAAGCGATAGGGAGACGGAACCACCTGGCACTCGATGGCGCCGGGGAGCCAAAGGAGGACCATCGTGGTAGTAACAATCCGGATCGTTGCCATGCGCATGGAGTTCAGGCACATTCGTTTCGAGTCGGGAATGGAGCCGCCGGGAGCGGCATGCGAGAGCTTTAACACCATCGGCCGTAGATCGTTTCAAACCTAATGACGCACTCAACGGATCTCTCCTCCAGGCATGTTTTCGTAGCGTCCGTCCTCGCGCTGATGCTCCTGACGGCGGTACGGGTCATGGGTCAAACGGCCGTCACCAATGGGGAGGAGAATCTCCGGGCCGGCCCGAATGGCTTGGTCCTCGGTCAAGTGCGGGACGGCATTGTCTTGGAGGTTACGGGGGACGATGGTCGGTGGGTACGGATCCGCCTCCACGGTTGGGTTTGGTCCAGGTCACTTCAGGCGATCGACCGAGCCGGCTTCGACCTGGTGGTATCCGCTGAGGACGGCGAGAACATCCGTGGCGCTCCGGCCGGCGACATCATCGGCCGGCTCGAGGAGGGGATGCTGCTGGCTCAGATCGAGTCTACCACGGGATGGCGGCGGGTGGAGCGCGAGGTGTGGATCTGGAAGGCCTCATTGGACTTTCCCGAGGCGGACGAAGCGGCGAGCGATGACGAGCGCGCCGAGTGGGTACGCACCGGTCCGGCGGGCGGAGCGATCCTCAGCGGCCCGGACGGGGATACCCTTGCCAAGACCCTTCCCGGCGCCGATGTGCGCATCCTCGCACGCGACGGAAACTGGGCTCGAGTCAGGGTGGAGGGGTGGACGTGGATCCCGGACCTGCCTACCGGAGAGGACGAGGAGTCCGGGGTGCTCACTGAAGTGAGCATAGAGGATGTGGTATCCAATCCCGGCCAGTACCGCGGCAGGGCCGTGCAGTGGGACGTCCAGTTCATTTCCCTCGAGCGCGCCGAGAAGATCCGCACCGACTTCTACGAGGGCGAGCCGTTCCTGCTCACCCGGGGTGGGGAAGACGGTGCTCAGTTCGTCTACGTGGCGGTGCCGCCCGACATGTTGCCTCTGGTGGATGGCTTGTTGCCGCTGGAACGTATTCTCGTCGTCGGACGCCTCAGGTTGGGAGCGGCGGCTCTGACGGGCAGTCCCATCATCGATCTCATGGAGTTGGTCCGGCGTTGAGATTCCTCAAGGCTCTAGCCGCCGCGGGCCTGGTCGTCTCGCTGAGCGTATGCGGGGGAGGAGACGGCCCTGTAGATCCTCCCACCAGGAGCCTCGAGATCGTGATCGTGGGGGGTGACAACCAGTTCGCCCCCGCTTTAGGGCGCTTGCCCGATCTCCTTCAGGTCGTCGTTCGTTCGGTGGCCGACCGCAGGCCCGAGGAGGGCGTCACGGTCTCGTGGTCCGTGGTGGCCGGCTCGGGCGCATCGTTGGATCAGACCAGCAGCGTAACCAGCGCAGCGGGGTTCACCGCCGTCGGAGCGTCTCTGGGGGCCGGCTTGGGTGAGTACCTTATCCGTGCTGCGGTCATCAGTCAGGGCGATGCCTTCGTCGAGTTCACCGCCAACGCGGTTCTTCCGCCCCTGCTCACCGTCGTTCCCGCCGCGGCGACCGCGGGTGACGCCATCGACATCGAGGGCTCGAACTTCAGCCCGACCCCCCGTCACAACACGGTGCTCTTCTCCGGCATTCCCGGCAGGGTGCTCGCGAGCCAGACAGGCAGACTCACGGTGGAGGTGCCGCCCTGCCTTCCGAGCAGGTCCGTGGAGGTCGAGGTGCGACTCGGAGAGTCACGCAGTGATCCACGCTCGATGAGTGTGACGGGTACGCAGATGGCACCGGCCCTCGCCGTTGGCGCTGATACGCTGCTCTCGGGGTCGGACGGCTTCCTGTGCTTCGCGTTCGGGGGCGACGGCCCGCAGGCCAGCTACCTCGCGGTGGTGCAGTCCTCCAGCCAGGTCGGCGCCGCGCGCTTCGACATGAGGCTACTGGGTCTGGTGGGAGCCCCCGTGACGATGGCAGCCGGATCGCACACGGAGGCTCGGCCCATTGGGGCCGTCCCGGCTGCGCCGGACGGCCCGGGATTGGCCCAGGCGGAGTGGGAACACTTTGTGCGCCGCGTGGAAGCGGAGGCGGTGGCCACGACGCCCGTGGTGCCGCCGGCGCCAGCTCCGGCCAGCTCAACCCACACGCCGGTGGTCGGCGAGCGAAGGGACTTCGATGTGCTCGGCACCGGGGGAACCTTCACTCAGGTGACCGGTGAGGTGCGCTTGGTCTCGCAGCAAGCTGCGTTTTACGTGGACGCCAGTGTTCTCCCTGATGTGCCCAACTCCTTTCTCGAGCGCCTGGCCATGTGGTTCGACGAGCCGACGTTTCCCCTCATAACGGAGAGCTATGGGGATGTCAGCGATCTGGACGGAAATGGCAAGGTCATCATCCTTCTGACTCCGGTGGTGAACCGGTTGACGCCGAGGGGCGCAGATGGCTTCGCGGCGGGCTTCTTCTTCGGTCTGGATCTGCTGGTGGATGCAGAGAACGGCAATCAGGGCGAGATCTTCTATCTGTTGGTGCCGGACCCGACGGGTCAGTTCTCGGATCCACATTCGGTGAGTGAGCTTGAACGGATCCTGCCTGCGATTCTGGCCCACGAGTTCCAGCACATGATCCACTTCAACGAACGCGTGCTGAAGCGCGGTGCGGACCGGGCCGACGCAGTCTGGCTCTCCGAGGCCCTTGCTCACACGGCGGAAGATGTCGTGGCGGAGCACTTCATGGCCCAGGGGGATTCCGACTCCGCGCAGTTGTTCGGCGCGGAGAACTACGGCCGAGCGGCGCTCTACCTGGATGCGCCATCGCAGTGGAGCCTCATCGTGAGCGCGGGCCTGGTGAGCCTCGAGGAGCGGGGTGCCGGCTGGTTGTTCGTGCGCTATTTAGAGGAGCGGTTCGGCGGAGATTCCCTTTTGCGGGCGCTCACCCAGACCACGTTGACCGGGACGGAGAACGTGACTGCGGCAGCGGGATCCACGTGGCCGTCGCTCTTGGCGGACTGGGGCGCCGCGGTCGGAGTGGAGGGTCAGCCGGCCGAGCGACGGGCGATGGTGCGGTCCGAGCTACAGTACCCGGTGCTCGATCTGGTCGAAGCCCTACGGACCGTGAGGGTTACGTTCCCGCTCGTGCCGTTATCCAGGGGAGGTGCGGACTTCGTAACGTCTGACCGCCTGTGGTCGTCCTCGAGTGCCTACTTTCTGATTCAGCCAGCGACCACAGGTCTCGGTCTTGCAGTACTCGGGTCGGGCGGTGTACCTCCTTCCGAGGAAGCTGCCTTTCAGTTGAAAATCGTGCGGTTGTTCTAGGACTGACCGAGCGTTGATTCTGCGAGGCGCCGTCTGGATCTTCAAGGGAACGATCTCGTAGTGTGCAGTGTCTACGAGGCAGGCCTTTACGGATAGCATCAATGCCAATGCGCTGTTCGACGTGTGGTGAACATCTGAGGGATCACGAGCGCAGCTGTCCCACCTGTGGGGCGGCCGTCACTCGTTCCGTCATGCGCCAAACAGGGGTGAAGAGTTGCCCTCGGTGCGCGTACGTCGGCGAGGGCATCGACTATTTCCGGCGCCCGGGCCACATCTTTCTTCTCGTAGGCGTCAGTCTGTTTACGTATGGACTTGGTGGTCTCGCGTACTGGCTGGCCCGGCGCAAACACCGTGTTTGCCCGCAGTGCGGCCTGGGTTGGATGCACGCGGGCGCTCTGGGCCAAGGTGGTCGACACCCGGCGCATGGAATCGCCGGGATCGCCGTCGAGTCCGAGGAGCCACTTCCGAGGAGCGGCGTGGGCCGGCAGGTCATCGGGGTCGGCATGGCGGCGATTGCCGCGATGATGATTTCGGTCGGCTTCGTCGAGTTCGTACTTCCGATGGTGGCGGTAGGCAGCGTCATCGGAGCGGGTGGCACCGCGACCTTCTGGTGGGGCATGAAGGCAAAGCAGGAGCTCCGCCGCGTGCTGGCCGCTCGGACGCAAAGGCGAGTGCTGATGCTCGCGACGGAAAAGGGCGGCGTTCTCACCGTGACCGAAGTGGCCGCGTCGTTGAACATGTCTCTCGACAGGGCCGAGGAACTCATGAACACCATGGACGACGGCTTCCGGGTGCGCTCCGACGTGACGGAGCAGGGAATCATCGTCTACGAGTTCCCCGAGGTCCTCCACCGCCCGTCCTTGGACTTTTCCCCGCGGCCACAGCTCGACTCCGGCACCAACGCCTGACGCCCCTCTATTAGGCCGACTCGGCCTCTTTTGCGCGGGCGTAGCGGGTCACCGAGACACCTCCGATTATGACGGCTGCGCCGGCCAGTTGTATGGCGGCGGGCCGCTCTCCCAACCAGAACCATGCTACCACCAACGCGACCAGCGGTACCAGGTTGGAGAATGCGGAGGTACGGCTGCTCCCGATATGCTCCACGCCGCGGTACCACAACAGGTAGGCCACGGCGATCGACATGACTCCCGCGTAGAACACGCTCACCCATGCCGTGGTCGATAGGGCTGCGAGGTCGGTCTGCGCCACCTGTGGCCCGCCGATGATCGCGAGGGAGACCGCACCGATGCCCAGCGTCCACGTGGTCACCGGCAGCGCACCGTAGCGTCTCGTGAGGTCCTGAGACCCGACGGTGTACACGGCCCACACGCTGGCCGAGCCCACCATTAGCAGGTCACCCGTCGGGACACCATTCCCGATCGCCACCTCCTGAGAGCCGCCGAGCACCACGAGCACCATGCCCGCCAGGGCGCCGAACACGCCGGCCCACACCAGGCCGCCGTGCCGCTCCAAGCCCAGCAGCGTGGCGAGGATCAGGGTCCAAACAGGCGTGGTTGCCAACATCAGGGCAGCGTTTCCGGCCAGCGTGAGCTCAATGCCGTAGATGAACAGGAGCTGATACCCCACGTTACCGATGAGTCCCAAGGCGATGATGCGAGGCACATCGGATCGCTCGGGCATTTGCAGGGGCCCCTGGAGCCTGAGCATCATCACCAGAGCGGCGGCGGCCATTGGAAAACGCAGAGCGTTGAAGGCCAGGGGAGGCATCTCAGTCAGAGCTATCTTGATGACGGAGAAGTTGATGCCCCAGATCACGGCCATTGCCACGAGTCCGGCGTCGGTGAGGACTGCGTCCCCACGTTTCTCGGCGCCCGATGAGGGAGGTTTCATCGCCTGTGGGTTGAGTTCGGCAAGGGGTTGGTCGATACTCGTGGGAGGCCCATTTTCGGCCTCTGCGCAAGATTGTTGTTTTTAGGGCGTGGGAAATCTAGCTTATAAGGGTCGACCGAAAGCTATTTCATACGAGGTTCATGTCCACAGCTCACCTATCCCTAGCCGCGTTCAGGAATCGTAGGGCTCGGCGTTTGACCGAAGCGCTGGCCCTCTACGGCGGAGACCCGATTCGCCAGCGGCTCATAGCCCACCTTGGTAGCGTTGCCGATACGGTCGGCGCGGACCGGGTCGCGGCGTTGTGGGTTGACGAGTACGGACCCGGCCTTGTGCATACGCACTGCGTGCTCGACCTCATGGCGCACCCCCCTCGTGACAGCTTTCGTATCGATCCGTTACGGCTGTCTTGGAACGAGGGTGTTCCGGGGTTGGTCGACATACCCAATTCCGTTAGCGGGCATTTGCCCTTCCTCAAGGGAGTGCAAAGCGCTTGTTACGTCGCATTGGGCAGCGACGGAATGCGGGCATGGTTCCTCACGGCGGACTCACGGACAGCGAGAGAGCCGATCGCAGGGAAGGCCCTCGATGAATTGATGTTCGAGGCCGGTGAGGTCGCGGCTGTGGTGCTGCACAAGGAGTTGGCCGAAGAGCGGCCCCTCCAGATGGCCGTCGGTAGCCGGACCGCTGTGTCGGGCCCCGCGAACCCACCAGGATGGCCGGTCCTCAAGGACCTCGAGGGGAGGGAGTCCGAGAACGGTATCGACCGCCGGATCGGCACGCGTTTCGCGGTGGCGCGATTGCTCCACACGGTGATCGACGAGGACTTCGTGCTCCCCCGGAATGTCCTGGATGAGAAGATCACGGAGCTTCGCAAGAGCTTCGATGTAGTCGCGGAGGATGATTCGGAACGGGTGGAGTGGGTCCGCGTGGCTGATGCGCTGGAGGCCGAAGACCGGTTGGAGTTGGCGAGGGCGGTGTTTGGGCACGGTGAGTCTGTGGAGGGGCAGGGGCACTTCGATGGCGCCCGAGAGTTATTCCATGTCAGCTACCAGGTTGCGGCATCCGCATGGGCTCACGAGGAGGTGATCGATGCTTGCCGGGGTCTTGGACGCGTAAGTCGAAGGCTGGCAGAGTGGGACGATGCTTTCAAGTGGTATGCGTGCGCCAAGGAAAATGCCGAGGCGTTTGGAGCGATTGGTAGATCAGCCCTCACACTCTGCGGTATAGCGAATACTCATGTGGAGCAGGGCAATCTTCCCCTCGCAAGAGAATGTCTTGAGCAGGCACTCGCGATTGCCGGGAGTATGAACGACAGCGGGACGTTGGGTGCGGTTCACCACGACGTAATGTCCTTGGAGCTGGCCAGCGAGCGGTACGAGGAGGCGGCCAAGCACGGGTGGGAGGCCGTTCGGGTGGCCGAATCTGAAAGGGATCGAATTCGTGCGTTGACCACATTGGCGTGGGTCTTCCTCGAGCTTGGTGAACTCACTGCATCCGAGGATGCCTACACGATTGTTGCAGAGCGTAGCGAGGAGTTCTTGTTCAGAGTCTACGCTCTGGACGGACTCGCATACATCGCGGCCCGGCGTGGGGACGTCGCCGCGTTCAACGAACGGGTTGAGGTAGTGGATTCATTGGCGTGGCGACGGGGTCCCAGGTTCATGGTGGCCGAGTTGATGCTCTATCGGGGCAAGGCCTATCGTCTTCTGGGCGAGTCAATCGAGGCGGAATCCTGGCTCCAGCAGACCATGGACTTCTGCGAGGAATCCGGAAACAACCAGATTTATTTCGATGCCGAACAAGAACTGCGTCGACTTCACGCCAACAGGACAGACGTAGCCATACCCACCCCGAAGGGAGCAGCAGAGACGGCGGACCTCTCTGCGATCAGAGAAGGCCTGCGCGATATGAAGACAGCAGCCCTCGCGGGCTGATTAGCCTATGTTGGGATTGTGGCCCACGTTGGGGTTATGCAGTGCACAAGCCTCTATAGTCGAGCAAGTAGGCTCGTCATCCACACCCAACGGGGACGACGAACAGGCGCCCAAGGCCAAGGAGACCATGGCGATGCTGAGCAACAGGCGAATCTTCTTCATTGGATTCCTCATCTGTAAGGCTTCTTCCCGGGGCTGAGTCCCCGGCGACCAACACTAGTTAAGCTCTGATCCGCGCGAAAAAGCCCTAGACTCCTTTTACGGTAAGAGTGTATCTTTTCCGAAGGTCTATGGCTCTTATCGGCATCTTTACTAGGAATCGTGCGCTCCGGGATCGGATCCGGGGCGCCCTCGAACCGCTCCATGGCGTCGTGGACGCGCCGACGTGGGATGTTTTCCTGCGCACGGTCCGCGAACGACCGGTGGGTGGGTTGCTGGTGCATTTGGGTGAAGAAGGGATGGGGAGCCGCTCGACCATCGCTCCCCTGCTCGACGTCAGGCGGCGCTTTCCGAGCATCGGGCTGATTCCGGTCCTAGACGACACGCGGCACCCTCGGGCCCTGTTCGAACTCGGCAAGGCAGGCTTCGAGAATCTCGTCCTCCTGTCGGTGGGAGGATTGGAGTGGGAGCTACGGCGGTGGGTGGCACGGGCCGGCCTACGCGGGGTGACCTCCACGGTGCTTCGTTCTTTGAGTTCGTTCGTGCCACCGAGAGAGTTGGGCGCAGTGAAGACTGCCGTCGATGGCGTCCATCACTACTGGTCGGCGGAGGAGTTCTCGGAGGTCGTGGGCCTCTCTCGACCCTTCCTGAGCGAGCGCTTCAAGCGATGTGGCTTGCCTTCGGTTGGGCACTTCCTGGTGTGGGTCCGGCTGATGCATGCGGCCCAGTGGCTCCCGGACCCCGGCCGCACCGGGCAGAGTGTGAGCCGGCAGCTCCAATACGCGTCGGGGGCGGCATTCAGACGTGCCCTCCAGAACTACGTGGGGAAAACGCCGACCCAGGTAGCTGAGAAGGGCGGGCTAAGCTACGTTTTGGGGCGCTTCATGGCTACGTGCGGATTCGTTCAGCGATGGCCTTTCGGTCGCCCGGGTGCGGCCTGACTTCGAAACTCACAATCAAGCGGGTTATGCGGGAATTCGCGGACGAGAACGGCCGGGTCTGGGTAGGCACGATCCAGGAGGAACGCGGCGACGACTACAAGGGCCGCTTCTACTTCGTCTTCCGTGAGGAAGCCGAGTCCGAGGGCAACCTCGTGAGCCTCACCGATGTGAGGTGGAACAGCGAGCGCACCGCCGAGCGGACGCTGCGCACTATGTCCGATGTCGAGCTCCGGCGGCGTCTCCGCTCGGCGCGGGGAAGGTCCGTATAGCGGACCGGACGACGGCGTGACCTCAGCGACTCGAGGGATTCACGTGCGGGACGAGGAAGGCGTCGCAGCCGCGGTCCGCCGAGCCCTCCAGGAACGGACACGCTTTCGCACGGCGGGCTCGGGTGGCTCCAAGGGCGATATCACCTCGCAGCGTGACCGCCTGCTTCACCTCGACCAGCCCACCGACGCGATCGAGGTCCAGGGCAATCTCGTAACCGCCCCCGCAAACATGACCAACGGCCGGCTTCAGTCACTCCTCCGCCCTCACGGGCTTGCGATTCCCACCGTAGGCGAGTGGCAGAACGCGACGCTGGCGGGAGCCATGTTGACGGCCACTCACGGTGGGTCGGCCAGGTACGGGATAATGTCCACGTCGCTGCGCGAGATGCGCCTCGTGACCGGACTCGGCGACCTCGTGACCGTCGACTTCGGGCATCCCGACTTCGAGCACTCAGGGGTGAGTCTCGGCCTGATGGGGGTGATCACCCGTTTGACGTTCGAATGCATCGAGCGCTTCTCGCTCAAGCTGGAGACCGATGTGGTGCCATTCGCCGAGTACGTGCGCGACCCTGTCAGCCACGAGTCGAGATGCGAGTTCCACTCGTCCGTCTGGGCGCCGGAGGCTGGGCGGGTCGTACGGTTCGCCGCGGACCGCGTCGCGGGGCCTCTACACCCCGTTTCACGCGAGCAACGTTTCGGTTGGCGCACGGCCGTGGCCACGTTCCTCTCGCGGCGGATGGGCTTGCACGCAGCCGTATCGTCCACGGTATTCCGGCGGACGGCCGTAGGCGATGTCGCGGATATCCTCTCGCCCCTCGACTTGTCTCCGAAAACGGTGCGTTTCCGGGTCGTGGCCAACAAGATTCTCCCCCGAGCCGTGGAGTTTGCGGTCGATGCGGTGCGAGCCAGCGAGGCCCTCGCGCGCTTCGACGCCCTCTTTCGGGCGCATCCGGGTCGCCTGCTCAACCCGATCGGGCTGCGCCTCACCGCAGGCGACGACTTCACCCTCAGCCCCTCCCTCGGGCGGAATACGCTTTGGATGGACGTCTTCTACTACGGCGGGGAGCCGTTCGTCACGGAGCTCGCCACGCTCGCCGAAGAGCTCGGAGCGCGCTGCCACTGGGGCAAGACGCTGCCGCTGGCCCCCGAGGTGATACAACGCCAGTATCCGGGCTGGGAGGCCTTCCGGCGCGCGCGCGCGCGGTTCGATCCGAACGAGGTGTTCGCCAACCCGTTCACCGACCGGCTTGGCCTCACTGGCGGTGGGTTCGGCGGAACGGCGTGATCGGCGCGATGAGGGGTGAGGGTTGATGGACCGCGTCGCGGTCACTGGTGCCGGCGGCTTCTTCAGCCGAGCCCTCGAGCCGCGCCTGGCGGAGCGGGCGCCTCTCCGGGGGCTGTTTCGGTCGTCGTCCGACCGGTCCGATGCGTGGCGGGCGCAGGGGCACGAGGTTGTGTTCGGCGACCTGGAGGACGACGCGGCGCTGCGGGCGCTCGTGGAGGGGGTGGACGTCATCTACCATCTCGCCGCTCGCAGGGGCAAGGACGACCTCGAGGCCAGCCGAAGCGTGAATGTGGTGGGAACCGAGCGTCTCGGGCGAGCGGCAGCGGCGGCCGGGGTTGGGCGGTTGGTCTACGTCAGTTCGATCTCGGTCTACGCGGCGACCGACGCTCCGGACGGGAGGATCACGGAGGAAGTCGAGCCCCAGGGCGTCGCCCTTCTCAACCCCTACAGCGAGACGAAGTACGAGGGCGAGTTGGCCCTGCGACGCCTGGCCGAGGCCGGTGACGCGCCTCCAGTCACCATCGTACGACCTACGAACGTGTACGGACCTTGGGGCCGGTCGTGGTTTCTGGACTGGGTGGCCCGAGTCCGGCGGGTGCCGGTCGTGATCGGCGGAAACATTCCGGTCGACATCGTGCACGTCGATGATGTCGCCGCCGGGCTGATCCAGGCCGGCGAATCCCCGATGGCGGAGCACGAAACGCTGCACCTGGGCCACGAATCCGTCCTGCTGGCCGACTTTGGGGCTCGGGTAGGAGACGCGGTGGGTGTCCGAGTGTGGCGGCTTCCATCACTGCCGGATTATTTGGCGCGGGTCGCCATCGAGCACGGGCACAGGCTCCTGCACGGCCACCGTCGGTCGACTTCGCTCACCCGGCGCGTGAGCTTCCCGCACGAGCGGGCCAGGCGCCTGGTGGAGTATGCGCCGCGGGTGTCACTCAAAGAGGGCTTCGAAGGTCTCGAACGCTGGTATCGAGAGACGTTCGGGGACGAGCCGGTCTAAGTGCCGCTGCGCCGGAACCCGGCCAGCCTCGCTCCGAAGCGGTCTTCGACCCTCTTGGTGGCGGATTCGGGTACACCATTGGCCACGATGCTGAACAGAATCCGCTCGCCGTCTGCCGACCGGACCATCCCGGACAGAGCCGACACGCCGTCCAGGGTGCCCGTCTTGGCCCTGAGATTCCGGGCAGCGGGGGTGCGGAACATACGCGGGAGCTCACCGCGCCGGCCTGCTTCCGGAAGCGTCTCGAGAAACGTGTCCCACAGGTCGGTCTCGGACATGTACTCCATCACTCGCACCAGCGCTGCGGCGCTCATGCGGTTGTCCTCGGAGAGGCCAGACCCGTCGGCCACCTCGATGCCGGCCATGGCGATCCCGGCCTGTTCCTCCAGAAAGCTCATGACGACTCGGCTGCCGCCCGTGAAAGACCCGTCACCCGAGACAACGCGCCCCATCGTCTTGAGCACGGTCTCGGCCAGGAAGTTGTGGCTCTGCTTGTTGACCACCGTGAGATAGTCGACCAAGGCCGGCGACGTGTGCCTCGCCACGACTACCGGCGCGAAGGATCGGGCCCGTGATCCCCAGACGTGCCGGCCGGTGACCTTCGACCTCCCCGGGGTCACGGGTTGCGGCGTTCCGGTGATGTGAACGCCCTTCTCCTCCATCACCCGTGCCAGGGCCGAGGCGGCGAAGAGAGATGGGTTGGAGATGGGCATCTCCCGCCACAGGTCTCTTCCGTTGATCGGCATCTCGCCGCCGATCCGGATCGCTTCCCCCGGGCGTTCGCGGTCTACCCACAACATGGGCCTAGGCCGTGTGTCTACGGTGCGTGCGAAGTTGTCCATCAGGAATACGCCGGGGTCGGGGAGCACGTGCACGATGGGACGCGCCCCCACCGTAGCCCCGGCCTCGACCTGGAGGGTTATGATGTTCTCGTTGAACGAGAGCCCCGAGACGGGGGCCGCGAACCAGTCGTTCAAGTCCCTCGGCTTCCAGCCCGGGCCCAGCTCGGGACCGGCGAAGAACGTGCCGTCGCCCATCACATTGCCATCAACGGTGGTGATGCCCCGAGCGATCAACTGATCGACCAACCGTTCGAAAACGACTGTGTTCGTGCGGTAGAACCGGCTCGAGATTCCCGGATCGCCCGTGCCGTAAAGGATCAAATCGCCCTGGAGGCGCCCGTCCACGATGGGACCGTCTGCCAGGAGGAACGTCTGGTAGCGGAAATCGGGCCCCAGGTGGTGCAGCGCGGCGACCGTGGTTACCAGCTTCATGTTGGACGCCGGCGCCAACGAGTCGTGCGCTCCCTGATTGAAGAGCGTGTCGCCTCGGTCCAGCGAGATCGCCAGCACACTCCACTCGGAACCCCGCCACTGGGGAATGATCTGGCTCAGCTCGGCGCGGAGTGTCCGGATATCTTCGGTGATTGGTGGTGGGGAGGGTGGTGTTGGGATGACGCCGCCGGCGGCGACAGGCTCGACGGTCGGAGATGGAGAGAGGCTGATCACCCAGGCGCCGGCAAAGGCGGCCCCGAGTAGTGCCGCCGGTCTGAGCAGGCGGTGCTTCAAGCCGAGGTCCGCGGAACTCCCACGTCCAGAGCGGGGGCGCATGCCACGCAGTATCCCGTCAGCTCAAGTCGGTAGCCCATGACGCGGAATGATCCGGAGCCGGCATGCAACTCCTGAAGATAGCCGTCCGGCAGGTGGCCCGGTATGTCCGACACACTCCCGCAGGCAAGGCAGCGTGTGTGGTGGTGCGGATCCGTGCGCCCATCATAGCGAGCTGAACCGTCCGAGTAGCTGAGGCGAGTGGCGAGCCCGCACCCAACGAGGGTCTCCAGGCTCTTGTAGACCGTGGCGAGCGAGATGCCGGGCACGTCGCTCCGAACGTTCAGGAAGACCTCGTCCGCGGTGGGATGATTGTTGGTGTGGGCCAGGAACCGGTAGACGGCCGCACGCTGCTCCGTGAAGCGGTGGCCGTTCGCCTCGAGAGCTGCCCGGAGGGTCGAGTCGCTGGAATCGTGATTGGCTGCCATGTTTCTCGCGTGGCTGGTCTTATTAACGAGAACGATACTAATAATCTGTTTCAAGCTTACCCGAGATCGTCGACCTGGATCCATGAGCGAATCATCCACTCCCCTGCTGACCCTGGAACCGCTGCTCGAGGCGGTGCAGGATGGCATCGAACGCGCCGGCTGGACGCTGTCGGGGCTCCAGAAGACGACCAGCCTCCAGTTCGAGGGGCGCTGGGCGGGGGAGTCCACGCGGAGCGCCTACCTGTTCTTCCACCGCGAGGGCTTGCCCGATTGGGTGAGCCTGGACGTCTTCCTCGACGAGACGTCCAAGGGGCTCAAGGGCAACTTCGCGTTGGTGATCGACGGGCCTGAGTTGGGTGAGCTTGGGCCGATGGAAGACTTGCTCGAGGCCCTCGCGGCCGTGTCCAAGGACGCTCTGCCCGAGGGCTACGCCACCCCCGTGTCCGTGCGTTTGCGCCTGCCCAAGGCGAGCACGAACCCGGCGGAGGCCGACAGCGAGTTCCGCCTCAAGCTCCGGATCCCCAATCGCGCATACGAGGCGGGGCCGGATGCGCTCTCGGCTTTGGCCAGCGCTTCGGTGACCGCGTTCGAGGCCGCGCTGCAACACCCCGAACTGCGACCTTTCCTGACCAACGACGATTAGTCCCGGGCTTCCTTGCAGCCTGGCGGAACGCCGACGTACCATTACGCTCCTTTCCAGCATCGACGCCTACCGCGGAGACACCAGCATGAGTGACAAAGGCCACACCCTCGACGTTCTCCTCACCGAGAATCGGCGCTTTCCACCGCCCGAGGGATTCTGTGACGGTTGTGTGGTCTACGATCCCGCGGTCTACGGTGCCGCCGAAGCCGATCCGGAGGCGTACTGGGCCGGTTGGGCCGAGAAGCTGGACTGGTTCGAGAAGTGGCACACCGTGCTCGAGTGGACGCCGCCCCACGCCAAGTGGTTCTTGGGCGGCAAGCTCAACGTGGCGCACAACTGCCTGGACCGGCACCTGGTGGGCCCGCGCCGCAACAAGGCCGCGCTGATCTGGGAGGGTGAGCCGGGCGACACGCGTACGTTCACGTACTGGGATCTCCACCGCGAGGTGAGCAAGTTCGCGAACGTGCTCAAGGGGCTGGGCGTCAAGAAGGGCGACAGGGTGGCGATCTACCTGCCCATGATCCCCGAGGCGGCCATCTCGATGTTGGCCTGTGCCCGCATCGGCGCGCCCCACTCGGTGGTGTTCGGCGGGTTCAGCCCGGAGTCGCTGGCGGACCGCATCAACGATGCCGAGGCCAAGGTGCTGATCACGGCCGACGGAGGGTACCGGAAGGGAGCCATCGTGCCGCTCAAGGCAAACGCCGACGAGGCCGTGAAAGCATGCGACTGCATCGAGCATGTGGTGGTGGTGGCTCGTGGCGCGGGTCTGACCGAGGAGGTCGCGGCCGACATGGCCGAGGGTCGCGATCACTGGTACCACGACCTCATGGCGGATGCCAGCGCCAAGTGCGATCCCGAGGTGATGGACTCGGAGGACCTGCTCTTCATCCTCTACACGTCGGGCACGACGGGCAAGCCCAAAGGCGTGGTCCACACCACGGGTGGCTACCTGACGCAGGTGTACGCCACCACCAAGGCCGTGTTCGACCTCCGCGAGGAGGACGTGTACTGGTGCACGGCGGACGTGGGATGGGTGACGGGCCACTCGTACATCGTGTATGGGCCGCTGGCCAACGGGGCGACGGTCCTCATGTACGAGGGTGCGCCGAATCATCCGGACTGGGGTCGTTTCTGGCAGCTCTGCGAAAAGTACGGCGTTACGGTGTTCTACACGGCGCCCACGGCGATCCGGGCGTTCATGCGCGTGGGCGAGGAGTGGCCCAACAAGTCCGACCTGTCCAAGCTCCGGCTGCTCGGCACGGTGGGCGAGCCGATCAACCCCGAGGCGTGGATGTGGTATCGGGAAGTGATCGGCAAGGGGCGCTGCCCGATCGTGGACACTTGGTGGCAGACCGAGACGGGGGCCATCATGATCACGCCGCTGCCCGCCGTCACCGAGACCAAGCCGGGAAGCGCTACCAAGCCATTCCCCGGCATCACGATCACCCTCCTGGACGACGACGGCAACGAGACCGCAGCCGGTTACCTGGCGATCACCAAGCCGTGGCCTGCGATGATCCGCACCATCTACGGCGACGACGAGCGCTACCGCGAGACCTACTGGTCCAAGTGGGACGGCATCTACTTTCCGGGGGACGGCGCCAAGAGGGACGAGGACGACTACCTGTGGATTCTGGGCCGAGTGGACGATGTGCTGAACGTCGCCGGGCACAGGATAGGCACCATGGAGGTCGAGAGTGCCCTGGTGGACCACCCCTCGGTTGTCGAGGCTGCCGTGGTCGGCAAGAAGCACGACATCAAAGGCGAGTCGATCGCGGCGTTTGTGACGCTCAAGCAGGGCGTGGACGGCACCGACGACCTGGTGAGGGAGCTCAAGGAGCACGTGACCAAGAAGATCGGAGCGATCGCACGGCCCGAGGTGATCATGTACGCGGCCGAGCTACCCAAGACCCGTTCGGGCAAGATCATGCGGCGGCTGCTGAAGGATGTGGCGGAGGGTAAGACGCTGGGGGATACGACCACACTGGCGGATCCGGCTGTCGTTCAAAAACTGCAGGCGCAGTACGAGGCGGAGGAGGGGTAGGGGGGAGTGGAGCCGCGGGCATCACCGGCCCCCGGGACGCTTCGTCTCGTATACGTATATTTTGAATCACTTTATACGTATTGCTCACACAACCTCTCGGACGTGGCGACGTCTGTGGCTATTGGGTGACATTGGCGACATGCGTCGCATAGGGATCGCGAACCGGCGGGTTTGCTGGTAGGCTTCGGAAAGAATTCGTTGCCTCACCTCGACCCATCTAGCCATTGCTGGGATGGGGCTGAGGGAGTGAGATTAGACGCATGACGAAGCAATCCCTCCTCACTGAGATACTCCGCCTTCCCCCCGACGAGCGTATCGACCTCCTAGGCGAGGCTTGGGATGCTATCGCAGCTAGCCCCGAGGACCATGCTGGCCGCGCAGCATCGCGAGACGTTCTATGAAGCAACCCGTACAGGATCGTACGAAGGTCGGGACGACAGAAATCAACCGTAACTTAGACCCTCACGCGCCGGAACAGCGCGAGATCTCTGGGTGCGCTGTCCAAGTGTCGAACCTGTCTCCCCCCGTAGGAAGTTGTACCTCAATGGACTGACCGGCTGGGAGATCCGTCCGCTCGGTGGGGCCGAGCTCCGTGCCATTGGATAGGTGGACCTCGACTCGGACGGCGCAGAGCATCGAATCGGTCATGTTCTCGACCCTTCCTGTGAAGGCGTTGGACACAGGGTCGAACGCCAAGACCAGCCTCGCACCGCGGCGTATCGCGTCCCATACGTCTCCGCGCCCGACGTACACGCCAGATTCCTCACCCTCACCCTCACCCTCACCTTCTCCGCCTTCATCGCGCTCGCCACGTTCTTCGCCTTCATCGTGCTCTCCAGCTTCCCCGCTCTCGCGATGTTCACTTCCTTCCCTTCCTTCTCCTCGTTCACCGTGTTCGCCCTCCCCTTCGAACCTCCCACCGTCGCGGCTGTCCTCCACGCCCGCACTCTCGGTTGCCGCATGCTCACCAGGTGTCGCGGCGAGGCTAGGCTCGCTGGCCTCTCCAGCGTTCGCTTGTGGCTCGCTCGAACAGGCGGCCAACCCGAATGACATGATCAGCAGGGGTACGATCGCGAGCAGGCTGTTCCTAGAATCACTCATCACCCAAAGTCTCCTCATTGCACGCGGGCGCGTCACGTGGCGCTTGTTGCTATGGTGGACATCAACGATTCAGGGCTCGCAATGTCGAGCAGCCCCATCATGCGGAAGATAACCCGCTTGTTGGTCAAGGGAGTACCCGGGGGTCGTTGCTTCCTACCACCATTAAGAAGGACCGGGTCAAGAGAACGCAGCGATCCTGGAGCGGCGGGCGCAGAATTCCAAAGTCGTCAGGTCTTCGTTTCTTGGTCGTTGACCTCTGTATCTCGTGGAACAACAACGCCTTCTAACGCTGATCATCCCGCACGGGCCCTTGGTGCTTCCGCTGCGAACACCATAGGTTGATCCCAACAGGGCCCGCCGCTTCGCGGACCTACGCTTCGCTGCGGTCGGGAGCCCATTAGCCCGCTAGCGCGGCGCCACCCTCGAAGTCCGCTACGCGTCCGGCGATTTCAGGGCCCCCCGGGCCCGAGAGCGCCCACCGGCGGGACCCGCACTCTCGCGTGGCTCTGCACCGTGGGCCAGTGTAGATTACCTGTATGACCGACTCGAGCAGGACTTCGACGCGAACCCCGAGCCCTGCGCACATCCTGCGATTGATAGACCGCCAGGCTGACGATCTATCCAACGCAACGACGGTGGAGGAGCGCCTCGCGATGGTGGCGGTGCTCTCGCAGAGGATGTGGGAGATATCCGGACGCCCTCTTCCCTCCTACTCTCGTTCGGAGATGCCGGTACGGATCGTCGATCTCTGATGACCGACGATTGGTTCGAGATGATCCGGGCACTCCTCGACGCGGAGGCCCGCTTCCTCATCGTCGGCGCGCACGCCATGGCGGTTCACGGTGTGCCCCGAGGCACCCAGGACCTCGACGTCTGGATCGAACCGACACCGGCGAATGCCCAGCGCGTCTGGAGGGCGCCCGACGAGTTCGGCGCGCCCGCCGAGGCACTCGGCATCACCATGGACGATCTGGTCCGTACTGACTATCGTCATCCAGTTCGGCCTGCCGCCCAACCGGATAGACCTCCTCACAGGGCTCTCCGGAGTTGATGATTTCGCCGCAGCGTGGGTAGATCGCGACGAGGATGAAATCCGCGACCGGCGCGTTCCCTTCCTTGGACGACGCGCTCTTGTGGAGAGCAAGCGCGCCACCGGACGAACAAAGGACCTGGCCGACCTAGAAGCCCTCGGGGAGTGAACGGCCCCGGGGCCCCTCCTACTCCGCCAGCGGATCCTCGGTCGGAGGAGGCCGATCCGCCTCCGGCTTCTTCTTGACCATCTTGGCCGGGATGCCCACGTAGATCGAATGCGGCTCGGTGTCGCGCGTCACCACGCCGAACGAGCCGATCATGGTGTCGTCGGCAACGTTCACGCCCGACATCACGGTGGCGTGATAGGTGATCCGCACGCCCTCGCCGATCACGGTCTGGGGCGTCTGGATCTCTCGCGACTCCACAACGTCGTGCGAGTGACTGTAGATGTTGGCGAAGTCCGACACGCTGGCCCGGTTCCCCAGCTTGATCCCGCCCCGGTCGTCCAGGAGCACGTGGCGGTGCACGACCACGTCGTCCCCGACCTCCATGTTGTAGCCGAACGAGAACTTCACGAAGTGGAACGCCTTGAAGTTCTTGCCGCACTTCCGGAAGATCCGCTTGGCCAGAATGCGCCTGAACTTGACGCCCACGTAAACGTTTTCGCCGAGCGGGCTCTTGTCGAACATCTCCCACATCCAGAGCAGCGGCTTGACCCGGTCGTACTTCCCGGGATCGGTATCGGAGTAGTATTCAGGTTCGCGCGTGATATTGCGCGCGTCCATCTGAGCCAGCGCGACCTGCGTGGCTAGCGGTAGAGACGCCGGGTCGGTATCCACCACATCCCGGAAGTAGATGTCCGTGAGCACCCGCCGGCACAACTCGTAGCGATCGCAGTCCGGCCGGTCGAGCTCCTGCTCGAGGGAGTCCAGCCACGCGTCGTAGAGCGCTGACGCGGTGGCGGAGACCGGCACCTGCCGGTTGGGAAGAAAGGCCATCCGCTCGTGGGTCTCCGTGCTGTGGGTGAGGGTGCGTGACGGGTGCTGGAACACGATACGGCGTTTGACTGAGGGGGCAAGGTCCGGCCGCGCGTGTTAGGTTGTGGCGTGGCGCATCAGACGATGGTTTTCCGCGAGACGACGTAGGGGAGACTCATGCACGACGTGCTTCGCCAGCGGTTCATGCGGAAGCTCGAGAGCTTACCGGAGGAGCAGATCTATCAGGTGCTCGACTACCTCGACTTCCTCGAATCGAGGTACGCGGGCGACCTGGCCCAGGAGGCCTCCGGCCTGCAACGCTTCGCAGAGAAGGTCGAGGACAAGATGCGCCAAAAGGCCATGAGCCCGGCCACCATCCGCGAGGCGTTCAAGGTCATCTCGGCTGCCGACAAGGTGTTCTCCTCCGTGTCCAAGGCGGGCAAGCAACTGATGGAGGATTTCACGTCTCCGTCGACCGATGATTCGGCTGGTGACGAGGAGGCCGAGTCACCGGGAGAAGAGCCCGCGGAAGATACTGCCGAACCCACATCGGGACAGGACGAGGAGTCCTCGGGATAGCACCTTGACACTCCGTCTTTCAGGCCGGTAAGATTGCCCATGGAAAGACCGAACGCGCCCGCTCGCCGAGCATCCACGGAGGATTCGCTCGGCGAGCGGGCGTCTCGCATATAGGCCTATAGGCGCTGGGAGAGAAGAGCCCATGTCCGACGGCACTGTGAAGAGCGCTGTCATCATCAAGGAAGCCCTGACGTTCGACGACGTCCTGCTGGTTCCGGGGCATTCGACCGTGCATCCCAAGGATACGGCGGTGGCGTCGTTCCTGACGGCTGCGATTCCGCTGCAGGTGCCCTTGCTCACGGCCGCCATGGACACGGTGACCGAATCGCGCATGGCCATCGCGATCGCTCGGGAGGGCGGTCTTGGCTTCATCCACAAGAACATGACGATCGAACGTCAGGCCGAGGAGGTGGACCGGGTCAAGCGCTCGGAGAGCGGCATGATCCTGAACCCCATCACGCTCTCGCCCGATAAGACGCTTCGGGACGCCCACGGCCTCATGGCCCGTTTCTCCATCAGTGGCGTGCCCATCGTAGAAAGTGGTGGCGCGCTGGTGGGCATCATCACCAACCGTGACCTCCAGTTCGAGACCGATTTGGACCAGACGATCGGCGAGGTGATGACTTCCGAGGCGCTGGTCACCGCGCCGGTCGGCACCACGCTCGAGAGCGCTGAGAAGATCCTGCACGAGCACCGCATCGAGAAGCTCCCGGTGATCGAGGAGGACGGGTCACTCGCGGGCCTCATCACTGTGAAGGACATCTTCAAGCGCCGTCAGCACCCGAACGCCTGCAAGGACCAGCACGGGCGTCTGCGGGTCGGCGCGGCGATCGGCGCGTCATTCGGAGACATCGAGAGGGCGCGAGCCCTCATCGACGCGGGGGTCGACGTGCTCGTGGTCGACACGGCGCACGGCCATTCGGAGGGTGTGCTCCAAGCGGTAGCCCGCACCCGGGAGGAGTTCCCCGACGTGCAACTCGTGGCGGGCAATGTCGGCACCGCTGAAGGGGCGGCCGCGCTGGTGGAGCGTGGCGCCGACGCGGTCAAAGTGGGCGTCGGCCCGGGCTCGATCTGCACGACCCGAGTGGTGACCGGCGTGGGTCTCCCCCAACTGACGGCCATTATGGACACGGTCGAGGGGGTCGAAGGCCGCGTGCCCATCATCGCCGACGGTGGCATCCGTTATTCTGGCGACATCACCAAGGCGCTCGCGGCCGGCGCCCAATCGGTCATGATGGGCTCGATGTTCGCCGGCACCGAGGAATCACCGGGCGAGAGCTTCTTGATGGAGGGTCGCCGCTTCAAGACCGTGCGCGGCATGGGCTCGCTCTCTGCCATGCAGGAGGGATCCGCCGACCGGTATTTCCAGGACTCCGATGAGGAGTTCAAGAAGCTCGTACCCGAGGGGATCGAGGCGCGCGTGCCCTTCAAGGGCCCCATGACCGACACGGTCTTTCAGCTCGTGGGAGGCCTCCAGAGCGGCATGGGATATTGCGGCTGCGCCGACCTCGAAGAGCTTCGTAGCAAGTCGCGGTTCGTGCGTGTAACGTCCGGTGGCCTGCGCGAGTCCCATCCACACGACATCACGATCACTCGAGAAGCCCCCAACTACCACCTTTGATCCGGCACCGCTAAGCCTACCATGCGAGTTTCCGACATCCAGCCCGTATTGCTCCTTGGCCCGGGTCCGTCACCGGTTCGCGAGCGCATCCTCAAGGCCATGGCGCATGACACCGTGGGCCACTTGGATCCTCAGTTCCTGACGATCATGGACGAGGTGAACGAGGGCCTACGTGTGCTCTTCGGCACTCGGAACCGCATGACGTTCCCCGTCTCGGCCACGGGCTCCGCCGGCATGCAGGCCTCACTCGTCAACGTGTTGGAGCCGGGTGACACGGCCATCATCGGCGTGAACGGCGTATTCGGTACGCGCCTGGCCGAGATGGCCCGCCGGATCGGCTGCGAGGTCGTGACCGTAGAGGCGGAGTGGGGCCGCATCATTCCGCCGGACGACGTGATCGACGCGCACAAGGCGCACCCGGACGCCCGTGTAGTGGCGCTCGTGCACGCCGAGACCTCAACTGGCGTGCGCCAGCCGCTGGGCGAGGTCGGGGCTGCGCTCCGTGGCAACGCCACCCTGTTCGTGGTCGATGCCGTGACGTCGCTCGGGGGTATTCCGGTCGACGTCGATGACAACGGCATCGATGTGTGTTACTCGGGCACGCAGAAGTGCCTCGGCGTGCCGCCGGGCCTGGCGCCCATCACGTTCTCCGAGAAGGCGATGGCGCGCATCGACAGCCGCACGACACCTCCGCAGAGCTGGTACCTGGATGTGTCGCTCATCGCGGGCTACCTCGGCGAGGAGAGGCGCTACCACCACACGGCTCCGATCAACTCGGTGTATGCCCTCCACGAGGGCCTCGTGATCATCGAGGAGGAGGGTCTGGACGCTTGCTTCCGCCGCCACGAAGAGGTTGGCGCCGCGCTCCAGAATGCGATGGTGGAGAGGGGCTTCAGCCTGTTCGCGCAGGAAGGCCACCGGCTACCTCAGCTCACGTCGGTCGAGCTGCCCGACGGTAGGGAAGAGGGCCCGCTGCGAAAGGCCCTGCTGGAAGATCACCACATCGAAGTCGGCGGCGGGCTCGGCCCGGGCAAAGGCAAGATGTGGCGGATCGGGCTCATGGGCGCGGGCGCCAACCACCGGAGTGTGGAGCGGTTATTGGCGGCGGTGGATGCTGTGCTCCCCACCGGGTGACGGGTTGGCCGGCCCCCCGATCGGCCGTGAACTGACGGCACTGCTGGCCGCGTTGCCGCTGGCGGCATGCGCGAGCGCTATTCCTGAGGGCCCGACCTCCGTGCCCGCTCCGGCGGTGAAGATCGCGCGCGCTCATGTGCCGACGAGTGGGCCATCACCGGCGCTCCCGCCGCCCCCGGCCGGGGTGCCCGACGCGATCATGGACTCCCGGTGGGCCAGGCACCCCGACATATCCGCGAGGACGGAGGAGTGGGTACGCTATTGGTCGGCGGAGGGCCGGAGTGATTTTCAGATCTATCTGGAGCGTATGGAGCGCTACCGCCTGGTGGTCGAACCGGAGATCGCGGCGCGCGGCATGCCGCCCTCCCTACGCGTGCTCCCCGTGATTGAGAGCGGCTATCGGCCCGCCGCGGTCAGTCCGGCCGGTGCTGTGGGGCTATGGCAATTCATGAGCGGCACGGCACGGTCCATGGGGCTGACCGTGACGTCTCTCGTGGACGAGCGCCGCGACCCTGTGCGCTCGACGCCCCTCGCGCTCGATTTCCTGGCGGAACTGAATGAACGCTTCGGCTCATGGTACGTCGCGCTGGCGGCCTATAATGCCGGCCCCGCCCGCGTGGCCGGCATCCTCAGGCGGCACGCTCCCCTGGCGCCTTCGGGAGACAGCCTGTACGTGGAGCTTCGGCGTGAGCTGCCGCCGGAGACGAGCGACTTCATTCCCAAGCTCCTGGCGGCTTCACGAATCGCCGTCGACCCTCGGCGCTACGGGCTGGAGCCGCCCGGCACAGTGCCGATGGTCTACGACGAGGTCACTGTACCGGACGCGACGTCGATGGATGTGCTCGCGGATGTGGTGGGCGTGCCCCAGCGCGAGATCGAGGAGTTGAACCCGCAGCTTCTACGTGGGTTCACGCCGTACCGGGAGCAGACTGAGGTCCGTGTGCCAGAGGGTTCCGGACGGGACTTTGCGAGGCGCTATGCGCAGGTGCCGAAGAACGAGCGCATCAGCTTTCTCGAGCACCGCGTCGGGAGGGGCGAGACGTTTTCACACATCGCCTTGCGCTACGGCGTACGGCTGGTCGCACTCCAGGCGGCGAACCCCGGCATTCGCCCGCGCCGTCTCCAGATCGGCCAGTGGTTGGTGGTGCCCAGAGTCCCCAGGGCGGGCGAACAGAGGCGGAGCGGTAGGCAATAAGGCGGGCGGGTTCTCTAGGGTTGGAATCGGATCAGGTCGAGTCGTCGGAGCGCCAGCTCCCGGAGCGTCCACCCTCCTTGCTCAGTAGGCGAATTCCCTCCAGCACCATCCCGCGGTCCACGGACTTGATCATGTCGTACACGGTGAGGAGCCCAACGCTCACGGCGGTCAGGGCCTCCATCTCGACGCCCGTCTGGCCGACGATGCGGGCCTCGGCCGTGACCCGAATCCCCGGCAGATCCTCCACCGGCTCCACGTCCACCGTCACGGAAGTACCGGGAAGGACGTGGCACAGCGGGATCAATTCTCCGGTGCGCTTCCCCGCCATGATGGCAGCCAACCGGGCCACCTGGAGGGCGTCGCCCTTAGCGGTGCCCCCTGAGCGGATGGTACTGAGCGCCTCGGCCGACATGCGAATGTAGCCCTCGGCCACCGCGGTGCGGCGGGCAGGCGCCTTGGCGGTGACGTCCACCATGCGGGGGTTACCCTCGGAGTCGAGGTGCGTGAGCCCTTTGGGATCGTCGCTCATCGGGCTGCCCCTCCAGCGGCCGTGGCCGGCGCGACCAGCGCGCGCCGGAGGTCCATCATGAGGCCCGCCACGATCAGTTGGGGATTGACGTTGCCGGCGGCCATTTGGCTTGCCTCCTCGACGAGGTCCACCGCGCGCGCCGCCGCGAGGGGCTGGATATCGTAGTCCCGGACGGCCTTCTTGAGAAACTCGACCGTATCGGTATTGACCACGGCTTGATGGGCGCCGTCGGCCACGGCGGCAAGGTCGCGCAACGCCTCCTGGAGGAAGGCAAACAGCCCCAAAAGTCCGCGCGCCCTCGCCGGGGGGAAGCCGATCGCCGCGCCGAGTCCTTCGGCCGCGCTGGGCGAAAGGGCGGCGCGCAGGAGCGCGAAGGCTTTTTGCCGGACCTCCTCGAGAGGGCCGGGTTCATCGCCCTCCGGGAGAAAGCCGAGCGCCCGTCCGATGGATCCCCGGGCGAGCGCAGCAGCCCGCTCGGCTTGGTCTTTGGGAGTGCCCACCACGTCCGACAGCAAGCGCTGCACGTTTTCACGCGACAGCGGCGGCACGTGCAGCGGTACGGTGCGGGACCGTATGGTCGTCAGTACCTGCCCTGGAGCGCTGGTGGTCAGGATGAGCGTCGTGCTTTCGGGCGGCTCCTCCAACAGCTTTAGGAGCGCATTCCCAGCCTCCTGGCTGGCCTCCTGCGGCACCAGGCTTTCGGCGCGTGCGATCACGAACACCTGGCGCGGGCCCATGGATGGTTTTTTTTGGGCACGCGATCGGAGCGAGCGGGCGATGGCCAAGTAGAGTCCGACCGGCTCGGTCGCCGGCACCGAAGCCTGGAATGGCTCCTGACGCCGCTCGGCAAGCGTGTCAATGCGAGCTTCCTCGAGCTCTGCCGCGAGTTTCTCGGGAGTCTTCGATCCCTTTGGACGGGGAAGCGGAAAGTACCAATGGAGGTCGGGGTGTTCGAGCGACACGGCAAGGCGGCAGGACTTGCATTCACCGCAGGGCCCCTCGGGTCCCGGCGCGGTACAGAGCAGAAGCTGGCCTATCCAGAGCGCGATCCGCTGCTTGCCGACTCCTGGAGGGCCGTACACCAGCATGCTCGCGGGGAGTGAGTCCGCGGCGAGGGCGCGAGCCAACGCGCTCGCCAGAACCTCTCGTCCGACTAGAGCGGGGAGGGTCAATTGCCGCGTGGCTTGAGCCACTGTATGGGGTCCATGGCCTGAGGCGCTTCACCGCCGGAGGGCGCTCTGATCTGGAACTCGATGTGGGAGCCCTCGGGCGTGTCGGTTCCTCCCACGGTGCCGACCACCTGTCCGGACCGCACCTCGCGACCCTGCACGACGCCGATCTCTTCGAGGTAGAGGTAGAGAGTGTAGAACCCGTCACCGTGGCTCAATACAACGGTCGGGCCGTAGCCCTCGAAGGGTCCTGCAAGCACGACGGTACCGTCTTTCACGGCCCGAACCGGCGATCCCGCGGGGGCTTTGATGCCCACACCGTTCCAGCGCAGAACGGTGCCGTTGGGCTGGCGCTCCCGGCCGAAGCGGTAGATGAGGCCGCCCTCGACCGGCCATTCGAGGGTTCTGGCATCGGTGTTCGAGAGCCTTGCAGGGCCCCCGCGAGCGGCGTCCCGTGACTCCGCCTCGCGGCGCCGGGCTTCAAGGTCGCCGATCAAGGTGGTAAGGCGGGACTCGTCACTGTCCAGTTCCTGCATTCGGCCCGTGGTGCGGCGTTCCACTTCGCGAAAGCTCACGAGCGCCTGGGAGTGGTCGGCCTCGACGCTGCGTAGCTCCACGACCTCGCCGAGCTTGGAGTTCCGGACGACCACGAGATCCGCCATGTCTCGCTGTAGGGCGGTGGTCTGCCCTACTAGTTCGGTCTCCAGTTCCGTCACCCTCGCTACCAGCGAACGATCGTAGGACGCGATCATACGCAGGTACCGATACCGCGTAAGCAGGTCGGCGAACGAATCCGCTCCGAGGAGCACCCGCACGGTGTGCAACGCCCCTCGCTTGTAGATATCACGTAGGCGGCGTTGCAGGACTGCAATCCCCACGCTCAAACGCTCCCGGGTTTGTATGAGGCTCCGGCTGCTGTCCTCGATCTGGCTCGCGGTGGCGTCCGCCTGAAACTCCACCTCGGCCAGCGCCGAGCGGGAGGCACTGAGCTGTTGCTCGATGTTCAGCAATTCGGCGGAAACGTTGCGGACACGATTGGTGAGATCACCCATCTCCCTCTGGAGTCGCGCCCGCTCCGCGCGCACAGCCTCGAGCCGGCGCTGGCTCTCCAGAATTTCGCTGCGCAGGTTGGTGGTCTGAGCGGCAGCTGGCGTTGTGGGAGCGGCCAGAATTACGCCCCCGACGAGGAGCGCGCCGAACCGAATGCGGGAGAACGCGCTCACGTCAGACTTCCCTCAGGTACTTGCGGACAGCCAGGCCGGTCGCGAAGACGCCGAACACGGTGCCCGAGAGGAGCCCCAAGCCTGCCCACTCAGCCGGAATCCAGGCCACGCTGAACAGGTACCGGAACACCACCCAGAACGTCCCGTACGTGAGGGCGAGGGCCATCAGGCCGCCCAGGAGTCCGGTGATCGCGCCCTCGACCAGGAAGGGACGGCGAATGAACCCGTCTCGGGCTCCCACCAGCTTCATGATCATGATCTCTTCCCTACGCGCAAACACCGCGATGCGAACAGCGGCCCCGATGATCAGGGCGGCTACCATCGCGAACGCGGCACCCATAACCGAGGCGGTAAGCCCGCCGATGCGCCGGAGGGTGAAGAGCTTGTCCACCCACTCACGGCCGAACTGGACGTCCTCGATAAAGGGGTATAGACGCGCACGAGCGGCGACCCGCTCGACCGTCTCCGGGTCGCGCCGGCCGGGTCTGAGCTGAACCTCGAGTGATGCCGGAAGCGGATTGACCGCGAGGTCGGTAAACAGCTCGCCGAACTCCGGAAGGTCGCGTCGCGCGATCTCGAGAGCCTCTTCTTTAGTGATCAGCTCTACGCCGAGAACTTCGGGTAGGGCCAGGAGTTCCCGGCGTGCAAGGAGGATCTCGTCGTTGCGCGCGCTGTTACGGATGTAGGCCACGATCTCAATGCGCTCCTCCACCGACTCGAGGGCCAGCCGGAGGTTGTGCGTGGCGAGGGCGAACAGGCCCACCACGAATAGTGCGAGGCCCACCATGGCCGCAGATAGGCCCGTGAGCAGCGGAGAGCGCCTGAAGGCGAGGATCGCTTCTCGGAGGGTGTGCAACGCCCCTATCCTCCTGCCGTAGAAGCTTCGGCTTCGTCGGTTGTCGCCGACTCGGCTGTAGCGGCCTTCATGGAGTCGTATACGAGCTTGCCCTGGTCCAGCTCCAGCACCCGGGCTCGCGGGTGTTTGCGCACCAACTCGAGGTCGTGGGTTGCCATGAGCACGGACATGCCCAGTGCGTTGAGTTCCCAGAACAACTCCATGATGCCCCTGGTGGCGCGGTCATCGAGGTTGCCCGTTGGCTCATCGGCGAGCAGCACGAGCGGCTCGTTGGCCAGTGCCCGCGCTATCGCCACTCTTTGTTGCTCCCCTCCCGACAACTCGGTAGCCATCGAGCCGGCCTTTGGCGCGAGCCCGACCTGGGTCAGGAGGCGCTGCGCCCTGGCCTTGATCCCCGCAGACCGCGCACCCGTCACCTCGAGCGCGAAGGCGACGTTCTCGTGTGCAGTCCTCCCCGGAAGCAGCCTGAAGTCCTGGAAGACAAAACCCACCCGGCGTCGGAGCTTCCAGACCTCCCGGCGGGACGTTCGATCCGACGAGAACCCGCTCACGCGCGTTTCGCCCTCCGTCGGACGGTCGGCCATGTGGATCAGGCGTAATGCGGTGGTCTTGCCGGAGCCGGAATGGCCCGTCAGAAAGGCGAACTCGCCCTTTTTGATGTGGAAGGAGACGTCATCGAGGGCTTTCCCCTTGCCCTGAAACTCTCGAGTGACGTTGATGAGCTTGATCAAGGGCCGGACCGATCACTGTAAGTTGTTAAAAACCCTGAACTTCGACCGATGGACACGGTCCGGAAGGAAAAGCTAAACACCGGCCATAGCGGTGTCAAAGCGTTTTCTTGCGAGCCGCGCGGCCAGACGCACGGCTTCCATCATCGAGGACGGATCGGCCGTGCCGGTCCCGGCCAGGTCGAAGGCGGTACCGTGGTCCGGGGACGTGCGCACGAATGGGAGTCCCAGCGTGACGTTCACACCGCATCCGAACGCCACGGCCTTGAACGGCGCCATTCCTACGTCATGGTAGGGAGCGACCACCGCGTCGAACTCGCCCTCCAGCGCTCTCGAGAAAACCGTGTCGGCCGGAATCGGACCCTCCACCGACACACCGCGTCCCGTCAACGCCTCCACAGCGGGCTCCATCACGGTGGCCTCCTCGTCTCCGAACAGGCCCTGGTCCGACGCATGCGGATTGAGCGCACAGAGTGCCAGGCGGGGCGCCGGGATGTCCCACGCATCCGCCAGGCTTGTTGCAAGGAGCTCGGCTTGGTCCACCAGAAGCTCGGTCGTGACGAGCCTGGCCACGTCGCGCAGCGCGATGTGGGTGGTGGCTAGGAGCACACGGAGCGGTGGGCCCAGCCGTGTCCGTTCTGCGCACATGAGCATGCCGACGCGGCGGCTTCCTGTGAGCTGTTGGAGCATCTCGGTGTGTCCCGGAACGTCCCACCCGGCCTCGACCAACGCGGGCTTGTGGATCGGCCCCGTGATGATACCTGCCACCTGGCCGGCCTTGGCCAACTCCACCGCCGACACGATAGCGGCTGCGACGACGGCTCCAGCCGAGGCTTGCGTGCCGTCCCATGCGTCGCCGGCGCGGTAATCGAGTCCGTCGGGAGCCATTCCCGCGGGCCCGAGGAGCACGAGCCGGAGGTCGGGGTCTTCTTGCTTGAACTGGTTGGCGACACGCACGGCGACTTCAGGGCCGATCCCACGGGGGTCACCGAGGGTGAGCGCTAGTACGGTTTCGGACGTCAGGGGTTCAACTCCCTCCCGGGAGGCGAATGTCCACATAGGCTGCCGCGCGGAGGTTCTGGACAACCTGTTCGATGATCTTCTCCTCCCGGAGGCGAGACTCCAGTTGGGCCCGCATGTCCTCGAAACTCGCGCGTCCGCCGGCCCTGCGCTCGAGCACCCTCACGATCGCGAGTGCGTTGATGGAGGCCTGCTGGAACGGGATGGGGCCGACCACCGCGCCCGCCTCCGCCGTTCGAAGCGCCGAGGCGTGTGCCTCGGAGAGTTGCGTTAGTTGGGCGATCTGGACGCTGAGCGTGTCGACCTTTACCGACACAGTGTCCGTCATCGGTTCCCCTGCTGTCAGCAGCGCAAATGCCTCTTCTGCTCGTGCCCTGTTCGCGGCGATGTCGGCGGGCGTCATGGTCGGCGTAAACAGCATGTGTCGCACACGCCGCTCCCCACCACGCACACGCTCAACCAGGATCAAGTGATAGCCGAACTCGGTCTCCGTCGGTGCGCTCACGGCTCCGGGAGGAAGCGAGAACACGGCGTCCTCGAAATTCTTCACAAGGCTGCCATCCCGGCGTATCCAGCCGAGCTCTCCGCCCACCTCCGCCGATGGGCCCTGTGAGAAGCGTGTAGCGAGGTCGCCGAAATCCTCACCCTCGCGGACCATGTCGAGCACGCGCTCCGCTTCAGCCAGCGCGCTGGCCTTGGCGCTGTCCGACGCAATCGGCTGCATGAGAAACTGCTCGAAGCGGATCGACGGTGGGAGCGTGGGTATCTGGGCTGCGTTCTCGGCGAAGAAATCCCGGACTTCCTGCTCCGAGACCACCACGCTCGAGGCGTCGCGCTGCCGCTTCGCGAGGTAGCTCTGTAGTAGGAGCGCTCGGTGGATCAGCACCTTCTGCTGCTCGCGGAAGCCCGCCATCGTCATGTTCTGTTTTTCGAGCTCCACTTGAAGTTGTCCGAGGGTGCCGAACTGGCGGACCTGGCCGTCGACTTCCTGCTGAACGCGCTCCTCCAGTTCTTCGTCGGAGATCTCGATTGTGGAGTCGGCGTAGGCCACTTGCAGGATGAGCTGCTCGTTGATGAGCTGCTCGATGGCTTGCTCACGCAGCTGGTTGAGCTGATCGAGATCCTCCGGGATGACCACACCCTGTGCCGATAGCCGCAGAAGGTAGGCATCGACCTCCGTCTTCAGGATGACCGAATCGCCGACGACGGCCCACACGGCTTCGACCACGTCGGACTCGGCCGGGACGGCCTGCATCCCTGCCGCAGGGTGTGGCAAGGCCGCGAGAAGCACGCCTGCCAGGGCAATGCACATGTGTCGAATCACCAATTCAACTCTTTCCGGTCGCACCGTCGTAGGAAAGTGGGCCGGAACGTTGTCCGGCCCGCCTAATCTAAACCCCCTGGAACAGGGGTGTTCCACGCTCGACCTTGGCTTATCCGGCGCTGTCCGCGGCGGTTGCGGGAGGGTCTTGGCTCTGCGCTGCGCTGTCGGGCGTCGGCCGCACCGGAAGCGGCAGAGCACCCTGCACTCCACGGACTTCCTCCAGACGTTCCATCGCCTTCAAGAGGCCGGTGTTCAGCACGCGTCCGTCGTATTCCGCGCGCAAGCTCGACGTCACAACGCCCAGCGGGATCACGTTGATCGAGCCGTCGAGCACGGAGTGGATGATTCCGCGAACCGTTCGTTCCAAGGCGCCCGAGGGGGATTCGCCCTGAATCGGCGTGATTCGGCGGATGCCCAGCTGGTCGGCCGCCTGCACGAGTTGGTCCCGGGTCACCTCGATGAGCGAGTCCCGCCGGGCCGGATCGATCTCGATGCCCGAATCGGTTGCTTTTCCGACGAGCAAGCGCTCACGCGCCAGGTCGAGGAGGAGACTCTCGAGCGGTCCGTCGGACGCCTGCTGGACCTGCCCCGCGAACTCCGGCGCCCGCGTCTGGAGGAACTGCTGGATGTCGCCGGCCGTCAGGCTGCCGCCGGCGTACTCCACAAGCGTTCGCTTGGTGGCCCGCCGGTTGAGGGGCTGCCAGGGTGCCCTGCCGAGTTCGCGAACCACCTCCAGCGCACCGTCTCGAACCGTCACGCCGCCGTCGGCCTCCACCGTGGCCAGAAACACCGAGTCCGCCGACCTGAGCCGTTGGGCGACGACTTGGATTCGAAAGTCGTCCCGCTCGCTCTCGAATTCGGGCGTCTCACGTTCGTCCACTCGGATCAGGTGAAACCCGAACGGCGTCTGGACGATGTCGCTGATCTCGTCCGGCTGTAGCGCGAACGCAGCTTCCTCGAAGGGGCGCACCATTTGGTCGCGCTCGAACCAACCCAGATCACCTCCCCGCGGCTTGCTACCCGGGTCCTGCGAAAACTCGATAGCCAGGGCAGAAAAGGACTCACCGGCTTCGATGCGCTGCCTGATCGCGTTCATGGCGTTGAAGACGCTATCGCGTTGCTCGTCCGTGGCCTGGTCGGGCAGGGTCAGGAGGATGTGGCGCGCGTGCACCCGGCCCTCCGGGGGTGACTCGTCCCAGAGTGCCCGGAGGCTGGAGTCGTCGATCGCCGTGTCGGCCTGCACGCTCGCTTCTCGGTAGAGCTGGATGATCTCCCGCTCGAACTGTGGAAGGAGCACCGGCTCGAGATCAACGTTGCGCAGATCGGCATCCTCTTGGGCAGCGATGGCGATCAGCGTGTAGTCGACCCAGAAGTTCGCCAGTGCCCCGATGACCTCGCCTTCGTTCGGGAACTGCGCTCCCGCCAGCAGATCCACCACGTCCTGCACGGTGAGCTCGTGGGTCCCTGCCTGTGCCACGATTCGATCGCCCGGTTTGCCGGAGTCGCACCCGGCCAACGCGCCGAGACATGCCATTACAGCGACACTTCGCTTCAAATCCATCTACGTCGTTCTCCTTCGTGCTTCACACGGTTCATGCTGCGTCTTTCCTGCCGGCCAACAGCGTGGCCAAGGCCGAGATGATCGTCGCACCCAGTGGCGCGGCTCCAACTCGGTGCAGCGCCAACGAGAGTGGCGCCAAGCGCCGGATCTCCACTTCGACCTGATGGTTCCTGAGCGGTCGCTCGAGGACCGTCAGACGGGGCTCCACCCCGGGGCGGAAGTTAACGCGCGCGTCCCTATCACGGATCAGGATGCGTTCGACCCCAAGCGCCCGGCCAAGGATGCGTAGCGCCGCTCCTTCGAGCAGCCGCTCTACCTCGGGCGGCGGCTCTCCGAATCGATCCGTCAACTCTTCTCGCAGGCTTTGGACCTCCGTTTGGTGCCGGAGCTTGGAGAGGCGACGGTACAGATGCAATTTCTGGCCCGAGTCCGACACGTAGCCGTCGGGGAGGAACGCCCCACCGGCCAGGGATATTTCAGGCTCCGGGTACTCCTTCTCTTCGTTAGTATCCTTCATCCGTTTGACAGTTTGCTCCAGCAGTCGAAGGTACGCATCCAGGCCCATCGCATGGGCGAATCCTGACTGTTGTCCACCCAACAGGTTGCCGGCTCCGCGCAACTCGAGGTCCTTGAGCGCCACGGCATACCCGCTTCCTAGTTCCGTGTAGTGCTCGAGCACGCGGAGGCGCTTGTCGGCCTCGTCGCTCAATTGGTCGGGAACAACGAGGTAGCAGTACGCCCGCCGGTTGCTTCGTCCGACCCGACCCCGAATCTGGTACAACTGTGACAGGCCGAACCGATCAGCCTGGTTGACGATCATGGTGTTGGCGTTGGGAACGTCGAGCCCGTTTTCGATGATCGAGGAGCACACGAGCACGTCCACCTCTCCGTCGACGAAGTCCCGCATCACCGTGTCGAGCTCCTTGGGCGTCATCTGCCCGTGGGCGATCGCGACGGAGGCTTCGGGCGCCAGGGCGCGGGCCTGTTCGGCTGCGCTCTCGATGGTCTCGATCCGGTTGTGTAACAGGAAGGTCTGGCCGCCGCGGTCCAACTCCCTCTGCAGCGCCTCCGAAAGAATCTGGTCGGACCAGGGCACGACGTGGGTGATGATGGGCTGCCGGTCGCGTGGCGGCGTCTGGATGAGCGACAGGTCTCTGAGGCCGCTGAGCGACAGGTGCAGCGTACGCGGGATGGGCGTGGCCGTGAGCGTGAGCACGTCGACCGACATTCGAAGCTGCTTCAGGCGCTCCTTGTCCTTCACGCCGAAGCGCTGCTCTTCGTCGATGATCAGGAGGCCGAGATCCTTGAACGTCACATCCTCCGAGAGCAGCCGGTGCGTTCCCACTACGACATCGACTGTCCCGTCCTCGAGGCCCGCGAGCAGGGTTTTTTGTTCCCTCGCGGACCTGAAGCGGCTGAGGGCTCCGATCTTGACGGGATAATCCGCCAGGCGCTCCTCGAAGGTGTGCCGGTGCTGCTCCACGAGCACGGTAGTGGGGGCGAGCACCGCGACCTGCTTGGAGTCCTGAACGGCCTTGAACGCCGCCCGTATCGCGATTTCGGTCTTGCCGTACCCCACGTCTCCGCATATCAGCCTGTCCATGGGCCCAGACGACTCCATGTCGCGTTTGACATCAGCCATCGCTTTGCGCTGATCGGGGGTGTCCTCGTAGAGGAAAGAGGACTCCATCTCTTTCTGCCACGTTCCGTCGGGAGAGAAGGCGAACCCCACGACGGTCTTGCGCAATGCGTAGAGCTGGAGGAGTTCAGCGGTCATGTGCTCAATGGCCGCTTGGGTCTTCCGCTTGAGCGTCTTCCAGCGCTTGCCTCCGATGCGGTGGACCGCAGGAGCCTTCGAGTCGTCTGTCTCTCCAACCCACCGCTCTACGAGGTCGAGGCGGTAGACGGGTACACGCAGGATCTCTTCGCCGGCGTATTCGATCACCATGGCTTCGAGCTCCGATCCGGCTACTTGGGCGTGCTCGAGTCCCTTGAATACACCGATTCCGTGCTCCATGTGAACTACGAAGTCACCCGGAGTGAGTTGCGAGATGCTCTCGAGTGCGACCGCGCCACGGAACCTGCGAGCGCGCCGCAAGCGGCGTGTGCGACGGAACACCTCATGGTCCGTGAACACGCGTAGTGGGGGAGACGAGCGCTCCAGCACGAATCCCCCCCCAAGGGAGCCGACCATGATATGGCATTCCGGGGGGATCGACTCCACGCCGCCCAGGATCTCTTCCAGGCGGTCGCACTGCCCCTGGTTGTCGCAGAGGATCAGGGTTCGGTGCCCCGTGGCCGAACCCTCGCGTAGATGGATCTTGAGGCGCGACATGTCCCGGTCCACGGGTGGGGGCGGCGCCGTGTGCAGGACCTCGTCGCCGACGGACTCCGCGACCGCCTCGATACGTGGAAAACTCGTGAGGGCGGCGAGGGCCTGCTGGGGCTCGAGGAACAGGTCGCTGGGCGGGACTGGCGTCGAGCCTTCCTCGACTCGTTCGCGATGGAGCGCGCGGACCTGTGACCAGGTGCGCTCCAGCTCAGCCTGCCACTCCGCCGCGCCCACCACGAAGACGATGGTCTCGCGGGGCACCAGCTCGAGCAGCGACCGGGGAAGGGTTTGTCCGTCACCAGGGGACGATTGGAAATTGACAGGCAGGATGTGCGCACTGTCCTGCGGTTCGGTGGAGCGCTGGTCCAGGATGTCGAAGAAGCGGATCGAGGCGACTTCGTCTCCCCAGAACTCGATCCGCATCGGCTCGGGAGAGCCGAACGAAAAGACATCCAGCAGTCCACCGCGAACGGCGAACTGGCCCACCTCCTCGACCATCGCCGCGCGCTTGAAGCCGCGCGCCTCCAATGAGTCGATCAGCCACTGGAAGCCGACCTCCTCTCCAATCTGGAGTGTGATGCGAAGCTCAACGAGGCCCTCGGGTAAGGGCGCCCGTTCCTGAAGAGCCCGCAGCGTCGTGACCAACAAACGGGCTCTACCGCTGAAGAGCGCCTCGACCGCCTCCACCCGGAGGCCGCCGATCTCCAGGTGCGTCTCCGTGGATTCGTATGGAAGAGCCTCGCGTTGCGGATACAGGTGGGAGACGCCTGGGCCGATCAACACGTCCAGGTCCGTTTCGATAGCAGCGGCGGCCTGGGGATCATGCGCGACGGCCACGAAGAGGCGGTCGGGATGACGCTCATGCAGGGTGGCCAGGATGGCGGCGGGCGTTGAGCCCATAGCGCCCCCGATACGGCGCGCTTCACCGATGCCCGGGAGGGAGCCCTCCAAGCCTTGAAACGCCGGGCAGGAGGCCATGGCCTCCAACACGGGGTGGGGGAGTGAGTTCACTAGCTGGACGCTCGGCCCCCGTGTGCCGGCGCGGGCGTCATCGAGCTTCCGCGCGCCCGCACAGGGCCGGTCGCGGCCACCAGGCTTTCCACAACGAGAACTCCCAGGGCCATGATGAGGACTTGCCACCATATTTCAGGTCCCTGCCCGCTGGCGAACACCGAGCGTGTCCAGCGGGTGCTGTCCTCCACCATGGAGAGCGGGGCATCCACCAGCGCCCGCAGTTCACGAGCCTCGATGCGTTCGAGCAGCGACTCCTCGCTGGGGGTGTTCAGTGCCACGTAAGCGATCGGGGTGTCCTCTCGATAGACGGTGTAAATGCCGGGTAGGCGAGTTTCTCGAAGGACGCCCGTACCATCCACGGGATGCAGAGTTCCTTCGGGGTCCTGCACTCCCGTCGCGCCCTCCGGAAGAGGTATCGGTTCGCCAGCGATCAGGAAGGGAACCGAGGCTCCGTCACCTGCCCATCCGCTCAGCATCCATTCGAGTAGCGGGAGCAGCGATGCCGTGATCGGGAGGTTTGTCGCCTCCGGTTCGAGCGGAGAGGCCACCAGGAAGAACGGTCCCCGGTCACTCGTTCCCCGCACCAGCCAAGGTTCTCCGGTCGCCAGGCGCACGACCACCTCGGCCTCGGCCTCGGCGCCATCGGCGCCGCCGGTACCACGGGGAACCATGCGGTAGTGCTCGAACACCCGCACTCCGTCCAGGGAGATTGGCACGCTCGAGGCGCCCAAGGGCGTCTCGCCCCGGACCTCGACAGGCTCGAAGCGCCATGAGATTCCGCTGGAGGCCAGGCGGCGGTTCAGGGCCGGCAGCAGGGTCACGTCTCGGTAGGGGACGACGATGGCGGCCGCCCCGGGCCGGCGGCTCTCCAGCCCCGCACCTCCGATGGCCAGCAGGACGTCCGCCTCGGTGAGGGACGCAGGCCGCAATCGGCCTGCGCTCTCGAGCACCGGCAGAGCCCGGGACAGGAAGAACGACTGGGACGTGTCGGCCCAGACACCCGGTGGCGGCAGCACGGTCAGGGAGAAGTATTGCCGGTCGTCCATGCTGAGGTCGTCCGGGTCGGTTTCTACGTATCCGCTCACTGGCCCTGCGGCGAACGGACCCAGCGGCAGGAGTGTGTGGCTTCCTTCCGGAGCAATCGCCGCTCCTCGGATCCGGTTCTCGACCACGAGGCGTATGGGGGCGAGTGAGTCGGAGCCGCCAGACACCCGCACCGTGATTTGGGAGCGCTGGTTGGCCAATGGCGGCAGGCCCCCGCCAATCAGAAGTCCGTCGAGGTAGCGGTTCACGGGGTCGGCGTCCGTGCCGTCGTACACGACCAGCGTGATCGCCCCAAGATCAGCTCTTACGGCGCCGCCAAGGAACGCCGTACGCTGAAGGTCGGAGACAACGTGGATCTCGGCGGCCCGAAGACCCGCGCCGGAGACCAGAGCCGCTGCGCGCTCGATGCTCTGGAGCAGGTCCCCCCGACCCCCACTCACCACGGTCTCCTCAATCCACCGGCCGACGTCGTCGAGGGAGCCGGTGAGCGCGACGCTCCACGGCTCCCCGGCTCGAAGCAGCCACACTCTGTCCTCGCTGCTGGCACGGGCCACGCTTCTGCGGGCGATGCCCTTGAGTTGGTCGAGCGTGCGGCCCTGACCCACAACCCGCCCCGAGCTCATCGAGTTGTCCAGGATGATGACCAGCGCCGTAGGGTCGTGGATGCCTACACCCCCACCGATGAACGGCCGGGCCGCAGCCAAAGCGAGCAACAGGATCGCCGTGATCCTCAGAACCAGGAGAAGGATCTGCCGAAAACGGATCGTGCGAGCGTGTTCCTTCTCGGTGCGCTGCAGGTAGCGCAGTGCCGGAAAGGCCACGCGCCTCGTATCGTGGCGGTGGAACAGGTGCAGGATCAGCGGCACAGCGACCGCGGCTCCGGCGAGTAGCAGAAGCGGATTGAGCAGGCCCATCAGCCCAGGCGCTCGCGTTTGTGCAGGTAGGCTTTGAGTGCCCGCGACAGGGGGGTGTCGGTGCCCACCACGACGTAGTCGATCCCGTGGGGCTTGAGGCTGCGCTCCCACTCGTTGAGGGCATCGACCACGGCCCCCCGGTAGGCCGCCCGTACGTCGGCCACGCTTACGCTCAACTCGTCACCTGTCTCGGGATCGAAGAAGCGTGCATCCCCCGTGTGTGGTAGCTCGCGCTCGCCCGGGTCTATCAGGTGCAGCACGAGGACTTCGTGGCCTCGGTGCCGCAGGAAGCGCAGGGCGGTGAGGGTGGTGTCCGGGTCCACGAGAAGGTCGGATAGAAGCACGACCAGCCCCCGCCTCCTCAGTCGCACGGCGACCTCTTTCAGTGCCGTGTGGGCCGACGTGCCTCCCCCGGGCGCCAGATGCGTGAGGTGGCGCAGAAGTTCGTACCAGTGCAACTGGCCGCCTCTCGGCGCGACGCGGGCGACGATCTCATCGTGGAACGCAGCGAGGCCGACCGAGTCGCCCTGCCGAAGCAGGATGAGGGCCAGGGAGGCCGCGAGGTGCTTCGCGTACCAAAACTTGGTCGGGAGCGTTTCGGGATCCGAACTCCAGCCCATCGAGGCGCTCACGTCCACGAGCAGGTAGGCCCTGAGGTTGGTCTCTTCCTCGAACTGCTTGACGTAAAAGCGGTCCGAACGCGCCCACATGCGCCAGTCGATATAGCGGAGGTCGTCGCCCGGTTGGTATGCGCGTAACTCGGCGAACTCGGCCGAGAACCCGCGGTGCGGTGAGCGGTGAAGGCCCATGATGAAGCCCTCCACCACTTGGCGAGCGATCAACTCGACGCCGCCCAACTGCGAGAGGGTCGCCGGGTCCATCAGATCGGGCCGGCCCCGGGGGGACGCGGGATACGCTAGTTCGCTCATGGGTGACACCGAAGCTAGGTCCACCGGCCAAGACCAGCAATCATGGCCAGGATGTCCATAGGGTTCCGCCGTCCCGTCCACTTTTTGGGACGCTTGGCAATACCGTTACCTGTGAAATCCCTACAGCCATGCGGAGTCGCCCGGTCAAACAGGTTGGCACGGGATCTGCTTTCATGGTGCATGGGGAGTCGTACACCCGGGAGGAGATCATGGTCGCCGCGGGAGGAAGCATCAGCATTGCGCTGACTGTTGGAGCATTGATCGGCGCGGCTCCCTTCCCCGTGGGCGCCGTTCCACAGACCCAAGATGATCAGCTCGAGGCCCGTGTCTGGCTCGACCGCGGCGACGAGCCCGTCCTCCGGCGTGGCGAGCGGGTGCGCGTCTACTACCGATCCACCGCGGACGCCTTCGTCGCGATCCTCAACATCGACACGGATGGGACGACGCGCCTCCTTTTTCCGCGCTCGCCAGACGAGAACCACTATGTGCGTGGAGGCCGCGACTATCAGCTGATCTTTCCCAATTCGCCGGCGTGGCATGTCGAAGACCGGCCCGGCATCGGATACTTCTTCATCGTTACATCGCGGGAACCGTTCGACTTCAGTGCGCTTCGGTACTCCCGCTTCGACGGTGGTTGGGACATGTCTCTGGTAAGTCGGCAGGTCTACACCGATCCCTACGTGGCGGTAGACGATCTCGTGGCCCATCTGATCCCCGACTGGGAGTATGCGGACTACGCCTTGGACTTCGCGACGTATCACGTAGACCAACGGCAGTCGTACCCGCGCTTTCTCTGCTACGAGTGTCACGGTTTCCGTCCGTACACGGTGTGGAACCCATACGCCTATTCCTGCACGAGCTTCCGGGTCGTGATATACGACGACCCGTACTACTACCCGTCCTACCGTTACCGTGGGAACAGGGTGGTCTACTCCAGGCCCATTGCGCCCGGCGTGCCGCGCTACCAGTTCAAGGAGCGCGCCGCCGGAGAGGTCGGAACGCCGGACATCAGGAGGCGGGCGACGCCCGGTAGAACACCGCCGTCGGCATCCCAGGCGCGCACGAGCGCGCCCGTCGGTCGAGCGGGATCTCGCCCGGGCTACCCCCGCGACCCACCGAACAGCCCGTCCACGGCGCGGCACGGGTCGCCCTACCGACACGCCGCCCCTCATCGCCCCGCGGCGCTCGACTCCGAGCCCGGGAGCTTCACCCCGTCCGACAACCCGCGTGCGCCCGCCTGTCACCGGTTCTCGGCCACAGACCAGACGCACCACTCCAGCGGCGACCGGCAGACGGATGCCGGCCCGCACCACACGTCCACCCGCAAGAACCCCTCCAAAGGCGAAGGCCAGGGTACGTCCCCCCACGAGGCCTACCGGGCCCCGAGCCGGGAGTACGCCCAGGCGCCCTCCGACCAGCAAGCCGCCTTCCCGCGCATCCTCATCGACATCGCGGTCCGCTCGGAAGCCCGTGAAGAGGCCACCCCGCGGGGGCTCCGGGTAGGACGCCCGGTCCCGACGAAGGGAGCCCCGAAGGACTCGCGTCGATCGAGGTCCCCTGTGCCGCTCAGGCTCGTTATCTTCCTGGTTCGTAGATCTTAGGCCGTCGTCATCGAACAACGAGTGCCGCGTGCTCCTCGATCACATCCGCAACTTCTGTATCATCGCCCACATCGATCACGGGAAGTCGACGCTTGCCGATCGGCTTCTCGAGGCGACGCATACGCTGGATCAACGCGAGATGCGGGAGCAGGTGCTGGACACCAACGTGTTGGAGCGGGAAAGGGGCATCACGATCAAGCTCCACGCCGTGCGCATGGTGTATGTGGCCCCCGGAGGCGCTGAGTACGTGTTCAACTTGATCGACACGCCGGGTCACGTGGACTTCACCTACGAGGTGTCACGCTCGCTGGCGGCCTGCGAGGGGGCTGTTCTGGTGGTAGACGCCTCCCAGGGGGTACAGGCCCAGACCCTCTCCAATCTCTTCCTCGCGCTGGACGCGGACCTCGAGATCATCCCGGTCATCAACAAGATCGATCTGCCGGGCGCCGAACCCGCGCGGCGGCAGGAGGAGCTCGCCGACCTGCTGGGCGTGGAGCCGGACTCGATCCTGCTGTCCAGCGCCAAGGAGGGTGTTGGTATCGAGCCGATCCTGGAGGCGGTCGTCGATCGAGTCCCTCCGCCGGAGGGCGATCCGTCCGCCCCGTTGCGCGCCCTGATCTTCGATTCCTTCTATGACCAGTACCAGGGCGCCATCCCGAGCATTCGTGTGGTGGACGGTGCGGTCAGGCCCGGCATGGAGATCACGTTTGGTGCCGTCACCGACCGGTACGAGGTCACGGAGGTAGGCTTCCTGAGGCTGGGCAGAGTGCCCCAGCCCGAGCTGTTGCCGGGCGAGGTCGGTTATGTCGCCGCCGCTATCAAGGCCGTTTCTCATACGAGGGTGGGCGACACGGTGTTGGATGCAGCCAACCGGGCGGAAGATCTCCTCGACGGATACCAGGAAGTCCACCCGATGGTGTTTGCGGGACTCTACCCCACCGACACCGACGACTACGAGGCTTTCAAGGATGCGCTCGACAAGCTGAAGCTCAACGATGCCAGCCTCCACTACGTGCCGGAAACGTCCGTGGCGCTCGGATTCGGTTTCCGATGTGGTTTCCTCGGGCTGCTCCATATGGAGATCGTGCAGGAGCGGCTCGATCGGGAGTTCGGCGTCGATCTGATCACGACGGTGCCGAATGTGGAGTACAAAGTCCTCCTCACGGATGGGTCTGAGCTTGCCGTGGAGAGTCCCGCGGCGCTACCTGACCGAAGCCGTATCGAGTCGATATCGGAGCCCATCGTGAAGGCGAGGATCCTCTGTCCGTCCGAGTACATCGGGAATGTGCAAAAGCTGTGTCACGACCGGCGGGGTGTTTTCTTGGGGATGCAGTACCTCGATACGGAGCGTGTGGAGCTGGAGTTCGAGCTTCCGCTGGCCGAGATCGTTCTCGACTTCTACGACCGGCTCAAGGGCGGTACGCGAGGGTACGCGGCGCTCGACTACGAACTGCTCGACTACCGCGTAGACGATCTGGTGAAGTTGGATGTCCTGGTGAACGGAGACCCTGTGGATGCCTTCAGCATCATCATCCACAGGGAAAAATCGTACGACTACGGCCGCGACCTCGTCCGCCGGCTCAAGAAGCTCATCCCTCGCCAGCAGTTCGCCGTATCGCTCCAGGCAACGATTGGCACACAGGTGATCGCCAGGACCAACGTCAAGGCGTTCCGCAAGAACGTCACCGGCAAGTGCTACGGCGGAGACATCACGCGCAAGCGCAAGCTCCTGGAGAAGCAGAAGGAAGGGAAGAAGAGGATGAAGCAGGTCGGATCAGTCGAGATTCCACAGGAGGCCTTCATGGCCGTCCTGCAACTCGGCGACTCCTGACCGCCGCCGACCCTCCCGTGCCTACGATCCCGTCGAAGCGACTCGGAGTGGTGGGCACGATGGTGTGGGACACGATCCACAACCGTGACGTCCGCGAGCACCCCGCCCACGAGTGGGGAGGGATTTGCTACGGGCTGAGCGCTCTCGAGGCCTCGCTTCCTCCGGAGTGGGAGATCGTTCCCCTTCTCAAGGTCGGCTCCGACCTGGCCGAAGAGGCTCTGCGCTTTCTGCATTCCCTACCGCGTGTCCGGGTCGGGAGCGGTGTGGTGACCGTGCCCACCCCGAACAACCGGGTCGAGATCCGCTACGAGGGAGAAGCACGGCGCACGGAGAAGCTGGAGGGTGGCGTGCCACCCTGGGCTTGGGTCGAGTTGGCGCCCTTGGTGCGGGAGTGTGACGCGGTTTATGTGAACTTCATCTCGGGCTTCGAGATGGACCTGGATACGGCTCGCTCGCTACGCGCGGGCTATGACGGGCCGACGTACGGCGATCTACACTCGCTCTTCCTCGGCGTGGGCGCGCACGGCATGCGCATTCCCCAGGTGCTTCCTTCTTGGGGCGACTGGCTGAGGTGTTTCGACGCCGTGCAAATGAACGAAGAGGAATTCGAGTTGCTCGGCCGCGCGACCGGAGACCCCTGGGAGCTGGCCTCCAATGTCGTTGGGCCGGAGCTCAAGTTGATCACGGTCACGCTCGGTGAGCGGGGCGCCGCCTACGTGGCTGGCGCCGGGTTCCATGCCGATCCGGCGACCTGGCCCAAGACGAGGCGGCGTGTCGCAACGCCAGGTACGGCCCGCAGTGGCATGGTTCCGGTCGAGGGCGGCCGGGTTTCGGGAGACCCCACTGGCTGTGGTGACGTGTGGGGGGCTACCTTCCTCGCCCGACTCATCGGTGGCGACGCGCTGGAGGTGGCCCTGGCAAGGGCGAATCACATGGCGGCGAGGAACGTGGAGCACCGGGGTGCCGAGGGGCTCCACCGTCACCTTGTCGGAAGACTTTCCACCGAGGGAGGAAAGCGGTGAAGATCGTCGTTCTCCCGGCCTCCCTCGACTTCAAGACCTACGAGCGGGTCTTCGACGAAGTGGCCGCGACGCCAGACGGGAACGTGCTTTTCGACGGCCGCCACGTTCGCTTCGTCGATCCCAATGGGATGGTCAACCTGCTCGCGGCGGGTAGCTTGGCGCGATCGCGGAAGGGGGCGCCCGCTCGCCTCGAGTTTCCCGAGCAGTCGGAGGTGGCCGGGTACATGGCGCGCATGGGCTTTTTTCGCGCCGCTGAGAATGTGTTCGAGGTTGTGGGACGCCCCCCCCAGAGGTCGGAGGGGCCCTCGGACGTGCTCCTCGAGATCACACCCATAACGGAGAACAGCGACGTCCACGAAGTGGTGGACCGAGTCCAGAAACGTGCGGGCGCCATCCTGACACGGAGGCTCAACTATCCGCCCACCGCCGTCGTTCAATTCAGCGTGATCCTCAGTGAAGTCTGCCAGAACATACTCGAGCATGCCGAGGCGCCTGGTTGGGTTGCCGCCCAATCCTACAACTGGACCCAGCGCCTCGGGCGTCAGGTCGTCGTGATCTCGGTTGCCGACATGGGGCGTGGGTTTCAGGGTTCGCTCTCTGACGAACACTCCGCCAGGTTCGGCGACCGGTGGGGGGACGCCACAGCCCTGGAAGCTGCGTTCATTCATGGACTTACGAGATTTCCAGATTCTGGAAGAGGGCAGGGGATCCAGCAAATCCGCAAACAGGTTCGGCGGTGGGGAGGGCTTATTTCGATCCGTAGCGGGACCGCACGAATCGCCGACGTCCCGGAATGGGAGGACGTGCCGCCACTCACAGAGGGCCTGACCGCCTTCCCCGGTTCTCAGATCAACATCATCATCCCGGAGCACGCCACCAATGATGCGTGAGCTCGGCATAGACCCGGTGCCCATCGACGTCGGCGGCGTGCTGCAGCGGTCGGTAGCCACCCTGTATTCCCATCTCGTAACCCGGCCTACGGGTAGGGCGGTCCGGCTCGCCATCGAGACACAACTCGCCGAAATTTCGAGGCCCGCTCTGTCGCTCATCGACCTCTCCGAGGTCACGGTGCTGGACTTCTCGTGTGCCGACGAAGTCGTGGCCAAGCTGCTGCTTCGATTCCTCGAGGAGGACCGCCCTGGTGATGCCTACTTCGTTCTCAGAGGGCTGGGGGACCAGCATCGTGGTCCCATCACGACCGTGCTGGAGCACCACAACCTGCTGGCCGTGGTCCAGTTGGATGGCGCCAGCTTCGAGTTGATCGGCACTCGGACGGAGATAGAGGAGTCCACGTGGGAGATCCTCGAGGAGGCAGGACACGTCAGAGCCGATCACGTGGTGGAGATGTTTCCCGGGGAAGCCGAATGGCTCGCGCTGGCCGAGTTGGTGGAGAGGCGCGTAGTCCTCCGGCATGCCGATCCCGATGGCTACTATGCTTTGAGCGCGCTTGTACGTGATCTCCCAGCGCCCTCATCAGACACCTAAGGAATAACCGGCATGTCTGAGAACGACAAGAAATTAGGACTCTCCACGCGCGCCATACATGCCGGAAACCCGCCGCCGGAGCCCGGCGCGCCCGTCGTGCCCCCGGCGGTGATGAGCTCGACGTTTTACGGGGGGGAGGGGGATGAATCCGGCGCTCTTCGGTACACCCGCTACGGCAACAACCCCAATCAGGAGCAGTTGGCCGCGAAGATGGCGGCCCTCGAAGGGACGGAAGCCTCACTCCTGTTGAGCAGCGGGATGGCCGCGATCGCGCTCACGGTCTTGTCGGAGGCGGAGGCGGGCGATCACATCGTGGCTTCATGCCATCTGTACGGCGCGACCCAAGAGCTGTTCACGCACGAACTGCCAAGGCGCGGGATCGAGGTGACCTTCGTAGAACCTGGGGACGAGGCCGAGTGGAGGGCGGCTCTCCGTAAGCGCACCCGCGTGCTCTACCTGGAGGTGCCCACGAACCCCGCGCTGCGGCTGTTCGATCCGCGTGTGCCTGCGGCTCTGGCCGACGAGCACGGCCTGCTCTTCGCGGTGGATGCCACGTTCGCTTCGCCCGTGAACGTGCGCATGGCCGAACTCGGCGCGCACGCGGTGATCCACAGCGCCACGAAGTATCTGGGCGGCCACACGGACCTGATCGGTGGTGTGATCTCAGGCTCTCACGAGGTGGTCGGTGGGGTCCGAGACCTCATGAAGCTTTACGGCCCGTCGCCCGACCCGCACATGGCCTGGCTCCTGGACCGCGGCCTGCGCACGCTTGTGGTGCGCATGGCCCGCCACAACCAGAACGCGTTGGCCTTGGCACGGTGGTTCGCTGAGCGGCCCGAGGTGGAGGCCACGATCTATCCGGGCCTGGAGGGCCATCCCGACCATGCCCTCGCGAGTGAGTTGCTCGACGGCTACGGCGGCATGCTGTCCGTGGTCCTGAAGGGCGGAGGTGAGGCGGCGGATGCCTTTGCGAAGGCCGTTACGTTGGCGCTCATCGCGCCGAGCTTGGGGGGGGTGGAAACGCTGATCTCCCAGCCCCGCTTCACATCACACCGGCATCAGGCGCTCGAGGAACGTGAAGCCATGGGCATTCCCGACGGGTTCTTGCGGATTTCGGTGGGTCTCGAAGACGTCGATGATCTCACGGCGGATTTCGACCGGGCATTGTGGGAGTCGCAACGTTGAAGCGGGTTCTGTTCAGGGCGGCCTCGGCCGTCGTGTGGCTGGGATTTGCGTTGATCCTTTGGACGTTCTTCCTGGTCAGGGGTCCGGCACATCGGAGCGGCACCTTGGCCGTCGACGGTCTCAGCGGCCCGGTCGACGTGCTTCGCGACAGCCTGGGGGTGCCGCACATATGGGCTGAGTCCGTGGAGGACGCGGTCTTCGCACAGGGCTTCGTGCACGCCTCCGACCGCCTCTGGCAGATCGAGATGTTTCGCCGCGTGGCGACCGGTCGCCTCAGCGAGGTTTTTGGCGAAGCGACGCTTTCCTCCGACCGGTTCCTGCGCACCCTGGGTATCGCCCGGGCGGCCGAACGGAGTGTGGAGGCACTCGACGATGAGTCGTTGGCGATGGTCGAAGCGTACGTGCGTGGCGTGAACACGGTGATCGAAGATCTCGGTGGATCACTGCCCCCCGAGTTCGTGGTGCTGCGCACACGGCCGGAACCGTGGACGGTGGCCGACGTGCTTGCGATGGAGAAGATCATGGCCTGGGATCTGACCGAGTATGGGATCTCGCTGAGCGTCGCCGCCGCGAGGGTGGCCCTGGACGACGAGGCCTTCGCCCTGGTGCGGCCGGACTATCCGGAGTGGGGCACGACGATCCTCCACGAAGGCGAGACTGTAGGGTCCGTGATGCGGGTGTCGGGGGCGCCGGCTCACGATCCGGGCACTCTGGCCAGGTCGGTCGAGCCATCCGTCGGACTGTCTCTCGAGTTGCTCGCCTCGGCCGCGATCCCTGATGAGGCTCTCCCGTTCCTCGAGTCCGTCAACGTGGTGAAGGCGTCTAATTCCTGGGTGGTGGGTGGCTCCCGTAGCCGGTCCGGTAAGCCGTTGGTGGCCAACGACATGCACCTGAGGCTCAACGCCCCGACCATCTGGTACCTCGCGGGGCTGCACGCCCCGGGGCTCGACGTTGTGGGAATGACTCTCCCAGGCAGCCCGTTCGTTATCGCCGGGCATTCTGCGGCCGTGGCGTGGGGCTTCAGCAATGCGGTTGTCGACGATGCCGACTTCTTCATCGAAAGGGTGGACCCCTCCGATCCGACGCGATACCTGACGCCCGAGGGCTCGCGTCCGTTCGAGGTGCGGGAGGAGACCATCGTGGTCCGGGGTCGGGCCGAGCCGGTGATCCTCGAAGTGCGTGAGACCCGGCATGGGCCCATCATGACTCCGGTCGAGAGCCGGGCGGGTGATCAGCTGCTGTCACTCCGCTGGGTTGCCCACGATGTCTCGACTACCTCCCTCGCGCTGCGGGCGATGAACATGGCCGGATCGGCGGCGGAGTTCATCGATGCCGTGCGGTTGTTCACCAACCCCCATCAAAACGTCGTCTTCGCCGACACCGCGGGCACGTTCGGTTACTGGATGGCGGGGCAGGTACCGCTTCGCCGCAGTGGGCGCCCGCCCCTGTTGCCGGTGCCCGGGTGGACCGGCGAGCACGACTGGGTCGGGGTCCTGCCGTTCGAGGAGCATCCCCATGTGGTCGACCCGGAGCGGGGTTACGTCGTGACGGCCAACAATCGGCAGAGCCGGGAGGGCAGCGATCTGCTCGTCACGGACGGGACGTGGGAGCCTCCCTATCGAGCGATGCGTATCGAGGAGTTGATCGAGGGCCAGCCGCTGCACGACGCCGGCACCCTGGCCGTAATGCAGATGGACGTCACGAGCGCGTTCGCGCTGCGGTACAAGGGCTACGCCGCGGGGATATTCAGGGAGGTGGGCTTCGAGGAGGAGGCCGCCTCCCTCGAGGCTTGGGACGGCGCAGCGACCAAGGACAGCCGGGCCACGACGCTATTCATGTCCTGGCGGGTGGCCATGATCACGGGGCTGCGCAGGTGGCTCTACGGCGGACCTTCGGGCTATACGCCTCAGAGCGCGGTCGAGCGCGCGATCGACCAGCATCATCCGGTACTGGATTCGCTGGCTCCGGCCGCAGCGCGACAGGCCGTCGAGGTCTCCGCGGGCCTCACGTGGGGAGAGGCCCACCGGCTGAGCTTGGATCATCCGCTCGACCGGATTCCGGTGATTGGTTCACTTCTGGGCTTCGGCCGGCGCGACATTCCGCGGGAGGGTTCTTCGGGATCCGTGAACGTGGCCCACGCGAATGGCGTGCGGCCTCCGTTCCGAATGACGTCGGGTGCCAGCCAGCGGCATGTGGTGGACATGGCCGACGTAGATGGGTCGGGCGGGTTCATTCTCCCTGGCGGCCAATCGGGCTATCCGCGACACCCGAACGCATTCGACCAGCTCGAGCGGTGGTTGGATGGCGAGCTGTTCCTGTTGCCGGTTGGACGGTCCGCGGCAGAAGCCCGGACGGTCACCCGCCTGAGGCTCGTTCCGCGATAACAGGCGTCCCCGCCTACTCTGCCCCCATGAAGGGGTAGCGGTAGTCCGTGGCTGGCACGAGGGTCTCCTTGATGCTCTGGGGAGATGTCCAGCGCAGGAGATTGAGGGCCGAACCTGCCTTGTCGTTGGTGCCGCTGGCCCTGGCGCCCCCGAACGGCTGCTGGCCGACCACGGCTCCGGTGGGTTTGTCGTTCACGTAGAAGTTGCCTGCGGTGAACCGAAGCGCATGTGACGCCTCGGCCACCGCCCTCCGGTCCTCCGCGAACACGGCGCCGGTGAGAGCGTATGCCGACCCGGTATCGACGAGTTCGAGTGTCTCGGCCCATGCGTTGTCAGGGTAGACGTAGATGGTCACCACCGGCCCGAAGATCTCGTCTCGCATGGACTCGTAGTCGGGCTTGTGAGCCCGAATGATCGTCGGCCGGATGTAGTAACCCTCCGAATCATCACATTCGCCACCGGCGATGACGTCGGCGTCGGCCGAGGCCTGGGCCCGGTCGATGTACCCCTTGATCTTGTCGAAGGCCTTCTTGTCGATTACGGCGCACATGAAATTGCGGAAGTCCGCAGGGTCGCCCATGGTCAGGGATTGTGTCTCTTCGACGAGCCCGGCCTCCATGTCGGCCCAGATGCTCGCCGGCACGTAGATCCGTGACGCGGCGCTGCACTTCTGGCCCTGGTACTCGAACGAACCCCGCACGATCGCGGTCCGCAGCCCAGCCGGGTCGGCGGATGGGTGCGCGATGATGAAGTCCTTGCCACCGGTCTCGCCCACCAGCCGGGGGTATGATCGGTAGTCTCCGATGCGCTCGCCCACCGTCCTCCAGAGACCCTGGAACACCGCGGTGGAGCCGGTGAAGTGGACGCCCGCGAAGTGCGGGCTCCCCAGCATTCCCTCCGTGACCTCGACCGGATTCCCGGGCAGGAAGTTGATGACACCGGGCGGTAAACCCGCGGCCTCGAAGAGGCGCATCAGGTAGTAACTGCTCAGCAACGCCGTGGAGGACGGCTTCCACACGACCGTGTTGCCCATGATGGCCGGCGCGGACGAGAGGTTTCCGCCGATCGACGTGAAGTTGAACGGTGAAACCGCGTAGACGAAGCCCTCCAGCGGACGGTATTCGGTCCGATTCCACATCCCCGCGCTGGACATGGGCTGCTCGGCGTAGATCCGCTCAGCGAAGTGGAGGTTGAAGCGCAGGAAGTCGATCAGTTCGCAGGCTGCATCGATCTCGGCCTGATGCACGGTCTTGCTTTGCCCGAGCATGGTCGAGGCGTTGATGATGTCGCGCCATGGACCTGCCAGGAGGTCTGCGGCCCGCAGGAAGATCGCCGCCCGCTCCGCGAATGGCATGGCGCTCCACTCCCGGAAGGCCTCCTGGCTGGCCGCGACCGCCCGCTGGATCTCATCGGGTCCAGCCCGGTGGCAACGCCCGATCACGTGACCATGCCGGTGCGGCATGATCACGTCCTTCATGGTCCCCGTGCGAATCTCCTCCCCCCCGATGATGAGGGGGATTTCGACCTCGGCGGCGGCCACCTCGTTCAGTACGGATTTCAGAGAGTCGCGCTCGGGATCACCCGGCGCGTAGGGTCGGACAGGCTCGTTGACGGGCGAAGGAACTCGAAAGGTACCGTTCATGGTATGGGGCGTCGCGAGATTTAGAGGTCTGGTTGAGTAGGCGGAACCGGCAATCTACCAGAATCTCGCCCTGGATACACCCTCCCGCAAGCGCTGCCAGCCGCCCTGGGTCTTGGGATGATAGCTGTAATAATACTGGAGGTAATAGCTCTCTTCCGCGGTGCTGGTGGAGACCTCGTTGAGCACCGCTCCAAAGAGCCTGACACCCACGCGGCGGAGTTGGTCGACGGCCCGCTCGGCGGCGCGCTGCTCTGTTTCGCCCGACCGTAACACCAGCACGACTCCGTCCGTATGAGCGCCCAGCACGGCGGCATCGGTGACCGCCAACACAGGAGGTGAGTCGATGATGATATGGCTGTACTTTCCTCCGAACTCCTCCAGCAACCGCTGCATGCTCCTGGAGTTCAGCAGCTCGGAGGGGTTCGGTGGGAAGGGCCCACTGGGAAGCATGTCCAAATTGGGCAGCACGTTGGGGCGGATGGCCTCACGCGGGTCGGCATCCCCGACCAGGAGGTTCGTCAGCCCCGGCTCACGCAGGACGTCCATAACCAGGTGAAGGGCCGGGCGTCGAAGGTCGGCGTCGATCAGAAGTACGCGCTGCCCCTGTTGGGCCAGCATCACTGCGAAGTTGACCGCCGTCGTGGACTTTCCTTCGCTCGGACCGGGGCTGGAGAAGAGGATGGTCTGGATCGGTTCCTCCTCCGTGCTCATAAACATCAGGTTCATGCGCAGGTTTCGGTATGCCTCGGCCGCGGGATCGAGCGGATCGAGCGCCACGATCATCGGCAGCCCCTCGCGCTCGCCGGTCTCCATCTCCTCCACCTTGCGCAGCCTCGGTATGATGCCAAGCACCGGAATACCGAGGAGCGTTTCCACGTCTGCGCTCGTGCGAACAGTGCGATCCAGGTACTCGAGGAAGAACGCCGCTCCGATTCCCAGGATGATCCCCAGCAAGGCTCCGAGAACTAGGTTCAATTGCCCCCTGGGCACGGCGGGCGTCGCTCCGACGGCCGGATTAACGACATCCACGTAGGGGCTGGCGCTGGCCGCAGTGATCAAGGCCTGCGAGAGCTGTGCTCTCAGGAATTGTACGTTCTGCGCGTCGATGCCCTGCTGCATCTGCAACTCTTCCAGGCGGTTTTCCAGAGCTGGAAAGAGTCGCTGCGACGCGCGAACGGTCTCGTGTTCTGCCTGGCGGACGCCGAGTTGGTCGCCGATGACACTCAGGTTGGCCATCACTGCGTTCCTGAGCTGTCCCTCGATGTCCTCGAGCTGCACGCTGACGGCTTGAACCGCCGGATGCTCCCGGGTCTGCCGCTCCTCTGTCAGGAGCCTCTGCATCTCCTGCTGCCGGGACTGCATCCGGTCGGCCATCGAGCGGATCTGGGGGTTCACGCCCTCCGGTAGGATGGCGAGGAACGTGACCAGGTCGACCTCGAGCACACCGGAGTTCTCCATGTCGCCCCGAAGCTGTTCGAGCGCGTCCCGTCGATCCTCGAGCTGTCCGATCGCCGTGATCGTGGCCTGTATTTGGTTCACCAACTGCTGCTCTTGCACGGTCAGATTGGTGAAGTCCTGACTCTCCTTGAAATCCCGGATGCTTCGGAACGAGCGCCGGAGCTGGGTGCGCGCGCTGTCGAGCTGTTGCCGGATGAACTCCACATCGCCCACCGCTCGGATCTTGACCTTGTCGGCGCCGTAGTTACGGAGTGCTTCGGCGGCCTGGTTCAGAATCTGAGGTGCCAGAATCTGGTCGGCGGTGGTGTAAGTGACGTCGATGATGTCGGTGTCGAGGCGCGGCACGGCGGCGAGCCCGCCTGTCACTTCGACCGTCACCCAGTTGGCTGGCACGATATCGAGACGGTAGGTCCGCTCTTCCCCGGGCGGGGATTGGGGAACGAACCGAACGTAACCCGCGTCCAGAGAGGTGCGCACACTCGCCGTTCCGAGCAGTTCCCCCGCGGGACCAAAGAGTTGCGCGGTCTGGCCGGCGCCGTCGTAGCGAAGTTCCAGCGGACCGTCGGGTGCGTCTTCGGCGACCCACGTCTGTGTGAACAAGGTCGAACGGGGCATTTCAGCATCGCTGGGCTTCAACCGGAGGCCCAGGTTCGCGACGACATCGAGGGCGATGGGAGTAGAGCGCAGTAGCTCGATCTCGGACTTCATGGGGTCGACGAAGATGTCGAGCCTCGAGACCCGGGCACCCGAGGTCAGCGAGCGAGATCGGCTCAGCGGATCGTTGACCTGCATTGAGAGGCTTGATCGGAAGAAAGTCCGCTGCCGCGACACCGCCCAGATGGCAGACGCCGTTGTGACGCCGAAAATCAACAGAACCAGCCACAGCCGACGCGTAATAACCTGCCAATAATCAGCAAGATGAGGCGATTGGCCGCCGAAGGCGCCGTCGAGGGCGCCGTGTAGGTTCTGGTCCTCCGTCATTCTCGTAGCGAGCCGTTCAAAGAGCTTCGGTGGCCTCTCCATCCAGGCGGGCAGCGCGTGCCAGGAGGGGGGAAACATATGTTCCCAACCTGTTTTAGATCAGGTGGGAATGCAACACTTTCGGTACTTCCAATATAATTGAGACTAGATTGCTGTGAGCAGAAGAAGAACATAGCTTCTTCATGATGCGGTAGATCGGCCGCGTCGCGGTCCATGTCGAGGCGCGGGAAACAGGGCCATGTCCGATTCCGTCAACACCAAGATCCTCGAAGTGCTGGAGTCGATTCGGCCTGCCCTTCAGGCCGACGGTGGAGACCTCGAGTTCCTGTCGTTCAACGGGGATAGCGGGATCGTCGAACTCCGGCTTCTGGGCGCGTGCGAGGCGTGCCCGATCTCGATGATGACCCTGAAGGAGGGAATCGAACGCCGCCTGAGGGGCAGTGTCCCGGAAGTGACCGCGGTCGACGCGGTGTAAGATCGCCCCAGGGCAACCCAGCGTCGATGGCGTCCCCACAGGGGCGCCTTTCTTTTAGCCAACGAGAGTGGATTCTCAATGAGTAACGATAAGCTGCATCGATCAGTCCTCGATGCCCTGAGTGCCATCATGCACCCTGACGCGGGCCAGGATGTAGTGAGTAGTGGCCTGGTCCGTGACGTGGAAGTCGGGGAAGGCGGCGTGGTGAGGTTTTCGTTCGCGCCGGGCCCGCGTGACCCGGGTTCGCTCGCCAAGGAGGCCAGAAGGGTCGTCGAAGGGGTGGAGGGGGTCTCGTCGGTCAAAGTGAACGTCCAGCTTCCACAGGCGGCGGGGAGTGCGTCACCGTCGGCCCGGCCGGCGCGAGGGCCGGCACCTGGTTCCGTGCCGGCCCCCACACCCCAGACGGGTCTGTTGAAGAATGTCGGGTCCATCGTCGCCATCAGCTCGGGCAAGGGTGGTGTCGGCAAGTCCATGGTCGCCGCGAATCTCGCCGCCGCCTTCGCCTCGCGGGGGCAGCGAGTCGGCCTGCTGGATGCCGACATTTACGGTCCGAATATCCCTTTGATGTTCGGACAGGACGATCGGCCTCAGGTCACGGGCGAGCGGGGCAAGGAGATGATCGAGCCGCTGGAGGCTCACGGCGTGCGCCTCATGAGCTTGGGCTTTCTTCTGGACAAAGAGCAGCCGGCGATCATGCGCGGGCCATTGATCAGCGGGATCTTGCGGCAGTTTATCGAGCAGGTGGATTGGGGCGATCTCGACATCATGATTGTGGACATGCCGCCGGGAACGGGCGACGCCCAGCTTTCCCTTGTGCAAAACATCGACCTCGATGGAGCCGTCATGGTCACGACCCCGCAGGAGGTGGCGCTCGGGGACGTGCGCCGTGGGATCCGCATGTTCGAACGGGTGAACACGAGGGTGCTCGGCATTGTTGAAAACATGAGCGGCCTCGAATGTCCCCACTGTGGAGAGCCGGTGGACGTGTTCGGCTCAGGCGGCGGCGAGCGCCTCGCGGAGGAGATGAAACTGCCCTTCCTGGGTCGCGTGCCCCTGGACCCGCGGGTTCGAACCGCAGGAGACGAGGGTGTGCCGACCGTACTCGGGGCCGAGGACTCCGACGCCGCCAAGGCGCTCCAAGATGTGGCGAGTGCCTTGTTGGATGCGCTAGCTGACGATGGGGCGGAATGAAGATAGCGCCCCGACAGACCCTGTCCCGCGGGGCATTTGCCGAGCTGCCGGTGAATGTCGTGGTGCGTGACTTTCCCGAGACCCTCCGCGTCCTCGGGCGTGCTCCGGGCTATTCGCCCAAGTGGGGAGCGCTCCGGATTGCGGATCTCGAAGCCGATGTGGACGCGCTCCTCGATGGTATCGAGTCCGCGACCTCGTGGAGAGGCCGACCCGGGGCCCGAGACGTGCCGCCGGGGGCCTGATACGTGCCGGGCTGATACGTGTCGCCGCAGGTCAGCGTTGTCATGGTTTGCCGTGACGGGCTTCCGTACCTGCTCGAGGCGCTGGGTAGCGTGCTGGCTCAGACTTTCACGGATTGGGAACTGGTATTTTGGGACAACGGCTCGAAGGATGACAGCCGTGAAGCTGCCGCCCGCCTCTCTCCTCACGTCAGGGTCCTTGGAAGCGCGGATCCCATTCCCCTCGCCGAGGCGAGGAACCGCCTGACCGACGCCGCGAGGGGGAGGTATCTGGCGTTCCTGGATGCGGACGACCTCTGGTATCCCGAGAAGCTGGGGTGCCAGCTCGGGCGCATGACTGCTGACGGGAGCACCTGGAGCTACACGGACTGCCGCATCGTATCGGCCCGCGGGGAGCCGCTAGGCCGGTTCGCACGGCGCGTACCGCAGCGAGCCGGACATGTGACGCAGGCACTGCTACGAGAGAACTTCATTCCTCTATCGACCGTGGTGATCGAGCGCGAGGCCCTCCTCGAGGCAGGGGGCTTCGATGTCACTTTTGGCGTCGCCAACGACTACGATCTCTGGCTACGGCTCTCCGCTCGCACCGCCGTGCTCGCCTGTCCGGGAGTTTTGAGCGCCTACCGGGTTCACGGATCCAACCTCACGCGCCGGTACCGGGTCACGTATCGGGAGAATCGCCTCATCTACAGACGCTGGGCTGTCGCTGAGGAACAGCCGGCACACGTGCGGGAAGCGGCTCGTGAGGCCCAGGCGTTACTCAGCCTGAGGTGGGGCTTACGTGAGATCTTCGAGGGCCGAAACTTCAGGCGCGGCTTCAGGCGTATGCGAGTGGGTGTGCGGAGGGCGAAGCGTCTGCGCACGCTGATCCACTTCGCGGCGCGCGCGGTGGCGAG
>JACZXQ010000067.1 GCA_022571515.1 Gemmatimonadota bacterium
GCCCGGCATCACGGACGATCCCGCCCAGGGTGAAGGCATTGCCCGGGTGGGCCCACGGGATGGTGAGGATACGATTGCCATCAGCCATGACGATGTGCTTGCCCTCGCGAGCGATGCGGAATCCTGCCTTCTGGAGGGCGCGAACGGCATCGCGGTGATCGACGCCCGGGAGCTTCGGCACCGTACACCGCAACGTCGATTTCGCGGACCTCGGCCCCGCCCAGCAATTCGTCCACCACCTGGAGGTATTCACGAATGGCCTCGCGGATATCGGAGAGTGCCTCGGCTTCCGTCGATCCCTGTGACCAACATCCTGGGAGGCCTGGGACCGACACGGCATACCCTTCCTCGGAGGGAATCAAAGCGACTTTGTACTTCATGGGGCACCTCTCGGATACCGGAAGCATATGGGATTCTGGCGCTGCCGCCTAACCGGCTGTTAGGCGGCGAATCCATTGCCTTACAAGCTAACAGCGCCCAGCACCCAGCGTGCAGCGTTCAGCGCACAGCTCGCGCTTCCGTAGGGCTGCTGCTCGGGGCTTGTTTAGGGCTGGCCGAGGTAATGGGCGTGACGCCTCAGGCGGTGAGTCGTTGGGTGAGTGCGTACCGAAGGGAAGCGGTATCTACGGTTCGGCCGCAACATGATCTCGGCGATCACGAGCCGCGGCCACCTTCAACGAGGTGGCGATCAGGTCCGCCGCAACCCCGCTGGCTACCGGTCGATGTCGAGAATTGACAATTCAGAGCGAGGTCGTCCGAGAGGGACTCCGCCTGCTCGTGGAGCGAGATCGGATGGTGGAGGCGCGTCTCGACGAACTGCGCGGCGAGATCGCGGAGGGCCTGGAGCAGGCGCGAAGAGGCGAGTTGATTCCGGGCGACGAGGTGTTCGCCAGAATCCGACAGAACAGCCGTGAGCGTAACGGGTGATCCGTTACACGTTCACACCGGTCGCGGCGGCTCCTCTAATCGGGTGATTCCACAGGTCGATCATGAGCCGGAAAGCTCAGTTCCTCCGGCCCTCCTCGAGGCGCGTGACCCGCCGATCCAGCGCCAGGTGGGACAAAGGATCGCTGCGCAACGCTCGTCGGGCGTTAGGCGTCAGCCTTGGCTCTGCTCCGCCCCTGGCCTCGCTCACGCGCAACGCGCTCGGCCAGAAAAACCTTGAGCAGGCTCTGGTAGGGAACATCTCGCTCGTTTGCGAGGGTCTTGAGCTCCTCCAAGAGTGCCTTCGGTAAGCGAAGGGATATGGTCTGCGTCGACGGCTTGAGCGCAGGGAAGGAACCCGTTACGGACTTCTCCCAATCGAAGAAGTCGATGACATCATGCTCAGCCCAAAAGTCGCGCTCCTCGTCCTCCGTACGGAACTTGGGCATGCGCTCCTTCACCACGGGCTTCTTCTTACGCTGGCTCATAAATCCTCCGCTCGCGGCGACTCATGGCTCGTGCCGAGATCACACGGATGCGTGTGTCTCGGATCGTAAACACGATAGTGATCGCTCCCCATGCCTAAAGGCAGGGGCTTCATGCGGCTTGCGCCGCACTATTTCCTGTTTCACTAGCCGCAACAACCGCTGGGGTCGATTTACGCAGGCCTCCACAGGCAGGGACGTGCCAACCACCCGTCCTTAATTCAAGGATCCCCCACCGCTTGAGATTCGCGGCGGCATTGAGATCCCGGTCGTGCTCAGACCCACACTTAGGACACGTCCAGGTACGAACGGCAAGCGGCAGATCGTCGAGCTTGTGATCGCACAGCGAGCACGTCTTCGACGTGGGTGCGAACCGGTTGAGCTCGACGAGATGCACGCCGGCGGCCTTGGCCTTGTATTTCAGCTTCGTGACCAGAAGGCCCCATGCCGCGTCCGAGATGGCACGTGCCAGGCAGTGGTTCTTGAGCAGATTCTTGATTGCCAGTGACTCGACGACGATCGCTTGGTTTTCGTCAACCAGTCGTCGGGACTGCTTATGCTGGAAATCAGCCCGCGCGTTGGCGACACGTTCGTGTGCCTTCGCGACTCGCAGGCGGGCCTTCGCCCTGTTCTTGGATCCCTTCTTCTTGCGTGAGAGGCTTTTCTGCTTTCTGCGCAGGTTCTTCGCCGCCCGGCGCAGGTGGCGTGGGTTCTCGGTTTTGCGACCGGTGCTCTCGATCATGAGATGTGTTAGGCCTACGTCGACGCCGACGATCGCTTCCGGCATCACAACAGCGGCCGGCTCGGGCGCCCGGGCGCCGTCGTCGTACAGCAACGCAGCGTAGTATTTTCCGGTCACGGACCGCGACAGCGTGATCGATTTCAGTAGGCCGGTGACCTCGCGGTGCAGCCTGGCCTCGATCGCGCCCGGCACCTTCGGAATCTCGATCGCGCCTGCTACGACCGCCGTCCGGCCCGTCAGGTGGTAGCTCGATTGCCGGCCACGACGACCCTTGAAACTCGGGTAGCGCGCCCGACCTTCAAAAAACGCCTTGAACGCCCGATCCAGGTTCAGCAGCGACTGCTGCAGAGCCATGCTGTCCGCCTCCGCCAACCACGCGTAACGACGGTTCCGTTTGGCCACCGGGAGCAGCTTCTTGAGATCATGCTTCGCGGACAGCGATTGCCCGTGCACCCGGTAGCGGTGACGCATGATCGCCAACGCACGGTTCCACACGAAGCGCACGGACCCGAACTGCCGGTCCAGTGCAGATTGCTGCTCCGGCGTCGGATAGATCCGCACCTTCGTCGCCCTCAGCACGGCGACACGCCCTTTTGCATCTCGACGTACCCGCGGACCGTGGCGAGACTCGCTCCACCCACGGTCCCGACGTAGTACGCGTTCGTCCACAGTGAGGGCAATCTGCGCTTGAGTGAAGGAAACTCCTCCCGCAGAACTCGTGAGCTACGGCCCTTGATCCCCTTCACTAGTACACCAGTTCAGAAGTTCGATGACGTATTCTCATGCGGCGACAGCGAGTTCCTCGGGCTCAGAGGCGGCCCAGCGAGCCACGAGGCGATCGAGATCTCGGCGCGTGAACTTCCACTCGAAGGGCTGGGCGATCCGCTGATAGTGTTCCTGGAAGCCGAGGATACGGGTAGCGACGGCGCCCTGGGAAGAGAAGTCGGCCGGAGTGAGCGCTTTGCGCTGGAGGATGGAGAAGTAGATCTCGATCTGATTCAACCAACTGGCGTGTGTAGGCAGATGCACGAGGGTGAGGTTGTGGAACTGTCCCTGGAGCCGGTCCACGGCGCGCTGCCCTCGGTGGATCGTGCCGCCATCTACGATCCAGAACACGCGGCGAGCCGACCGATAGGGTTCCTGCCTCATCACCTGGGCGACCAGAGCGTCGAAGGCGACGATGGAGATCTTCTTGACGACCTCACCGAAGAGTCGGGCACGGTGCACGTCCCAAGCTGCGATGTAGGCACAGACCCCATGACGACGATACTCGTGCTCGACGCGCATCGGGCGGCCTGGAGCGGGTGGCGTGATGGGATGACAAAGGGTGCGGATCGGGATCTGCGTCTTCTCGTCGGCACTGATGACGAACTCGTCCTCAGCCAGGGCGCGGCCCTGCCAACGACGGTGGTAGAGGTCGAGAACACGCCCCGCCTTGACGGAGAACTCGGGGTCGCGCGGGAAGATCCAGCTCCGGCGGCTCCAGGGGCGCAGCGCATCCTCGTGCAGCCATCGCCAGATCGTGACGCCGCTGATCTCGGCCACAATGCCGGCGGCCAGCACATAGCGACGCAGCTCGGAGCGGCTGAAGCGCGACAGCGGCAGGCCAAGCTTGGCGGGCAGCTCACACGCCAGCGCTTTCACCTCGGCGACCACTCGAGGGGGAAAAAGCAGAGGGTCGACCTCTGCGGGAACGATCCTCGAGTCCCGCGAGGCGTTCTCGGAAGAAGCGCTTGCGCCACTTGCTCACGACGGGGCGGGGTATATCGAGACGCTCTCCGATCTCCTTGTTCTCGAGCCCCTCGGTGGCGAGCAGGACGATCTTGGCGCGCACCACGTCGCGATACGATAACGTATATTGGCGTGCTCTCGCTTCGAGGGTGCTTCGTTCCTTCGGCGTCAGCGTGATGACGTACGGGCTTGATCGGGGCATCATCGGCCTCCTGGTTGAACCCAAGATGCCGACCAAGGCCGGAACACGCCAGTGTATTATACGTCATCGTATTTATGTTCACCTGTACTAGACAGGGCACAACGTGTTCCCTTCGCCCGATGCTTCATCCCACAGGAGTCAGGTCAAGGACATCGGTCCCACCGTGAGAGACGAATCAGACCCCAAGAATCCGCGCGGATGGAGTTTTCGCGGA